>JBBSPA010000042.1:0-37205 GCA_038259225.1 Propionibacteriales bacterium
CGCGCCGGGCATCGAGGGGTGCGAGGATCGGCGCATGAGCACCGCTAGCGGCCGCGACCTGCCCTTTGCGGCGATCGTGCTGGCCGGCGGTGGGGGGCGGCGGCTCGGGGGCGTGGACAAGGCCTCGCTCGACCTGGCCGGCGTGACCCTGCTCGAGCGGGCCCTGACCGCCGTGGCGGACGCCTGGACCGTCGTCGTCGTTGGCCCGGCCCGTGACGTACCCGAGCGTGTGCTGTCGATCCAGGAGGAGCCTGCTGGGGGTGGACCGGTGGCCGGACTGGCGGCCGGGCTGAGCGTCCTGCCCGACAATACGGACGACCATGGCCTGGTCGTCGTGCTGGCCTGTGACATGCCGTTCGTCGACGCGACGGTCGTGACCCGGCTGGTCGCGGCGGCCGCCGACGGGGCAGGGAGTGCTGACGAGGGCAGCGCGCTCGACGGTGCAGCCCTGGTCGACCGCGACGGTCGGCCCCAACACCTCGCAGCGGCGTACCGGAGCGATGCCCTGCGCGCAGCGATCGGCGCGCTCGGCCGGGTCGACGGCTCGGCGATGCGCGACGTGGCAAAGCGCTTGACTGTGGTCGAGATCGAGGCCGATCCTGAAACCACGCTGGACTGCGACACCTGGTCGGATGTTCGACGGACCCGACGCGTGATGGAGGAACGATGAGCTTGTCGAGCTGGTCCGAGCAGTTGTGTGACGCCCTCGGGCTCGACCTCGAGGTCGAGATCGACCCGATCCTCGACCTCGCCCGAGACGCTGCGCACGGTGTCGAACGCCCCGCCGCACCGCTGACCACGTTCCTCGTCGGGTACGCCGCCGGGGTGCGGGGCGGTTCGCAGGACGACATCGCCGACTGCATCGACATCGCGGCCGAGCTCGCCACGCCCGACGACGAGTAGGCCAACGTCGGCTCGCCCGCCCCGAGTTGTCCGGCGCTGTGGTCGATAGCGTGGCCCTCATGCGTGCTGTGCTGTGTCGTGCACCCGGCGGTCCCGAGGTCCTCGAGGTACGGGAGCTTCCGGACCCGACCGCCGGACCCGGTGAGGTCGTGATCGACGTCGCTGCCTCCGCGGTCAACCGGGCCGACCTACAGCAGCGGATCGGCGTGTACCCACCACCACCCGGCGCCTCCGACGTGCTGGGCATGGAGTGCTCGGGCACCATCTCCCAGGTCGGCTCGGGCGTCGAGCGCTGGCGAGAGGGCGACCAGGTGTGCGCGCTGCTGGCTGCGGGTGGGTACGCCGACAAGGTGGCGGTTCCGGCGGGCCAAGTCCTTCCGGTTCCTTCCGGCATCAGCTTGGTCGACGCGGCGGCGCTGCCCGAAGTCGCCTGCACGGTCTGGTCGAACGTCTTCATGGTGGCTGCCCTGCAGCCGGGAGAGACGTTTCTCGTCCATGGTGGAGGAGGAGGCATCGGCACGATGGCCATCCAGCTCGCGCACGCACTCGGCGCCACCGTCGCGACGACGGTCGGTTCGGCCGAGAAGGCGCAGCGCTGTCTGGATCTCGGCGCAGACCTCGCGATCAACTATCGCGAACAGGACTTCGTGGCGGAGGTCCGCCGCCTCGACGACTCCGGAGCCGACGTCATCCTGGACCACCTCGGCGCCAAGTACCTCGCGCGTAACGTCGAGCTGCTGGCCACCGAAGGCCGGCTCGTCGTGATCGGCCTGATGGGCGGCCGGACAGCCGAGCTCGACCTCGGCGCGCTGCTGGTCAAACGCGGCGCCGTCATCGCGACCGCCTTGCGGTCCCGGCCGCCGGAGGGGAAGGCGGCGATCGTCGCCAGTGTCGAGGCGAACGTCTGGCCGCTGGTCGCCGACGGCACGGTCCGGCCGATCATTCACGAGAAGGTGCCCTTGGACGACGTACGCCGTGCGCACGAGATCGTCGAGGACAGCAGCCACGTCGGGAAGGTGCTGCTCACCACCTGACCCGCCACCCGAGGCCAGGCGGACCAGGCGGACCGGCGGCCACGCTGCTCGCCCCGGCCATCCCCCGTAGGCTGGGCGCCATGACGAGCGAGAACGAGACCACGTCCGAGGATCCACGTGTCGTGATCGTCGGACCCGACGGCATGGCGGTGGCGGGCGGCAGCGACTCCGACGACGGCGGCGAGTCGAACCGGTCGATCGCTGACCTGGTCGAGCAGCCGGACAAGGTGATGCGGATCGGCAGCATGATCCGGCAGCTGCTCGACGAGGTGAAGTCGGCTCCCCTCGACGTGGCCAGTCGCAACCGGCTGCGCGAGATCCACCAGGCCTCGATCAAGGAGCTCGAGCAGGGCCTTGCCCCGGAGCTGGTCGAGGAGCTGGATCGGCTCAGCCTGCCGTTCGCGGAGGAGACGCCGAGCGATGCCGAGCTGAGGATCGCCCAGGCCCAGCTCGTGGGCTGGCTCGAAGGTCTCTTTCACGGCATCCAGACCGCGATCTACGCCCAGCAGATGGCCGCCCGGGCTCAGCTCGAACAGATGCGTAAGGCGTTGCCTCCCGGCGCGACCCCGCCCGGACCGCACCCGGCCATGCCCGGGCAGCAGCACCCCGAGGACCCGTCCTCGCCCTCCAACGGGATGTACCTCTGACGCCTGTCTACCCCTCCCCTATTTCGCGCGAATTGCGGGAAAGTTCAGGGCGACACGCCGTCGCGAGGCTGAACCTTCCCGCAATTCGCGGGAGTGAGCGGGAGGTCACTGAGAAATAGGTAAGGCTGCGACCCATCCGATTCGCCGGGGATGCCGAATCCCAGATGTGAACCCCCGGCGACGCACCTGCACCGCCCTCGGGTCTGCAGCTGGCCTCCTTTCCGCTGCAGCCGGGGTAGGCGCGTCGCTCTTGGTTTCGGTCCTTGCTGGGGGTTCGCCCACGCCCATCACGGCCGTCGGGTCTCGTGTCATCGACGCGACACCCGGCGCCGTGAAGGACTGGGCCGTGGCCAATCTCGGGACCAACGACAAACCTTTCCTGCTGGCCGGCATCTACACGGTCATCGCCGTGCTGGCGGCCGGCACCGGCATCGTCGCCTGGCGCAGCCAACGGCTGGCGCTCGGACTGACCTCGCTGCTCGGGCTGATCGGGCTCGCCGCCGCCGTCGCGGACCGCACCACGCTCGTCTCGCCGGTCGCGAAGGTGCTACCCGCTGTTGTTGCCCTGATCGTCAGCGTGGGACTGCTGTGGTGGTTCACCCGCGGCTGGGACGTCCCCGCCAGTGACGTTGCCGCCACCGGCTCCGCGGGTTCGCGGCACTTGGCCACCGACCTCGCGATGGCCGAGGCCCCCGACGGCGTACGCGACCAGCAGCCCGGTGAGCACCGGGGAGCTCCCGCACGTCTCCCGCCGCGCACCGAGACCGCGGACAGCCCCGCGCCGGCAGGTTTCGACCGTCGCGCCTTCCTCGCTGCCGCCCTGGTCAGCGGCGCAGTGGCCGCCACCGGCTACGGCACCAACACGATCTTCGGCAACTTGGGTGCTCGGTCTCGTGACTCGGTCACCCTGCCTTCGGCCGCCGACGCCGCGCCCTCCCTCCAGGCCGCCGCACAACTGGACGTCAGGGGGCTCACCCCGTACCTGACGTCCAACCAAGACTTCTACCGCGTCGACACCGCGTTGTCGGTGCCGCAGGTCGACGCCGGGGCGTGGACGCTGAAGATCCACGGCCTGGTCGACAAGGAGATCGAGCTGTCCTTCCAGGACCTGCTCGACATGCCGCTGATCGAGCGCCGGATCACCCTGGCCTGCGTCTCCAACGAGATCGGCGGGCACTACGCCGGCAACGCCACCTGGCTCGGGGTGAAGACGTCGGAGCTGTTCAAGCAGCTCGGGGTCAGCGCCGATGCCGACGCGATCAAGTCGACCAGCGTCGACGGGATGACCATCGGTACGCCGCTCGAGGCGCTGACCGACGAGCGGGACTCGATGATCGCGATCGGGATGAACGGCGAGCCGCTCCCCCTCGCACACGGCTTCCCGGCCCGGATCGTGGTGCCTGGCCTGTACGGCTACGTCTCGGCCACCAAGTGGGTCACCGACATCGAGGTCACCCGATTCGCCGACTTCGCTGCCTACTGGACCAGCCGCGGCTTCGCCGAGCAGGCGCCGATCAAGACGTTCAGCCGGATCGACGTCCCCAAGTCCTTCGCCCAGCTCGACGCCGGCAAGAACGCGGTGGCGGGCGTGGCGTGGGCGCAGAACACCGGCATCACCACGGTCGAGGTCCGCATCGACGAGGGTGACTGGAAACCAGCCCGGATCGCCGACGAGGACAGCATCAACACCTGGCGTCAATGGGTCTACGAGTGGGACGCCGACGCCGGCTCGCACAACCTCGAGGTGCGCGCCACCGATGCCGGTGACACCACACAGACTTCCCGACGGGTCCCGCCTCGACCCGACGGGGCCACTGGATGGCACAACGTGGCCGTGTCCGTCGCCTGACGGAAGCTCCACACCACAGGACGAGGCAACCCGCCAAGCCCGCCAAGCCCGCCAACAAGAAGGAAGAAACACCATGCGTATCACCTCCGCCAAGACGCTGGCCGCGACGGCCTGCGCCATTGCCCTGATGGGCGCCGTGGGTTGTTCGTCGAACGACAACAACGCGACCCAGTCGCCCGGGACATCCTCGGACTCGCAGTCCACGGACTCCAGCCCAGACCTGGCTGCCCAGCTGGTCGGTCCGGGCTGCTCGGCGTACGCCGACGCCGTCCCGGACGGTCCTGGCTCGGTGTCCGGGATGGCCGAGGACCCGGTCGCCGTGGCCGCGAGCAACAACCCGCTGCTCAAGACCTTGGTCGCCGCCGTGTCCGGTCAGGTCAACCCGAAGGTCAACCTGGTCGACACCCTCAACGGTGGCGAGTTCACCGTCTTCGCGCCGGTCGATGACGCGTTCGCCAAGATCGACAAGAAGACGCTTGCCACGCTGGCCAAGCCGGCCAACGCCGACACGCTGAGCAAGATCTTGACCTACCACGTGCTGCCGGGCCAGATCGCCCCCGACAACATCGTCGGTACGCAGACCACGGTTGAGGGCGAGGACCTGGAGGTCACCGGCTCCGGTGACAACCTCAAGGTCAACGACTCCAGCATCATCTGCGGCGGTGTCACGACTGCCAACGCCACGGTCTACCTGATCGACACGGTGATGATGCCGCCGTCGCTGGGCTGACCGGACCGACAGGTCGCACCCACCACCTACTCCGGTGGGGGGCTGCCTAACCCGCAGCCCCTCATCGGGCCAACCTCCTCACACGACGGAGCCGACATGACAACCGTGGCCCTGGCTACCAGCGGTAGACGCCGAGCGTCGTACCGACTGCGCGGTCATGGCACAGTTGTCCCCATGCAGCCGTCGACCCAGCGCCACGAACACGGCGACCTGATCGAGTTGATGGCACGGGTGGCGCGTGGCGACCAGACGGCCTTCGCGCAGATCTACGACTCGACGTCCCGCTCGGTCTTCGGCATCGTGCTGAGAGTTCTACGGGATCGTGCGCAGGCCGAAGAGGTCACCCAGGAGGTGTACGTCGAGGCGTGGCGGCACGCCTCTCGTTTCGACGCGGGTCGCGGGTCGGCCAGCAGCTGGTTGAACACCATCGCGCACCGCAAAGCAGTCGACCGGGTTCGCTCGGCCGAACGCAGCGCGGCGCGCGACCAACGGCACTACGAGTTCGAGACGACCTTGCCCGAACCGGACGTGTCCGACGTCGTGGTGGCACGCGATGACGGTCGCCGGGTACGCGACGCCTTGCAGCTGCTGCCGGAGGCGCAGCGCACGGCCTTGGAGCTGGCCTACTTCGACGGCCGCTCCCAGCGTGAGGTCGCGGAGTACCTCAAAGTGCCCCTAGGCACCGTGAAGACCCGGATCAGAGACGCCATGAAGAAGTTACGAAATCACCTCGGAGAGGAGCTGACATGACCCAGGAGATCCATGATCTGGCCCAGGCGTACGCCGTCGGCGCCCTCTCCACTGACGAGGCTGCGGAGTTCTCCACGCACCTCGAGACCTGCCGGGTCTGCCGCCGGGAGGTCGCCGCGATGCTCGACGTCACGGCCGCCCTGTCCGACAGCGTGGCCACCCAGCCACCCGCTGGGTTGCGCGCGAGCGTCCTCGCTGAGATCGCCCGGACGCCTCAAGAGGCAGCAGCTGCGGTCCAGCCGGACGCCGAGATCAGCGGTGTGCCCCGCGCGCGAGGCCCGCACGAGGAGCCGGGCTCGACGGCTGCAACACGACCACCCGCCCATCGTTCCGGCTCCAACGTCGTCCCGCTGCGCCGTTCGTGGGCGACCGGAGCCAGTTCCTTGCTGGCTGCGGCGGCGGTACTGACCGCGATCGCCTTCGGCGGACTGTGGTACCAGAACCGCAACGACGCCACCGACGCGACCGCGCAGGCCAATCAGCTCACCGCGCTGCTCAGCGCCGACGACGTCCGCACCGTGCCTGGCGTTTCCCACAGCCAGAGCCACACCGGCGCAATCGTGATGTCACGGCAGGCGGGGGTCGCGATCTTCGTCGCCTCCGAGCTGCCTGACCTGCCCAACGACAAGGTCTACGAAGCCTGGACGATCGACAATTCCGGTGACCCCGCGCCGGCCGGGACGTTCACCCCGCAGGCGTCGAACTCCCTGCTGACGTTGCCGGCGGCCTCTTTCAAGGCCGACACGATGGCGATCACCGTCGAACCCGCCGGAGGCTCCCAGGCCCCCACCTCCGACGCCGTCGTCACCTTCGTGATGCCCCAAGCCTGACCTCCCCGTCCTCAGCCGGCCCAACCGGCGGTCTCCTCCCCTAACCCTGCGTGGTTTGCCTAGTCCTCTATCCGGGCGAATAGAACTAGGCAGACCTGCCCTGCGGAGTGCGGGTTCGCCTCGCACACTGTCGTCCGCCCACGCGCGGGGACGCAATCAGCTGGTCGTGACCGTCGAGTCGGCGCGGCCGAGGTTGCGCACCGAAGCCGAGGTGAGCGTCGCGGCGCAGATCACGACGTACGCGATGCCGCTGACCAGCATCACGTCGCGATAGCCGAAGGTGTCCCCGAGGGAGCCGTAGACGAGCTGCCCGATCGGCATCGCGATGAACGAGCCGAGCGCGTCGTAGGAGTAGGCCCGCGACAAGACGTCCTCGTCGATGTTCTCCTGCATGGCCAGGTTCCAACCGATGTTGAAGCTCTCGGAGCCGGCGCCGGCGACGAACATCGCGACCACCAGCGGGAGCACCGCCGGGTTCACACCCAGCACCAGGATCGGCAGACAGAGCGCGGAGACGCCGAGCATTCCGGTCCGCAGCGGATACCTGAAGCGTGCGCGGAGCAAGATCGCGGTCATCAGCAGGAGTCCGAGCGCCTCCGCGGACAATGAGTAGCCCCAGCCGCCTGCGCCGATGGTGTGTTTGGCCAGCGCCGGGCCAAGCGTCATCAGTGCGCCGGTCTGGATGGCGTTGAGTACGCAGAACGCCGCGACGACGACCCAGAGCCACTGGATTCCGATGAACACCGTCCAGCCTTGTCTGAGCTCGCGCAGCATGCTGGGTTCGGACGCGTCAGGCTTGCGCACCCGGGCCGGGAGGGTGACCTGCAGCAGCAGGACCGCCGCGACGAACCAGGTCAAGGCGTCGATCGCCAACGCCCAGCCGGCTCCCACCGTCACGACGAGTACAGCCGACACCGACGGACCGATGATCGCCAGGCCGCCGCGCGACATCGAGACCAGTGCGTTGGCGGGCTGCAGCTGGTCGCGGGGGACAAGCTGCGGCATCACGCTCGCCATCGCAGGGAAGCTGACAGATGACATGATCCCGTTGACGGCCTCCAGCACGATGATCATCCACAGCTGGGCATGTCCACTGAGGATGAGGAACGCGACGGTGCCCTGAGTGGCGGCGCTGAGCAGGTTCGACACCTGCATGAGCAGCGCCCGGGAGATCCGGTCGGCGATCACACCGCCGAACAACAGGAACACGACCATCGGAATGGTGCGCGCGGCCAGCACCTTGCCGAGCGCACTGGCCGAGTCGCTGATGTCCAGGATCGCGAACGCGAGGGCGACCCCGGCCATCATGGAGCCGGCGGTGTTCACGACGCGGGCGGCGTAGAACCAGGCGAAGTTTCGCTCACGCAGCGGCGCGAAGGACTCCGCCCACTTCACCTCTGGCCCCCTCGTGCTCGTCAGTGCTCGTCGACCTCCAACAGACGACCTTTGCCGCGTTGCCGGCTCAGGATAGGGGTAGCGCTGCTAGGGAACACAAGGCGTTGTGGCTCTGGTTGGCCGCTTGCGCGACGCAGGATCAGTCCTGGTCGCCGGCAGGATGCGTCAGCAGACCCGGCGCCGGGCCAGGTTGCCCTCCACCACCTCGTCGAACGCCTCGAAGACGTCGTCCAGGGTGGGCCGCGAGCTCGCCAGGGCACCGCTGCCCGGCTGCCCGGCTTCCTTGCGCGCCCGGCGCAGGTGCCGCTTCACCGTCGACAGCGAGCATCCGAGGCGCCCGGCGATCGCCTCGAGCGAGTCATCAGGATGCTGCGCACGCATCCGGAGCACGTCCTCGTGGTCGACCGGCTGACGAGAGCCCCGCGCCCCGGCGAACGAGTCGAAGTCCTCTGTCTCAACCTTGACGCCGAGCAACCTCCGGATCGCCGCCCGCTCCTTCGGCGTCGTACATCCGACGTAGCCCGACACGTCGGTATGCGCGATCGCCTTGTAGAGGCAGTCGGCCAGGAGTGGACAGGTCGAGCAGGATCCACGGGCCGCGTTGACCAGCCGTTCGTACTCCTGCCAAGTCTGCGTGGAGGCGGTCGACCGTACCGGCGGCTCCTCCAGCAACGGGTGCAGGTACAGCCCGATGTCCTTGGCGCACGGCGTGACCGCGCTGTCTCCCGTCGATGACGCCTGAGCGGCGAGATCGATCATCCGGTGACCCCCGTCATCCTTAACGTATACCTACAGACTTCAATGAAACGTGCGTCAAGGACATTCATGACGCCATCCCCCACAACTGATCAGTCCGGGGCTCATTGTGCCAGGGGTGGTGCCGGCGACGACAGCGGAACTCGGCTGAACCGCGACCGGATCCCTCACGCCCGATCGATGGCATCCACCGTCTCGAACCAGCGAGCAAGCTCGACGACGACGCCGTCGTCGTCCCACGACGCCGTCACCGCGTCGGCGGCGCCCTTCACGACATCGGGGGCCTGGCCCATCGCAACGCCCCGTCCGGCCCAGCGCAGCATCTCCACGTCGTTGCGTCCATCGCCGATCGCCAGCACGTCCGTACGGTCCACCCCGAGCTCACGAGCCACGTCCGCCAGCGCCGATGCCTTGGAGACCTCCTCGGGAATGAGGTCGAGCCATGCGGTGTAGCCGACGTAGTAGTTCGTCCCGTGGAGACCGAGATCGGTCGCGAGCGCGACGAAGTCCTCGACCGAGGACCGGGGATCGCGGATGATCACACGCGTGACCGGCTCGCGGACGAGATCGTCGACGGCTTCCAGCCAGAGCTCGCCGTTGATCTCACCGGCCGGGAAGTGTCGGTTGGCCCGATAGCCGCGCCCGATCACCTCCACCGCCACAAGTGCCTCCGGGACCCGGGCGAGCACGGCTCGGACAGCCGGCTCGGGATCGAACGTGGTGGCGGAGCGCACCGTCGCGGGTGAGTAGGTGAACGTCACCGCGCCGTTGCTCGCCACGGCGTACCCGTCGGGTAGCCCGAACTCCTCGATCACCGGGACGATGCCGAACACCGACCGGCCCGTCGACAAGACGACCTGGGCTCCGGCGTCGATGACCGCGTGCACGGCCTTGATGACGGCAGGACGAGCGCTGCCGTCGAAATCGATCAAGGTGCCGTCGATGTCGAGGGCGATCAGCCGCGGGGTCATCCGCGCATGTCCGGACAGGCGCTCACGCGATGGGCTCGAGCGTCGTACGCCCTTGCAGGTAAGGCTGTAACGCCTCCGGCACGCGCACGGATCCGTCCGCCTGCTGATGCGTCTCGAGGATGGCGATGATCGTGCGCGGCATCGAGACCAAAGTGCCGTTGAGCGTCGCCAACGGCTTGATCTCAGTGCCTTGCCCAGAGTCAGTCGAAGGAAAGCGACCCCGGATGTTGAGCCGACGGGCCTGGAACTCGGTGCAGTTCGAGGTCGACGTCAGCTCGCGGTAGCGACCGTGGGTGGGGATCCAGGCCTCGCAGTCGAACTTGCGTTGCGCCGACAGGCCCAGGTCGCCGGCCGCCGTGTCGATCACGCGGTAGGCGAGCTCCAGCTTGTCCAGGAACTCCTTCTCCCAGCCCAGCAGCTGCTCGTGCTCCTTGTAGGAATCCTCGAGCGTGGTGTAGGTGAACATCTCGACCTTGTCGAACCAGTGCACCCTGAAGATGCCGCGGGTGTCCTTGCCGTAGGAGCCGGCTTCCTTCCTGAAGCAGGGGCTGAACGCGACGTAGCGCCGCGGCAGCGTCTCCACGTCGAGGATCTCGTCGCTGTGGTACGCCGCCAGGGGCACCTCGGACGTGCCGACGAGGTACAGGTCCTCCTCCGGCAGCCGGTAGACGTCGGCCGCAGCCTGGCCGAGGAATCCGGTCCCTTCCATCGCCCGGGGCTTGACCAGGGTCGGCGGGATCATCGGGGTGAAGCCGGCGCCACGTGCCTGGTCCATCGCCATGTTGACGAGCGCGAACTCCAGGTCGGCCCCGACCCCCGTCAGGTAGTAGAAGCGGGCACCCGACACCTTGGCGCCGCGCTCGATGTCGATCGCACCGAGCCGCTTTCCGAGCTCGACGTGATCGAGCGGGTCGAAGCCCTCAGCGGTGAAGTCCCGCGGCTCACCGATGTGCTCGAGCACGGTGTAGTCGTCCTCCCCGCCGGCCGGAGCCTCGGGGGCCGCGATGTTCGGCATCTGTGCCATCGCTGCGTTGAACGCGTCCTCGGCCTCGCTCTGAGCGCCCTCAGCGGCCTTGACGTTCTGCGCGAGCTCCCTCGTCCGGGCCAGGAGCTCGGTCTTCTCCTGCCCCTGAGCCTGCGCAACCTGCCGGCCCATCGCCTTCTGCTCCGCCCGTAGCTGCTCGAACGCGGCGATCGCCGACCGGCGTGCCTCGTCCTTGGTCAAGATCTCATCGACCAGCTCCGGAGCCGCGCCGCGACGTCGCTGCGCCTCCCGGGCATGCTCGGGGTCGTGGCGGAGGACGCGCAGATCGATCACCCGTCCAGGGTATCGAGCCGGCCCGCCAGACCTCACCCCGTTTCCCGACGTGGTCGATCCTCGGTCGGGGTCGCCAAGCGTCAGCCCGGCTGCTTTGGCGCCACGCGCACCACATCGGCATACTGATCGTTCACCCTCCACCGGGCCGGTGCGCCCGCCCCTTTGACGACCCGAGAAAGTCCTGTGACCGATTCGCACGCCGAGCGGCGCGCTGCGCTGTTCGCCGCAGCGCTAGCGGTGCCCTTCGCCGTGCTCACCTCCTTGGTCGTGGCGCGCTGGGGGCCGCTGATGACGTTCGACCGCAACGTCGTCAACTCCTGGCACGGGGCGGTGGAGGACAACGCGTGGGGTGATTTCTTCCGCGGTGTCGCGACAGCCAGCCAACCTTGGACCGGGCGGTTCGTGCTAGGCGCCATCGCGGTCTACCTGGCGGTGCGCCGCGAGACGCTCCGCGCGGTGTGGATCCTGGCGGTGCTGGCTGTGACGGCGCCCTCGTGGTACGTCGCCAAGCAGCTCGTGACGCGGCCACGCCCGGACGTCCCCGCGCAGATCGGCGGGTGGTCGTTCCCGTCCGGTCATGCCACCGAGATCGCCGCAGCCATGGGGCTGCTGATCATCCTCACGCTGCACCGTGTGCGGAGGCGCCGGCTCCGGCGGGCGTTGGTGGCGTTGTGGCTGGCGTTGGCCGTGCTGGTCGGTCTCGACCGGATCTTCGTGGGTGCACACAACCCCAGTGACGTCGTGGCGGGTTGGCTGTTGGGGACGTTTGTCGTCTTCGTGGTCTCGGCCGTGTTCGGGATGATCGCCGTCGAGGACGAGCGCGACCGAGCGACCGAGCGACCGCTCTCGACGATGCCAGAGAACTTCCGGACCCTGGCGGTGGTGCTGAACCCGATCAAGATCATCGATGCCGACGCCTTCAAGACGATGGTCGGGACCGCTGCGCGCGCGGCCGGCTGGGACCAGCCGTTGTGGTTCGAGACGACGGTCGACGACGCCGGCGCCTCGATGGCGCGCGCCGCCGTGGCCGCGGGCGCGGACATGGTGGTGGCGGCCGGTGGCGACGGCACGGTCCGGGTGGTCTGCGCCGAGATGGCCGGTACCGGGGTCCCGGTCGGCGTGATCCCGGCCGGAACGGGCAACCTGCTGGCGCGCAACCTCGCGATTCCGCTTCTGCACCACGAGGCGATCGAGACGGTGCTGCGTGGGCAGGACCGTGCGATCGACGTCGTCTCGATCTCGGGCGACCACCTGGAGCCGACCCGGTTCGTGGTGATGGCCGGGCTCGGACTCGACGCCGCGATCATGGACGGCGCACCCGATGCGCTCAAGGCGCGAATCGGGTGGACGGCATACGTCGTGGCGGGGGCTCGGCACCTCCGGTTTCCGGCCGTGCGCGTGGATATCAGCGTCGACGGCGCCGAACCGGTCCGCCGGCGCGCCCGCACGGTCGTGATCGGCAACGTCGGCTCGCTCCAAGCCGGCATCCCGCTGCTGCCGGACGCGCTGATCGATGACGGACAGCTCGACGTGGTGGTGATCGCACCGCGGCGGCTGTTCGGGTGGGTGCCGCTGGCGCTGCGCATCTTCAGCCGGGGCAAGCGCACCGACGAGAGACTGGACCGCTTCACCGGTCGGTCGGTCGTGCTGACGACCCCGCACCCGACGCCGCGCCAGCTCGACGGCGACACCGTTGGGCCAGGCACGGAGCTCCGCGCGCAGATCGAGCCGGGTGTGCTGCTGGTCCGCGTCCCCCGCTGATCCCACCCGTCATTGGTTTCGACAAGCTCAACCACCGGAACCGCACCGATCCACCAGCGCGACAGTCTCGACAAGCTCAACCACCGGAACCGCACCGATCGACGCGCATGCTGCGTGACAAATCGCGTGGGTCCGCGCGGCTTCGCCGCCGCGTGCCGTTCATCGACTTAGGCTCGGGCATGCCTTTCTCCGCGACCCTGCTGAGCTGGCTGGTGCTCGCCTCGCTCACGCTGGCCGCAGTGGCCCTGCTGGTGGCGGTGGTGGCCTGGCGTCGATCCGGCGTACGTCGCTCGGGCGCCACCCGTCCGGTGCGACGCAAGCCAGCACGGCGACCCCGCGGCAAGACCACCCCGTTGTCGTCGGACGAGGTATCGGAGGAGATCCACCGGCTGCGCCAGGACGTCTCCACGACGCTGCGGCACATGGCGGTCGTGCGCTACGACGCGTTCGGAGACATGGGCGGTCACCTGTCGTGGTCCATGGCTCTGCTGGACGACGGTGGCGACGGAGTGGTGCTCACCTCGATCCACGGGCGCAGCGACTCCCGCACCTATGCCAAGAACATCTCCTCCTGGACCGCCAACCAGCAGCTCTCCCCAGAGGAGGAGGAGGCGATCGGGTTCGCCCGCTCCGGGGACTGAGCCTCTCGGCCGGCTCGCCGCCTTGGTTGATGCGGTCCTAGGCGAGCGAGTCGTCGGAGGTCGCGGTCATGTCCCCTCCGGCGTCGCCGGTGTTCACGACCCCCGTCGGCTCGATGAGCAGGGCATGGACCTCGCCGGACGCGATCGGACAGTGCTCGACGCCGCGCGGTACGACGAAGAGCTGGCCAGGGCCGAGGCGCACCTCTGCCTCACGAAGCCGGATGGTCAGCTCACCGTCCACCACGAGGAAGAGCTCGTCGGTGTCGTCGTGGGTGTGCCAGACGAACTCGCCCTCGAGCTTGACGACCTTGATCTCGTAGTCGTTGAGCCGCGCGACCACCTTCGGGGACCAGTGCTCGGAGACCAACGTCAATTTCCCGGCGATGTCCACGACGTCGTGAGTCATGCCTCGAGTCTCGCACGGGCCGAGAGCGCGGGATCTCAGCAGCGCTGCTGCGACGAAGACCCAACCGGCCGGACCTCGGGAAGTACGGCGGTCCAGGACAGCGGAATACATCCAGGCCGGTCGCGCTTGGGGATCACCAGGAAGTCACTCGCGATTGCCACGCGAACCGACCGCACACCGGCGACGTCGAGGCGCCTTGGCGAAAGGACACATCATGCGAGCTCTGCAGTTCTCGGCCTACGGGGGTCCGGAGGTCCTGGAGTGGGCGGAGGCGCCGGAGCCGCACGCCGGCCCCGGACAGATCCGGATCAGCGTTCGCGCGGCCAGCGTCAACCCGATCGACTGGAAGACGCTCGGCGGAATGCTGTCGGGTGGTGAGCCGTTGGCCGGTCCGGCGTACCTGGGTTACGACGCGGCGGGGGTGGTGGACGAGGTCGGCGACGGTGTCACCGCGGTCGTCGTCGGCGATGACGTGCTCGGCCGTGGCCGGGACACCCAGGCGGAGTACGCCGTGCTGGACTCCTGGGCTGCCAAGCCGGCCCCGGTCGACTGGGCGGTGGCAGCCGCGGCGGGAGTCGCCGGAGAGACGAGCGAGCGGGTGCTTCGCCTGCTCGACGTGAAAGCCGGCGACACGATCTTCATCGATGGTGGCGCCGGGGGCGTGGGCGCGATCGCTGTACAGATGGCGGTGGCCCGGGGCGCACGGGTGATCGCCTCGGCCAGCGAGCCCAATCACGACTACTTGCGGGAGATCGGGGCAATCCCGGTCCGTTATGGCGACGGGATCGCCGACCGAGTGCGGTCCGCTGCGGGTGGCCCGATCGACGCGGTGGTCGACGTCGCGGGCAAGACTCCGGTCGAGGACCTGGTCAGCCTGGCGCCGGAACCCTCCCAGGTGGTGACGATCGCCAACTTCGCGGCTGAGCAGGCCGGTGCGCGGGTGACGGGCGGAGGCGCGGACAGTCAGCCCATGCAGGCGCTGGCGCAGGTGGCGCAGATGCTGGAAGGCAACGAGGTGGTGATCAAGGTCGAGACGTTCCCGTTCGACCGGGCCGCCGAGGCATACCGGATCAGCCAAGGTGGCCACATCCGCGGCAAGCTCGTCCTGGTCCCCTGACCTCAGGAGCGCAGCCGGCTCAACCAGGCAGCCGCATCGGCGAAGTCACTGTCGGACGTCCCGGTCGACACCGACGTGACCGTGCCGTCAGCCCGCGGGTACGACCCGAGAAACCGGATGTCCGCGCAGGTACGCCGTAGCCCCATCAGCGCCTCACCTACCCGAGCATCGGCGACATGTCCTTCGGCGTCGAGGGAGAAGCAGTACTTGCCGAGCGCCGACCCGGTCGGACGCGACTCGATCCTCGTCAGGTCGACGCCACGGGCTGCGAACTGCTCCAAGAGCTCAAGCAGCGCGCCGGGGTGGTTGTCGTGGATGAACGCCACGATCGAGGTCTTGTCGGCTCCGGTCGGAGCGGGTGGAGTACCCGGACGCGACACCAGCACGAACCGCGTCACCGCGCCGGCCTTGTCCGCGATGGCGGTCGCCAACGTCGCCAGCCGGTAGGTCTGGGCGGCGATCGGAGCCGAGATGGCTGCGTCGTACGGCGAGTCCGGCCCCGCCACCACAGCCGCCGCGTGAGCGGTCGACGCCTCGAGCACCACTTCAGCGTCCGGGAGGTGAGTGGCCAGCCACCGCCGGCACTGGGCCTCGGCGTGCGGGTGGGTAGCGACCTTCTTGATGTCCTCTGGCCTGGTTCCTGGCTTGGCGAGCAGGGCGAACTGTACGGCGACGTGCATCTCGCGAGTGATCATCAGCGGATCCCCCGTGGACAACTCGTCGATGGTCGCCGCGACGCCGCCCTCGACGGAGTTCTCGATCGGCACCACCGCTCCGTCGGCCTCCGAGGCACGGACCGCCTCAAGCGCAGCGGTGACCGAGCTGCACGGCTGGAGCTCGGCCTTGGCCGCCGCCGGCAGGGAACGCAGCGCGGCCTCGGTGAACGTTCCCTCGGGGCCGAGGTAGGCGTAGCGGGCGGGCGGGACACCAGGCATGACTCCACTGTAGGGAGCCTCCGCCGTCTCGGGCAGCCGTGTCCGGATCCGCCCACCCCCCGACCAGACACCTGCGGTCGCCCGCTTGACACCTCCCGACGGGTCCAAACGTGGCAGCGCGCGTGTCCGGTCGGTGAAGCCAGCGGCTAGATTCTCGGCATGAGCGAATCCACTGCGGGCGGCCGGTCCCGCGTCGACATGGCCGGCCCCGAGGACCAGCCCGAGCCCGCGCTCGACCTAGGGTACGCACGACTCGACGTGGACCGCGCGCACCGCACCGGCGACCCCGAGGTGGTGTACGGCGCCGGCAAGACCCCGGAACAGGTGGTCGACCTGCTCACCCGCCTGCACACCGCGCACCCCGAACGATGCGTATTGGCGACCCGTCTGAGCAGCGAGGCCATCGCGGCGGTTCGCGAGCGACTTCCCGGCGCGGTCGTCGATGAACTCGCGAAGGCGGTGTCGTACGGCGACCTCCCGACACCGCGCGGCGGCGTGACCATCGTGTCGGCAGGCACCTCCGACGCTCCGGTCGTCCGTGAGGCCGCCGTGACCACGCGCGTGTTCGGATCAGAGCCCACGATCATCAACGACGTCGGTGTGGCCGGGCTGCACCGCGTGCTCGGCGTACGCGATGACCTGGAGGCGGCAGACTGCCTCATCGTGGTCGCCGGCATGGAGGGAGCGCTGCCCTCCGTCGTCGGAGGACTAACCGGAACACCCCTGGTCGCTATCCCCTCTTCGGTTGGATATGGCGCATCTTTCGGTGGATTGGCGGCGCTGCTTGCGATGCTGAACTCCTGCGCCCCCGGAGTCGTCGTCGTCAACATCGACAACGGCTTCGGTGCCGGTGTGTTCGCCGCCCGCGTTGCCCGCAACGCCGCACCGAGAGGAAGCCATCCGTGATCGGTTGGATCGACGCGTCGTCAGGAGCGTCCGGCGACATGCTGCTCGGCGCCTTGCTCGACGCAGGGGCTGACGAGGAGTTCATGCGGCGATCGATCATGGCGGTGGCACCGGAGCGTACGACGCTCTCGCTCGTTCGGGTGCAGCGTGGATCTCTGTGGGGCAACCACGCGCTCGTCGAGGTGGCAGACTCCAGGACCCGCCGCGGGCTGCGTGACGTGGTCGGCCTGATCAGTGGCGCGGTCTTGCAGCCCGAGGTGAAGCGGCACGCGATCGAGATCTTCAGTCGTCTCGGCGCCGCCGAGGCCGCGGTCCACGGGGTCAGCGTCAACGAAGTGCACTTTCACGAGGTCGGCGCGCTCGACGCAATCGCTGACATCGTCGGAGTCTGCGCCGGATTCGTCAGCCTCGGGTTGTCGGAGCTGCATTGTTCCCCGGTAGCCGTCGGGTCAGGCAGCGTCGTCACCAGCCACGGAGAGATGAGCGTCCCGCCTCCCGCTGTCGTCAACCTGCTGCGCGGGGTTCCCACGTATGCCGGCCAGGCCGCGACAGAGCTGTGCACGCCGACCGGCGCCGCGCTGCTCGCCCACTGGGTCACCACCTGGGGTACCCAGCCGATGATGACGGTCGACCAGATCGGCACCGGATGCGGAACGAAGGACTTCGGCAGTCATGCCAATGTGATCCGGATCTTCCTCGGGGTCGCGCATGTGGCCAGCCTGGCGCAGGCGGTGCTCTACGAGACCAACGTGGACGACCTCGACCCACGGCTGTGGCCCGAGATCCTGCAACGACTGCTCGACTGCGGCGCCTCCGACGCCTGGCTCACCCCGATCGTGATGAAGAAGGGTCGTCCGGCGTACACGCTGTCGGTTCTCTTGAAGGCGGCCGCCGCGGTGGACATCCGTAAGGTCATCTTCACCGAGACCTCCGCGATCGGGCTGCGCGAGATGTACGTCGGCAAGCACGAGCTGGACCGACAGCTGGAGAAGGTCGAGGTCGACGGCCGCCCGATCGCTGTGAAGCTGGCGCTGTCTGAGGGCCACGTCGTCAACGTGCAGCCGGAGTACGAGGACGTCGCCGCGGCGGCCCGGGCTCTCGACCGGCCGTTGAAGTCCGTGATGGCCGACGCGGTCGCCGCCGCCGCGGAGTTCTGGCAGCGTCGCTAGACTCGTCGGTCGATCCCGTCATCGACCGTTGGGTACCCCATGGACTGGCATCTCCTGTTGGTCAGCTTTGCGCTGATCTTTCCCGTGGAGCTGCCGGACAAGACCTTCGTGGCAGCGCTGGTGCTCTCCACCCGCTATCGGCCGCTCGCGGTGTGGATCGGCGTCGGTCTGGCGTTCGGCGTGCAGTGTCTGGTCGCCGTCAGCGCCGGCCACGCGGTCTCGTTCCTTCCCGAGTGGTTCGTGCACGCACTGAGCACCCTGATGTTCTTGATCGGGGCGATCATCTTGTTCCGACAGGCCCCGAAGGCCGACGAAGAAGAGCAGGAGCAGGAGACTGCGTTCGCCCGCAAGGCGAGCCAGGACCAGGTTGGTTGGCACGCTGTCGCGACGTCGTTCCTGGTCTTGTTCGCTGCCGAGTGGGGTGACCTCTCCCAGATCCTGACGCTTAACCTGGTCGCCAAGTACGGGTCCCCGGTCTCTGTCTTCTTCGGCTCATGGCTGGCTTTGCTGACGGTGTCCGGCCTGGCCGTGGTGGGTGGTCGGGTGCTGCTGCGCTACATGCGGCTTTCGGTGCTGCACTACATCGCCGGGGGCGTGTGCCTGATCTTCGTGGCGATCGGGGTCTTCCAGCTCACCTTGGCCTGAGTCCGCTGAGCGGGTCTCGATCGGCCAGGCGCACGGATAGGCTCGCCGGTATGACGACTTCTCCCGCAACCTTGGGCGCCGACAGCGAGGTCGGTCACCTTCGCACCGTCATGCTGCATCGCCCCGGCCCAGAGCTGGCCCGGTTGACGCCGCGCAACAACGACAGCCTGCTCTTCGACGGTGTCCCCTGGGTCAGCCGCGCTCAGGAGGAGCATGACGCCTTCGCTCAGGCACTGCGCGACCGGGGCGTCGACGTGCTCTACCTGGTCGACCTGCTGGTGGAGTCACTGGAGGAGCCGGCCGCTCGTGAGCAGGCGATCGGACAGGTAACGGCCAGTCTGCGCCTGGGCGACACCCTCCGCACCCATTTGATCGGCTGGCTGCATCAGCTGTCGGCGCGTGACCTCGCCGGTGCGATCACCGCAGGAGTCCGCAACGACGAGGTGCGTGGCGGTTTCGGGCTGGTGACCAGTCTGCTGGCCCACGACGACTTTCTGCTCGACCCGTTGCCCAACCTGCTCTTCACGAGAGACTCGTCGGTGTGGTTGAAGGACCGAGTGGCAGTGACGAGCCTGGCGATGCCCGCGCGCTCTCGGGAGACCCAGCTCACCGAGCTGATCTACACTTTTCACCGGCGTTTCGCCGGGACCGTCCGCGTCCACGGCTGGCAGGCCGAGCACGTCGAGGGCGGTGACGTGCTGCTGCTCGGACCCGGTGTGATCGCCGTCGGTGTCGGAGAGCGCACCACCCCCGCGGGTGCGGAGCGATTCGCCCGTCGCGCGTTCGCTGACGGCCTGGCCCATACCGTGCTGGCCGTCCCGATCGCGCAGGAGCGCGCCACGATGCATCTCGACACCGTGTGCACGATGGTCGACGTCGACTCGATCGTGATGTATCCGAACGTCGCCGACACGCTGTCGGCACACGCCGTGACCTGCCACGAGCCGCATGACGACGAGGCACAGATCGCGCTGTCCGTGGCACCGGCCGAGCCGTTCTTGGTCGCGGCTGCCAAGGCCATGGGGATCGACACCTTGCGCCAGATCGACACCGGTCTGGACCCGGTGACGGCCGAGCGCGAACAGTGGGACGACGGCAACAACACGCTGGCGATCGCACCACGGGTTGCCGTCGCGTACGAACGCAACACCGAGACCAATGCCCGGTTGCGCGACTCCGGGATCGACGTCGTGGCGATCTCGGGTTCCGAGCTCGGCTCGGGTCGGGGCGGACCGCGGTGCATGTCCTGTCCGATCTCTCGCGACCCGCTGTGAGCATCGCCCATGCCCGGACATGGAGAACCCGGCCGTTACTGACGGGGTATACAGCAACGACCGGGTGTACTTGAAGCATAAAGCGTGCCGTTGCCTGGCACAAGCGCAGGACACGCTTGCGCGCCGCGAGTCTCAATCTCGGTCTAGACCGATTGGCGGCATATCGAAACCCCCTTGTTTTGTTGCATATTCCGGCCCCCTCAGCAACAAGGGTCGCGGCTCAGCGAATGGTGATCTGACGGTTGGCGAGGCCGTTGCGGGCTGAGCGCTCCGCCTCTCCTAGCGCGGTGTCATCGGCCAGCGCGTCCCCGAGTCGCTGGGCGAAGCCGGCGGCAGGTTCCTCCAACGCCGCTGCTCCAGTCCCGACCGGGAGGTCCCAGACAGGCACGAGCAGCCCGTGCGCGCGGAACGACCCGACCAACCGCGAGTCCTCGCCCAACCGGTCGGCATCGGCCACGTGCAGGCGGGCCAACGCGGTGAGCAGCGCCTCCTCGTCGTGCGGCATCACCCAGCGCAGGTGCTCCTTGGTGCCGACCGACGTCCAGTAGGCAGCCTCGACCGAGGCAAGCCGGCTGGTCGGGTCGATCGAGGCGTTCAGCTGCTCCAGCGTCGCCGCGACGGCCGCCTGGTCCTCCTCGGACCCGTCGAACCAGAAGTCGAAGCCGTCGAGCACCTCGACCGCGAAGCCCCCGTCCGCGTCGATCACGTCCTGCAGGCGCGGACCGGTCAAGGACAGCTCGGGGATCACCACGCTGGTGCCCGGGGTGCCGTCCAGGCCGAGGCGCAGTGCCTCGGTGAAGTCGCGGCTGGGGTCGCCGGACTGATGGGTGACCTGAAGCGCCACCCAGACTTCGCCATCACCGCGCACCTGCGCCGGCGCTATGCCCGGCAGTACCGTCACCACCGCCACCGAGGCGTCCTTGGCCGCGCCGTCGAACGCCTCCGCACGGACCCTGACCCGCGCCCTGGCGGCCGGCACGAACTCGCGCATCGCGACCCAGTCGCACTCACCCGGCAGGTTCGCGAACGTCCTGACGACGTACACGTCCTGTCCACCCGCGCTGCCATGACACGCCTTGTAACGCTTGCCGGAACCACACGGACAAGGCTGTCGTGGCCCGACGGCCCCCGGGGCCGCCGCTTCGGCCTCGGTCGGCGAAGATCTGGACTTGCTACGAGCCTTCTTGCCCATGGACGGTCCCTTCCGGTCAACGCATGCGAGGCGGCCTCGCCAGGCCAGACTTGCCAGCGGACAGTGTCTCGCAGCCGCAGACGTGGCGGGGACCCGGGGATCGGTCGTTGCGCCGATACCGCGACCGGGTCAGGGGTCAGCCCAGTGCCAGTACGCCGAACACGGTGTTGCCCGTCCGGCTCTCCTTGACGCCCCAGTCGCGAGTGAGCGTGCGGACGATCGCGAGCCCGCGACCACCAACCGCCATCGGCGGCGCGTGCAGCAGCGTCGGCAAGGTGGCCGACCCCCCGTCCACGACACAGATCCGGATTGAGGCGTCGTCGAGGGTCAGGTTGACTCTTAGCGTGCCTCCGGGCAGCGGTCGAGCGTGTCGTAAGGCATTGGCGAGGAGTTCGCTCAGCACCAGTCGGGCGTCCTCGATGACGTGGTTGCCCACCTGCGCCTGTCGCAACACAGCCGTCACCGTGGCGCGCGTCGCCCGGACAGCCGAGGCAGCGAACGGAACGGTCCACCACCGGTCCGGACCGTCTGGAGTCGACAGGTCCGGGGCGACCTGGTCGCCTCCCGCCGCCCACCCACGCGTGGTCACGCCCTTACTGTGGCCAGCGCCGGACGCGTGCGCAAGGGCCTGCGGCGTGTCTGGCGGTCAGGAAGCACGCTCGCGGAGCAGACGCATGGTGTTCTCGGGCCTGTCGGTGATCAACGCATCCACGCCGAGAGCGGCACACAGCTCGACGTCGACCGGATTGTTCACCGTCCAGACGTGCACCTGGCTCCCGGCCCGATGGACCTTCGCGACGTACTCCGGATGGCTCCTGATGATCTCGATCGACGGTCCGGCAACGCTGGCCCCAAGAGGCAGCGACCCGTCCCGGAACCTCAGCGGGACCCGGTCCATCAGGTAGACCGTCTCGAGGGTCGGGGCGAGCTCCAAGGTCCGCCTCAGGCTCATCCAGGAGAAGCTCATCACTCGGGCGGGAGCGGCTGCGCCCCGTCGTGGCCGAGCCCAGCCGTAGCGGTCCAGCAGCTCCACGAGTCGGCGTTCGACGAGGCCGGCGAAACGGGTCGGATGCTTCGTCTCGATCGCCAGCTCGACGTGCCGGTCGTAGTCACGGACGGTGTCCAGCAGTCTCTCCAGGGTGAGGATCGACCGGTCCGCGACCCCGCGCTGATCGGCGGCGTCGGACTCGTCATCGAGGTCTTGCCACGGGTGCTTCCACGACGACCAGTCGAGCGCCTCGAGCTGGTCGAGCTGCAGGGTGGAGACCGCGCCCTGCCCGTTGCTCGTGCGCTCGATCCGCCGGTCGTGCATACAGACGAGGTGACCGTCGGCGGTCAGACGTACGTCACACTCGAGTCCTTCGGCTCCTTCATCGAGCGCCTGCACGTACGCCGCGAGGGTGTGCTCGGCCTTGACGTCACTCGAGCCGCGGTGGGCGACGACCTGCGGCGGTGCCGTGTTGGGCGCCCAGGCGATCGCGGCACGCTTGCGCAGCCGAAGTCCGCGGAGGTTGGCCAGGCCCCGGCCGTTTGTCACAGCACAATCGTGACACGCCGTTGGGCACTCCCGCCAACTCGCTCGCGCGATCGGCTCCGGCGAGTCGCCGTCTGGCTGCGTGGGACGCAGTGTCGACTGTGCCGGCTACCAACCTGCGGATCCGACCCGGTGCGACGTGGCCCCCGAGGATCTGGTGCCCCGAGGGCCGCGGACTGCCAGCACGCCGATCAACAGACCGATCGCGACGACGAAGAAGCCACCACCCGTCAGCAAGGTGGCGGTGACCCCTCGATCACCTTGGGCAGCCTGATCGGCAGCGTCGGAGATCCTGCTGGACAAGAAGAAACCGACACACACGATGAGCACACCGATCCCGGCGGCGATCAGGCCTGCGAGGTCCAGCGGATTGCCGGTGGTCTTGGCGTTGACTCGGCGAGCCACCCAGATGGCCACCGCGATCACGACCAGGAGTCCTGCCACCACCAGCAGGATGGTGTCGAGATTGTCGCTGGTCTTCGCATCGCCGCGGGAGACCGGCCTCCCGTCGGCGAAGTCGGCGAAGATGCCGCGCCGGGCCGTGAACGCCCAGACGGCGTACACGACGGCGAGCAAAGCCCCCGCACCGAGGGCGACGACCGCGGCCAGGACGCCGGAGTCGCGCGGGGCAGCGTGGGGCTCGTCGCGCGAGGTCGGCGGCCAGGTCGAAACCTGGGTCGTGGGTCCCGGGTATCCGGGGCGATCGCTGCCGCCGCCGTGACCCGGCGGGGGTGCATACGTTTGCGGCGGTGCGGACCCCTGCCGGGGTGCGGAGCCCTGCTGCGGTGCGGAGCCCTGCTGCGGGCCGGCGTACGGGGGCCCCCCGGGGGCGGTCGCCTGGCCTGGCGACCCCGGCGGTTGACCTGTCGGTCGGCCCGGCGGCTGGCCCGGCCCGGTCGGTTGGCCGGGGCGGGAGGGTTGGCCGGGCGCTCCCGGCCCTCCGTAGCCCTGCTGGGGCGTGGACGGCGCCGGACGAGGGGCACCCCATGGTTGGGGAGCCGGTAGCCCGCACCGCGCGCAGGCTGTGATCCCGCGCTGGTTCTGCAGCCCACAGCGAGGACATTGCATCACGGGTCTTCCCCTCGTTCAGGATCGCTTGGTCCGCGCGATCGCATCAGACGTGCAGAGCGTACCCACGCGACGAGTTCACGCCCACCCTCGGCGACCGCGATGAGGGGGTACGCCGTCAGTCGCGTTGGGTTCGCAGGAACTGACCGAAGTGCGGCACCGTGAAGCGAACGACCCCGCGCTCCTCCGCGAACACCAGGCCCTTCTTGATCAAGCCGTCGCGCGCCGGTGACAGCGACGACGGCTTGCGCCCGAGCCGGCCCGCGACATCGGAGGTCGGGACCGGACCGTCGTCCCTGTCGATGCCTAGCTCAGCCATGGCGCGCATGTAGTCGCGCTCGGCCGGGGTCGCACGTTCGAAGCGTGCCCCGAAGAAGCCGACCGCCAGCTCCGCCTCGGCAAGCGGCGCCGCCTCCTTGACATCCGTGGCGGTGATCGGCGAGGCCGGGGCACACTCCCAGGCGACCTTGCCGAAGGCCTGCACGAAGTAGGGGTAGCCGTCGGTGAGTCGGTAGAGCTCGTCAAGGGCGTCGTCGTCGTACCCGACGCCCTCGGTGGATGCCGGAATCAACAGTGCTCGGTCGGCCTCGGCCCTCGGCAGACGGTCCACGGAGCGGTAGTGGAACAGCCGTTCGGCATACGACTTGGCGGTGGCGAGGGCGACCGGAAGATGGGGGAGACCGGCGCCGACCACGATCAAAGGGGCCTCCTGTTGGCCGATCTCGTGACAGGCGGCGCACAGGGCGGACAGCTCGCCGGAGGAGATGTCCTGCATCTCGTCGATGCAGATCGCGACGCCAACGCCGACATCTCGGGCCAGCTCTGCGGCGTCGGCGAAAAGTTCGGTCAGGTCGAGCTCCAGGTCGCCAGAGTCCGCCCTGCCCTTCGCCGCGGCGACGTCCATCGGGGCCATCCAGCGATGGCCCCTGCGCTCGGCCGGTCCGGTGCGCTGGGCGAACGCCTTGACGACGCCGCTCACCGCGTCGACACGGTCCGGGTCGCGGTGGCGATGACCGATGTCGCGAACGGCGGCGTGCACGGCCTGCGCGACCGGGATCCGGATGCTCTGGTCAGGTCGCGCCTCGAACTTCCCGGTCCCCCAGTAGCGCTGCACGGCCAGGCTGCGCAGGGCATTGAGCAGAACGGTCTTCCCGACACCGCGTAGGCCTGACAGCACCACGGAGCGTTCGGGCCGGCCGCTTGCGACGCGTTCGAGCGTGATCTCGAACTGCCGCAGCTCACGATCTCGTCCGGCCAGCTCGGGTGGGCGCTGGCCGGCGCCGGGGGCGTAGGGGTTCCGGATCGGGTCCACGCTAGAACTGTATTCCGGCGTCTAGCGTTTTCCCTAGATTGCTGTATGAACCGCTAGCCGTGTCGTCACCCGCCAGCGTCCGGCACCCTGGTCGCTCCCACAGCCACCACGCAGGACGTCGCGACCCGACCACCCCGGCCACCCGCCAACGTCCGGCACCCTGGTCGCTCCCACCGCCACCACGCAGGACGTCCCGACCCGACCACCCCGGCCACCCGCCAACGTCCGGCACCCTGGTCGCTCCCACCGCCACCACGCAGGACGTCCCGACCCGACCACCCACCACGCAGGACGTCCCGAGGCTCAGCTGCCGCGCCGACCGTGCATCGTGCTGGACAGGTATCCGACCGTCAGCAGCACGGCGAGGACCCAGCGGTCGTACGCCGCGAGCCCGGTGACCGCAGCTCCGAACAGCAGCACCTCCAGCCCGAACCGGGCCGGATCACGCAACCGACGGGAGGCCCGAGGCCCCACGAAGGCGCCCCACAGACCCGCCGCAAGGATCGGAAGCAGCACCGCAAGCAGGACTCCGAGCAGCCCACCATCGGCGACCCGCCAACCGAGATACGCCAGTGCAGCCAACATGGCCAGCTCACTGACGAAGCGGACCAGGGCCATCCAACCGAGCGTTGGCATCTCGGGCTCGACCGTCATCACCTCACCTCACACGACGCTGGCGTCTCCGGGTCCTTCAGTGGTCATCAGCCGCCCGGCCCTTACCCACGCGATCAGCCCGCCGGCCAGGTTCACCGCGTCGACACCTTGGGCCTGGAGGTACGCCGCGGCTTGCGCCGATCTGGCGCCGGACCTGCAGACCACGAGCACCTGACTGTCAGGCGGCAGCTCGGTCATCCGCGCCGGCACCTGCATCAGCGGGATGTGCAGTGCGCCGTCGATGTGTCCGGCCGACCACTCACCGTCCTCACGCACATCGAGCACGGTCAACGACGCGGGGAGCTCAGGCGGTACGCCGGAGACGTCCACCTCAGGGATCGGCTCGGTCATCCGGCCAGCCTGCCACTTCACCCTCGAACTTCCGACCCCGACTCAGCGTTGCGTCTGGTAGATCCGCCGTACGACGTCCTCGATGTCGGGCTCCTCGATCGAGAGGTCGCGGACCTCGACCCGCTCGGCGACCGCCGCCAGCACCTCTGCCGCCGTGGTCTGCTCGGCGTCGAAGGCGAGCCGTTGACGCAGGCCGTCCGCCTCGCTCGCGACATGAGTGGTGTGGGGTACGTCGACGAGGTCGGCCGCAGGCGCGGCCAGATCGACCACGAGCATCCGCCGGGCCCCGACCGTGCCCGCCAGACCCGGCAGCGTCCCGTCGTACACGAGCCGACCCCGATCCACCACGAGCACCCGGTCACACAGCCGCTCGATGTCTCCCATGTCGTGAGTGGTGAGGAGCAGCGTCGTGCCGTGCGTCGTGCGCTCGTGGATGAGGAACTCCCGAAGTCGTGCCTTGGACAGCACGTCGAGCCCGATGGTCGGCTCGTCCAGGATGAGCAAGGCTGGTTCGTGCAGCAGCGCAGCAGCGATCTCGGCGCGCATCCGCTGGCCCAACGACAGTTGGCGGACCGGCGTCTGCAAGGTCTCGCCCATCTCGAGCTGTTCGACCAGCTCGTCGGTTCGCGACTTGCCGCGCCCCGGGTCGAGCTGGTGGATGGCGGCCAGGATCGAGAACGACTCCTCCAAGGGCAGGTCCCACCACAGCTGCGAGCGCTGGCCGAAGACCACACCGATCCTGCGAGCCAGGTCACGGCGCTGCCCGACCGGCTCGAGTCCGCAGGTACGCACCGATCCCGACGTCGGCACGAGGATGCCGCTGAGCATCTTGATCGTCGTCGACTTCCCGGCACCGTTGGCTCCGATGTAGCCGACCGACTCGCCGGCGCGGACCGACCACGACATCGCATCGACCGCCGCGATGGTGTGGCGCCGGCGGCGTCGGCCGTCGCCCTTGCGGCGTACGACGAACTCCCGCGTCAGCTCTTCGAGCTCGATGATCACCTCGCTCATCCGCCACCTCCTTGGTAGTGCCGGCAACCCCAGCTCCACAGCAGCAGCGCCATCGCCCACGACCACGCCGCCGCCACCGGGAGCAACCACACGAGCCAGGTCGGGAGCAGGGACGGGCCGGGCAGTCCGAGGATCCACAGCGTCGGCAGGTAGGACGTGAAAGCCACCGGCACGAGGAAGCCGAACACCAGCTTGAGCGGCGTGGGGAAGATCGCGGCCGGCTGCGCCGAGGCGTAGGAACCGCCGTAGGTGAAGGTGTTCGTGAGCTCGGCTCCGTTGATCAGGAAGAACTGCAGCGAGGCGGCCGCGACGAAGCACGCCGCGAAGATCGCGGTACCGAAGACGATCGCGAGGACCAGGAGGCCGACGACGGCGACGCTCCACGTGACGTCATTGATCACCAGGCCGACACACATCGTCACCAGTCCTACCGTTAGCCGGGCCAGTCGCCGCAACGAGAACTCGCTGGTCACCAGCTGAGCCAGCACCGGCTGCGGACGCAGGAAGAACGCGTCCAGCGTCCCCGCCCGGACGTAGGTCGGCAGGGTGTCGACGTGTCCGACCACCATGTCGGCGATCGACCACGAGAGGTTCGAAAGCCCGAAGAGCAAGAGCATCGCGTGGAAGTCCAGTCCACCGAGTATGCCGATGTTGTGGAAGATCACGAACAGCTCGCCGAACTCCGTGAGCCCCACGAGCCACGACCCGACGATGTCGAGTGCGAAGCCGGCCGGGTAAGCCCGCTGCGCCCGGATCCGCGAGGCGAGGACCGCTTTGTACGGCGCGGCCCAGCCACCCGGTCGCGCGCCCGTAGCGACCTCCAGGACGTCAGCCATCATCAACCACCCTGGACCACCAGCTTGTGACGTCCGGCCGTGGTGAGCACGCGGCCGACCAGACACGTGACCGCCAACCAGAACACCTGCATCCCGACGACGCCGACTGCGTCGAGACCGGTGACCTGGCCCGACACCACGTCGATCGGGGATTGCAGAATCGACGGGAACGGGGTCAGATAGGCCAGCGTGTGCAGCCAGTCGGGGAAGAGCGCGACCGGCACGTAGAGCCCGGCGAGGAACGTGCTGGTCACCATGTAGAGCGACCGCACGCCTCGGGTGTCCAACAGCCAGAACCCGACGATGTTGATCGCATAGCGGCAGTAGAACGAGATCGCTACGCCGATCACGATGCTTACCGCCCCGAGCACGTATGGCAGCACCGTGGCCGGCATCACGAGCCCGAACGTGAGCGCCCCGACCACGACGCTCGGGACGCCACGCGGGATCATGCTGTACGCCGCACGGCCGAGGTCCTCGGCCAGGTGCCAGGTCTGTACGTCGACCGGTCGAGTGAAATCGATGGCCACGTCACCGGTCCGGATCCGGTCGCCGATCTCCGCGGCACCAGTGAGCTGGATGGCGCCCAGCAGTCCCTGGCTCAGCCAGACGTACGCGCTGATCGTCCCGGCTGAGTAGCCCGCCAGCTCACCGCCGGCGCTCTCCACCGCGGCGAAGAGGATGGCGCTGCGGATGAAGCCGAAGACAACGTTGGTGGCAAGCCCGGCGAACATGGCCAGTCGGTATGCCGTCTGCCGTCGAAAGCCTGCGACGAACAGCTGCCGGTAGGTCTGCCAGTCCGCGTGCACAATCGCAAGAGCCTAGTACCTGAGCTCCAGCCACGAACCAAGCCTTGTTACTTCAGAAGGCGGGAGAGCCGGCGGTCCGCGAGTGGCTTGCCGCCGGTCTGGCAGGTCGGGCAGTACTGCAGCGAGGAGTCCGCGAACGCCACCTCCCGGATCGTGTCACCGCACACCGGGCAGGCCTCCCCGGTCCGGGCGTGGACCCGTAGTCCCGACTTCTTCTCCTTCTTCAGCTCCGAGGCGGCCAGGCCGTCGGAGCGCGCAATGGCGTCTCGCAGCGTCTCACCGATCGCGGCGTACAGGCGCTCCCTGTCCTCAGCCGGCATCGCAGCCGGCTTGAACGGCGACATCTTCGCCACGTGCAGGATCTCGTCGGAGTAGGCGTTGCCGATACCGGCGATGATCGACTGCTGCCGCAACACGCCCTTGATCTGAGCACGCCCGGCCGACTCCAAGATTGCTGCCAACCGTTCGATGGTGAAGTCGTCTGATAGCGGGTCGGGGCCGAGCCTGGCCACGCCCGGGACGTCGCCCGGGTCGTTCACGACGTAGATTGCCAGACCCTTCTTGGTGCCCGCCTCGATCAAGTCCAGACCGGAGTCGTCGTCGAGGACCAGCCGGGCCGCCAGTGGGCTCTTGCCCGGGCGGGCCGGCGTCGCCGGGACCTGGTCCCGCCAGCGGATCCAGCCGCCGCGCGCCAGGTGAACGATCATGTGCAGGTCGTCCACGGCGATGTCGAGGAACTTGCCGCGCCGCCTCACATCGGCGACGAACAGACCTTGGAGGGCGCTGACCGGAGGGTCATACGTCTTCAGTACGGAGAATGCCGCGATGTCCAGCCGCGCCACCGCGCGATTCTGGAGGCGAGCGGCCAAGTCGTGGGCGAGCGCATGGACCTCGGGCAGTTCTGGCACCCCACCAGTGTGCCGCGTCGGGCACACCGAATCCGCAGATTTGCTTGCTGGTCGGGCTGCGTCACGGGCATAGTGACGGTCATGCGAGAGGAGTCGCGTCCCCAGGGTGAGGTCTTCCTCGACGCCCGCGGCAACGGCCGGGCGATGCGACTCACCTGGCACCACGAGTCCGATCTGGTGGTGCTGTCCCTGTGGCGCGACGGCACCTGCGCCGGCACGTTCCGGCTCGCCAAGGACGACGTGACCGAGTTCATCGACGCCCTGATCGACGGCGTACGCGACGCGCCCGGAGTACACCTGCCCTTTCCCGACAGTCCGCGAGCCGACGCCGGCGCGGACCTCCCGGAACCGCATCCGCCGATCGAGACCGGGCAGTCGACGTTCCCGGAGTTCAGTGCCGCCGACGACCCCGCGCCGGCCTTCACCGAGTGGGCGTTCGAGGACCGGGCCAACGCCAGCTGAGCGCCCCGGTCAGGTCTCGACCCGCCCGGTGGGGACGTCGACCGGCTGACCGCGCCAGAGCTCGGGCAGCGGGACCCGGAGTGCGCGGTGCAGCAGGGTCAGGTAGTCCTCTCGGCGTACCTCGATCACCCCGAGGCTCATCAGGTGCGGGGTGGACCACTGGACGTCCACGAGCCGGTCGGGCTCGCCGTCGTCGAGCAGGTCGACCAGCCTCAGCAGCGCGACCTTCGAAGCGTCCCGTTCGGCGTAGAACATCGACTCGCCGGCGAACAGCCCACCGATGGCCACGCCGTAGAGCCCACCAACCAGCCGACCGTTGCGCCATACCTCGATCGAGTGTGCCCAACCGAGGCGGTGCAGGATGCTGTAGGACGAGGCGATCCGTTCGTCGATCCAACCGCCCGGACGCTCGGGGTCGGCGCACCTGCTGATGACCTCGTCGAACGCTGTGTCAACGGTGACGTCGAAGCGCTTCACGGACTGCCGCAGCGATCGCGTCACGCGTAGCCCGTCCAGCGGCAGGACACCGCGACGAACCGGCGACCACCACGACATCGCGTCGACCTCACTCATCGGCATCGGGAAGAGGCCGCACCGGTACGCCGCGAGCACCGTGCCCGGCTCGAGGTCCGCGCCCACCGCCACGATGTCGTCCTCGGCGTCGGTCACGTCGGGGAAAACCCACGTCGTCAGGGGCGGCTCATCGGGGATGGCCGATCTGGTCGCAGCGATCAGCTCCCCGACTTGCGGCGGAACTCCCGGCGAGCGTGGTCGTTGTGTGCTTCGCGCACTCCCTTGTTGCGAGCTGTGGCGCCCGGGACATCGTGCTCGGCAGCCTTCTTGCGTTCGAGGGCCTCCCGAAACTTCTTGTGCTGCTCGTCTTCCTGATCGGCGGGCTTGGACGAGTCCGACATCGCATCCTCCTGAGGGCCGATGGAGACGGGTCTCCACTCGTCTCTTACTCAAGCAAACCACGCCGACAGACACCAGACCTTTCTGCCGCAGCCGACCACCTGGCCTCACCAGCCGACCTGGCGTCACCAGCCGACCTGGCCGCGACCCCTTACGCTCGTGAGCATGGCAAGGAAGAGCATGGCCGCGCGGCTGGCTGCCCCGGTGGCGACAAGAGCGGCACCCGGGCTGGCCGCGAACTTCGTCCGTCAGGCATTCGACCGTGCGGTGGATGGGATCGGCCCGCTGCGCAGCGCGGCTGCGTCCGCCGACCACCAGCTTTCTGCCCACGGCGGCGACGTGGACAAGGCGGTGCGGGCCATCGTCGACTCGCATGTCCGGCTGGCCGGGCTCCAGGGCTTCGTGACGAACCTCGGTGGCCTGGTCACGATGGCCGTCACGATCCCGGCGAACATCTCCGGTCTCGCGCTGCTGCAGTGTCACCTGGTCGCCGGTATCGCGCACCTGCGTGGCTACGATCTCGACGACCCCCGCGTACGCAACGCCGTGCTGGCCTGTCTCGTCGGGGAGGACGGCGTCAAGTCGCTCGTCAAGCGCAAGAAGCTGCCGAGCACACCGATGGCGATCGCCACCGCTCCTCAGCACGACCCGGACCTGGATCGTCGGATCGCCACCGAGGTAGCGGGCGAGCTGATCGCCCGGGTCGCCGGCAAACGGACCATCGCGGTGATCGCCCGGCGTACGCCGGTGCTGGGTGGCGGCGTCGGGGCCGTGACCGACGGCTATGCCACCTACAAGATCGGTCAGTACGCCGCCAAACAGCTCAAGCCCCGCCGCTGACCCTCGCTGCTTCGCTGCTGCCTGCGACCCCGTCGCGGTTTGCCTTGTCAACTATTCAAACGGCTTGTGAACTAGGCAAATCTGCCGTCCGAAGTGTGTGCTTGCCTTGCGGAGTTCTCCGATCTGGCCAGGATCGATGCCGTATGCCGGATGACGCCCGGCCACGGGACACCTCACACCGTCGAACGGTGGCCAGACCACCCCGGGCCGACCGGCTCCGGCGGCACACCCTGCCCACCATCGTGCGGGCCAGCACGCGGGCCTCCCGATCCGACAGAACAGGCAGGGTGCGGGTCCTCAGGCCAAGGCCGCGACCACGCGCGAGGCGGGAGGTTTGCCGATCTGTTCGGCCATCCATACCGACGTCGCTACCAGCGCCCCGAGATCGACGCCGGTCTCGATTCCGAGCCCGCTGAGCTGCCAGACGAGGTCCTCGGTGGCGAGGTTTCCGGTGGCGCTCTCGGCATACGGACAGCCACCGAGCCCGCCTGCGGACGCGTCGAACGTCGTGACGCCGAGGCGTAGCGCGGTCAGAGCGTTGGACAGCGCCTGGCCGTACGTGTCGTGGAAGTGCAGTGCGAGGTCGTCCAACCGGACCCCGGCCTCGACGAATCCACCGAGCAGCGCCTCGACGTGTCCCGGCGTACCGACCCCGATCGTGTCGCCCAAGGACAGCTCGTCACAACCGAGGTCGAGCAGGCGTCGACCCACGGCGACCACCTGGCCGACCGGGACCTCGCCCTCCCACGGGTCTCCGAAGCACATCGAGACATAGCCCCGGACGCGCAGGCCGGCCTCTCGAGCCCGCGCCACAACCGGCTCGAACATCGCGAACTGCTCTTCGAGGCTGCGGTTCAGGTTGCGTTGCGCGAAGGTCTCGGTGGCCGACCCGAAGATCGCGATCTCACGGATCCCCTTGTCCAGCGCGCGATCCAGCCCTCGTTCGTTGGGCACGAGCACCGGCATCCGCGCGGCCATCGTCAGGTCGAGCGTGTCAACGAGTTGTTCAGCGTCGGCTAGCTGGGGCACCCACCGCGGGTGCACGAAGCTGGTCACCTCGACGGTCTGCAGACCGGCTCCGACCAGACGCCTGATGAACTCTGCCTTGGTCTCCACGGGGACGATCGCGGACTCGTTCTGCAACCCGTCCCGGGGGCCGACCTCATAGATCGTGACCCGGCTCGGCAGCGCGGGATCGGGGACGACCTGAGGGCTACGCATCATGGCGCCGCCTCGACCGGCTCGACCGGCTCGACGGCCTCGACAGCCCCGTCCGCAGCGACCGCCGGTTCGACGACGAACAGTCGCGCGCCCAGCTCGACCTGACCACCGACCGCCGCACCCACTTCGGACACGACGCCGTCGAACGCCGCCTTGAGGGCAAGCTCCATCTTCATCGCCTCGATCACCCCCAGCGTGTCACCGGCTGCCACCTGCTCCCCGACGGAGACCCCGACCGAGAGCACGGTCCCGGGCATCGGCGCTGTGACGGTTCCGTCCCCGGCGACAGCACCAGCGGGACCGAAGGCGTCGGGACGGGTGAAGACGTAGGTCTGCCCTCGGTATCCGACCGCGACCTGATGGTCGTCGACCACGACATGGCCCTCCTGCACGACTCCGTCGACCTCGAGACGCAGGACGGCACTCGGTGCCTGCACCGCCGCGTTCGCACCGCCGTTTGCGCGGCCATCCGGGCCGTGCGAGACCAGAGCGCGCACGGCAACCAACGTCGTCGGCCCGGCGATCGAGCCGGCGCGCAGGTCGACGCGGAGCACGGTCGTCGCCTCCGCCGACGTACCCGCCGCATCGGTGAGCTCGATCGGCACTGCCGCCGCCGGCGCACCGGAGCGCCACCCGTCGCCGACCCCGAACGGGTGCCGGGCATCCGCGTCCCGGCTGCTCGCGAGCGCCCAGGCCGCCAGGCACCACGCCGCCGTGGGGGTGCGTCGAGAGAATGCCTCGGGATGAGAGTCGAGCCACGCGGTGTCGATGACCGCGTCGCGATACGCATCGGAGTCAGCCAGGTCGCGCAGGAAACCGAGGTTGGTGGTCAGCCCGAGCACCGCGCACTCGTCCAACGCCGAGACCAGGCTGCGCCGGGCTACCTCACGCGTCGTGCCCCGCACGATGATCTTGCCGAGCATCGGGTCGTAGTGCGTGCCGACGCGTTGCCCGGACTCGAGTGCGGCGTCGACCCTGGCCCGGGTCGGCCAGGCGACAACCTGCGCGAGTCCTGCTTGGGGCAGGAAGCCGGAGTAGGGGTCCTCGGCGTACACCCGGGCCTCGATCGCGTGACCTCGTACGACGATGTCGTCCTGCCCGAACGGCAGCGCCTCGCCTTGTGCGACGGCGAACTGGAGGTCGACGAGGTCGATGCCGGTGACCAGCTCGGTGACCGGATGCTCGACCTGGAGTCGGGTGTTCATCTCCAGGAAGAACGCCTCGTCGCCGGAGACGAGGAACTCCACGGTTCCGGCGTTGACGTAGCCGACTTCTCGCGCCAGCGCCACCGCTGACGTGGTGACGATCCGGCGTACGGCGTCGGTGATCTGGCTCGCGGGCGCCTCCTCGATCACCTTCTGGTGGCGGCGCTGGACCGAGCAGTCTCGCTCGTGGAGGTGGACGACGTGGCCGTGCTCGTCGGCAAGGATCTGCACCTCGATGTGACGTCCGTGCTCGATGTAGCGCTCGAACAGCAGGGTGTCGTCACCGAAGGCCGACGCCGACTCGCGGCTGGCGGCGGCGACCGCGCCGGCCAGGTCGGCGCGGTCGCGAACGATGCGCATCCCCTTGCCGCCGCCGCCAGCGGCAGCTTTGACCAACAACGGCAGGCCCACCTGGTCGGCGATGCCGTCCAGACTGTCCGAGCCGGAGTGGCTGGGGTCTTCGGGGGAATCGGCCGCCGGGACGACCGGAACTCCGGCGGCGACAGCGATGGCACGAGCCTTGTCCTTGCGGCCCATCACGTCCATCACGTCAGCGGAAGGCCCGATGAAGACCAGTCCGGCGTCGGTGACGGCTCGCGCGAAGGCCGACCGCTCGGACAAGAAGCCGTAACCCGGATGTACCGCGTCCGCCCCGGTCCGCGCGGCAGCGTCCAGGATCGCGGGGATCGACAGGTAGGAGTCGACTGCCGCGGCCGGTCCGATCCGGGTGGCGACGTCGGCCTCGCGTACGTGGGGCGCGTCCCGGTCGGCATCGGAGTACACCGCGACACTGCGAAGTCCGGCCTTCGCGCACGCCCGGATCACGCGCAGCGCGATCTCGCCGCGATTGGCGATGAGTACGGTTCCGAAGCGCGTCACGGCGTACCTCCCGCTGCCCGGAATCCGGATGTCTGCAAGGCAAACCCCCACTGAGCAAGGCGGGTTCGCCTAGTTAACAAGCCACCCGAATAGTCAACTAGGCAAACCCCAGCGGGCGAGGGGTGGCGCAGGGTCGTCATCGCGATCACATCCGGAAGATGCCGTAGGAGGGGGCAGCCAGCGGGGCGTTCGCCGCAGCGGCCAGGCCCATGCCGAGCACCCGCCGGGTGTCGACCGGGTCGATCAGGCCGTCGTCCCACAGTCGTGCGGTCGAGTAGTACGGCGATCCCTGCGTCTCGTACTGGTCCCGGATCGGCGCCTTGAACGCCTCCTCGTCCTCGGCCGACCAGGTGTCCCCGGCAGCCTCGAGAGCGTCGCGTCGTACCGTGGCGAGCACCGACGCCGCCTGCTCGCCACCCATCACCGAGATCCGGGCATTCGGCCACATCCACAAGAAGCGCGGGTCGTAGGCACGGCCACACATCCCGTAGTTGCCGGCGCCGAACGAGCCGCCGATCACGACCGTGAACTTCGGCACGACCGAGCATGCCACCGCCGTGACAAGCTTGGCGCCGTCCTTCGCGATCCCACCGGCCTCGTACTGCCGCCCGACCATGAACCCGGTGATGTTCTGCAGGAACACCAACGGGATACCGCGCTGGTTGCACAGCTCGATGAAGTGCGCGCCCTTCAACGACGACTCGCTGAACAGGATCCCGTTGTTGGCCACGATGCCGACGGGATAGCCCCAGATCCGCGCGAACCCGCAGACCAGCGTCTCGCCGTACAACGCCTTGAACTCGTGCAACCGCGATCCGTCGACGATCCGTCGGATCACCTCGCGCACGTCGTACGGCGTCCTGGTGTCGGTCGGCACCACGTCGTACAGGGACGCCGGGTCCTCACCCGGTTCCTCGGGCTCGTGCTGGGTCAACGACGACGCCGTACGCCGTTCGAGGGTGCCGACGATGCTGCGCACGATCGCCAGCGCCTCGGCGTCATCGGCGGCCAGGTGGTCGACGACGCCCGACGTCCGGGCGTGCACGTCCCCGCCGCCGAGCTCCTCGGCGCTCACCACCTCACCGGTGGCGGCCTTCACCAGCGGCGGGCCACCCAGGAAGATCGTGCCCTGGTCGCGCACGATGACCGTTTCGTCAGACATCGCCGGCACGTACGCACCGCCGGCCGTGCACGAACCCATCACCGAGGCGATCTGAGGGATCCCGGCCGCCGACAGGCTCGCCTGGTTGAAGAAGATCCGGCCGAAGTGGTCGCGATCGGGAAAAACCTCGTCCTGCATCGGCAAGAACGCCCCCCCGGAGTCGACCAGGTAGAGACAGGGCAGCCGGTTCGCCGCGGCGACCTCCTGGGCACGTAGATGCTTCTTCACCGTCATCGGGTAGTAGGTGCCGCCCTTGACCGTGGCGTCGTTCGCGACGACGACGCACTCGCGCCCGCTCACCCGACCGACGCCCGTCACGACTCCGGCGGAGGGGACCGCGTCGTCGTACAGGCCAAGACCCGCGAGCGGGGAGAGCTCCAGGAACGGGGACCCCGGGTCGAGCAACCGGTCGACCCGGTCGCGGACCAGGAGCTTGCCGCGCCCGGTGTGCTTGGCGCGCGCCGACGCGGAGCCGCCCTCGCGCACGACGGTCAGCCGAGCCCGCAGCTCGTCGACCAGCGCCCTCAGGTCCTCGGCCACACCGTCACCCTCTCCGCCATCCCGAACGTCCTGCGCGCTGGTCGCGGCAGCGACCGCGGTGCAGGACGTCACACCGGGGTCCATGCTCGCAGAGATGCCATTCAGGCAGTGTGAGCGGTCACAGCGACGCCGCGTAGAGTCGCCGCACACCCTGTGAGCGTCGAGGTGAAGATGGCGGAGCGGACCTTTCTGCACGTGGGCACGCCCAAGTCGGGCACCGCCTTCCTGCACGCCGTCTTGTGGCACAACGCCGATGCCCTGCGCCACCA
>JBBSPA010000043.1:0-37035 GCA_038259225.1 Propionibacteriales bacterium
CCGGCCGGTGGCGGTGGCTCCTGCGTCAACGTCATGACACGAATCTAGACCCGACCTCCGACAGTTCCTGATCCGGAAAGCCCCTTGTGCACAACAGATCTGAGGAAGTATCGCCCCGCCCCGCTGTTCGACCCGTCCCGCCGATCGACCCCGTCCCGCCGATCGACCCCGTCCCGCTGATCGAGCTTGTCGAGATCAAACCCTTCCACCACCGAGGGGTCTCGACAGGCTCGACCACCGGGAAGCTCGATCGACCGTGTTCGGTTGATCGAGCTTGTCGAGATCAAGGTGTCTCCTCCACCGGGGTGTCTCGACGGGTTCGACCACCGGGAAGCTCGAGCGACCGTGTTCGGTTGATCGAGCTTGTCGAGATCAAGGTGTCTCCCCCATCGGGGGTCGAGCGACCGCGTTCCGTTGATCGAGCTTGTCGAGATCAAACCCTTCCACCACCGAGGGGTCTCGACAGGCTCGACCACCGGGAAGCTCGAGCGACCGTGTTCCGTTGATCGAGCTTGTCGAGATCAAACCCTTCCACCACCGCTGGGTCTCGACAGGCTCGACCTCCGGGGGGTCTCGACGGGGCTCGACCTCCGGGGGGTCTCGACGGGCTCGACCTCCGGGTCTCGACCTCCGGGGGTTCGACAGGTTCGACCAGTCACGCCGCATGGTGTATCTTGATGTCAAGATACTTTGAGCAGCATTCACCGTGCAATGACGAGCGCGGCGACCGACGAAGGAGACGACGCGGATGAGCACCCAAGGCAGCTCGGTGGACAGCTTCGGCGCGAAGGCCGCCCTCGACGTCGGCGGCACGGAGTACCAGATCTATCGCCTGGACGCGGTCAGCGGTGACGGTCTGGACGTGGCGAGCCTGCCGTACAGCCTCAAGGTCCTGCTGGAGAACCTGCTGCGCACCGAGGACGGCGCCAACATCACCGCCGACGACATTCGCGCGCTGGCCGGCTGGGACGCCGACGCCGAACCCAGCAAGGAGATCCAGTACTCCCCGGCACGCGTGATCATGCAGGACTTCACCGGCGTACCTGCCGTCGTCGACCTCGCCACGATGCGCGAGGCGATGAAGGACCTCGGTGGCGACCCCGCCAAGATCAACCCGCTCTCACCGGCCGAGCTGGTCATCGACCACTCGGTGATCGCCGACGTCTTCGGCACCAGCGCGGCGTTCCAACGCAACGTCGAGATCGAGTACGAGCGCAACTTCGAGCGCTACCAGTTCCTGCGCTGGGGGCAGGGCGCCTTCGACGACTTCAAGGTCGTCCCGCCTGGCACGGGAATCGTGCACCAGGTCAACATCGAGCACCTCGCCAAGGTTGTCTTCACCCGTGAGGTTTCGACGAGCTCAACCAGCGGGGGAGGCTCGACCACCGAAGTCCTCGCCTACCCCGACACGTGTGTCGGTACCGACTCCCACACCACGATGGTCAACGGCCTCGGCGTGGTGGGCTGGGGCGTTGGCGGGATCGAGGCCGAGGCGGCCATGCTCGGTCAGCCGGTCTCGATGTTGATCCCGAGGGTGGTCGGCTTCAAGCTGGGCGGCGAGCTTCCCGAGGGCGCCACCGCGACCGACCTGGTGCTCACGATCACCGAGATCCTCCGCATGCACGGAGTGGTCGGCAAGTTCGTCGAGTTCTTCGGTCCGGGCGTCGCAGCCGTGCCGCTGGCCAACCGCGCCACGATCGGCAACATGTCGCCGGAGTACGGATCGACCATCGCAGTGTTTCCCGTGGACGAGGAGACGCTGACCTACCTGCGGCTCACCGGCCGTACCGACGAGCAGGTCGCCCTGGTCGAGGCGTACGCCAAGGAGCAGGGTCTGTGGCACGACCCGGACAGCGCCGACTTCGGGGGAGAGGCCCGCTACTCGGAGTACCTCGAGCTCGACCTGTCCACGATCGTGCCGTCCATCGCCGGCCCGAAACGGCCGCAGGACCGGATCGCGCTGACCGACGCGAAAGACAGCTTTCGGGCCGTGCTCGGTGAGTACGTCGACAACGACCGGGGTGAGGAGCAGGGCTACGACGAGGCGTCGGCCGAGTCGTTCCCGGCCAGCGACGCACCCTCGTTCACCGGCGACAACGGCTCCGCACCTCCGCGGGGCAAGCTCTCCGCGGCGGCCGGCGCCGAGGGGAGGTCGAGCACGCCGGTGCCGGTGACGCTCGCGGACGGCAGCGAGTTCGTGCTCGAGCATGGTGCGGTCGCGATCGCCGCGATCACCTCGTGCACGAATCCGTCCCACCCGTCGGTGATGATCGGTGCCGCACTGCTGGCGCGCAACGCCGTCGACCGGGGCCTGACCCGCAAGCCCTGGGTCAAGACCACGCTGGCGCCGGGCTCGAAGGTCGTCACCGACTACTACGAGCGCTCGGGCCTGACGCCGTACCTGGAGAAGCTCGGCTTCAACCTGGTCGGCTACGGCTGCACCACGTGCATCGGCAACTCGGGACCGCTGATCCCCGAGGTCAGCAAGGCCGTCAACGACGCCGACCTGGCCGTAGCCGCCGTGCTGTCGGGCAACCGCAACTTCGAAGGCCGGATCAACCCGGACATCAAGCTGAACTACCTCGCCTCGCCGCCACTCGTCGTGGCCTACGCGCTGGCCGGCTCGATGGACCTCGACCTGCTCAACGACCCGCTCGGACAGGACACCGAGGGCAACGACGTCTTCCTGCGAGACATCTGGCCGTCTCCCAAGGAGGTCGAGCAGATCGTCGGCAGCGCGATCACCGCGGAGATGTTCGCCAAGGACTACTCCGATGTCTTCGCCGGTGACGAGCGCTGGAAGGGTCTGCCGACGCCGGACGGCAATACGTTCGCCTGGGACGAGGAATCGACGTACGTCCGCAAGCCGCCCTACTTCGATGACATGCCCGCGCAGCCGGTCCCGGTCGAGGACATCAGCGGCGCCCGGGTGCTGGCCAAGCTCGGCGACTCGGTGACCACCGACCACATCTCGCCGGCGGGCGCGATCAAGAAGGACTCACCGGCGGGTGCCTACCTCGCCGAGAACGGTGTCGAGCCGCGCGACTTCAACTCCTACGGCTCGCGTCGCGGCAACCACGAGGTGATGATCCGCGGCACGTTCGCCAACATCCGGCTGCGCAACCAGCTCGCACCGGGCACCGAGGGCGGCTTCACCACGTCGTTCGTCGACGGCGACGGCTTCAGCACGGGAGACGTGACGACCATCTATGACGCGTCCGTCGCGTACGCCGGTCAGGGCACCCCGCTGGTGATCCTGTCCGGCAAGGAGTACGGCTCCGGGTCGTCCCGCGACTGGGCCGCCAAGGGCACGGCGCTGCTCGGGGTGAAGGCGGTGATCGCGGAGTCCTACGAACGCATCCACCGCTCCAACCTGATCGGCATGGGGGTGCTGCCACTGCAGTATCCGAAGGGCGAGAACGCCGAGTCGCTCGGGCTGACCGGCGAGGAGACGTTCGACATCTCCGGCGTGACCGAGCTGAACGCGTCGAGCGGCTCAGACGGTGCCGGCGGTGCCGGCGGTGCCGGCGGTGCTGGTGGTGCCGGCGGCGGAATCCCGCGGACAGTGAAGGTCACCGCGGCACGAGACAGTGGCGACGACGTCGAGTTCGACGCGGTCGTCCGGATCGACACCCCCGGCGAGGCGGACTACTTCCGGCACGGCGGGATCATGCAGTACGTGCTGCGCAGCCTGTTGGACGCCTGATCCCGCGCGGTTGAGCATCCAGACAGCGGAGCCGTGACGGCGTTCTCGCTCGACCCGTGGACCTGGTGTGTGTTGGGGGTCGCCGTCTTCGCCGGCGCGACCGTCCAAGGCCTGGTGGGTCTCGGGATCGGTCTGGTCGCCGCCCCGGTGACCGCCTTGGTCGAACCCAGCCTGATGCCCGGCGTGCTGCTCTGGCTGGCCGCCGTCATGCCGTTGGTCACGCTGGCCCGCGAGCACGACGCCATCGACTGGCCCGGGCTGTGGTGGTCCCTGCCCTCGCGGATTCCCGGGACCGCGGTCGGCGTGGCGTTGGTCGCGTCGTTCAGCGCCGGACAGCTGGGGGTAGCGGTGGCGGTGATGGTGCTGGCCGCGGTCGTGTTGACGGTTCGGACGGTCAATGTGCCGGTGACTCGGTCGTCCCTGCTGGTCGCCGGCTTCGTGTCCGGCGTCACCGGCACGGCGACGTCGATCGGTGGCCCACCGATGGCCCTGCTGTACCAGCACCGAGACCCGCGGCAGCTGCGGTGCACGTTGGCGGTGTACTTCCTTGTCGGTGCGGTGCTCAGCCTGGCCGGACTGGGACTTGGTGGGACGTTGCACGGACGCGAGCTGGGAGTCGCGTTGGTGCTCTGCCCGGTGCTCGGTCTGGGCTTCCTCACCTCGCGGCTGATGCACCGCCGGGTCGACCCGGTACACCTCCGTAGCGGCGTCCTGGCGGTCTGCGCGCTCGGTTCGCTGGTGCTGTTGGTCCGCAGCATCGGGTAGCGGCCGGGCTCGATCGGCGGGAGGTGGCTGTCGGGGCCGACATGGCACAGTGGCGTCCATGGACCTGAGGGTGTTCGTCGAACCGCAGCAAGGGGCGACCTACGACGACCAGCTACGGGTCGCGAAGGCGGCCGAGGACCTCGGGTTCGACGCGTTCTTCCGGTCCGACCACCTGCACGGGATGGGGACTGACGGACTTCCCGGTCCTACCGAGTCCTGGGCGACGCTGGCCGGACTGGCCCGCGAGACGAGTCGGATCAGGCTCGGCACGCTGGTCACGTCCGTAACGTTTCGCCATCCCGGACTGCTCGCGATGACGGTCGCCCAGGTCGACCAGATGAGCGACGGCCGGGTCGAGCTCGGGCTCGGTGCCGGCTGGTTCGGGCAGGAGCACGCGGCGTACGGCATCCCGTTCCCCGACACGCCTGAGCGGTTCGACCGGCTCGAGGAGGCGTTGGCCGTGATCACCGGGCTGTGGCAGACCCCGGGCACGCAGACGTTCTCCTACGACGGTGCGCACTACCAGCTGACCGACTCGCCGGCGCTGCCGAAGCCCGTTCAGGCGGAAGGACCGCCGGTGATCATCGGCGGCGGCGGCAAACGGCGTACCCCGGCGCTGACGGCGCGATACGCCTCGGAGTTCAACATGCCATTTGCCGACGTCGAGGCCACCAGGGTCCAGTTCGAGCGCGTCCGGGCGGCCTGTGAGGCGGCTGGTCGCAGGGCCGAGGAGCTGGTCTGGTCCAACGCCCTCACCGTCTGCTGTGGCAAGGACGAAGCGGAGGTGGCGCGACGGGCCGACGCGATCGGTTACGACGTTGCCGACCTACGCCGAGAGGGCTTGGCCGGCACGCCGGACGAGGTGGTGGCCCGGATCGGGGAGTACGCCGAGCTGGGCAGCCGTCGAATCTACCTGCAGACCTTGGACCTGGCCGACCTAGATCACCTCGAGCTGATCGCGGCGACGGTCCTGCCTCAGCTGTGACCCGACGGTGACCAGAGCGTGGACCTGGGAGCAGCTGGCGGCGGCCACCCTGCGGCGCCAGTTCCCGAGGATCCGGGGCCGAGGCGAGGCGGCCGTGGTCGAGCTCGTACGCCGGGTAGGGCCGATCCAGTCGCAGGTCGCCCGTTCGCCGTTCGTCACCATGTCCTCCCGCCTCCCCGGAGCGACGTACGACGCGATCACCGCGGCTCACGAGGCGTACGCCCTGGTCCGTGGCAGCAACCTGCGCGGAACCGTCCACACCTGCGTGCGGGACCACCACCCACTGCTGGACACCATCACCCGACGGACCCTGGCCAACGGGTGGCGCCGCACCCTGCGGCTGGACAAGACCGACGTGGCCGCCGTGCAGGCCGGCATCGAGGCGTTCGCGACAGGCGAGTGGCGCACGCCGGACCAGCTCCGTGATCACCTGACGGGCTGGCTGGCCGAGCACGAGGGCGAGAGTGCGGCCGATCGGGCGAGGACCACCGGGGTCGGCCGCTCGTTCGCCCATGTCCACAGCGCGATGATCCGACGGCCGCTGCGCGACGGGGGCTGGGAGCGACAGGCCACCCCGGGCTACCGCGTGGCCGGCGACGTCCTGGACCAGCCGCGCTCGTCGTGGCTGGACGATCCGGACGCCGCGCTGGTCGCACTGGCCCGGCAGCACCTGGCGGCGTACGGTCCGGCCAACCGGCGCGACATCGCCTGGTGGAGCGGCGAAGGCCTGCTGCGCGTCGACGCCGCCCTCGAGGCCCTGGCCGACGAGCTGAGCCAGCGGCCGGGGCCTGACGGGTCGACGTACTACGACGTGGCCGAGCCACCACGCGGCGGTCTCAGCGATCCCGGCGTGCGGCTGCTGCCGGAGTTCGACGCGCTGGTGGTGGGCTACGACCCGAAGAGCCGTGACCGCTTCCTCGACCCCGATCACCTGCCTCACATCTGGGCTCAACAGAACGGTATGTTCTCGTCCGCGGTCCTGTCCGGCGGACGCCTGGTCGCCACCTGGAAGTTCGGGGGTGGGGCAGGGGGACGACCCGAGCGCCGGATCGACGTCCAGATGTTCCCCGCCCACCCGCGACTGAGCGAGTCGGCGCTCCCCGACCAGGTCGCCGCGATCGAGGCGGCACTGGCGATTCGCGTGACCGACCTGTCGATCAGCTGAAGGAGCGACGTGAACGACCCGATGCCCTCCCTCCGGATCGTCGGTGGTCAGCTGCGCAACGAGACCTCGTGGTGTCGCCTGGTTTGGTGATCGAGCCTGTCGAGATCCCGTTGGTCTCGACCAGCTGGACCGCGCGCCTAGTCGTCGTACGCCGCGCGGAGCGTGTCGGCGAAGGCCGCCATCTCGCCGTCGGCGTACTTCGTGCGGGGCCAGAAGAACCCGCGCAACCCGTCGCCCTTGGTGCGCGGGACGACGTGGACATGAGCATGAGGCACGGACTGGCTCACGATGTTGTTCATCGCCACGAACGTGCCTTGAGCCTGCAACGCAGTCGGTATCAGGTCCGACATCCGCTGCGCCGCCGTGAACACCGTCGCCAGCAGCTCGGCCGGCAGGTCGGCAAGCGTGACGTGATGGGCGCGCGGGACGACGAGGGTGTGGCCCTTGAAGACCGGGCGATGGTCGAGGAAGCCGACCACGTCGTCGTCGGCGAAGACGAACGACGCGTCGACGTCGCCGGTGATGATCGCGCAGAACAGGCAGGTCTCCGACACGCGCTCCAACGTAGTACCGATCCGGCCCGCCGCGATCCGGCCCGCCGCGATCCGGCCCGCCGCGTTCTGGCCCGCGGCGATCCGGCCCGCCGCGATCCGGGGAAGTCGCCCGCTGCCCGGGCCTCGACAATCCTCCCCACATCGAAGGACACGGGGACGTCCTGCGCTGGGACAATGGGGCAATGAGCGACCTGACGATCCGCGAGGTCGGACCTGCCGACCATGACGCCGTGCTCGCCCTGGCCCCACGGCTCACCGAAGGCGTCGCGGCATGGCGCGATGCACCTGCGGTCTTGTCCGCGGTGGTCGGCTGGGTCGAAGGCTCGCTTACGCAGGCGGGCGACGACCCGAAGGCGTGCTTCGTCGCCGAGACCGGCGGCGAGATCGTCGGCTTCGTGTCTGTCACCGAGCAGGAGCACTGGAGCGGAGTGGTCGACGGGTACGTCGGTGAGCTGGTCGTCGCCGCCGAGCACAGCGGGCAGGGGATCGGTGGCCGCCTGATGGAGTACGCCGAGACCTGGTCCTCTGAGCGGGGCCTGACCCACCTCACGCTCGCGACCGGCGCGGCCAACCAGGCGGCCCGCGGGTTCTACGGGTCCCGGGGCTACCTCGAAGAGGATGTCCGGCTGACCAAGCGGCTTTCCGGTTGAGAAGCCGACGTCGCCGCGTCGGCTCAAGCACCCCCCGTGATGCCCGACCGGGCAGGGACGCCGCTGGGCCGGACCGTCCATGGCCAGATCCTGCAAATCGAACGTCTGTTCGAATCGTTGCTATGCTGAAGAAGTGACAGCATTCGCCCCGCCGGGATGGCCCGAGCAGGTACGTCCGCCGGGTGCTCCGTGGTGGGAGGACACAGCCGTCGGGTGGCTGCTCGACCAGTGCCCGCCCGACTACCGGATGTATCAGGGGCTGCGACGACACCCCGTGGTGCTGGCCAGGTTCACCGCCTTGCACACCGATGCGAGCATCCAGGCCGCGCAGAAGGGCATCTCTGAAGCACGGACCAGTCTGCGCGAGGTGCTGCCCACGGAGTCCGTCGAGGGCGCGATCGCGATGTGGGAGCGTGAATCGGCCCGACTGCTGAAGATCCGCCGCGCCGTCGGCCTGATCGAGGAGGCGTTCCGCGGCCGGCAGTTCCGCGCCCGGCTCTGACACAAGACTGCCGACGTGACGTGGACGAGAGCCACGCCGGGCCTGCGCGTCGTACTCGGCACACCGCGCCTACACTCGATCCGGCGGGCTTTCGCGCGAGCGAGGGCCACAGAGGAGGAAGTGAGTCGATGAGCCTGCTGGACGGAATCGCCGGGCCGGGCGACCTGCGCGACCTCGACGACACGCAGTTGCGTGAGCTGGCCGAGGAGATCCGCACCTTCCTGGTCACCGAGATCTCCAAGACCGGTGGACACCTCGGTCCGAACCTCGGTGTGGTGGAGCTGACCCTGGCGATCCACCGGATCTTCGACTCTCCGCACGACCGCGTGGTGTTCGACACCGGCCACCAGTCGTACGTCCACAAGATCCTGACCGGTCGGGCCGGCGACTTCACCACGCTGCGTCAGGCCGGTGGCCTGTCGGGATACCCGAGCCGGGCCGAGTCCGACCATGACGTGGTCGAGAACAGTCATGCCTCCACGTCGCTGTCCTGGGCCGACGGTCTGGCCAAGGGCTTTCATGTCCAAGGTGCCGACCGGCACGTCGTGGCCGTCGTCGGCGACGGAGCACTCACCGGGGGCATGACCTGGGAAGCGCTCAACAACATCGCGGCCGCCAAGGACTCCAAGCTCGTGGTCGTCGTCAACGACAACGGCCGCTCCTACAGCCCGACGGTCGGCGGTCTGGCCGACCACCTCTCAGGACTGCGCACCGACCCGCGCTACGAGCAGGTCCTCGCGCAAGTCAAGACCAGGCTCAACCGGACCAAGCTGGTCGGCCCGCCGTTGTACGACGCCCTGCATGCGATCAAGAAGGGTCTCAAGGACGCGCTGGCGCCGCAGGGGATGTTCGAGGACCTCGGTCTGAAGTACGTCGGCCCCGTCGACGGCCACGACCGGGCCGCGCTCGAGCACGCCCTCAGCCAGGCCAAGAACTTCGGCGGCCCGGTGCTCGTCCATGCGATCACCCAGAAGGGTCACGGCTACCAACCGGCCGAACGCCACGACGAGGACAACTTCCACTCCCTGGGCGCGTTCGACCCCGAGACGGGTGAGGTGCTGGCGGCCGCGCCTGTCATCTGGACCGACGAGTTCAGCCAGGAGCTGGTCGCGCTGGGCGAGGCGCGCGCCGACATCGTGGCGATCACGGCCGCGATGCTGTACCCCACCGGTCTCCACCTGTTCGCCGAGAAGTTCCCTGAGCGCACGTTCGACGTCGGTATCGCCGAGCAGCACGCCGTTACCAGCGCCGCCGGGATGGCGATGGCCGGTCTGCACCCGGTCGTCGCGATCTACGCCACCTTCCTCAACCGCGCGTTCGACCAAGTGCTGATGGACGCTGTGTTGCACCGCTGCGGGATCACCCTGGTGCTCGACCGTGCGGGTGTCACCGGTGAGGACGGTGCCTCCCACCACGGGATGTGGGACCTGTCGATCCTCCAGGTCGTACCTCGGCTGCGGATCGCCGCCCCGCGTGACGGCAGCCGGGTCCGCGAGCTGTTGCGGGAGGCCGTGGACGTCGATGATGCACCTACCGTGCTGCGCATCCCCAAGGGTGCCGTCCAGCCAGACCTGCCCGCTCAGGAACGGATCGGCGGAGCCGTCGGAGTCGACGTGCTGTCGCGCGACGGCGAGCCGGACGTGCTGATCGTGGCTGTCGGGGCGATGGCGGCCACGTGTCTGGACGTCGCCTCGCGGCTGCGCGCCCAGGGCATCGGCGTGACGGTCGTCGACCCCCGCTGGGTCAAGCCGGTCAACCCGATCCTGGTCGAGCTCGGCCGCGACTTCCGGCTGGTCGTCAGTGTCGAGGACAACGGTCGCGTCGGTGGGTGTGGGTCGGCGCTGACTCAGGCATTGGCTGACGGTGGCGTCGAGACGCCGAGCATGGTCTTCGGTATCCCGCCGGAGTTCCTCGACCACGGCAAGCGTGCGGACATCCTGGAGGCCATCGGGCTGGGCGCGCAGAGCCTCTCGCGCGACATCACCGCCCGCGTCGCCGCCCTCGAGCCGGCGCAGGCGCCGACCCGGTCAGCTGCCGACAACAGCTGATCTGCGGACCCTCGGGTTCAGGTCTAGGGTGAGCCCTGGCATGCACCTGATGCGACGGAGGCCGATGTGAATCTGTTCCGCACCAAGACGATCGAGCAGTCCATCCGCGATACCGAGGAACCCGAGCACCAGCTCCGAAAGCAGCTCGGAGCCGTTCAGCTCACGGTGTTCGGCGTCGGCGTGATCATCGGTACCGGGATCTTCGTGCTGACCGGCGAAGCGGCCGGCGCGAAGGCCGGTCCGGCCGTAGCGCTCTCGTTCGTCTTCTCCGGGATCGCGTGCGCGCTGGCTGCGCTGTGCTACGCAGAGTTCGCGAGCACGGTCCCGGTCGCCGGGTCGGCGTACACGTTCTCCTATGCAAGTCTGGGTGAGCTGGTGGCCTGGGTCATCGGTTGGGACCTCATCCTGGAGCTGGCTCTGGGAGCCAGCACGGTTGCGGTCGGGTGGTCGACGTACTTCGCCGACGTGATGGGCGAGGCAGGTATCACGATCCCCTCCTGGGCCTACGGCGAAGGCCACAACCTGGTCGCCGCAGTGATCGTGCTGATCCTCACCGGCGTGATCAGCCTCGGCATCAAGGTGTCGTCCCAGGTCAACGCCGTGATGGTCGTCGTCAAGCTCGCCATCGTGCTGCTCGTCATCATCGCCGGCCTGTTCTTCATCAAGTCCGGCAACTACTCGCCGTTCATCCCGGCGTCCGGCTCCGAGCCTGCCCAAGGTGCCGCTCCGACCTCGTCGTTGTTGCAGGATCTGGGCTTCGCGCCGGGTGCCTTCGGCTTCAGTGGCATCTTCACCGGCGCGGCGCTGGTCTTCTTCGCCTACATCGGTTTCGACATCGTCGCCACCGCTGCGGAGGAGACCAAGAACCCGCAGCGGAACATGCCGATCGGCATCTTGTCGTCGCTGGGCATCTGCACCGTGCTCTACGTCGCTGTCTCGCTCGTGGTCACCGGGATGGTCAAGTACACCGACATCAAGGTCGAAGCCCCGTTGGCCGAGGCCTTCCGGTCGGTCGGCCATCCGGGCATCGCCACGACGATCTCGGTAGGCGCCCTCGTCGGTCTGACGACGGTGATGATGATCTTGCTGATGGGCCAGAGCCGGGTGTTCTTCGCGATGAGCCGAGACCGGCTGCTGCCTCCGGTGTTCTCCAAGGTCAATGAGCGCACCGGTGCCCCCATCCGGACGTCGATCACGACCGGTGCGGTCGTCGCGATCATCTCCACTTTCGTGCCGCTGACCGAGCTCGCGGAACTGGTCAACATCGGCACGCTCTTCGCGTTCGCCCTGGTGGCGATCGGCGTCTTGGTGCTCCGTCGCACCCGGCCCGACCTCGAGCGGGCGTTCCGGTGCCCGGGCGTGCCAGCGGTACCGATCCTGGCGGTGCTGGCCGCGGTCTACCTGATGCTCAACCTGCCCGGTGCGACCTGGGTCCGCTTCCTGATCTGGATGGCTCTCGGATTCGTCGTGTACTTCACCTACAGCGCGCGCCACAGCCGGCTGGTCACCGACCCGAACTACTCGCGCGAGGCTGACGATGCCGCAGCGGACAAGCGAGCCGACATGGCAGGCGGCTGAGGGAACTGCGTGGAGGGCCACGGGTCAGCGGTCGGTGAGGCCGCCGCCGACCGGAAAGACCAACGCGTCGTACGTGCCGATCGAGGCACTGTCCGGTGTGCAGACACCCTTGGAGACGCCGCAGACCAGCTGACCGATCGTGTCGGTGGACAGGTTGCCGCCGCGGGTGCCGATCGCGGCGTAGCTGTCGTCATCGATCCACTGGGTGAGCAGCACGACCGCGTACTTCAGCGGGTCCGGCGTGACGTCGGCCTGCGTGGACACCTCGAAGATCCTCGAGCCCTTGCCGGGCATGGTCATCACGTACGTGCCGCCGGGTGACAGCTGCGGCTCCCCGATGCCCGGTACGAACGGCCGGTCCGGACCGAGCCGGGTGTTCACGGCGGTCGACAGGTCCTTGGCGCTGTAGGCGAACACACCACCGGCGACGTCGAACAGGTACGACACGCTGGAGTCCGGACGGAGCACGTCCTGCGAGCCGGTCGTGAGGTCGTAGCCGACGGTCCCAGCGCTGCTGTGCCAGTACGCCATCTGACCGTCGATGGCGTGCACGACGGGCTGGGCGAACTCGTCCTTGACCTGCGACAACGGTGTGTTGCCCTCGCTGGTGCGCGCCACCTCCTTGCCCGTGCTGGTGTCGTACACGACGAACTCCGGCAACGGCTCGGCGAGCGTGTCGACCCACTCGACGTACGGCCCGGAGTCATCAGCGGCCAGCAGTGTCCCGGCCTGCTGGGCGGTCTCCCCGATCTTCGTCGTCCTGGTGGCGTCGGTGAACAGGACGTCTTCGTGATCGCCCTTCTTCGAGGTGAACACGAAGCCGAAGTCCGTCTGCACCAACGACGACACCGGGTGCGGCGTGACGTCGATCGCATCGTCGCCGTAGTAGATCGTGGTGTCGACGGCGTAGGTCGTCGTCCGTGTGGCGAAGCCGCCGGTCGGGGTCACCGGCTGGAGGTCCTTGCCGCCCAACGTGTCGCGGTCGAGCAATGCGGGGACAGCCACGGCTGCCGTGACGAGGGCCGCGATGACCCCGACGGCGATCGCGATCCGGGTACGTCGGATCCGCCGGTCACCGTTGGCCATGATCGCGTCGATGTCGACCTCTGGACCGCCGGCCGCAGTGGCCCGCTCCTTCATCACGTCCCTCAACAGCTCACCCATTGCCCGTCATGGCCCGATCGCCATCCCATCCGTCTCGTTCGCGACCAGTACGACGTCGGCGCCCAGGATCGAGCGCAGCCGCTTCAGCCCGTCTGACACCTGGCTCTTGACCGTCCCCACCGAGACGCCGAGCGCTTCTGCTGTCTGTGCCTCGGTGAGGTCCTCGTAGTAGCGGAGCACGATCGCGGCCCGCTGCTTGGGCGCCAGGTTCTGGAGCTCCTGCCAGAGCCAGTCGCGTTCGGCAAGGTGCTCCACCTGGCCCGGGTGGGCGATGTCAGGTACGTCGTCGCGAGGTTTCTCGTTCTTCCAGGCCTTGCGCCTCCACCACGAGATCGCCGTCGTGGTGATCGCCTTGCGGGTGTACGCCTCGGCCTTGTTGATGTCGCGCAGTCGTGGCCAGGCGACATACGTCTTGGTCAAGGCCTCTTGAAGCAGGTCCTCGGCCAGGGCATGGTCGCCGACCATCAGGTAGGCCGCCCGGAACAAGGCGCCCGAGCGCGCACCGACGAACTCCGCGAACGCGGCGCTGTCTCGGGCTGCCATCGTGGTCGTCCTCCTGGGCTTGCTCCCTGACGATCCCCTACTCACCCTGACGATGCCACCCCGCCAAATGGTTGGGTGGCCGACGTGCCGCCAGCGCCAAGGTGGTCAGCGAGCCCTGACAGGTCGGCGGGCTCGCAGGTAGTCGGCCACGACGTACTCCCCGAGCCGGCTGGCCTCCGGGGTCAGCACCCGCCCGCCGTTGCGCCGAGCGACCGCGTTGACGAACCGGGCGAGTCCGGGATCGTCGCCGAGCAGGAAGAAGTTCATCGTGGCGCCCAGCCGCGTCATCGCGTCGACCTCGCCGACGGTGGCCCGGACGGTCTCGTCGGTCGGCGGCCAGTGGAACATCGGGTAGCCGTCCGTGTCGAGGTGCGCGGTGGGCTCACCGTCGGTGACGACCAGTACGACCGGTTCGGCCTCAGGATGGCGGCGCAGGTGCCGACCGGCGATCTTCAGGGCGTGCTGCAGATTGGTCCCCTGGACCCACTCGGGCTCGATCTCAGCCAGCTGGAGCGGCGTCAGGCGGCGGGCGGTGCGGTCGAAGCCGATGATCTCCAGGGCATCGTTGCGGTACCGGGTGGCGATCAGGTGAGCCAGCGCCAGCGCTGTCTGCTTCATCGGCTGCCAGCGGCCCTCCTGGATCATCGAGAAGGACAGGTCCACGCACAGCGCCACCGCAGCCGTCGTACGACGCTCGGTCTCGGCGACCGCGAAGTCCTCGACGTCCAGACGCGGTTGGTTGACGTCGTCGGGCCGGGAGGCTCTGCGCAGGACGGCGTTCTGGACCGTGCGCACCGCGTCGATCGGGCGCTCGTCGCCGAACCGCCAGGGCAGGAAGGCGCCCGTTCGTTCGTCGGCCACTCCGGAGCGTTGGTCGTCGTGGTCCCCGCGCGCGTTCGCGTCGAGCTGGGCGAAGATCCGCCGCAGCGCGCTCTCGCCCAGCCGCCTCAGCGCCTTCGGAGTCAGGGACAGTCCGTCGGCGTCGCGCCGGACGTAGCCCTGGCGCTCGAGCTCTGCCTCGAGCTGACGCAGGCTCTGCAGGTCCGCGACGTCGGAGGCGGGTAGCTGCCGCTCCAGCGCATCCACGTCGACGTCGTCGAGGCTGGCGCCTGGGTAGTCCTGGCCGAGCTGGCGCTCGAGTGCCTCCAGATCGGCCAGATCGGCGACGGCCCCCACGGCATCGCCGTACCCGAGCGGCTCGTCACCACTGATGTCGGCGGGCCGACCGCGACCCATCCCCGGGCGCAGAGCGCCGAGGTTGTCGTGCAGCTGGGCCAGCTGGCTCTGGAGGTCGACGTCGCCCAGCGCCTGCTCCATCAGCTCAGCGAGCTCGGCGCGCTGCTCACGGCTCAGCGAACGCATCATCCGCTCCGCGGCGGCCTGGCGACGCGCAAGGGAGTCGATGAGCTCCTCGACGTTTCCGGGATTGTCGGGGAAGAACTCACCGTGCTGGTCCATGAACTCGTCGAACTGCTGCTCGGTGTCCTGGCCGCGGGCGTGGTCCGACAGCAGCTGGTTGAGGTCGGCGAGCATGTCGCGCACCCGCTGCATCGCCTCGGGGTCGCCGCCGGACAACGCCTGCTTCATGCCCGCGAACTGTGCGTCGAGCACTTCGCGTTGCAGCATCTGCTGGATCTGCTGGTAGCCGGCGCGGGCCTCGTCGGAGTGCCAGTCGTAGTCGGCGAGCTCTCGTACTGCGCTGCCGATCTGCGTCGGTAGGTCGTCGAGCGTCATCTCCGCGAGCCGCGCCTGGTCGCCGTCCTCCCCGGCCAGCTGTTCGCGCTCCGCGGCCAGCGCCTGGTCGAGCATCTGTTGCACCCGGTCGAGGGTCCCGGCGAGGTCTCCACGCTTGCGCAGCTGACGGCGTCGACGCTCGATGTCACGCCGTAGGTCGGATAGTCCGCGTCGGCCGTCGGCGCCGCGCCGGAGAAGGTCGCGCAACGCCTCCCGGACCGATCGTCCCTCGAGGATGTCGTCGCCGATCTCGTCGACCGCAGCCCGTACGTCGAAAGGCGCCTCCAGCGGATCGGGGCCCCCGTGCCAGGCGCCGTACCGATAGCCGTCGGATCGACGGCCGCGCGATCGTCGCCACGGTGACATCGTCAGGTCCCGTAGATCGTCGTACCGTCGACACTGTCCTTGGACAGCCGACGGGTCAGGTGGAGACCCTCCAGGACGAACTCGATGGCGGCCGCGACCTGGCCCGGCGAGACGTTGTCCTCGCTCACCTCCAGGGCGTCCAGTACCGAGGACAGGCCGGGAATGGTGCCGAGCTGGGCGAGCAGGTCGGCAGCCGGGACCAGCGCACCGGTCTCCACCGTGTCGCCCTCGACGAAGTGCTGGGTGAAGCCGCTGAGGTCGACGCCGGACAGGCGTTCACGGTACGTCGAGGCGATCGCCACACGGAGTAGGTGGTCGAAGACGTCCTCCTCCCTGCCGTCCTCACCCATCTCGAACTCGACCTTGCCCTGGAGCGTGACCAGTACCGCCGGCAGGTCGCCGACTCGGGCCACCGACTGGTCCTCGCCGCTGAGCGCCCCGCGGCGCAGCGCTGCGCCGGCGATGCCCTCGGCGGCGGCGACCGCGAAGCGGGCCGAGACGCCCGAGCGTTGGTCGACGGCGTTGGACCCTCGAAGCTCATCGCTGAATCGGGCTACGACCTCGATCAAGTGGTCGGGGACCTCCGCGACAAGCTCGGCCTCCTGGTTGATCAGGGCTGTCTCGTCGGCAACGGCCAACGGGTAGTGCGTGCGGATCTCCGCGCCGAACCGGTCCTTGAGCGGGGTGATGATCCGGCCTCGGTTGGTGTAGTCCTCTGGGTTGGCGGACGCGACCAGCAACAGGTCCAGCGGCAGCCGCAGGGAGTAGCCACGAATCTGGATGTCGCGTTCCTCGAGCACGTTGAACAGTGCGACCTGGATGCGCTCGGCCAGGTCGGGCAGCTCGTTGAGGCCGAAGATGCCGCGGTTGGCTCGGGGCAGCAGCCCGTAGTGGACGGTCTCGGGATCGCCGAGCGTGCGACCTTCCGCCACCTTGGTGGGGTCGATGTCGCCGACCAGGTCGCCCACACTGGTGTCGGGCGTGGCGAGCTTCTCGCCGTACCGGTGCGACCGGTGCCGCCAGGCGACCGCGAGCTGGTCTGCGAGCTCGGCCTGTTGCGTACGACAGGACAGGCACGCTGGCGCGTACGGGTGGTCGTTGATCTCGCAGCCCGCCACGACCGGCGTCCACTCGTCCAGCAGCCCGGCCAGGGTGCGCATCACGCGGGTCTTGCCCTGTCCGCGCTCGCCCAGCAAGACGACGTCGTGACCGGCCAGCAGTGCGGTCTCGAGCTCGGGGAGCACGGTGTTGTCGAAGCCGACGATGCCGGGGAACGTCGGCTCGCCGCCGCGTAGTCGGGCCGCGAGGTTGTGCCTGATCTCGGCCTTGACGGAGCGGTGCTCGTGACCGGAGGCGCGCAGCTCGCCGAGGGTGGAGATCTGCGGCGCCGCGTTGGAGGGCGCGGAGTCTGCCGGGCCGGAGGGCACGGGGTCAGCTGGGGGAACGGGGGAGGGGCTCACCTGACCCAATGTACGACGACTCCCCAACCCCGGCTGTTCGCGGGATTGAGGGGGGCGGGGGGTCGGGATCGAAGAGCGGTAGGGGTCAGCCGTCGACGAGCAGGCCGCGCATCGGTCCCTCCAGCCGGTCTCGGCGTCGCGACACCATGGGCAGCAGCGTGAGACGGTGCGTCCGCTCCAGCCCGGCGTCGTCGAGGCGTGACTGCTCGGTGGCGATCGGTCGCCAGATCTGGTCGATGACCTCGTACGGCGTACCGGACACGTCGTCGGGACTGCTCTGGGTGTGCTCGGCCCAGAGCCGGATCCGGGTGTCGCGGGCCAGGTCCGGGTCACACGTCAGCACGTTCATCTCGGTGTCGTTGAACAGCGAGTGCTCGTTGAGGTTGCCCGATCCGACGGTCAGCCAGCGGTCGTCGACGATGCCGATCTTGGCGTGCACGTAGACCGCGGAGTCCGGGTCGCCCTGCTGGGCGCTGATCGTGGTGGCCAACAGCCGCTGCCTGCCGTCGTCGGCCGCAGCCAGGAGGCTCATCTGCCCACGGGTGGTGTCGCGCCCGTTGGCAGGCTTGACCGGCAGCACCATCAGTACCCGGAACTCGTCGCAGGGTGGGTGCCTCAACCGGTGGCTGAGGACGTCGACCACCTCCGGCGACCAGAGGAACTGGTTCTCCAGGTAGATGAAGTGCTCGGCCGTCCGCAGGGCGCGCAGGTAGGCGTCGAGGATGGTGAACTCGCCACGTGGCAGGAAGCGATAGGTCTTCTCCGGCACAGTTCGTAGCACTTGCAGCTCCACCGTCCCGGCTTCCGGAGGTGCCGGCGGGCAGTCGAGGTTGTCTTTGGTGATCTCGTTCCACCGGCGTACGAAGTGCGCCCCCACGTCGGCCACGGCCGGCCCCCGGAGTCGAACGGCCGCGTCGTGCCACCCCAGCGGACCACGCGGCGGGTGGTCGGCATCGTCGTGCCGGTCACCCTCGAGCGCGGTGAAGTCGATGCCGCCGACGAACGCGAGGCTCCCGTCGACGATGACGACCTTCTCGTGATGGCAGTGCATCAGGTACTCGCGGTCGTCGAGCGCACAGACGACGTTGCTGTCACGCATGAACTCGTCGCGAGCGGCCCTGACCATCTTCCGGGTCGGCTTGAACGCGGGTAGGGGTGGTCCCGCCCACATCAGCAGTCGGACCGGAACTCGCTGCGCGACCTCGGCGAGCAGGTCCCGCAACGTCGGCGCGTCGGGTTCACGGGTCAGTCTGAAGTCGGGGGAGGAGTGCCATCCGGCGATGTGCACGGACACCTGAGCACCCGCGATCGCCTCCTGCATGGCTGCCAGCGCGTCCGCCCCGTCGATCAGGACCGTCGCCTCGTTGCCGGCCCGCACGGTGGCGTGGGGGGACCACCAGCCACGCCCCTCGGCGTCCAGGGCGTCGTCCCAGCCGACTTTGCGGAGCCGGCGGTCGTGGTGGCGTCGTTGAGCGGTCTCCATCCGCTCGCCGATCCAGTCGTCCAGGAGGTCGAAACGCGGCAAGGAGACCATCGCGTCATCGTGACACACGCAGCCCGGTCCGTGGCAGGTCGGCTCGGCCGGGCTCGAGGTCGGCTTAAGGTCGATGCCATGCGCAGTGCGCCGATCCGCTACGAGTCCGATGACGAGGACAGCGCGCGGTGGCTGTCCTTCCCGTTCCGCGAGGGCGACATCGTCATCTCGACCCGGTCCAAGAGCGGTACGACGTGGCTTCAGATGATCTGTGCCCTGCTGGTCTTCCAGACCCCTGACCTGCCGGCGCCGCTCGAGGGCCTGTCGCCCTGGCTGGACTGGAAGATCAGACCGCTCGACGACGTCGTACGCCGGTTGGAGGCCCAGCCGCATCGCCGCTTCGTGAAGACCCACACGCCCCTGGACGGGCTGCCGCTGGACCACCGGGCGACGTACATCGTGGTGGCGCGTGACCCTCGCGACCTGTACATCTCGCTCTACCACCAGGGCGCGAACATCGATCGCGACGCCGTACGCCGACTGCTCGGCCGACCGGAACCGGACGTCGAGCCGGCCCGCCCCGAGCTTCACCCCGAGCCTCTGCTCACGCCTGCGCCGGAGCCTCAGCCCGAGCGCCCGCCGCTCGACCAGGCGCTCCGGCGCTGGATCGACGACGAATCTTCGCCGCAGGCGAGGATGGACTCCATCCGTGGGGTCCTCCATCACGTCACCGACGCCTGGCAGCGCAGCCGCGCGGAGCCGAACGTCGTGCTCGTCCACTACAGCGACCTACTCGCCGACCTCGAAGGCCAGATGCGCGCCCTGGCCGCCCGGCTCGACATCGCCGTCCCCGAGGAACGCTGGCCCGCTCTCGTGGCGGCGGCGACGTTCGCGAGCATGAAGGCGGCCGCGTCGGCGTCCGCGCCACAGGGAGGCGGCGTGCTCAAGGACCCGGCGGCGTTCTTCCGGCAGGGCAGGTCAGGCGATTGGCGCGGGGTGATGAGCGCCGACGACAGGACGCACTACGAGCAGCGCGTCGCCGAACTCGCACCGGCCGAGGTCATCGCCTGGCTGCATCGCTGAGCGGCTGGGCCGTTGCACCGCTGAGCGGCCGACATCATTCTCAGGATGTCCACAGTTGCGCACATCTAGGCTGCCTGCATGGGCGACACGGCGGTGTGGAGCGAAGGCCTCACCAAGCGCTACGGTGCCACCCTCGCTGTGGACAGCGTCGACCTGGAGGTCGCGCAAGGGACGGTGCTGGGCTTCCTCGGGCCGAACGGCGCCGGCAAGACGACGGTGATCCGGATGCTCTCCACGATCCTCGAACCGGACGCCGGGTCGTTCTCGGTGGCCGGGGTCTCGGGCCGCGACCGGGTGGCCGTCCGCGAGCGGATCGGGGTACTGCCGGAGAGCGCGGGCTACCCGCGGCACCAGACCGGCCAGGAGTGGCTCACCTACCACGGACAGCTGTTCGGCCGTTCGGTCGGCGAGTCTCGGACCAGGGCTGAAGCGTGGTTGCGCGAGGTCGGTCTCGAGGAGCGAGGATCCTCCCTGATCGGTGCCTACAGCCGGGGGATGCGGCAGCGCCTCGGCATCGCTCGAGCCCTGATCCACGACCCACAGGTGCTGTTCCTCGACGAGCCCACGCTGGGTCTGGACCCGGCCGGACAGCGCCAGATCCTCGAGCTGGTCTCGCTGATCGCACGCCAGCGGAACGTGACGGTCGTGTTCAGCAGCCACCTGCTGGCCGAGGTCGAGGAGGTCTGTGAGCAGGTGCTGATCCTCAACCAGGGACGGGTCGTGGCGCACGGCACGGTCGCCGAGGTCGTGCGCACCGCGGCCGCGCCACGCACGGCGGTGGTGCAGGTGCCGGCGCACGACACGGCGCGTGCGGTCGCGGTCCTGGAGCACGCCGGGGTGACTGCCGCCCAGGCGACCCAACGGCGCGCTGGCATGATCGTCGTCGGGCTGGACTCCGGCGAGCCGCCCAGCTCGTTCGCCGGGGTAGTGCTCACCACACTGGTCGAGGCCGACGTCGCCGTACTGGGTCTGGAGATCGAGGGCGGTCGTCTCAGCGACGCCTTCCTGACGTTGACGGCACCCTCGTGAGCGCTCCGACGTCCGGCGCGACGGTCTCACCTCGGCCGGGTCTGGCTCGCTCGTCAGCAGTCGTATGCCGACAAGAGCTACGCGATCTCTGGCTGTCCGGACGAGGGATCCCGCTCCTGCTGGCGTTCTCCGTGCTGCTGAGCGTGACGTCGTACCTCGTAGCGTCCAACCAGGCGCTGAACTTCCTCGAGCAGCGGGAGTCGGTCAACCTGACGTTGCAGATGGCCGTCGCCGTCGGCGGGCTGATGGTCTTGCTCATCGCCGGGGACGGGGTGAGCGGCGAGCGCGAGCGGGAGACCCTGGAGTCCCTGCTGCTGACGCCCGCCCCCTCGCGCAGCCTCGTGCTGGGCAAGGCAGCGGCCGCGCTGTCGCTGTGGTTGGCATCCTTCGTGGTGACCGCTGTGTACGTGGTCTTCCTGGCTCGCGGGGTCGGGATCGTCGCCGACGCGCTCGTCTCCGGATTCCTCGTAGGCACCCTGCTGTCGGTGTTCCTGGCCGGCTTCGGTCTGTTCATCAGCGTGCTCTCGAGCTCGAACAGGTTCAGCCTCTCGGTCGCGTTGTTCGCCCTGCTCGCGTTGTTCGCGCCCTCGCAGCTGCCCACGTCTGCGCAGAACGGCTGGGCCGGAGACGCCCTGCTGCACTTCGACCCGTTCACCGCCGGGTTGCAGTACCTGAGCAAGGTCATCGTCGACGCCCACGGCCTGGGCTCCGACCTGCTCTGGTTGGTAGGACCCGCGATCGCGGCGGCGGCCGCCTGGGTCGCCCTGTGGGTCGCGAGCGGGCGGCTCAGGCTCACCCCGGGGCGACGATGACGCGCGCCCGGGTGAGGAGCACCCAGGGTTGGCTCGCGCTGCTGGCCACCATCGTCGTGACGGCGCTGCTGCTGGTCCCCGCCGTCGTGTCGTCGGCGTACGCCGCCACCGGGCCGAGCCCGGCCCTGACGGCACAGCCGCTCACCACCGGATCCCGCGCCGGCGACGCTCCCACCTGGACCGTCGCGCTCGACCAGCAGCAGCTGTCCAGCTCGCTGGGAAACCGGTTCACGTTCGTGTCCACGCTGGACAACCTGACCGACCAGGTAAGGCCCGGCACGATCGCGTACCTCAACGTGGTCTCGATGCGGTCCGACGTGTACGTCGATCCGGAGGACTGGTCGTCGCACCGCACCCGCTTCCTCGGGGACGTTCAACCCGGTGCCACCACCCGGCTGACCTGGAACGTGCAGGCGGTCAACAGCGGCAGCTTCGTGGTGTTCGTCGTGGTGACCTCCGCCACCGGCAGCGACGAGGTGGTGACCAGCCCGGCGCTCCGGGTCATGATCGCGGATCAGCGTCGGCTGAACCCGACCGGCATCCTCCCGGTCGTCGTGGCAGTCCCCGCCGTCGTCGCGCTGGGCCTGGTCTGGTCGTGGCGACGGCGACGAGCCCTGCGCTGAGGGCCGACACCGCGACACCGCGACGCCGGACGACCGGACCGGAAGGGACCGGACCGCCGTGACATCATCGAACTGTGCCGACTTCCGTGCCCGACCTGCTCGATCTGCTCGAGCTCGAACAGCTCGAGGTCGACCTGTACCGGGGACGCCAACCCGACACCGCCATGCAGCGCGTCTTCGGTGGCCAGGTTGCGGCGCAGGCGCTGCGAGCGGCCTGCGCAACCGTGGACGACGCGCTGGCCGTGCACTCGCTGCACTCGTACTTCCTGCGCCCCGGTGACACCGCGGTGCCGATCATCTATGACGTCGAGCGGATCCGTGACGGTCGCTCGTTCTCGACCCGCCGAGTCGTCGCCCGTCAGCACGGCAAGTCGATCTTCTACCTGACGGCGTCGTTCCACATCGCCGAGGTCGGCTTCGACCACCAGGACGCCATGCCCGACGTCCCGGACCCCGAGGAGTGCCCCTCGATGGGAGATGTGCTCCGGTCCGTGAGCGGTCGCGACGACGACCGGTCCTGGGAGCGCGAATGGGCCGCTCTGGACGTTCGGTATGCCGCGGACTCCCGCCCCGGCGGCCGGCTGGACGACGCTCGGCAGCCGGCGCGGACCCAGATCTGGATCCGGGCCGCGGACAAGGTGCCGGACGACCCGGTGATCGACACCTGCGTGCTCACCTACGCCAGCGACCTGACCCTGCTCGGCGTGAGCCTGGTGCCGCACGGGCTGATCATCTCCTCGCGGCAGATCCAGCCCGCATCGCTCGACCACTCGATGTGGTTCCACCGTCCGTTCCGCTCCGATGACTGGATGCTGTACGACCAGCACTCACCGTCGGCGTCCGGTGGTCGAGGCTTCGCGCTCGGGACGGTGTTCGCCCGAAACGGCGAGCTGATCGCCTCGGTGGCCCAGGAAGGTCTCGTACGCCCGGTGGGTGCCGCACGCGAGAAACTGGTCGGCCCCTGACACCGTGGTGTCCGGAGCCGACCAGTTCTGATCGTCGGTACGCCGTCAGCGCCTGACGGTCACCTTGGTGAGGTGGCTGCTCGCCAGGCCAGGACGGCCGGCGTACGTCGCCCGGTAGACCGTGTTCTTGGAGGTCCGGACACTCAGCGAGTAGACCCCGCCCCGCTTCGTGCGGACCGTCGACACCGTGTGCCACTTCCCCCCGACCGGCCGGGCCGAGATCACGATCGGCCGCCGAGCGAAGGAGGCGCTCGGGTCTGCGCTCGACAAGGTGCCCCGCAGGACCGACTTCTGACCCTTGGTCACCCGGGCCGGCTTGGCGCCGAGGCTGAGCTTGGTCGGGTACAGCCTGGAGGACGCCGTCGTGACACCGCTGTTGTTCTCGGCTCGCACGGTGACCTGGTAGGTGAGCCTGTTGTTCAGCCCCGTCAGCATGGCGCTGGTCCGCGTCGCCCCGACGGTCGTCTTGACTGCCTTGTGCCCGGCAGCCTTCGCGGAGACGGTGTAGGCCTGGACGGGTGCCCAGCCGATCTCGGCACCGGCCTGCCAGGTGACCTTGGTGGCACCGTCGCCGCCTGTCGCGTGCACGGCGGTCGGCGCGTTGGGCTTGCAGTTCCCGGCCTTGGAGCTGACCGGCCCGGCACCGAGCGTGCTGGTGCCGTCCAGGGTGGCGGTCTCCTGATTCCAGCCGTTGAACGTGCTGTCCGACAGCACGATCTTGGTCTTGTTGCCGTCGGTCCAGCGAGCCGCGCCGACCCCGTACGTGTCCGTCGGGTCGGGGTCGGTGCGCTGGAAGAGCGTGCAACCGACCACCGCGGTCGCGGTCTTGGTGTTGAGCATGTCGTTCTCGACGCTGAGCCCGAGATCCCCGGTGGTGCCGGAGATGATGTTCCGCTTGATCTCCACGCGGGTGGCGTCGAGCATCCGGATACCGGTGCCGTAGGAACTCGTGGACCCCGGCTGCGCCTCGTTCAGCGCGATCGTGCTCTCCTTGATCCCACCGTGGGCCAAGTTCTGGACCACGATGCCATCGGCTCCCGAGCCGGGCGTCGCGCTGTTGCGCACCTTGGTCCGGAAGATGTTGAAGCCGACATCACCAGCGATCGAGATACCGGCGTCCTGGTAGCCGCTGATCGTGGTGGCACTGACCCGGACCTTCTGGGTCAGCGGGGCGACAGCGGCGGCGTCGACCTTGATGCCGTAGCCCTTGTCGCTGGCGTCACCGGCGACACCCGTGATCGACACGTGCGACACCGCGCCGTACGCCCCGTCGAAGAGGATGCCGACGAGATCGCTGGGGTGACCAGTGGTGCGATCGAGCTGACGGGCGTCGATGTTCAGCTTCTGCACCGTCATCTTGGTAGGGGTGCCGGGGGTGCCGGGGGTGCCGGGAGTGGAGGCGATGATCGCGCCCGGGAACGCATCCGGAGAGGAGGGCTCCACAGCCGTGATCGTGTGCTGCTTGCCGTCCACCGTGATGCCGGCGTCGACCAGGATCGTTTCGTCGGTCGTGCAGTCAGCCTGCAAAGTCCAGGTGGTTGCGGTCTTGGTGAAAGTGCAGGGGGTGCTGGTCGTCAGGGCACTGCCAGTGGTAGCGGGCAGGACGAGAGCGCCTGCGGTGAGTGCGGCAGAGGCCACTGCGATGAGCAGGCGGGGTTGAGACATGGCGCGAGCCTTTCCGAGAAAGAACGTACGAGAAAGGGCCATGGGCTCGACCCGATGGGATGACCGTAGGTGGTCATTCGCGACGGTGAGGGCAACTTAGGAGCATGTAAACGAAATAGCCCCATTGGGCTATGCCGCCCTAGTCCGCTCGTGGCCTGAAAATGCCGCATATCCCGCCTGTTCAGGTCAGAAAACAACAGAAGTAACCGTACGCATTCGACCCCTGACCCTAGGTAACTAGTCTTTCCAGCGACGCCACGTTCGGCGTCAGTGCAGAGCGCTGAGCGCCTCCAACGCGGCCGCCTCACGCGCGATCACCTGCTCGCGCTGGGCGTGGTCGAGAACGTCGCAGATCCAGTCCCAGTGCAGTGCGACCACGTCCCCCACGGACACCGACGCCAGCAGTCCCTGACCGCAGTCGGACCAACGGGCGCGCTCGTCCCGCTCGTCACCCAGGCCAAGCCGCAGTCCGTCCCAGGTCAGCGGCAGTGATCGGACGGTTGCGTGCTCGCCGTCGACCGCGACGACGGTCCCGGTGCGGATCCGGCACTGCTCGAGGACGTTCATCGGGACCCGGTCGTCGCGACCGCCGAGCAACGAGACCCAGGGGTAGACCTCGAAGACGTGGAAGCTGTGGTGGGCCCGCGCCCGTGCGCCGGCACCGGCCCACGTCCCGCCGCTCTGGCCGCGAAAGCGTGCCTTCAGCTGCGCCATCAGCGCGGTCGGGTCCACCTCGTCGAGCAGGTCGTTGCCCACCCAGTACGCCTCGACCACCCGGTCGTCGAGCGGGTCGGTGATTCCGGCATCGGCGGCGATCAGCTCCAGGTAGTGCCAGGCTCCCTCGAACTGACGTGCCCGTCGGCGTACCTCGGCCTCTGCGTCGGCCGCGGTGATCCCCATGAACTCGCCGGCGCCGGCCGGTCCGCAGTAGCCGAGCTCGTTGGGTGGGTAGGCGTAGCGCGCGAACCGGAGCGCACCCGGACTCAGCGCAGTGACACCACTCAACAGATCCTCGGGAGCTGCTCGCCGATCGGCATGTCGACGACACGGGTGCCGCCCAGTCCGGTCTTGGCCACCACCATCCCCGGGTGCCCCTCGACGCAGGAGCCGATCACCGCGGCGTCGCGACCGAGCGGGTGGTCCTGCATGGCTGCGAGCACGTCGTCAGCCCGATCGGCCGCGACGATGCAGATCAGCTTGCCTTCGTTCGCGACGTAGAGCGGATCGAGGCCGAGCAGACCGCAGGCATCCTTCACGGTCTGCGGAATCGGCAGCTGGTGCTCGACGAGCTCGACGCCGACCTTGGACGCCTTGGCGATCTCGTTGAGCGAGGCTGCGACCCCACCACGTGTGGGGTCGCGGAGCACGTGGACGTCGGCCCCCGTGGCGATGATGTCGGCGACCAGTCCGTGCAGGGCGGCGGTGTCGCTCTCCACCGTGGTCCCGAACTCCAGACCTTCCCGGCAGCTCATCACCGCGACCCCGTGCACGCCGATGTCGCCGCTGATCAGGACGACGTCGCCGACGCTCGCTCGGTCCGGGCGGATGTCCACGTCAGGATCCAGCAGGCCGATCCCGGACGTGTTGATGAACACCCCGTCGCCGCTGCCGTTGTCGACCACCTTGGTGTCGCCGGTGACCAGCTTGATGCCGGCGTCGCGCGCCGCGGCCCCGAGGGACTCAGCGATCCGCCCGAGATCGGACAACGAGGTGCCCTCCTGGACGATGAACGCCGTCGACAGCACAAGTGGTCGCGCTCCGGACATGGCCAGGTCGTTGACGGTCCCGTTCACCGCGAGGTCACCGATCGAGCCTCCGGGGAAGAACATCGGCTTGACCACGAACGAGTCCGTGGAGAAAGCCAGCCGGTCCGTTCCGGTGACGTCCACGACGGCGGAGTCGCCGAGCTCGGCAGCAGCCGCCTCGCCGTACGCGGGGAGGAACAGGTGCTCGACCAGCTCGCTCGACATCGCCCCGCCACCGCCGTGACCCATCACGATGTTCGGTGAGTCCCGCAGCGGTGCTGGGCAGACCCAGCCGTTGAAGTCCAGCGGCATGTCAGGCCTCCACCAGCTCGAGCCGGCGGTAGAGGTAGTACGCCGCACAGGCTCCCTCGGACGACACCATGGTCGCGCCGAGCGGGTTGCGGGGGGTGCACTCCTTGCCGAAGGCAGCACACTCGTGCGGCTTGATCAGCCCCTGAAGCACCTCACCGGACCGGCACAGCGTCGACTCCTCGGTGTGGATGTCGGTCACGCTGAAGCGGTGCTCCGCGTCGAAGTCGCGGTACTTCTCCGACAGCCGCCAGCCGCTCTGCGGGATCATCCCGATACCGCGCCAGGCCCGGTCGGTGCGCTCGAAGACGTCCTCCAACATCTGCATCGCCGGGATGTTGCCCTCGTCGCGCACCGCCCGCGGGTAGGCGTTCTCCAGCTCGGCCCTGCCCTGCTCCAGCTGCAGGACGGTACGGCGGATGCCCTCGAGGATGTCCAGCGGCTCGAAGCCGGTGACCACGATCGGCACGCCGTACTTGTCGCACAGTGGCGGGTACTCCGCGGTCCCCATCACACTGCACACGTGGCCGGCGGCCAGGAAGGCCTGGACCCGGCAGGTCGGCGACTCCATGATCGCCGCGACGGCCGGTGGCACGAGCACATGAGAGACCAGCAACGAGAAGTTCGGGATGCCCAGCCGCTTCGCCTGGTAGACCGTCATCGCGTTGGCAGGCGCCGTGGTCTCGAAGCCGATCCCGAAGAAGACGACCTCGCGGTCGGGGTTCTCCCGCGCCAGGTTGAGCGCGTCGAGCGGAGAGTAGACGACCCGGATGTCGCCACCGGCGCTCTTGATCCGGAACAGGTCCTCGCTGCTGCCGGGCACCCGGAGCATGTCGCCGAAGGAGCAGAAGATCACGTCCGGGCGCGACGCGATCGCCAACGCCTTGTCGATGATCTCCAGTGGGGTGACACAGACCGGACAACCCGGGCCGTGGATCATCTCGACGTTGTCGGGCAGCAGCTGGTCGATCCCGTGCCGGATGATCGAGTGTGTCTGGCCGCCGCAGACCTCCATGATCGCCCACGGTTGTGTGGTGGTCTCGTGGATCTGGTCGATCAGTCGCTTGGCCAGCTCAGGGTTGCTGAACTCGTCCAGATACTTCATGCCTGTGCTCCTTCGTCGAGTCCGGCCTGCTTGGCTGCGAGGGCGAAGCCGTCGCCGAACTCCTCCTCGAGGATTCCCATCCGTTCGAAGTTCGCGAGCGTCTCGTTGGCGGACTTCTCGTCGAGTCGCTGGATCGCGAAACCGACATGCACCACGACGTACTCGCCGACCGCGGCGTCGGGAATGTACTGGAGACACACGTCCTTGCGGATGCCACCGAAGTCGACGTCAGCCATCAACGTGCCGTCACGCTCGGCGACACTCATCACCTGCCCGGGCACTGCCAGACACATGTGCTTCTCCCTTCATCCATTTGGGTGCCTCAGCCGCTCGCTGCGATGAGGATTTGTCCAAGGGCCAGGCCACCGTCGTTGGCCGGCAGTTGCTCGGCCCACAGCACGCCGCCATCGTCGTCGCCGAGCCGGTCGAGCACGGCGCCGAGCAGCACGCCGTTCTGGAAGACACCGCCGCCGAGCACGACGGGCAGCGGTCCGTACGCCGAGCGGGCCTGGCGAGTGACCTCGACGACCAGATCGGCGACGCCGTCGTGGAACCGCCCGGCGACCAGGGCCGGCGCGACCCCGTTGCTGACGTCCTGCACGACCGCGCGCACGACGGGGGCGGCGTCGATCAGCGCCAGCTGTGCCTCGGGGGTGGCCGGGCCGAGGTCGAAGCGGTAGGCCGTCCCGGGGTCGTGGGCGCCGCGAGCCAGTCCTTCGAGCTCGATCGCCGCCTCGGCCTCGAAGTCGGCGACCTGCCGCACGCCGGCCAGCGACGACACGGCGTCGAAGAGCCGTCCCATGCTGGAGGTCGAGACGCTGCCCAGCCCGGTCCGGAGCTGGTGCAGCAGCACGCCGCGCTCGTCGTCGGGACAGGCCGCCACCGATGGGATTCTCTCGTCCCAGGCCACTCCGGCGGCGTACAGGTGCGAGAGCGCCATCCGGTAGGGCCGCCGGACGGCGGCGTCGCCTCCGGGCAGGGGCACGTAAGCCAGATGCGCCAACCGATGAAAGCCCTTGTAGTCGGCCAGCAGGACCTCGCCACCCCAGACCGCCCCGTCGGTGCCGTAGCCGGTCCCGTCGAATGCGAAGCCGATCACCGGCGTGCTGCCGGCCAGGCCGTGCTCGCCCATCACGGAGGCGATGTGCGCGTGGTGGTGCTGGACTGTCTCGAACGGCTGGTCGCCGGCCGCTTGGCGGGCCCAGGCCGTGGAGCGGTACGCCGGGTGCGCGTCGGCGACGACGCTGCGGGGCTCGACTCCGGTCAGCGTCTGGAGGTGCCGCCTGGTCGCGGTCAGGGCGTCGATCGTCGCGACGTCGTCCATATCGCCGACATGCTGGCTCAGCCAGGTGTAGCGACCGTCGGCGACCGCGCAGGTGTTCTTCAGATCGGCCCCAGCCGCCAGGGTGGGCGTCACGTCGAACGGCAACGCGAGCGGCAGAGGGGCATAGCCGCGGGACCGGCGGATCGGTATCAGCCGGCCGTCGACGACCCGGGTGACCGAGTCGTCGCAGGGGACGTGGATCGGACGGTTATGGCGCAACCATGCGTCGGCCAGCGGGGCGAGCCGGCTCAGCGCCTCGTCATCGTCGGTGACGATCGGTTCGCCCGAGAGGTTGCCCGACGTCATCACCAGCACGCGAGCTCCCGGGTCGTCGCCGGAGAGCCCGAAGAGCAGCCGGTGTAAGGGGGTGTAGGGCAGCAGGACGCCGAGGTCGGGGTTGCCGGGGGCGACGTCCGCACAGACGCCCGCCGATGCGGCGCCCGGGTCCGTACGCCGGGGGAGCACCACCACCGGGCGGCGGATCCCGGTGAGCAGGGCGGCGGCCGGGCCGGAGATCGCGGCCAGCGCTTCGGCCGTCGCCAGGTCCGGCACCATCACGGCGAACGGCTTGGCTCCGCGCTGCTTGCGGTGGCGCAAAGTGGCGACCGCGTTCGGGTTGGTGGCGTCGCAGGCGAGGTGATAGCCACCGAGACCCTTCACGGCGACGACGGAGCCGTCGGCCAGCAGGGCGCGCGCCGCCTGAAGCGCCGCATCGCCGGACTCGGTGGGCGCACCCGGCCGGACCAGCTCGAGCCGCGGGCCGCAGTCAGGGCAGGCGACGGTCTGGGCGTGGAAGCGGCGGTCGGAGGGATCGGCGTACTCGGCGGCGCAGCGCTGGCACATCGGGACCGATGCCATCGTCGTCGTAGGACGGTCGTAGGGAAGTCCGGTGATGATCGTGAATCGCGGCCCGCAGTTCGTGCACGTGATGAACGGGTGGCGATGCCGGCGATCCGCCTGGTCGACGAGCTCGCTCTCGCAGTCACCGCACATCGCGAGGTCCGGTGACGCCAGGGTTCGGGGTGGCGATCCCGAAGCAGGCGTGGTCCCGATCGTGAAACCGGTGCCCCCCTCGGCCGGGACCTGATGATCCGTGACGGTTTCGACGACCGCGAGCGGCGGTGCCTCGTTGCGCACGGCCAGGACGAAGGCCGCGACGTCGTCCGCCTGACCCTCGACCTCGACGGTCACGCCGGTCGCGTCGTTGTGCACCCAGCCGGACAGACCGAGACGGCTGGCCAGGGCGTAGACGAACGGCCGGAAGCCGACGCCCTGCACGACGCCGGTCACGGCTACCCGCCGTCGGAACCGTTGGGCTGCTCGGGGACGTTGGGTCGTCGGCGCGGCGACTCGCCTGCCGACTGACGCCACGCTCGGTCCTTCCCTGAGGGGACGGGCCGGTGCTGAGCCCTTGCCTAGGGTCTGAGACTACGACGGTTGGGCGTTTTCGGACAGGGCTGGCGCGAACTGCCCCGGCGTATGCTGCGCGTCATGTCTGCCTTTCGTGGTCGGGTTGCCCGCCGTCGACGCGCGCTGTACGGCGTCGTGGTGGCGCTGCTGCTCGTCGTGTCCGGCTGCGGCAACGGGTCCTCGTCCGCGGGTGACGCGATCACGCTGTACACCTGTGTGAACGACGAGACCGTCCAGCCGGTGATCGCGCAGTTCGAGTCGGACCACCCGGACGCCGACGTGAAGCTGTTCCGTGCCCCGACGGGCGATCTGAACGCGCGGATCGCGGGTGACCAGCGGGCCGGCGGCCTCAAGGCGGACGTGGTGTGGGCGTGCGATCCGCTCACCATGCAGGGGTACGTCGACCAGGGTCTGGTGGGTGGTTGGGTGCCTGCCGGCGCCGCCTCGATCCCCGAGCGGTTCCGGACCGCCGACTACGTCGGTGTGGCGGTGCTGTACATGGTGGCGATCTATCACGACGGGGTACAGCCGCCGGCGAGCTGGTCCGACCTGACCGAGGCGACGTACGGTCCGGTAGCCGTGCCTGACCCGAACGTGGCTGCCTCGGCTCTGGGCGCTCTGGGGTACTTCGACCAGACGTCGGAGTTCGGGCTGGACTTCTACCGGAAGTTGAAGGATCAGGGCGCGACCCAGCTCAGCACTCCCGACGAGGTCGTCTCCGCGGTCGCGCAAGGCACCTCACCTGCCGGCGTTACGATCGCGAACTCGGCGTACGCGTCGAAGGATGCCGGCTCCCCGATCGGCATCGTGTGGCCCGAGCCCGGCGCGGTCGCGATCTACGGACCCATCGCGCTGGCGCAGGACAGCGCTGACTCGAGTCTCGCCAAGGACTTCATCTCCTACGTTGCCAGCGAGCCTGGCCAGCAGGTGGTCGCGAAGGGGGGCTCCTATCCCACTCTTTCCGGCGTCGCCGGGCCGGAGATTCCCGCCGACGCGCCGATCGTGTTTCCCGACTGGTCCGCCCTGGCCGCCGAGAAGGACTCGCTGCTGGGCCGGTACCAGCAGATCTTCGGCGGCTGAGCGTGGCCGCGCGATCCACGAGCCTTGGTTTCCGAGCCGGGCTGATCGTCGTCAGCGCCGCAGTCGCCCTGCTCGTGGTCGTCCCGGTGTCTCGACTCGGGTACGTGGTCTGGACCGAGAGTGCTGGGGGTCTGGGACAGGTCTGGTCCCGGCCAGGACTCGCCCGAGCCGTCGTCAACACGGTTGTGCTCGCTGCTGGGGTCACGGTGGTCGCGGTCCCGCTCGGGGCACTCGCGGCGCTGGCGCTGCGCAGGTCCGACGTGCCCGGGCGAGCCTGGTGGCGGGTCGCGATGGTACTGCCGGTGCTCGTGCCGCAGTTCGTCCTGGGATACAGCTGGACGCAGGCCTACGCGCGCGCCGGATTCACCGACACCGTGCTCGGGGTGCCGTGGCCGGCGGTTCAGGGGCCGTGGGGCGTGTGGGCGGTACTCGTGGTCAACACCGTGCCGCTGGCCTACGTCTTCGCGGCTGTCGGCCTGGCCGTGCGGGCCGAACCCGACCTCGAGCGGGCGGCCCGAGCCTCGGGGGCGACCGGGCTGACCGCGCTGCGCTCGGTGACGCTTCCGCTGCTCCGCCCGTCGATCGCCGCGGCTTCGGTGCTGTCGTTCGTCCTGACCTTGGAGAGCTTTGCGATTCCTCAGGTGATGGGGACTCCGTCCGGCTTCACGACCGTGACGACACTGATCTACCGCGACCTTTCGTTGGGCAGTGATCCGGCCTCGTTCGTGGAGGCGCTCGCACTGGCCCTGCTCCTGGTCCTCCTGACGATCATCGTGGTGATTCCCGCTGACCTCGTGCTCGGCCCCCGGCTGCGGGTCTCCCGCGTCGCTGTCACCGAGGGTGCACCGGTCGAGCAGCGGGGCGGGCGCGCCGGCGGCTGGATCGCGGCGGCGCTGAGCAGCTACCTGTTCCTCGGAGTTGTGCTCCCCGTCCTTGCGCTCGTCGCAGCAGCGTTGACCCCCGCCGTGGGGGTCAGTCCGCGACCTGACCACTGGACCCTCGACAACTTCCGTCTCGTGCTCACTGCGCGCACGTTCGATGCCCTGGGCCGCAGTGCCGGGCTGGCCCTGGTCGCCGCAACCGCGCTGACGGTGCTCGGAGTCGCGGTCGCCGTCCTCGAGCGCCGCCGTAGCGGACGCATCCTGGGGACGCTCGTGACGCTGACCCTGGTCCTCCCGGGCTCGACGCTCGCGGTCGCCTTGCTGATCACCTACGGGCGTTGGATCGGCGGAACCCTTACGTTGATCCTGCTGGCCTACCTGGCCAAGCTGTGGGCGTTCGCACACCGACCGATCTCAGGTGCGCTGGACCGGCTCCCGCTCGGCGAGCTCCAGTCGGCGCGGGCGAGCGGTGCGGGCCCGTTGACGGCTGCTCGGACCGTGGCGCTGCGCCCCCTTGCGCCGGCCCTGCTCGGTGCCTGGCTGATCTGCGTCGTGACCGCGCTGCACGAGGTGACGATGTCCAGCCTGCTCTACGGGCCGGGCAGCGACACGTTCGCGGTGATCGTCCTGAACAGCCAGGAGCTGGGCAGGATCGGCCCCACCGCCGCCCTGTCGGTGCTGCTGACGCTGTTCCTGGTGGTTCCGGCGCTGCCGGTGTGGCTGCTGATTCGCCGGCTCCGCACGTCGACCGGCGCTACCGGGCCTGCTGCTCCGCGGGGGGTGGCGGATGTCCGCTGACGCCAACGGCGTACCTGTCCTGGAGATCCGTGACTTGACCGTGCGGTACGGCGATGTCGAGGCGGTGGACGCGGTCGGCCTGAACGTGGGTGCCGGTGAGGTGGTCGCTCTGCTGGGCCCGTCAGGATCCGGCAAGTCGACGCTGCTGCACGCGGTGGCGGGATTCCGACCACCCAGTCGTGGCGAGATCTGGCTTCAAGGCAGGCGCGTCGCGTCACCGGAGAAGTCCGAACCGCCCGAGCGTCGCGACGTGGCCGTGGTGTTCCAGAGCTACGCCTTGTGGCCCCATCTGAGTGCCTTGGACACCGTGGCGTACCCCATCCGGCGTCGCGGTGGCCGTCGCCGCGCTGCCCGGGAGCAGGCCGCGGAGCTGCTCGGACGGTTGGGGATCGGGGACCTTGCCGACCGGCGACCGGTCGAGCTCTCCGGCGGTGAGCAGCAGCGGGTGGGACTGGCGCGCGCCCTGGCTCGTGGCGCCTCCCTGTACCTCTTCGACGAACCCACCGCTCATCTCGACACCCATGTCCGCGGGGTCTTTCTCGACGAGCTCGTGTCGCGTCGGGAGGCGACCGGAGCCGGCGGTCTGTACGCCACCCACGACGCCGAGGAGGCGCTCGGGCTGGCCGACCGGGTCGCCCTGCTGAACTCCGGCCGGCTCGTGCAGCTCGGTACTCCCGAGCAGGTGTACGCCGAGCCGGTAGACCTGTGGGCGGCGTTGCTCACCGGCCCGGCGTCTCTGGTGCGTGCGCCGGTTTCGGCATCGGCTGACGATCTCTGCACGCTGGCTGTCGGTGGGCGGTCCGTGGTGGTCGGAACCACCGTGGCCGTCCCGGTGGCGGAGCGGGCCGAGCTGCTCGTGCGCCCCGGCTGGGCACGGCTCGGCGGAGACCTGCCTGGCCGGCTTCGGTCGACCCGTTTCCGCGGTGAGCACACCGACCTGCTGGTCGAGACCGAGGTCGGGGAGGTGCTGATCAGGCAGCCCGGACCACCTCGTCACGCGGCCGGCCAGCGGGTTTCGTGGACGCTGTCGCGGGTCTGGCCGCTCGCAGTGTCCGCGAGCGGTGACTCGTCAGGGACCCGATGACCTCGCTCCTCGCCGAAGCGCGGCCATGGCAGGCATTGATCGGGAGTGCTCTTGGTGGCCGGCTACGGCTTCTTGCCGGCAGCGAGTGCAGCAACAGCGCGTCCGATTCGGCGAGCGCGGGTCTGCGGGGCCTTCGCGTCCCGGATCGGCTCGACGACGCGTCGCTGCGCGCTGTACGACAAGGTGCCGAAGAGCGTCTTCGCATCCGGGCTGGCCGCCAAGGCAGCCGCAAGATCATCGGGCACGTCCACGACGCGTGGGGCGGTGTCAACCTCGACTCTGACGTCGTAGGTCTGTCCCGCGCGGGTGTCGGTGAGTTCCCGATTCACCGCGCTGACGCCGAGCAAGAAGCGCCCGCCCATCGGCGCGACCGACGTCCGGAACGTGCCGCCATTGATGGTCACCACCACTGCCGGGCGCTTACCGGCTCCGAGTGCCTCCACGACCGCGTCCGGCACCTCGAAACCGGTCGCGGTCTTCCCCGCCAGCTCAAGCTCGGCCGTGAACTCCATCTGCCCTCCACCTTTCTCATCCGGTACAGGTCAGACCGGCTGACACGGAGGAACTCATCTGTCCACCGGCGAGGGCCCTCCGTGAGCCGTCCCCGAAAGCCATCCGTGTTCGGATTCTCCGCACTGCGCGCGCCACGCACGACTTGCTGACAAGAGTGGTCAAAATGCCTGTCGGCCTGCCCTCTCATCCCTAATGTGTACGCCATGCGCATCCTCAGGACTTTGACAGTGGTGCTCATCACGGTGCTCCTGCTCCCGCTGGCCGCCGCGACGGCCCAAACGATCAGCATTGACGATCCGGCGGGCGACGGGCTGAAGGGTCGGAAGCTGGATATCACCAGCGTGAAAGTGGCGAACCGGGACCACTCGATCGTGACGAGGGTGTCGTTCGTGCGGGCAGCTGTCGGCGATCTTGCGATCTACTACGGTGCCCGTGGCGACAGGCGCACAGACGTCGCACGTGTGGTCAGCGTGCATCGCCCACGCGGGACCACGAACACCTTCGAGACCGTCGACGGTGCGCAACCGTGCACGAGGTTGTCGGTGACATGGAACCACGACAATGACACGGTCACTGTGCGACTTCCCTCGCGCTGCTTCCGAGCCGGCAACTACGGTGCGGTCCACGTACGCGTCATCACCGAGATCGGAAGTGATGCCGACATCGCGCCGAAGAACTCAGCAGGTGGTTGGCGGTGGACTCGATGGGTGCGGCGAGGCTGAGGACCGCGCTAGTGGTGTGTCTCCTCACTCAGCATGGCGTGCCCGGACCCGCCGTACTGACGGTCCGATGAGACTGGGTCATCCCCGGTTTGAACCGCAGGATGAAAGTGTCGGGGGAGTGCAGTAGAATCGAACACATGTTCGAGCCACAGCAATGGTCTGAGGACGGGACGCGCATCGATCCTCGCGACGTGCCCGTCGCCCCGGTGGCCGCGTTCTGGCGGTCCAACCGGGATCGCCTCGCTGCGGTGTTCAACGCTCGGGTGGAGGCGCTCGGCGAGTCCAACCAGCTCGACCTGGCGACCGAGGCCGCGAGCTGCAAGGCGGTCCTGGACTGGACTTTGTGCAAGGTCGCCTCGAGCTTCGTGATCAAGGACGCTGCGTCGCCCCTGGTGCTGCAGGCGATGGAGCGGTCCGGTGGGATCGGTCTGATCCAGCTCGGCGGGCCGGAGACCCCTGGAGTGTCCGAGGGAGCCGTGCCCGAACTGGCCCTGGCGCTGTCCTGCAGCGAGTACGCCGCTCGGGACTACATCGCGGTCGGCCTGGATCTGCGCTTCCGGCTCCGTTGCACGAACAACGAGCTCGGCGGCGGGCGGATCACGTTCGCCCACGCGAGGGTGATCTCCGAAGCGACCCGGACGCTGTCCGTCGACGCTGCCGAACGCCTCGACGCCAGGCTGGCCGATGCCGCACATACCCGGCCGCCGGGTCGACTCCGAGTCTTGGCGCGACGACTCGTCGCCAAGGCCGACCCGGCCGCCCTGCGTGAGCGCCACGCCGCGGCCATGGCAGATCGAAGCGCGTCGGCGTTCGACATCGGTGACGGCATCGGGGCGTTCTCGCTGAGCCATCAGCTGGACGTGATCGCGGCCATCGACACCGAGCTCGACGGATGGGCCCGTCGCCGCCGCCTCGCTGACCCGGGCACCAGCTTCGTCGCCCACCGGGCCGACGCTGCCGCCTTCCTGTTGCTGGGCCGTGATCCCGTCACCGGCATCGGGTCGGCCGACCGTCATCACGGCATCGCAGGTCGCCCGACCCAGCTCGGCACCACCCAAGCCAGCATGGGCCAGTCCTCCACCGCGCAGTCCACCACCGCGCAGTCCACCACCGCGCAGTCCTCCACCGCGCAGTCCTCCACCGCGCAGTCCTCCACCGCGCAGTCCTCCACCGCGCAGTCCTCCACCGCGCAG
>JBBSPA010000044.1:0-36150 GCA_038259225.1 Propionibacteriales bacterium
TCGAGTGGTGAGCCGTCGAGTGGTGAGCGTCGCGCGCGCGTCGATAGCCTCCATGCTGTGTCATCACCCGAGGTAGCGCCGACCCGGCCGACGTCCCCGATCCCGGTTCCGCTCGGGGACGTGGCCTCCGCGCTGTCCCTGGATCCGCTGGAGCCGGCCGCGGCAGAGGTTCACCTGACCGGAGTCGCGCAGAGCGCCCAGGCGCTCCGAGCCGGTGACCTCTACGTCGCGCTACCGGGGGCTCGCACCCACGGCGCCCGGTTCGCCGACGCGGCGGTCGATGCCGGTGCGGTCGCCTTCCTCACCGATGCGGAGGGCTCTGCCCTGCTCCGCGGCCGGGATCTCCCGGTGCTCAAGGTCCCGTCTCCGCGGTCGGTTCTCGGAGCGGTGGCCGCACTCGTCTACGGTCATCCCGCTCGGGACCTGACGCTGGTCGGGGTCACCGGCACGCAGGGCAAGACGACCGTGACACAGCTGATCAACGCCGGGGTGCGGGGCGCCGGCCGGCGTACGGCAGTGATCGGCACGATGGGTACCTGGATCGACGGCCGACCGGTGAAGTCCGCGCTCACCACTCCGGAGGCACCGGATCTGCACGCCCTGTTCGCAGTGATGCGAGAGCTCGGTGTCGAGGTCTGCGCGATGGAGGTTTCCAGCCACGCGATCGTGATGGGCCGGGTGGATGGGGTCGTCTTCGACCTCGCGGTGTTCACGAACTTCGGCCGAGACCACCTCGACTTCCATCCCAGCGTCGAGGACTACTTCGCGGCCAAGGCGCAGCTCTTCACCCCGGCCCGGGCGCAGCGCGCGCTGCTGAACGCCGACGATGCCGAGGTGGCCCGGCTGCTGTCTCGCCCGCAGCTTCCGACGCACACGTTCACGACGGCCACGACAGGGGTCGGCGCGGTGGCGGCCTCGGCCGACTGGCGCTGCCATCAGGTGGCCGCCGGGCCGGCGGGCTCGACGTTCGTGCTCGACGGGCCGGACGACCAGTCGCTGCACTGCTCGATCCGGCTGGCCGGGGCCTTCAACGTCACGAACGCCGTGACCGCGATCGCCGCCGTCGCCGAGATCGGGCTGGACGCGCAGACCGCGGCAACCGCGATCGGCGACGTCGCGACAGTCGCGGGCCGGATGGAGGCGATCGACGTCGGACAGCCGTTCGCCGTCGTCGTCGACTACGCACACAAGCCGGACGCGGTCAGCGCGACCCTGGAAGCGTTGCGGCCGGTCACCACGGGTCGGCTGGTGATCGTCGTCGGAGCGGGCGGTGACCGGGACCAGGGAAAGCGGCCGTTGATGGGCCAGATCGCGGCCCGGCTCGCCGACGTGCTGGTGGTGACCGACGACAACCCGCGCAGTGAGGACGCCGCGGCCATCCGGGCCCAGATCGTCGCCGGTGCCCGAGGCGGTGTGGCTGAGGTCGTCGAGATCGGTGACCGGCGTACGGCGATCGAGCACGCGTTGCGAGAGGCGCGACCCGGCGACGCTGTGCTGATCGCGGGCAAGGGTCACGAGACGGGACAGGAAGTCGCCGGCGAGCTGCTGCCCTTCGACGACCGCGAGGTCGCTCGCGAAGTGCTCACCGGTCTCACAGGTCTAACGCGGGCGGGTAAGGGAAGCAGCCGGTGATCGCGCTGACACTGGCCGAGGTGGCCGCTGCCGTCGGTGGACAGGTGTCCGAGGCAGGAGACGGCTCGCAGGTCGAGGTGGTCGACGACGCATTCGTCGACTCCCGTCAGATGGTTGCTGGAGGGTTGTTCGTGGCCGTGTTGGGGGAGCACGTCGACGGCCACGACTACGCTGCCGCCTCGGTCCGGGCCGGTGCGGCCGCGGCCCTGGTCGAGCGGCCGGTCGGCGTACCTGCCGTCGTCGTCGACGACACGGTCACGGCGATGGGTGCCCTGGCCGCGCATGTGGTGCGACAGGTTCGGGGTCTGCGGGTCGTCGGCATCACCGGGTCGCAGGGCAAGACGAGCACCAAGGACATGCTGGCGCAGGTGCTCGAGCGACAGGGCGAGACGATCGCACCCGCAGGCTCGTTCAACAACGAGATCGGGGCTCCTTTGACGGCGCTGCGGGTCCGCCGCTCCACGGCGTACCTGGTCTCGGAGATGGGAGCCCGCGGACGTGGGCACATCAAGGACCTGGCCGCGATGGTGCGGCCGTCGGTCGGGCTGGTGCTCAACGTCGGTGTCGCCCATCTCGGCGAGTTCGGGACCCAGGACGACATCGCCGTGGCCAAGCGAGAACTGGTCGAGGCGCTGCCTGCTGGCGGGCTCGCGGTGCTGAACGCCGACGACCCCCGTGTGGTCGCGATGCGTGACCACACCGCGGCCCGCGTCATGACGTTCGGACTGGCCGCCGACGCCGACGTGCGGACGTCCGGGTTGACGACGGACCGCGACGGGCGCCCGGCGTTCGTCCTGCACGCGGGTACCGAGTTCGCCGATGTGGTGCTGCCCGTCGTCGGTGAGCACCAGGCGGCCAACGCTGCCGCTGCCGCTGCGGTCGCGCTCGGGCTCGGTGTTCGGTTCGTGGACGTCGTGGAGGCCTTGCGAGGGCTGACCACCCGTTCGCCCTGGCGGATGGAAGTGACACAGACCAGCGAGGGCGTCACCGTGATCAACGACGCCTACAACGCCAACCCGGACAGCATGCGGGCCGCCCTGAAGACCCTGGCGGACGTCGGTGCGCGTCGCGGGAGCCGTACGGTGGCGGTCCTCGGCGAGATGCGGGAGCTCGGCTCCTCCGCGCAGGCCGAGCACGCTGCGGTCGGCGAGCTCGCCGCCCGACTCGGTGTCTCCCTGCTCGTGGTGGTCGGGGAGGACGCGGCGCCGATCCACGTCGGGGCCGGGGGCGAGACGACCTCCGACCCGGAGGACGCGGCGCCCACCGCATCGGTGCGCGTGACCGACGTCGAGGGCGCCGTTGCCTTCCTGGGTGGCGCGGTGCGACCAGGAGACGTCGTGCTCGTGAAAGCATCCCGAGCGGCGGGTCTCGAACATGTCGCACTCGCCCTGACGCATGATGACCAGACCGGACGATCGGGTACGACGAGAGAGGCTGACGCATGAGAGCGCTGCTTCTGGCGGGCGGACTCGGACTGATCGGCACCCTGATCGGCACCCGCTCGGCGATCAGGATTCTGGCCAAGCAGGGCTACGGCCAGCCCATCCGCGACGACGGCCCGACCTCGCACCACACCAAGCGTGGCACGCCGACTATGGGCGGCCTGGTGATCATCCTGGCCGTCGTCTTCGCCTACTTCGGCGCGAAGCTGCTGCTGCTCGACAAGCCCTCGGCCTCGGCCCTTCTGCTGTTGTTCCTCTTCGTCGGGCTCGGCATCGTCGGCTTCGTCGACGACTACATCAAGGTCGTCAAGCAGCGCAGCCTCGGTCTGCGGAGTAAGGCGAAGTTCGGCGGGCAGACACTCGTCGCGCTGATATTCGGCTACCTCAGCCTGCAGTTCCACGACAGCCGAGGCAACGCGCCCGCGTCGGAGGCGATCTCGTTCATCCGGGTGATCGACTGGAAGCTGCCCGCGGCGCTCGTCGTCATCTGGGTGCTCATCATGATCGCGGGCACGAGCAACGCCGTGAACCTGACCGACGGCCTCGACGGGCTCGCGACCGGCAGCTCGATGATGGTGTTCGGCGCCTACACCCTGGTCGGCATCTGGCAGAACAACCAGTTCTGCGCCATCACCGAAGGCCCCCAGTGCTACGACAACGTCCGAGATCCGCTCGACCTGGCCGTGGTCGCCGCCGCCATCACCGGAGCCTGTTTCGGCTTCCTGTGGTGGAACGCCTCGCCAGCGCAGATCATCATGGGCGACACCGGCTCGCTGTCCCTCGGGGGCGCGATGGCCGGCTTCGCGATCATGACTCGCACCGAGCTGCTGCTGGTCGTGCTCGGTGGGCTGTTCGCCATCATCACGATGTCGGTGATCCTCCAGGTCGGCTACTTCAAGCTCACGAAGGGCAAACGGATCTTCCGGATGGCTCCACTCCAGCACCACTTCGAGCTGCTCGGATGGGCCGAGGTGACGATCGTGATCCGGTTCTGGATCATCTCGGGGATCTGTGTCGCGACCGGGCTCGGAATCTTTTACGCCGAGTGGGTGTCCGGGGCGTGACCGGGGCCGGCTCGGGCGGCCGCCGCGTACCCGACTGGCTGGCGGCCGCGGACCGGGGCGCCGCCTGGGACACGCTGGACGTCGTCGTCGTCGGGCTCGGGGTCTCGGGGTTCGCCGCGGCCGACGCACTACAGCACCTCGGCGCGGCGGTCACCGTGCTGGCCGACCGGGCCGACGCCGCCAGCCAGGAGAAGGCGACCCTGTTGGAGATCCTCGGCGTGAAGGTCCGGCTCGGGCCGGGCGCGACCGCGGACCTGCCGGGTTCGTCGCAGCTCGTCGTCACCTCACCAGGCCTGCCGCCCTACGCTCCGATCTTCGCTCGCGCTGCCGAGCGCGGTCTCCCGGTGTGGGGCGAGCCTGAGCTGGCCTGGCGGTTGCGCGACCCGGCGCACGACACCCCGTGGCTGTGCCTGACCGGTACGAACGGCAAGACGACGACGGTCCAGATGCTCCAGGCGATGCTGCGGGCCGACGGGCTGAACGCGGTCGCGGCCGGAAACGTCGGGCTGGCATTGTGCGAGGTGGTGATGAACCCCGAGCCCTACGACGCGGTGGCGGTCGAGCTGTCGTCGCACCAGCTCTACTGGTCGGACTCCTTGTCACCACACTCCGCGGCGGTCCTGAACGTCGCACCGGACCACCTGTCCTGGCACGGCGACTTCGAGGCGTACGCCGCCGCCAAGGCCAAGGTCTACGACCGCACCCATCGGTCGGCGATCTACAACATCGACGACGATGCCACCCGAGTGATGGTCGAGGAGGCCGACGTCGTGGAGGGCTGCCGCGCGATCGGCTTCACCCTCGGAATTCCGGCCATCGGCATGCTCGGCCTGGTCGACGACGTGATCGCGGACCGGGCGTTCATCGAGGGCCGTGAGCGCAACGCCGCCGAGCTGGCCAAGGTGTCGGACGTCCCGACCGGCGCGCCGCACAACGTCGCCAACGCGCTGGCGGCTGCGAGCCTGGCCCGGTCCTTCGGCGTGGCCGGAGCAGCGGTCCGGGACGGCCTGCAGTCCTTCGCCCCGGACCGGCACCGGATCGAGCAGGTGGCGGTCATCGGCGGCGTCACCTACGTCGACGACTCCAAGGCCACCAACCCGCATGCCGCGCTGGCCTCGCTGCGAGCCTTCGACTCCGTCGTCTGGATTGCGGGTGGGCTTGCCAAGGGCGCCACCTTCGACGACCTCGCCGGGTCGGCCGGGGATCGGTTGCGCGGGGTCGTGCTGCTCGGCACCGACCGCGCGCTGATCGCCGAGGCGCTCGCGCGACACGCCCCCGATGTCCTCGTGATCGAGGTGGCCGACACGGACACTGGAGTCATGGAGCGCGTCGTCGACGCCGCAAGCACGTTGGCCCACGAGGGCGACACGGTCTTGCTGGCGCCGGCCTGCGCGTCCCAGGACCTGTTCGTGGACTACGCGCAGCGCGGTGACGCGTTCGCTGCGGCCGTGCACCGGCTGCACGATCGCTGAGTCCCCCGAACCGGCGGCAGGCAGCAACCAAGGTCGAGGAGTCGGGAAAGGGCGGACGTGGCGACCACCAACGAAGGTGCGCAGAGTCGTTGGCGTGACGCCGGTGGCGAAGGCCTGGCCGCCTCGCTTCGACGCACCCTGGACAAACCGCTCACGTCGTACCACCTGGTGCTCGGAGTCTCCGGGCTGCTCCTCACCCTCGGCCTGCTCATGGTGCTCAGCGCGTCGAGCGTGTCGTCGCTGCGCGAGTACGACAGCTCCTACGCGATCTTCCTGCGGCAGGCGATGTGGGTCGCGGTCGGCATCCCGTTGGCGTGGATCGCCTCCCGGATGCCCCGGGGGCTGATCCGTGGACTGTCCTGGCCCGCGCTGCTCGTGTCGATCGTGCTGATCGCCGCGACGTACCTGCCCGGCGTCGGGGTCACGATCCACGGAAACCGCAACTGGATCTCCGTCGGTGGCCCGTTTCAGCTGCAGCCGTCGGAGCTCGCGAAGCTGGCGCTCGTGCTGTGGCTCGCCGACGTCTATGCCCGCAAGGCACGGCTGCTCAGCCAGTGGCGGCACCTGCTCGTGCCGATGGTGCCCGCCTGCTTGGTCGTCGTGGGTCTCGTGATCGGGCAAGGCGACCTCGGCACGGCGCTCGTGCTGTTCGCCATCGTGCTCGGCATGCTCTGGGTCGTGGGCGCTCCGACCAGGCTGTTCCTGAGCACGTTCCTGGTCATCGCGGTCGCGGCGTTTGCGCTGGTGAGCACCGAGCGCGAGCGGGTCGATCGGCTGACCGGTTTCCTCGACCCGATGGCCGACTACGGCGGTAGCGGCTGGCAGGCCAGTCACGGCTTCTTCGCGCTGGCGACCGGCGGGCTCTGGGGTCGTGGCATCGGCGCCAGCAACCAGAAGTGGGGCGGGCTCCCGGAGGCACACACCGACTACATCTTCGCGATCATCGGCGAGGAGTTCGGACTGTTCGGGACGATCGTCGTGCTCGGCCTGTTCGTGACCCTGGCCTATGCCGGGGTCCGGATCGCCGCGCGGACCAAGGACCCCTTCGTCCGCTACGCATCCGCGGGCATCGTGGTCTGGCTGTTGTCGCAGGCGCTGATCAACATCGGCATGGTGCTCGGCCTGCTCCCGGTGATCGGCATTCCCCTGCCACTGATCTCCTACGGTGGTTCGGCGCTGCTTCCGACCCTGGTCGCGCTGGGCCTGCTGATGTCGTTCGCCCGGACCGAGCCCGGTGCCCAGGCGGCGCTGCGGGCGCGGCGTCGTCGTGGCTCACCCCGCACGGCGCGGCAGGCCAAGCAGGCCGCGCCGACGGTCTCGGCGCGGCCGTAGGAGGCCAGCAGTGTCGGAGAGGGCCGGATCGGTGCGCGTGCTGCTGGCCGGCGGCGGGTCCGCGGGCCACACCTCGCCACTCATCGCGACCGCGGACGCGCTGCGCCGCCGCTTCGCGGGAGGCGAGCAAGAAGTCGAGATCCTCTGCGTGGGTACCGAGCGCGGACTGGAGACGCGGGTGATCCCTGAGGCGGGCTACGAGCTCCTGCTGATCCCTCCTGTCCCGCTGCCGCGCAGGCCCTCGGCTGACCTGCTCCGGGTGCCCGCGAGGCTACGCGGTGCCGTCAAGACAGCTCGGCGAATCATCGACGACTTCGGTCCCGACGTCGTGGTCGGCTTCGGCGGCTACGTGTCGATGCCCGTGTACGTCGCGGCCAGGCGGGCCGGGAAGCCGCTGGTGGTCCACGAGGGCAACGCGCTGCCCGGCGTCGCCAACCGGTTCGGTGCGCGAGTGTGCACACGGCTGGTCGCCACGTCGTTCCCTGAGACCCGGCTGCCGCACGCGCAGTACCTCGGCCTGCCCATCCGCCGGTCGATCTCGACCCTGGACCGCTCCGATCTGCGCCCGTTGGCCCGTGCCCACTTCGGACTCGCCCAGGATGCCGCGACCCTGCTCGTGACCGGTGGCTCCCAGGGGGCGCGGCGGATCAACGACTCGGTGTCCGCGTGCGCGGCCGACTTCGCCGCGGCCGGGGTCCAGGTGCTGCACGTGAAGGGACCCAAGGGCGAGGTGGACGTGCCGACACGACCCGAGGACGCCCCGGCGTACGTCGTCGTCGACTACGTCGACCGGATGGACCTGGCGTACGCCGCGGCTGACCTGATGGTGGGTCGAGCGGGGTCGAACTCCGTCACCGAGACCGCGGCGATCGGCCTCCCCTCGGTGTTCGTCCCACTGCCGATCGGGAACGGCGAGCAGGCCCTCAATGCGAAGGCCGTCGTGGATGCCGGTGGTGGCGTCCTCGTGGACGATGCCGCGTTCACCCCGGCGTGGGTGCGGGAACACGTCCCGGGTCTGGTGTCGGATCGGCGGCGGCTCGATCAGATGTCGGCGGCAGCCTCCGGGCTGATCCGACGCGACGCTGACGAGCAGTTGGCCGACCTCGTCCTTGCGGCGGCCGGCGGCACGGCGGGGGTCGAACGGTGAGGGTCCCCGATCCGGACGTGATCGTTCCGTGCGAGCAGCTCGGCCGGGTGCACTTCGTGGGCATCGGAGGCGCTGCCCTGTCCGGGCTCGCGCGCATCATGGCCGCCCGCGGCGTCGTCGTCACCGGCAGCGACGCGAAGGACTCTGCGCTGCTCGACGGCCTGCGCGCGCTCGGGGTGACCTGCTGGGTCGGTCACGCCGCCTCGCACGTGGACGATGTCGACACCGTTATCGTGTCGACCGCCATCCGGGAGGACAACCCCGAAGTAGTGCGGGCGGCGGATCGTGGCCTGCAGGTGTGGCCGCGCTCCGCCGCGGTGCAGTCGGTGATGCTCGGACGACGAGCCGTCGTCGTCACCGGCACGCATGGCAAGACGACGACGACCTCGATGCTCGCCACGGCGCTGATCTCGTGTGGCGCCGATCCGTCGTACGCGATCGGTTCCACACTGAACGCCTCCGGTCTGAACGCCGCCGACGGACAGGGTGAGATCTTCGTCGCCGAGGGAGACGAGAGCGACGCGGCGATCCTCTCCTACACCCCGCACGGGGCCGTCGTCACCAATATCGACAGCGATCACCTCGACCACTACGGCACGGTGGAGGCCTACACCGCCGTGTTCGACGAGTTCCTGACGCGGCTGGAACCCGGTGGTTTCCTCGTGTGCTGTGTCGACGACCCCGGAGCCGCCCGGCTGGCCGACGCCGCCGAGTCGACCGGCGTCCGCGTGATCCGGGTCGGGCTGGGCGAGCAGTGCGACCTGCATGCCCGGGCTGTCGCGTTCGCAGGCGAGACCTCGACCTACCAGGTCGCGGCCGGACGTCGGTTGCTCGGCACCGTCACGCTTCAGGTGCCCGGGTCGAACTACGTCGTCGACTCGCTGGCGGCGCTGGCCGCGGGCCTCGAGCTCGGCTTCGGCTTCCAGGAGCTCGCGGTGGGGCTGGCGAGCTTCCGGGGGAGCGCGCGGCGGATGGAGTTCAAGGGAGCGGTGGGCCGGGTGCGGGTCTACGACAGCTACGCACACCATCCCGCGGAGATCGCCGGTGACCTCCAGGCGGCGCGCGGTGTCGCCGGTGATGAACGGTTGCTGGTGTGCTACCAGCCGCACCTGTACAGCCGGACCCGGATCTTCGGCCGTGGCATGGGTGCTGCGCTCTCGAGCGCCGACGAGGTCGTGGTGATGGACGTGTACGCCGCTCGCGAGTCGCCCGAGCCCGGGATCTCAGGTGGGTTGGTGGCCGAGGCGACGACGCTGCCGGCTGACCGGGTCCACTACGAACCGGACTGGGACGCGGTTCCGGCCCTGGTGGCCGAGCTGGCCGCATTCGGGGACGAGCCCACCGTGCTGGTCACCATGGGCGCCGGCGACGTCACCGAGATCGGACCGCACGTGCTCGCACTGCTGGGCCAGGCAGAACAAGGAGGGCCTGCCGATGGCAGCGCGATCTGAGGCGTGGCGGTTCAACCGACGGCAGTGGACCCGACGGTTGCGCGCTGCGCGTCCCTGGCTGCTGATCGCGCTGGCCGTCGGTGTGCTCGCCGTTGCGGGGTGGGGGGTCTTCGTCTCGTCCGTGCTGGCCACTGAGCGCGTCGACGTGGCAGGAACGTCGATCGTTTCCGACACCGAAGTGAGGCAGGCCGCCGAGGTTCCGGCCGGGACGCCGCTCGCGCGCGTTGACCTCGGCGGCGTACGCGCCCGGATCGAGAAGCTGCCGGCGGTCGCCTCGGTATCGGTGCACCGCAGCTGGCCACACACGCTCGAGATCACCGTGACCGAACGCACCCCGCTCGCCGCGGTGGCGCTGCACGGACGGTGGTATGCGATGGACCGTGCCGGTGTCGTCTTCCGCCCGACCCCGACCCGGGACACCTCCCTCCCGATCGTGGCGCTGGCGCCCGCTGCGGACGAGGCTGCGCGGCAAGAAGTAGCCTCGGTGGTGGCTGCGCTCCCCGACCGGCTGCTCGAGGCGACCCGGAGGGTCAAGGCCCGCTCGATGGACTCGATCACGTTGGCGCTCGACGACGGACGCTCGGTGAAGTGGGGCAGTGCCGAGGAGTCCGATCGCAAGGTGCAGGTGTTGGCCGTGCTGCTCGACCAGCGCGCCTCGGTGTACGACGTGAGCGTCCCCGAACAGCCGACCACCTCCCGCTGACCGCTCCGCTCCCCACCCTGCTCCCCTCCCGCCTCGCCGTCCCTCCCGCCCCCCAATCCCGCGAATTGCGGGAAAGCGCAGCGCGACACGCCGGCGACGACCTGAACGTTCCCGCAATTCGCGGGAGGGGGAGGGGAACAAATCGCCGACGCGCCGGGCGTGTCTCCACGATGCCGCAGGACGCAGCACCTACCTTCATAGGCATCAGCAGGTTGACATAACTATAACTCTCTACCTGAGAGTCAGAGTTGTGGGAGACCGGACCAGCACACAACGAGAGGCACCTGCCGTGGCAGCTCCGCAGAACTACCTGGCGGTCATCAAGGTCCTGGGCATCGGCGGCGGTGGCGTCAATGCCGTGAACCGGATGATCGAAGTAGGACTTCGTGGCGTGGAGTTCATCGCCATCAACACCGACGCCCAGGCACTGCTCATGAGCGATGCCGACGTCAAGCTCGACATCGGCCGTGAGCTGACCCGCGGCCTCGGAGCCGGCGCCAACCCCGACGTGGGCGGCCGGGCGGCCGACGACCATGCCGAGGAGATCGAAGAGGTCATCAAGGGCGCCGACATGGTGTTCGTGACGGCCGGCGAGGGTGGCGGCACCGGTACCGGCGGCGCGCCGATCGTGGCCCGGATCGCCCGCTCACTCGGCGCGCTCACCATCGGTGTGGTCACCCGACCTTTCGCGTTCGAGGGTCGTCGCCGGGCCAACCAGGCCGAGGAGGGCATCGCCGCCCTGCGTGAAGAGGTCGACACGCTGATCGTGATCCCGAACGACCGCCTGCTCTCGATCTCCGACCGCAGCGTGAGTGTGCTCGACGCGTTCAAGCAGGCTGACCAGGTGCTGCTGCAGGGCGTCTCGGGCATCACCGACCTGATCACGACCCCGGGCCTGATCAACCTCGACTTCGCCGACGTCAAGTCGGTCATGCAGAACGCCGGCTCGGCCCTGATGGGGATCGGCCGTGCCAACGGCGACGACCGGGCCGTGGTGGCGGCCGAGATGGCCGTGTCCAGCCCGCTGCTGGAGGCTTCGATCGACGGTGCTCACGGGGTACTGCTCTCGATCTCCGGAGGCTCCGACCTCGGGCTGTTCGAGATCAACGAGGCGGCCGCGCTGGTCTCACAGGCCGCGCACGCCGAGGCCAACATCATCTTCGGAGCCGTGATCGACGACGCCCTCGGCGACGAGGTCCGGGTGACGGTGATCGCGGCCGGGTTCGATGGCGGTATGCCGAAGCGACGCGACCAGTCGCAGCCGGCGCTGCGTCGCGAAACGAGCCCACCCCCGTTGAGCGGCCAGGCCAGCCCGCGCATCCAGTCGCCCGCGGTCGGTACGGCCACCCTCGAGGCCGAGCGTCCCCCGGTCCCGGTCGCCAAAGAAGGCGAGCCGACGCCGGCGCAGCAGCCCGTCACGCCGGCCCGTCAGCCCAGGGCGATCCCCTTCGACGACAACGAGGATCTCGACATCCCGGACTTCCTCAAGTAACAACCGGTGTTTCTCCATCGCAACCAGATCGAGACAGCCGCTGGGCAGGTCGACCTCGCGTTCACCGACCGCCACGACGGCGTCAGCGCGGCACCGTTCAACTCCCTCGACCTGAGCCGGTCGCGCGAGGGGCACGATGACGAGCTACGCACGAACCTGGCCAGGCTTGCGGCCGCCTTCGATGTTGAGGGCTTCGCCACGATGACCCAAGTGCACGGCAACGAGGTCCATCAGGTGGATGCGCCTGGCCCGGTCTCGACACCGTGTGACGCACTGTTCACCACCGAGCCGGACGTCGCACTGTGCGTACGGGTCGCGGACTGCGTGCCGGTCGTGCTCGCCGACGTCAGCGCAGGCGTGGTGGCGGTCGCGCACGCGGGCCGCCGCGGTGTCGTCGCCGGCGTCGTCCCTAGCGCGGTCCAGGCCATGCATGAGCGCGGAGCCGAGACGATCCACGCCTGGGTCGGCCCGCACGTGTGCGGCGGCTGTTACGAGGTTCCGGAGGCGATGCGTGAGGAGGTGGCCGCCGTGGAGCCCGCGGCATACGCCTGCACCACTTGGGGGACGCCCTCGGTCGACCTCGGGGCGGCGGTCGTCCGGCAGCTCGAGCAGGTCCGCTGCGAGGTCAACCGGATCAGCGTGTGCACCCAGGAATCGCCCGACCTGTACTCCCATCGCCGGGACGGAGCATCCTCGGGACGGTTCGGCGCCATCATCGTGCGCCGCGGTGCCGGCCATGGGTGACACACGCCGAGACGAGATCGCGCGGCGCCTCGACGACGTACGCCGACGGATCGCCGACGCAGCACAGGTGTTCGGTCGCGACCCGGACGAGATCACCCTGGTGGTCATCACCAAGACCTGGCCGATCAGCGATCTGGAGATCTTGATCGATCTCGGCGTCGCCGACCTCGGGGAGAACAAGCACCAGGAGGCCGAGGACAAGGCCGCCGCCTTGAGCGGGCGTGGGGTGCGGTGGCACTTCGTCGGCCAGATCCAGTCCAACAAGGCCACCAAGATCGCGGCGTACGCCGACATCGTCCACTCGGTCGACTCGGTCCGGATCGCTCAACGCCTGAACGCCGGCGCACATCAGGCGGACCGACACGTCCGTTGCCTGATCCAGGTCAGTCTCGACCCGGGCGCTGACCACGCCGGTCGAGGCGGTGCCGCGCCGGATCAGATCGCCGAGCTCGCCTCCACGATCGAGACGGCCGGACGACTCGAGCTCGCCGGGATGATGGGGGTGGCGCCGCTGGGTGACGACCCGGCGCCGGCGTACGCGCGACTGGCCGAGACCTGGCGTCGGCTCCAGGAGACGTATCCGGGGGCGAGGACGCTGTCAGCGGGGATGAGTGGCGACTTCGACGAGGCGATCAAGGCCGGCGCGACACACGTGCGTGTCGGTAGCGCGGTGCTCGGTGAGCGCCCTCCCAACGAGTAGTGTCAGAACAGGCAGTCTGGGCACGCACGAGCACATCCGGGACTGCGTCATCGATGAGGTGGAGGAACCGAGGTCATGGCTGGTGCAATGCGCAAGGTCGGGGTCTACCTGGGCCTGCTTGAAGACACCGACCGCTACGAAGACGACTACTACGCCGATGATGTCGACCAGGACTCTCGGGACTCCGTCGACCGCGCTCCGGCCACACGTCCTGTGCACGCGGTGCGTGACGACCGCCCGACCCGCGACAACACCGTGGCGTCGCTGGCCGAGCGTCGCCGTCCGACCCAGATGGCAGAGCTGTCGCGCATCACGACGCTGCACCCACGCAACTACAACGAGGCGCGCACCATCGGTGAGCACTTCCGCGAGGGAATCCCGGTCATCATGAACCTCTCGGAGATGGACGACGACGACGCCAAGCGGCTCGTGGACTTCTCCGCAGGTCTCGTCTTCGCCACTCGGGGCACGATCGAGCGGGTCACCAGCAAGGTGTTCTTGCTCTCGCCCCCCAACGTCTCGGTCGCGGCCGAAGACAAGCAGCGGATCGCCGAGGGCGGTTTCTTCAACCAGTCGTGAGGGCAGCCACCCGAGAGCTCGTGACCGCGGTCAGACCGTAGGGTTGATCCGTGGTCGTCGCTGGCATCTTCATCGAACTCGTGCTGTGGTTCTACATCCTGCTCGTGCTGTCGCGACTGGTGGCGGACTGGGTACAGATGTTCGCTCGGTCCTGGGGGCCTAGGGGCCCGGTGCTGGTGTTGATGGAGGTCATCTACAGCACGACCGACCCACCGATCAGGTTGTTCCGGCGCTTCGTCCCCCCACTCCGTCTGGGCAGTATGTCGCTCGACCTTTCGGTCATCTTCGTGCTGCTGATTTGCTACGTTCTCTACTACGTGAACCGCCAATACCTCCTATTCGGTTAGGCTGAACATGCAGTTCACCGTTGGGACACGGGGGACTTCATCGAGAACACTCGGACCAGCCGGCGGCTCCATCGTCGGAGATGCACCCGGGAGTTGTCGGGTCGCACCCGTGTCGAGGCGGTGTCCACCGCTGTCACAGCTCCTCAGGTAGTAGCGTGGCATCGCACGATCCGATCAGATTGGACTACTGAGGTGAGCTCATGCCGTTGACGCCCGAGGACGTACACAAGAAGACGTTCACGCCCGTTCGCCTGCGTGAGGGTTACGACATGGGGGAGGTTGACCAGTTCCTCGACGAGGTCGAGGTCGAGCTCACCCGTCTGCACCAGGAGAACGACGACCTGCGGCAGAAGCTGGCGACGGCATCCACGTCCGCTCCCAGCCCCGCGCCCGCACCCATGGTGCAAGAAGCCCCTACACCGAAGCCCGAGCCTGAGCCAGTCCGTGAGCCCGAGCCGGTCGCGCAGGCGATGCCCGCCCTGCCCGCCGTGAGCACGGTGCCGGAGGCGTCCAGCGCCGCCGCTCGACTGCTCGAGATCGCCACGCACAACGCCGACCAGCTGGTCAACGAGGCGAAGAACGAGGCCGACAAGATCCTCGGCGAGGCGCGGATCAAGTCCGAGCGCCTCGAAGCCGACTCCAAGTCCAAGGCAGACCGCCTCGAGTCCGACGCCCGGACCCGGGCCGAGAAGCTCGACGCCGAGACCTCCGAGCGCCGGACCCAGCTGTTCGGCCAGCTCGAGCGCGACAAGGACAACTTGGCGCGTGAGCTCGAGGATCTGCGGGCCTTCGAGCGGGAGTACCGCAGCCGCTTGAAGGGCTACTTCCAGGCTCAGCTGCGCTCACTCGACGGTGAGGGCGACGGTGACGAGGCTCAGCTCACCCCAGCCGCCGACGGGGAGACCCCCCGCCGGTTGCGCGAGCTGCTCGGTGAGGACCAGCAGCAGCACTGACAGACGGATCCGCGTCGTCGTCCTGGGTGCCGTTGGGTCAGGCCTTCTGGACCGAGAACGCCAGGCCGAGGTCGTCGTGGCGGTGCCACTGCGCTCCTGGTTCCTCGGCGCGCACGGTCTGCACCGCCAGCACCTCACGAGCGATCAGATCGGTGTGATCGGCAACTGCCTGAGCGGTCTCACCGTCAGCGGCCCAGCGGAGCACGATCCGGTCCGAGACGTCGTATCCGTGCCCCTTGCGAGCCTCCTGCACCAGCCGGATCACCTCGCGGGCCAAGCCGGCCCGGATCAGCTCGGGGGTGAGCTGCAGGTCCAGCGCGATCGTCTCACCGTGCTCGTTGATCACCGACCAGCCCTCGCGAGGCCGCTCGGAGATGATGACGTCGTCCGCGCTCACCTCGACGCCACCCTCGAAGTCCACCGTCGCGGTGCCGTGGGCGGACAGGCTCTCGGCCAGCGCGGTCGCATCCGTCGCGGCGATGGCAGCAGCGACCTGCGGGGTCTGCTTGCCGAAATGCTTGCCGAGGTTGCGGAAGTTGCCCTTGGCGCTGTGGTCGACGAGGTCGCCGGCTGAGGCGAAGGACTCGACGCCCAGGACGTTGAGCTCGGTCGCGATCTCGGCGCGCAGCTCGCTGGAGAGCATCGTGTACGCAGCGGAAGGGATCAGCGCCCGCTGCAGCGGCTGGCGAGTCTTGACCTTGGCTTCCGCTCGGGCGGCGCGCCCCAGCTCCACGAGACGTCGCGTCACCGCCATGCCGGTGTCGAGCTGCTCGTCGATCCGCTCGGCGTCGTACGTCGGCCAGGTGGTCAGGTGCACCGACTCGGGCACGTCGGGGCCACTCGGTACGAACAGGTCCTGCCAAACCCGCTCGGTGACGAACGGCGTGATCGGTGCGAGCAGCCGGGTCAGCACCTCGAGGGCCTCGTGCAGGGTGGACAGAGCAGCGGGGTCGCCGTCCCAGAACCGGCGCCGCGAGCGTCGGACGTACCAGTTGGACAGGTCGTCGACGAAGGTCGCCAGCTGCGAGCCGACCCGTTGGGTGTCGAAGTCCTCCAGGGCGGTGGTCACGTCCCGAGTCAACCGGTGCAGCTGGGACAGCAGCCATCGATCGAGGACCGGCCGCCGATCCACGGCCGGCGCCGGCCGATCCGGTGTCCAGTCGTTGGTACGGGCGTACAACGCCTGGAACGCCACCGTGTTCCAGTAGGTCAGCAAGACCTTGCGGACGATCTCCTGGAGGGTGGCGTTGCCGACCCGCCGGGCGGCCCACGGTGAACCGGATGCCGCCATGAACCAACGGACCGCGTCCGCCCCGTGCTCGTCCATCAACGGCATCGGCTCCAAGATGTTGCCGAGATGCTTGGACATCTTCCGACCGTCCTCGGCCAGCAGCAGGCCAAGGCAGACGACGTTCTCGTACGACGTCTGGTCGAACAACAACGTCCCGATCGCCATGAGTGAGTAGAACCAGCCCCGGGTCTGGTCGATCGCCTCACAGATGAACTGGGCCGGAAAGGCCCGCTGGAAGGCCACCTCAGAGCCTGCGAGGTGGGGGTAGCCCCACTGGGCGAACGGCATCGACCCGGAGTCGTACCAGGCATCGATCACCTCGGTGACGCGTCGCGCCGACGCTCCGCACTCGGGGCACGGCAGCACGATGTCGTCGACGAACGGCCGGTGCGGATCGGTCTCGCTGAGGTCTCGTCCCGCCAGCGCGCCGAGCTCGGCCAGCGATCCGACACAGGTCAGATGGTTGTCAGCGCAGCGCCAGATCGGCAGTGGCGTGCCCCAGTAGCGGGTCCTCGACAGGGACCAGTCGACGTTGTTGTGCAGCCAGTCCCCGTAGCGGCCCCACTTGACGGTGTCGGGGTACCAGTTGGTCTTCTCGTTCTCGCGCAGCAGCGCGTCCTTGACCGACGTGGTCCGGATGTACCAGGCCGGCAGGGCGTAGTACATGAGCGGAGTGTGGCAGCGCCAGCAGTGCGGGTAGGAGTGCTCGTAGGCGACGTGCCGGAAGAGCACGCCGCGCAGCTCGAGCTCGCGGACCAGATCGGCGTCGGCATGCTTGAAGAACTGTCCACCGACCAGCCGGACGTCGTCCGCGAAGTGACCGTCGGCGCGGACCGGTTTGACGACCGGGAGGCCGTAGGCCTTGCCCACGATCATGTCGGGCTCACCGAAGGCGGGGGACTGGTGGACCAGCCCGGTGCCGTCCTCCGTGGTCACGTAGTCGCCGAGCACGACGAGATGCGCAGGCTCGCCGACCGGAAAGTCGACGAGGTCGAGCGGGCGGTCGTAGGTCCAGTACTCCATGTCGCGACCCGTGACGCGGTCCTGCTCCGACCAGCCGTCGCCGAGGACAGCCTCGAAGAGCGGCTCGGCGACGACGAGGGTCTCGTTGCCGTCAGACGCGACGATGTACTCGACCTCGGGGTTGACTGCCACGGCGGTGTTGGACACCAGCGTCCATGGAGTAGTGGTCCAGATCAGCAGCGAGGCCCGCTCGGCGTACGGACCAGAGGTGAGCGGGAAGCGGACGTAGACCGATGGGTCGACTACGGTCTCGTAGCCACCTGGCTGCCCGAGCTCGTGGTCCGACAGCGCGGTTTCGCAGCGCGGGCAGTACGGCGAGACCCGGTGCGCCTCGTACAGCAGTCCACGATCGAAGATCTGCTTCAACGACCACCAGACGCTCTGGATGTACGACGAGTCCATCGTCCGGTAGGCCTGGGACAGGTCGACCCAGTACGCCATCCGTTCGGTCATCTCCTCGAACTCCCCGGTCGAGCGTAGGACCGACTCGCGGCACGCCGCGTTGAACTCTGCGATGCCGAAGGCCTCGATCTGCTGCTTACCGGAGACGCCGAGCTCCTTCTCGACTCCGACCTCGACATGCAGGCCCTGGCAATCCCAGCCGGCCTTGCGGTCGACGCGGTAGCCCTGCATGGTCTTGAAGCGCGGGAAGACATCCTTGAATACTCGCGCTTCGACATGGTGGGTCCCCGGCTTGCCGTTCGCGGTCGGCGGCCCCTCGTAGAAGGTCCAGCGCGGACCGTCCTCGGTCTGCGTCAGCGACTGCTGGAACGTGTCGCGTTCGCGCCACCAGGTCAAGAGCTCGCGCTCCATCGCGGGCAGGTCGATCTGCGAAGGGACGGCTCGGTAGCCGTGGGCCTCGTTTCGGTCTGACGGCTCCGGGGTCTCGTGCTCGGTGCTCATCGCGTTGCCTCGTCGTCTCGTTCGTCACGGTGCGGCCGCCGGAGCTCCGGTGCCGCGTGTGGCGAAGGGACGACTCCGCCGGAGGCGGATCCGCGGTACCACCCTTCTTGGTCGCCCATTGTGAAGGGCGACCCTCTTTTGTCACGTCGCGGTCGGTTCTAGTGAGCAGACCCTGCCTCGGACGACCTCAGGCCGACCGGGTGGACGGGTCCACCGTTCTTCCGACAGCTCTGAGGTGATGGCCTCATCAGTGCCGTACGACGCTGGGCCATCCTAGATGATCGAGACACTCGTCCTCATCTGCATTCGTGCTGCTCGGCCGTGGAAGCCGTTCTGCGTGGCTGTTTGAAGCCGGGACGATTACCGCCTATCCTCTCGGCACTGTGTTCGCGGGGAACACGCCGAGCCACGAGAGGCCCAGCGATGGCTGCGAGAAGGACGTCGGCGATCAAGGCCGTCAAGAAGGCCGTCGCCAAGGCGACCCGGCGTACCTCCGCCTCCCGCCGGACGCCGACCCAGGCCCCTCCGAAGAAGGCTGCTGCCAAGAAGGCCGCGCCGGCCAAGAAGGCTGCTGCGAAGAAGGCCGCGCCGGCCAAGAAGACTGGTGCGAAGAAGGCCGCGCCGGCCAAGAAGGCGGCTGTGACGAAGGCTGGTGCGAAGAAGGCCGCGCCGGCCAAGAAGGCGGTAGCGAAGAAGACCGCGCCAGCCAAGAAGGCGGCAGCGAAGAAGACCGCGCCAGCCAAGAAGGCGGCAGCGAAGAAGACCGCGCCAGCCAAGAAGGCGGCAGCCAAGAGGGCCACCCCGACCCCGAAGACTCAGCAGCCGGCGCGAGCACCGTCGGCCAGGAAGGCAGCAGCAGTGAAGATGGAGACCGCGTCATCGACGGGGCCGACCACGGCGCCAACGAAGAAGGCGAAGCGTGTCAAGCTCGCCGTTCGCGAGGGTGAGAAGCCCTGGACCACCGGCGAGATCAGGGAAGTCCAGGCGAGTCTGGAGCACGACGCAGCCCGGTTGAAGGCGGAGATCGCCGCGACCGAGGAAGAGATCGGCCATCTGCTGCGCGAAGGCGGAGAGGGGGCGGGCAACGACCAGGCCGACGTCGGCTCCAACACGTTCGAGCGCGATCACGAGATGACGATGGCCAAGAACGCCCGTGAGAGCCTCCACATCATCGAGACTGCCTTAGGTCGCGTCAACGACGGCACCTACGGCGTCTGCGAGTCGTGCGGTCAGCCGATCGGCAAGATGCGGCTCCAGGCGTTCCCGCGTGCGACACTGTGCCTGGAATGCAAACAACGCCAGGAACGTCGCTGAGCGACGACACCGCTACCTCCCCCGTACCTAACCGCCGCTCCCGGATCATCGTGTGGGCGGCGGTCGCCGCAACCGCCTACGTGCTCGACCAGGGCACCAAGATGTGGGCCGAGCGCGCGTTGGCCGACGGTGAGCCCCGCTCCGTCATCGGTGATCTGCTGACGTTCCGCCTGACCCGCAATCCGGGTGCGGCGTTCAGCCTGGGAACGGGGTACACGGTCGTGCTGACCCTGATCGCCCTGGCGGTGATCGTGGTGTGCATCAAGATGGCTCGCCGGCTCGGAAGCACCGGCTGGGCCGTCGCCCTCGGCCTGCTCCTGGGAGGTGCGCTGGGCAACGTGACCGACCGGATCTTCCGTGATCCCTCGCCGCTTCGGGGGCACGTGGTCGACTGGATCGAGCTCCCGCACTGGCCTGTCTTCAACCTGGCGGACTCATCGATCTGCGTCGCTGCGGCCATCTTCGTCCTGCAGAGCGCCCGCGGCGTGCACCTGGACGGGCGGCGCGAGCACGGCGACCGGTCGGGGGCCACCGACGGGGCCGCCGACAGCACGACACCGCCATCGTGACGCTCCCGTCATGACCTCAGAGCTGTCAGGTCCCGCGACCGTGCCGGGCCGCAAGGTGCTGCACGTCCCGAGCGGGCTCGCCGGTGAGCGCGTCGACGCCGCGATCGCCCGCATGTTCGGGCTGTCGCGGACCAAGGCCGCGGAGCTGGTGGCCGGCGGTGAAGTGACGCTGGACGGCGTACAGCCCGCCAAGTCTGACCGGGTCGAGGAAGGCGCCTTTCTCGAAGTGGTCATCCCGGGTCCGGACGCGACGGCCTCGGTGCGGCCCGAGGTCGTGGCAGGACTGCGCATCGTGTACGACGACAACGCCTTCGTGGTGGTCGACAAGCCGGTAGGCGTCGCGGCGCACCCAAGTGTCGGGTGGACCGGCCCGACCGTGCTCGGCCATCTCGCCGGAGCTGGCTTCGCCATCGCGACGTCCGGAGTGCCGGAGCGCCAGGGGATCGTGCAGCGCCTGGACGTGGGAACGTCCGGGCTGATGGTGGTCGCCAAGTCGGAGTACGCCTACTCACGGCTCAAGAACGCCTTCCGGCAGCGCACCGTCGACAAGACCTACCACGCGTTGGTGCAGGGCCACCTCGATCCGCTGGTGGGGACCGTCGACGCACCGATCACCCGCAATCCCAAGCACGACTACAAGTTCATGGTCGGTCAAGGTGGCCGTCACAGTGTCACGCACTACGAGACACTCGAGGCGCACCGCTTCGCCTCACTGCTCGAGGTCAAGCTCGAGACCGGCCGCACGCATCAGATCCGCGTCCACCTGAGCGCGTTGCACCATCCGTGCGTGGGCGACCTGACGTATGGCGCGGATCCTGTCCTCGCCAAGCGAGTCGGGCTGGTCCGGCAGTGGCTGCACGCCGTGCGCCTCGGTTTCGAGCACCCCGAGCGGGAGACCTGGGTGGAGTTCGAGTCGGCGTACCCCGCTGACCTCGAACACGCCCTCGAGGTCATCCGTGACGAGCGCTGAGCCGGCGTCGCTGGAGATCCGGCGGGCTCGACCCGACGAGGCACGGTGCATCGCCGACCTGTACTGGGATGTCCGTCGCGACAACGAGCCGGCCATCCCTGCCATGGTCCATCCACGCGACGACGTACGCCGCTGGGTACGCGAGCAACTGCTCCCGACGTACGACGTGTGGGTGGCCGCTGCCGCGAATTCCGCTGGTTCGGTAGTAGAGGTCATCGGGTTCATGGCCTTGGGTCGTCCGGACTGGATCGAACACCTCTACATCCGTTCGGACTGGACCGGACGTGGTCTGGGTGCGCGCTTCATCGACCTGGCGAGGCAGGAGCTGACCGGTCCCATCCAGCTCTGGACGTTCCAGAGCAACCTCGGGGCGCTGCGGTTCTACCAGCGGCAAGGCTTCGACGAGGTCGAGCGGACCGAAGGCGACAACGAGGAGGGCGCCCCGGACGTCAGGCTGTTGTGCGCCCCTTCGGTGCGTTGAGCTCGACACCAGGGGTGGCTCTTCGCGTCAGCGGACGTCGACGGCTAGGGTCGAAACGATGGCAGGCCGAGCCGGCCGCCGCGCGACAACAGACCGAGGGTCATGACTGAAGAAGTCCCACGCAAGGCTGATTTCTACGAGATCTACAACCAACCCGATCCGCGAGCCTACTTCGCCACCTTGGCACCGCTCGGGTACGAAGTCCCCCAGCACGGCGCCGACGTCTTCGGCGATCTGCTCGCGGTCAAACCGCATACGGCAGCGGCCCCGCCCACGGTCCTCGACCTGTGCTGCTCGTACGGCGTCGGGGGCATCCTGCTGACCACGGACCTTCGTCTCGTGGACCTGTACGACCGCTATGCCGAGCCGGCGGTTCGGGATCTGTCGGCCATCGAGATCGCCGAGTCCGACCGGGCGATGCTCGCGCAGCATCGTCGGCCTGAGGCACCGCGCGTGCTGGGGCTCGACGTGGCCGAGCAGGCGGTCTCCTACGCCATCTCTGTCGGAGCGCTCGACGTCGGCTTCGCCGAGGACCTCGAGACGTCCGACCCCTCCGAGCCCTTGGCCAAGGAGCTGGGTCAGGTGGATCTGATCACGACGGCCGGCGGCATCGGCTACGTCACCGAGAAGAGCCTTCGTCGCATCACCGCGGCGGCCCGTACCGACGCCTGGGTCGCCGCTCTCTGCCTTCGCGAGTACGACTACGGACCGATCTCCGACGCGCTGGGCGACCAAGGGATGACCACCGAACGCGCCGGAAAGACCTTCGTCCAACGCCGGTTCATCGAGCCGTCGGAGCAGGAGTGGGCGGTATCCCGGGTCTCCGCGCGGGGGCTGGACCCCACCGGCAAGGAGGCCGACGGCTGTCTGCACGCGGACCTGTACGTGTCACGCCCGGACGAGCAGGTCGCGGCCCGTCCGTTGGCCGACCTGCTGCCCGCCCTGGCCTAAGGCCTCCAGGCGGAGTCCCCCGCCGGACCCGCGACGTCCTGCACCGTGGTCGCGGGGACCGCCACGGTGCAGGACGTTGAGGCGAGAGCTCGAGTGTCGGTCGGACGTGGCAGTGTTCGGGGACGTAGGCTGTGGATCTTCCCCCAGCCGCGCCGGCTGTACCAAGGCGCAGTTGAGTCCGTCCTGCCCGGAATGCCCCGCCGCCACGACCTCGTGAGGAGCCACCCCGCCGATGTCGGACAGCTTCGTCCACCTGCATGTGCACACCGAGTTCTCGATGCTCGACGGTGCGGCCAGGATCGGGGAGCTCTTCGACGAGACGGAACGCCTGGGTATGCCGGCGCTGGCGGTGACCGACCACGGCAACACGTTCGGCGCCTTCGAGTTCTACCAGGCGGCCAGGGCCCGTGGCATCAAGCCGATCATCGGCACCGAGGCCTACCTCACGCCCGGCACCAGCCGGTTCGAGAAGCGCCGCGTCCAGTGGGGCAACGGCGGGTCCGACGACGTCTCCGGTGGCGGCGCCTACACCCACATCACCATGCTCGCGGAGAACACCGAGGGCATGCACAACCTCTTCCGACTCAGCTCGCTCGCCTCGATCGAGGGTCAGTACTACAAGCCTCGGATGGACCGCGAGCTTCTCGAGCGTTACGGCCGGGGCATCATCGCCACCACGGGCTGCCCCTCCGGTGAGGTCCAGACGTTGATCCGGCTCGGCAAGTACGCCGATGCGCTCAAGGCCGCCTCGGACTACCGCGACATCTTCGGGGCGGACAACTACTTCGTGGAGCTGATGGACCACGGCCTCTCCATCGAGCAACGGGTCCGGTCCGACCTCCTCCAGATCGCCAAGGACCTCGACCTCCGGCTCGTTGCCACCAACGACCTGCACTACACCCGTCGTGAGGACGCGGTCGGTCACGAAGCTCTGCTGTGCGTCCAGTCCGGCTCGACGATGAACGACGCCAACCGGTTCAAGCTCGACGGCGACGGCTACTACCTGAAGACGCCTGCGGAGATGAGAGAAGTCTGGCGCGACTTCCCCGAAGCCTGCGACAACACCCTGCTGATCGCCGAGCGTTGCGACGTCGCGTTCGCCGAGGGCCGCAACCTGATGCCGCGCTTCCCTGTCCCGGAGGGCGAGTCGGAGGAGACCTGGTTCGTCAAGGAGGTCGAGCGCGGACTGGCCGGACGCTACCCCGACGGCATCACGGCCGAGGTGCGCGACCGCGCCGACCGCGAGACCGCGTGCATCCTGCAGATGGGTTTCCCGGGCTACTTCCTGGTGGTCGCTGACTTCATCAACTGGGCCAAGCAGCAAGGCATCCGGGTAGGTCCGGGTCGTGGGTCCGCGACCGGGGCGATCGTGGCGTACGCTATGGGTATCACCGACCTGGACCCGCTGGTGCACGGTCTGCTCTTCGAGCGCTTCCTCAACCCCGAGCGCGTCTCGATGCCAGACATCGATATCGACTTCGACGAGCGCCGGCGCGGTGAGGTGATCCGCTACTGCACCGACAAGTACGGCGACGACCGGGTCGCGCAGATCGTCACCTACGGCACCATCAAGGCCAAGCAGGCGATCAAGGACTCGTCGCGGGTGCTCGGCTACCCCTTCGCGATGGGTGACCGGATCACCAAGGCGATGCCACCGGCGGTGATGGGCAAGGACGTTCCCCTTGCCGGCATCTTCGACTCCGGCCACGCCCGGTACGGCGAGGCCGGCGAGTTCCGGGCGCTGTACGACGCCGACACCGACGTCAAACGGATCGTCGACACCGCTCGCCAGCTGGAGAACCTCAAGCGCCAGTGGGGCGTGCACGCCGCCGGGGTCATCATGTCGAGCGAGCCGCTGATCGACGTCGTCCCGATCATGCGCCGCGAGCAGGACGGCGCGACGATCACCCAGTTCGACTACCCGGCTTGCGAGACGCTCGGCCTGCTCAAGATGGACTTCCTGGGTCTGCGCAACCTCACCGTGATCGACGACGCGCTCGCCAACATCACCACCAACCGGGACGTGACGATCGACCTCGACGCCCTCGGTCTGGAGGACGCGAAGACCTACGAGCTGCTGTCGACCGGTGACACCCTCGGCGTGTTCCAGCTCGACGGCGGACCGATGCGCGCGCTGCTGCGACAGATGAAGCCGGACTGCTTCGAAGACATTGCGGCGGTCCTCGCGCTCTATCGCCCCGGCCCGATGGGCGCCAACAGCCACACCAATTATGCGCTGCGCAAGAACGGCAAGCAGGAGATCACGCCGATCCATCCCGAGCTGGCGGAGCCGCTCAAGGAGATCCTGGCACCGACCTACGGCCTGATCGTCTATCAGGAGCAGGTAATGGAGATCCCGCAGAAGCTCGCGGGCTACTCCCTCGGCCGGGCTGACCTGCTGCGCCGCGCGATGGGCAAGAAGAAGCGCGAGGTGCTGGAGGCGGAGTACGAAGGCTTCCGTGACGGGATGGTCGCCAACGGCTTCTCCGACCGAGCCGTCAAGTCGTTGTGGGACATCCTGGTCCCGTTCTCGGACTACGCGTTCAACAAGTCACACACCGCCGGCTACGGGCTGGTGTCGTACTGGACCGCCTACCTCAAGGCCAACTTCCCCTCGGAGTTCATGGCCGCGCTGCTCACCAGCGTGCGCGGCGACAAGGACAAGTCCGCCGTCTACCTCAACGAGTGCCGCCGGATGGGCATCAAGGTGCTCCCCCCGGACGTCAACGAGTCCGAGGCCAACTTCACCCCCGTCGGCAAGGACATCCGCTTCGGGCTCTCGGCGATCCGCAACGTCGGCAACAACGTCGTCGCGGGACTGGTCGGGGCTCGAGACGGCGACGGCAAGTTCACCGACTTCAACGACTTCCTCGACAAGGTCCCCGCCGTCGTCTGCAACAAGCGAGTCCTGGAGTCGCTGTGCAAGGCCGGCGCGTTCGACTCCCTCGGTTACACCCGCCGCGGGCTGGTCGCGATCCATGAGGAGGCAGCCGACTACTACGTGGACCTGAAGAAGAACGAGGAGTTCGGCCAGGACTCGCTGTTCGCCGGGCTCGACGACGACAGCTTCTCGGCCGGCACGATCGAGGTGCCCGATCACGCAGAGTGGGACAAGAAGCTGCTGCTCGCGCACGAGCGCGACATGCTCGGCCTCTACGTTTCCGACCACCCGCTGAACGGGCTCGAGCACGTCCTCGCCTCGGCCAGTGACGTCTCCATCGGCCAGCTGATCACCGACGAAGGCCGCGAGGAGGGCGCCGTGGTCACGGTGGCGGGATTGATCACCTCGGTGGTCCGCAAGACCACCAAGAAGGGCGACCTGTACGCCGTCATCGCCGTGGAGGACCTCGAGGGCGCCATCAACGTGATGGTCTTCCCGCGCGACTACCAGCTCTCGTCGACCCTGCTCGTCGAAGACTCCGTAGTGCTGGTCAAGGGGAAGGTCAAACGCAGTCGCGACGACGCCCTGGAGCTGATGTGTCTTGAGATCACGATTCCGGACCTGACCAAGGGCGGGTCCGACGGCCCCGTCGTCATCTCCTTGCCCGCCGTGCGGGTGACACCTCCCGTGGTCGACCAGCTCAAGGAGGTGCTCGTGACCCATCCGGGGGTCGCTGAGGTCCACCTGAAGCTCCAGTCCGCCGGTCGCACCATGGTGATGCGTCTGGACGAACGGCTGCGGGTGACCCCGTCACCGGCCTTGATGGCCGACCTGAAGGCCCTGCTCGGCCCGGCGTGCCTGTCCGTCTGACCGGGGCGCAGCCGTGGCCGCGACGTAGGATCTGCGCGTGACCAGTCCTGGGCAGCCGCCGACCGCTGCGCCCGCCCAAGCGCCGTACGGCTCGAGCCCGGCGCCGCTGCCCTACGACATCGAGGAGCCGGCCAGCTCAGTCACGGAGCGATCGGTGTACGCCGCCGTGTGCCTGGTCACCGGCCTGGTCGCCGCCGTCCCCGCTGCCAGGATCTGGACGTCACTGGCGGACCCGCCCTCGGCGCGACTGACCCCCGACGGACTGAAGTTTTTCGGGGAATCCTCGTTCAACCAGGTCACCACGATCACGTTGTGGTTCACGGTGGTGGCCTTCGTGTTCGGGGTGGTTCTCGGGCTCGTCGCCGCGCTGTTCGGTCGCCGTCACGGCTTGGTCACCGTCGTCTCGGTGCTGCTGATGAGCTGGGTCGGCGGGTCGTTGATGCTCTGGTTCGGTGTGCATGTCTTCGGCCCCGACCATCCGGTCGACTTCGTTGCCCTGTTCAACGGCACCACCGAGCAGCGCACCGCGATGCTCAACGACTTCGACAAGGGAGACCTGCTGGTGAGCTCGGTCGGCCTGACCTCGCCGATCGGTCTGCTGGCCTGGCCGCTGGGGGGCATGGCCGGGACCCTGGCGGGCACGGCCTTGTGGCCCAAGAGGGTGAAGCGACCGGAGGAGTACCGGGCATTTTCCCCCTCGGATGGCCCGGTTGTGAAGTAATCTCACGGTGCTGCAGGACGAGCACCGACCGCTCGTCGAACGCCTGATTTCTGACGAGGGGACCCGATGTCGAGCACGATGCCACCACCTGGCTCCGGGGGAACGGGCTGGGGACCGCAGGGTCCCGGCTACGGACAGCAGGGTCCGCAAGGCCCCAGTGGTCCCGGCTACGGACAGCAGGGTCCGCAAGGCCCCAGTGGTCCCGGCTACGGTCCGGGCGGCCCCGGCGGCTACGGCGGCTACGGTCCTGGCGGTCCCGGCGGCTACGGTCCTGGCGGTCCCGGCGGCTACGGCCCGGAGTACGGGCCCGACGGTCAATCGCCCGGCGGACCGCCTTCGGGTCCGAGAGGACGCGGTCGTGCCTTCACGGTGGTCGTCATCGCGGCAGTCGTGGCGCTGGTGATCGGTGGAAGCGCCCTGGCGTTCAACGTGATCAAGGACCGCTTCACCGCGAGTGGTCCCCAGGCGGCGCAGGCGATCCCAGAAGATGCCGTCTTCTACGTGAGCATCGACCTCGACCCGTCTGCCGAGCAGAAGATCAGCGCGTTGCGCTTCCTCAACCACTTCCCCGCGTTCAAGCAGGCCTCCGGGGTGACCGACGTCAACACCGATGTCCGCAAGACCTTGTTCGACAAGGCACTGGAGACCTCGCCGTGCGGCGACGTGACGTACGACGACGACATCAAGCCGTGGATCGGCAGCAAGTTCGCACTCGCCGGGATGCCGCCTGCCTCAGGAAAGACCGACCCGATCGTGATCGGCGCCGTCGAGGTGACCGACGAGTCCGCCGCCCGCGACGGTCTGAAGAAGCTCGGTGCCTGCGGCGACGCGACATCGTTCGGCCTGGCCTTCACCGGCGACTACGCCATCGTGGCCGAGACCCAGGCGCAGGCAGATACGTATGCCGCGGACGCCGGCTCGGCGTCGCTGGCGGACAACACCGACTTCTCCGCCGACATGGACTCCCTGGGTGACCTCGGGATCGCGACGGCGTGGGTGGACATCGGCGGCGCCATCGATCTCTTCGGGCCGACGCTGCCGGTCGACGGCTCCTCGTCGGAACTGGACTTCCTCCGCACGACATACCAGCGCGCGGCCGTGACGTTCCGCTTCAAGAGCGACCACGCGGAGCTGGCTACCACGGTTTACGGCGCCACGCCCGACGTCGAGCACGGCGACAACCAGATCGTCAACCTGCCGGACTCGACGGTGTTCGCGGCGTCCGTGGCAGGCGGCGGTGAGCGGGTGGCCCGGTCGTGGGACGACATCATGGCTGCGGCCGCCAAGTCCGGGCTCGACATCGAAGCTGAGATCTCGTCCTTCGAGGACAGGACCGGTCTGGTGATTCCTGACGACATCGAGACCGTCCTGGGGGACAACATCATGGTTGCCCTGGACAAGACCGGTCTGACAGCCGACGCGATCAGCGCCCAAGATCCCTCGCAGCTCAACCTGGGCGTGCGCTTCACCGGCGACCGCGACAAGATGAACGCGATCTACGACAAGGTGGAGCGTCTGCTGCAGCAGGAGACCTCCGGGAGCGCCCCGTTCGTCAAGCAGGACACCGACGACGGCGTCGTGATCGCCACGAATCAGGGGTACGCCGACCAGCTGGGCGGTGACGGCAACCTCGGTGACACCGATGCGTTCACCTCCGTGGTGGACGACGCAGCGGCCAAGGACTTCGTGCTGTTCTTCAACTTCGACCAGGTCGAGGACCCGATCCTCCAGGCTGTGCAGGACTCCGGTGCACCTGCTGAGGTGATCGACAACCTGCGGCCGCTTCAGTCCGTCGCCATCACCGGCGAGACCGACGGCGACTACCTCGAGAGCTCGTTCGTGATCTCCGTCAACGACTAGTGCCTACAGCCAGCTAGTTCGGGGACCACTGCGTGCGGGCCATGCTGGTCGCCGGCAGCGACGGGACCGCCGACATGGCCTGAAGCTCGCCGCGCATCATCGAGGTGCCGAGCCGCAGTCGACTGACGACGTCCGGCGCCTCGAGCAGAGCCTGGCGCTCCGCCAGGTTGAGGACGAGCGCGGCGGCCAGGGTGTACGACAAGTCGACCGGGCTGGTCGGCGTCTCCCCGTCGAGGATGTCGTCGCCGCGCAGCGCGGAGACCGTGTCGCGGTACACCTCGAAGAGCTGGCGGGCCCGCTCAGAAGCCCGCTCCGCATCGGCGGGGGTGTCGCCGCCGGCAGAGTCCGGCAACCACTCGACGTCGGCGCGCAGGTAGTCCTGTGAGGGGTCGAGGCTCTCGACGTGGAATCTTCGACGCCCGACCACCATGATCTCGAACGAGCCGTCCGGGTTCGCGGTCACCTCGGTGACGAGGGCGGCGCAGCCGGTTCGCTGGATCGTGTGGACGCCGCGTTCACCGACCTCGTAGCCCACCTTGATCGCCACCACCCCGAACTCGCGGGCGGCGTCGGGAGGCAGCGCGATCAGGTCGCGCACCAGCATCCGATACCGGTCCTCGAAGATGTAGAGAGGCATCACGATCCCCGGGAACAGCACGGTGTTCAACGGAAAAAGAGGTAGCGGCTCGCCCACGCGTCGAACCTAACATCGAAGGCGCCGCCGGAAGCCCGTCCAGCCCGGTCCACATGGCTCCGCCGCCGCGCCCCCTCCATCTAGACTGGTCGGATGATCCGTCACATCGACGTGCGCGGGCGGGTCGCTGCAGGTGAGCGGCTGGACTACCGCGCGCTGGTTCCCCGCGCCGAGTTCGACGTCGATGCCGCCGTGCAGCAGGTGCGGCCGCTGTGTGAGGCCGTTCGCGTGCACGGTCACGACGAGCTGATTCGTCAGGCTGCGCAGTTCGACGGCGTCGAGATCACCTCCGTCCGCGTACCGCCGGGCGCCGTTGCGGCAGCCCTGGCGACGCTAGATCCCGACCTGCGCGCCAGCCTCGAGGAGTCCGTACGCCGGCTGCGGTTGACATGTGAGGCCGAGCGCCCGGAGGACGTGACCACGTCGCCGGCCCCGGGTGGACAGGTGACCCAGCGCAATGTCGCGGTGGACCGGGTCGGCCTCTACGTACCCGCGGCCAAGGCGCCGCTCATCTCGTCGGTCCTGATGAACGTCGTCCCGGCGCAGGTGGCCGGTGTCCGGTCCGTGGCACTCGCCAGCCCTGCCCAGCGCGAGTACGGAGGGCTGCCGCATCCGTCGATCCTGGCCGCCTGTGCCCTGCTCGAGATCGATGAGGTGTACGCCGCTGGAGGTGCGGGCGCCGTCGCGATGTTCGCCTACGGCTACGACCACGACGACCCGGCTCAGCGCTGTCTACCCGTCGACCTCGTCACCGGTCCGGCCAACATCTTCGGGGTGGCCGCCAAACGGCTGCTACGCGGAGTGGTCGGCATCGACTCCGAAGCCGGCCCGACCGAGATCGCGATCCTCGCCGACGAGACCGCGGACCCCGCCTTCGTCGCAGCCGACCTGATCAGTCAGGCCGAGCACGACACGGTGGCTGCCAGCGTGCTCGTGACGCCGTCGGAGACACTGGTCGCCGCGGTCGAGGACGAGCTCCACCGCCAGGTCGCGCAGACCAAGCACGCCGAGCGCGTCACGCAGGCCCTTACCGGCGAGCAGTCCGCGATCTTGTTGGTCGACCACCTCGATCAGGGAGAGGAGGTCGTCAACGCCTACGCTGCGGAGCACCTCGAGATCCAGACCGCGGACGCCGCGCAACGTGCTGCGAGGATCCGGAACGCGGGCGCTGTCTTCGTCGGCCCCTACGCGCCGGTGTCGCTCGGGGACTACACCGCCGGTTCGAACCACGTGCTGCCCACCGCGGGCTGTGCCTGCCACTCCTCGGGGTTGTCGGTCCGGAGCTTCCTCAAGACGGTCCAGGTGATCAACTACTCCGCTGCCGCGCTCGCCGAGGTCGCACCGCACGTGCTGTCGCTGTCGGAGGCGGAGGACCTGCCAGGGCACGGCGACGCGGTCCGGATCCGACTGGAGCCTTGATGTCCGCACTCGAGCGCGCCGGGCTGCCGCTGCGGCCGGAGCTGGTCGGGATCGAGCCGTACGGCGCACCGCAGCTCGATGTACCGGTGCTCCTCAACGTCAACGAGAACCCCTACCCACCTCCGCCCGTGGTGGTCGCGGCGATGGCGGAGGCGGTCAGGCAGATAGCCGGGTCGTTGAACCGCTACCCCGACCGTGAGGCCACCGCCCTGCGCGAGGCGCTCGCGGCGTACCTCGGACACGGACTGGACGTCCGGCGACTATGGGCGGCCAACGGGTCGAACGAGGTGATGCTGCACGTGCTGCAGGCGTTCGGGGGACCCGGCCGTACGGCCCTGTCGTTCGCACCGACCTACTCGATGTATCCCGAGTACGCCAGGGACACGGCGACCCGCTGGGTGGCCGGACGCCGCGACGACGACTTCGGCATCGACCTCGACCATGCGCTGACCCTGCTCGAGGACGAGCGGCCCGACGTCGTCCTGCTTGCCTCGCCCAACAACCCGACCGGCACATCGTTGAGCCTCGACACGATCAAGGCGATCTGCTCGACAGCGCCCGGCATCGTGGTGGTCGACGAGGCGTACGCCGAGTTCCGTCGGGACGGGACGCCCTCGGCGTTGAGTCTGCTCGACGACTTCCCGGCGCTGGCGGTGACGCGCACGATGTCCAAGGCGTTCGCACTCGCCGGTGGCAGGGTCGGCTACCTGGCCGCGAGCTCGGACTTCGTCGACGCCCTGCGTGTGGTGCGACTGCCCTACCACCTGTCGGCCGTGACGCAGGTCGTGGCGCAGGTCGCGCTGACACACGCCCCCGAGTTGCTCGGTCAGGTCGCCGCGCTGCGCGAGGAGCGGGACGCGACCGCGCGCTGGCTGCGCGAGCAGGGCCTGCGGGTCGCCGAGTCCGACGCCAACTTCGTGCTGTTCGGCACGTTTCCCGACCGGCACGCCATCTGGCAGCGCATCCTCGAGGGGGGTGTGCTGATCAGAGAGACCGGGCCTCCCGGTTGGTTGCGCGTCTCGATCGGCACTTCCGACGACATGGCTGCCTTCCGGGTAGCCCTCCTCGACGCCCTCGCCGGCGACCAGGAGGAACCCCGATGACGCGCCTGAACAGCGTGCAGAGCCTGAAGAGCGCGACCAGCGTGAGAGGGTGCTCGGCATGACGAACCGCACCGCCCGGATCGACCGGGAGACCAAGGAGTCGAAGGTTGTCGTCGAGCTCGATCTGGACGGCACCGGACGCGCAGAGGTCGCCACCGGCGTCGGCTTCTACGACCACATGCTCGCCTCGCTTGCCCGCCACGCCCTCTGGGACCTGACCGTCCAGGCCGAGGGCGACGTGCACGTGGATGCCCACCACACCGTGGAGGATGTCGCCATCGTGCTCGGTGAGGCGCTCCGGCACGCACTCGGCGACAAGGTGGGCATCCGGCGCTTCGGTGACGCGCTGATCCCGCTCGACGAGGCGTTGGTGCAGTGCGCCGTCGATGTGTCCGGACGCCCGTACTGCGTGCACTCCGGTGAGCCCGAGGGACAGGCCTATGTCGTCATCGGCGGATCGTACGTCGGTTCGCTGACCCGCCACGTGCTGGAATCGATCAGCGCGCACGCCTCGATCGCCATCCACCTCCGGGTCCTGGCCGGTCGGGACCCGCACCACATCGTCGAGGCTCAGTTCAAGGCGTTGGCGCGGGCCTTGCGCGACGCGGTGGCGCACGATCCGCGGGAGGACGGCGTACCCAGCACCAAGGGACGCTTGTGACGGTTGCAGCGCCGAAGGTCGTCTTGTTCGACTACGGCTCCGGCAACCTGCGTTCGGCCGAACGCGCGCTGACGCGGGCCGGGGCGGACGTCGAGGTGACCGCTCATCGCGAGAAGGCTCTGGCGGCCGCCGGCCTGGTCGTCCCGGGCGTCGGTGCCTTCGCGGCGTGCATGGACGGCCTCAACGCGGTCCATGGGCCCGAGATCATCGGTCGGCGGTTGGCCGGAGCGCGTTGCGTGCTGGGGATCTGCGTAGGCCACCAGGTGCTGTTCGACTGCGGCGTCGAGCACGGACATCAGACACCCGGCTGTGGAGAGTGGCCGGGCCGGGTCGAGCGGCTCGACGCGCAGGTGCTGCCACACATCGGCTGGAACACCGTGGACGTTGCGCCGGGCAGCGCGATGTTCGCCGGCGTCGCGCAGGAGCGGTTCTACTTCGTGCACTCCTACGCCGCTCGCCGCTGGGACCTGGCGGACACCGGGCATACCCCGGCCCCGTTGGTGGCGTGGACCACGCACGAGAGCGATCGATTTGTCGCGGCTGTCGAGAATGGTCCCTTGTGGGCGACCCAGTTCCATCCAGAAAAGTCCGGCGATGCGGGAGCCGTTCTGCTCCGTAACTGGGTCCAACAGTTATGAACTCACGCCCCCGACCCCTCCGACCCACACGATCCATCCTGGTCACGACCGCCCTCGGCCTCGGGCTTGCGCTGACCGCCGCCTGTGGCTCGCAGTCCTCGAGCTCTGGTGATCCAGCCTCGAGCGTCGGGACCTCGAGCACGGCCCCGGGCGGGGCGACGACGACAGGGAACGACCCGGCAGCTGAGGCGAGCCAGGCCGTCGCCGTCTCGCTACGGCGTACCGGCGGGCTGCGCCCGGTCGACGTCCGGCTCAGCTACTCCGCGGACGGCCCGCTCCCGGCCGGCACCACCCAGGCCGAGCTCGACGACATCCTCTCCGCGGCCTCCGATCCTGCCCTGCGGACGGTCGACATGGCGCCGGTGCCGAAGAATGCCTGTTGCGACCTGCAGAGCTATCAGGTGACCGTCAGCTACGCCGACGGGTCGACGAAGTCGTTCGCCACGGTCGACGGTGTGCAGCAGCCCCAGGTCTTCGAGAAGCTGCTCAGCATGCTGGGATGACCCCATGAGCAGCAGGACGCGCCGGTGAGCAAGGAGCGGGCCGTACGCCGCGCGGCGCGGGAGACCGAGCGCGAGCAACGTGCGGCAGAGCGCGAACGGCTCCAGGCCGCTGCGGCCAGACGCCGGGACCGCCGTGCCTGGTGGCACCGACGGCTGTCCTGGCTGCCCGGTGTCGGCGGCACCCGCTGGAGCAGGTCGAGCGGACCGCTGGCGGCCAAACGCCGCCGTGTCTGGGGCTTGGTCGCCCTCGCCTTCGTCGTGCTGCAGGCGCTCACCTGGATCGTGACGCCGAGCTGGGGCCTGCGCGCTGCTGTGCTGGTCGTCAGCATCTTCGCGTTGCCCCTTGCCGCCGCACTCAGCTCCTCGTGACCGGTGTCCGTAGGCTCCGACCATGACGACGTTGGAGCTGCTGCCGGCCGTCGACGTGTCGAACGGCCAGGCCGTGCAGCTCGTCCAGGGAGTCGACGGCAGCGAACGCGTGTTCGGCGAGCCCGTCGAGTCGGCCCAGCGCTGGCAGCAGGCGGGCGCAAGCTGGGTGCACCTGGTCGACCTCGACGCGGCGTTCGCGCGCGGCCACAACCGCGAGCTGTTGGGGCGGGTCGTCGGGAGCCTCGACATCGACGTCGAGCTCTCCGGAGGTATCCGGGACGACGAGACGTTGACCGCCGCGTTGGCGACTGGCTGTCGGCGGGTCAACATCGGGACGGCCGCTCTGGAGAACCCGTCCTGGTGTGCCCGCGTGATCGCTGAGCACGGCGACCGGGTCGCGATCGGGCTCGACGTCCGAGGAGCCACGCTGGCCGCGCGCGGTTGGACTCGCGAAGGGGGTCAGTTGCACGAAGTGCTGGCGCGACTGGACAGCGAAGGATGCGCGCGCTACGTCGTCACCGACGTCAACAAGGACGGCATGCTCCGAGGCCCGAACCTGGACCTGCTCCGCGACGTCTGCGCGCGCACGTCGGCTCCGGTCGTGGCCTCCGGTGGGGTTTCCACCATCGAGGACCTGGTCGCGATCGCTTCGCTCGTGGAGGAGGGCGTCGAGGGAGCCATCATCGGGACCGCTCTCTACACCGGGGCCTTCGCGCTCGAGGACGCGCTCGCGGCGGTGGGCCGATGACGCTGGCCGTGCGGGTGATCCCGTGCCTTGACGTCGACGACGGCCGTGTCGTGAAAGGCGTGAACTTCCATGATCTCCGCGACGTGGGCGATCCGGTCGCCCTGGCGCGTCGCTATGACGAGCAGGGTGCCGACGAGTTGACGTTCCTCGACATCAGCGCGTCGAAGGACCGGCGCGAGACGGTCCTGGACGTCGTCCGGCGTACCGCCGAGCAGGTCTTCATCCCGCTGACGGTCGGGGGAGGGATCCGTACCGTGGCCGACGTCGACGTGTTGCTGCGCTGCGGCGCTGACAAGGTGGCGATCAACACCGGGGCCATCGAGCGACCCGAGACGATCGCTGAGATCGCGCAGCGGTTCGGTCGTCAGGTGCTCGTGCTCAGCGTGGATGCCCGACGCGACGTCGGTACGACGTCCGGCTTCGAGGTCACGACGCACGGCGGCTCGAAAGGCACCGGGCTCGACGCGCTCGACTGGGCCCGCCGCGGGGCCGATCAGGGGGCGGGAGAGATCTTGCTCAATGCCATGGACGCCGACGGCACGCGGGACGGCTTCGATCTCGAGCTGATCGAGGCGATCCGCGCGGTGGTGTCGATCCCGGTGATCGCCAGCGGCGGGGCCGGCGTACCCGCGCACTTTCCGCCCGCGATCAATGCAGGTGCAAACGCCGTCCTGGCGGCCAGTGTCTTCCACGACGGCCTGTTGACGGTCGGTGCGGTGAAGCAGGCCCTGGCGGCGGCGGGTCACCCCGTGCGCTGAGTGCGCTGAGTGCGGAGTTCGGCCTCAGACGCGGAACTGCTTCTTGCGCAGTCGTTCCACCGATGCCGGGTCACCGTCGAGCTCGACGTCGGCGACTGCGGACCGGCCGTACACGTACAGGGCCAGCTCCGACGGCAGCCCCCGGACCACAACGGGCCGATCGCCCTTGCGTGCCACCGAGTCCGCGTCGGCGTCGGTGCGCGCCAGCATGAGCGGAACGGGGGAGTGCCGGGTGATGCCCTTGGCGAGAAATCGAAGTGGCGTCCAGATCTGGTCTTCTGCCCATCCGGGCAGGTCCCGACGAGTCCACTCCGGCTGAGCGCGGCGTACGTCCTCATGGTGGATCAGGTGCTCGACCAGGTTCA
>JBBSPA010000045.1:0-35915 GCA_038259225.1 Propionibacteriales bacterium
CTGACGCGCTCGAGGTTTGCGGAGACGTGTCGAGGTCCTGGCGTGGCTGGACTTCCCCAAACCCGGAGGGCCGAGCGGAAGAACCTCGAGGTGGTTGGGGACCGATCCCGCTGACGCGCTCGAGGTTTGCGGAGACGTGTCGGGGTCCTGGCGTGGCTGGACTTCCCCAAACCCGCGCCCCGGCGAAGTGGCGGCGGCCAGCCAGTGATGGCGCGGGCGATCGGGGTACGGCGCCTGACATGTTGCGCAAGCTCCTCACCGGGGCGGCGGCAGGTGCCGCCGGAACCACAGCCCTCAACGCCGTCACCTATCTCGACATGGCCGCGCGCGGCCGCGGGACCAGCAGTACGCCGGAGGACACGGTCGAGGAGATGGCCGACCGGCTCCCCGCGGACGTGCCGGGCCACGGCGAGGAACGTGACAATCGCGTGGCCGGACTCGGCCCCTTGATGGGACTCGCCACCGGAGTCGTCGTCGGAGCGGCGTACGGTGCCGTGACCGCGCTGACCGGCCGACCCGCACCTCTGCTCGGCGCTGGTCTGGTGGGCGCGGCAGCGATGGCGGGCGCCAATGTTCCGATGGCCGCGCTCGGGGTGAGCGACCCGCGTACCTGGGACGCCTCGTCGTGGCTGAGCGACGCCGTCCCGCACTTGGCCTACGGGTTGGTCACGGCCTGGACGTTCGAAGCCACCCAGCCGACTGAGACCGACTGAGGCCGACTGAGACCGACTGAGGCCGACTGAGGCCGACTGAGGCTGACCGAGGCCACCACCCCGATCACCACGCGAAGACGATGGCGAACACCACGGCCTGCACTCGAGCCGTGACAGATTTGGCGGTATCCGGACACGCACGGCGGTGGCAGGATTGCCCAGATGGGACGGTTCACGCTGGGGGAGGCTCGCCAGATGTTGAACTCGATGAAGCCGTTGCTGGACGAGTTCGTCGGCCTCCGCGCGGACGCGACCGAGCTCGGCGCCGCGGTCTCCGGAGCCACCGGCCCGTCGGCGTTGGGTGGTGTCCCGGAGTTCAAGGCCGTGCAGGCCCGGATGGACGACGTGCTCACCAAGATCTGCGCTACCGGGGTCGAGCTGAAGGGTTTCGCGCCGCTGCTCGTGGACTTCCCGGCCGAGCTCGACGGCGCCGACGTACTGCTGTGCTGGCTGGAGGGCGATCCCGAACTGGCGTGGTACCACCGGCTCGACCTCGGCTTCGCCGGCCGCCGCCCCCTGCCCTGACGCCACGATCCGACGTCTGCGGGATCCTGAGCGCGGAGATGTCGGATCGTTGGCGGGCGAGACTATGCTCGCACGGGCGATCCCGGGGCGAGGGGAGTGCGCGATGAGGCTCGAGCGGTTGTGCACGATGGACCTGCAATACGTCGGTGACTTCGACCTCGTCAGGCCCTACGGCAATGAGTCCGGACTGGGCTACGGGGGCGGGGAGGGCAGCGTCGAGGGCGAACGGCTCTCCGGAAGCCTGCGGTGGTCCAACCACCCGACCCGCCGCGGCGACGGCGTCATGCTCCCGTCGGCGCGGGGGGCGATCACCACGGCGGATGGCGCGATCGTGCTCTGCGACCTGACCGGCCGGACGGTGTTCGTCACGATCGACGGCGAGACCGTCGGGAGGCAGCTCCTGATGACGCTCTTCGAGTCCGAGGACGAGCGGTATACCTGGCTCAACGAGACCGTCTGCATCGCCGAAGGAGCGATCGACCCGGTGCAGATGGCCGCGCACTTCCTGATCCATATGTGTCACAGCGACCTGGTGGCATGAACACACCGCTGCCCCGAACGCACTGGCGGCACAACGCAACGATCCGACGTCTGCGTGGCTCTGGTCCCGCAGACGTCGGATCGTTCAGGTGGTGAGGTGGGTCAGTCGGACGTGTTGGCGTTGACGTCCTCGCAGTTGGTGCTGATCACGTCGCGCGGGTCGATCGCGCCGAGGTAGTTGACGATGTCGTGGCCGCTCCCGCAGTTGATGAACGCCCGCTTGCCGTCACTGGACAGGAAGCTCAGCTCGTCGTTGCCGGCGCCCATGAAGATCCGGTCGTTGCCCTGGATCGTCTCGACCACGTCGTTTCCCCCGGCGCCGTAGATGAAGTCGGTTCCGGGTCCGCCGACGAAGAAGTCCGCGCCGGGACCGCCCTTGAGCTTGTCTCGGCCAGGTCCGCCGGAAAGGAAGTCGCGAGCGACGTCTCCACCCCCGTAGAGGACGTCGTTCCCGAGCTCACCGTGCAGCAGGTCCGGGCCACCCCGCCCGGCGATCGTGTCGTTGCCCTGGTGCCCGTGGATCGAGTCGCGCACGGCCGTGCCGTGCAGGTTGTCGTCGCCGGAGCCGCCATCGATGCGTTGTGCCATGGCCGGTGCGGCGATCATGACGATGGCTGCCGCGGCGGCTGCTCCCGTGGTGATGATGCTCGTACGTCGCATGCTGTCCTCTCGAGACGTTGCGGTCGGTGCCGGCCGTCAGGCGGTCTCGACACCTCGTGTGACGCGGCAGGCCGCCGAAGAGTTGTCCGAGCCTTGTCGGCGGCGTGCCGCATTACCGGCTCAGGAGTACGGACCGCCCGCCCAGATACGTCGGGTCGATTCGCCGTCCACTCGAGCCGCCTCGTCGATCGGGCCTGCCGAGCTCCGAGGGGCGGGGGGCCGTCCGTCCGGCGTACGACGTCCTGCGCTGGGGTCGTGGGAGGCGCCTAGGTGCAGGACGTTGGGAGTGGTCTCGACCGGCTTGACCGCCTAGGTGGCCAGGCTCGGTCCGGGGTACGACGTCCTGCGCTGGGGTCGTGGGAGGCGCCTGAGTGCAGGACGTTGCGGGTGGCTCGACCGCCGCGGCTGGTCTCGCTCCGAGGTTTGGGGAGGATTAACCAGGCCCGAGGCGGGGCGAATCTCCCCAAACCTCGAGGCACAGCAGGCTGCGTCAGCGTGCCGCAGGCGGTTGGGGGGCGTAGTCGAGAACAACCAGTCGGTCGTCGAGTACCGCGGTCGACTCCAACCGGAGATCGAGGTCCGGCAGCCCCGCGAAGATGGGCGCGAGACCGGTCTCAGCCAGGATCTGCGGGAACACGATCAGCCGGAGTCGGTCGACCAGGCCGAGCCTCAGCAGGCTACGCAACAGCGACAAGCTTCCGATGACGCGCAGGGGGTCGCCGGGCGTGCTCTTCAGGTCCGGGATGACGGTGGCCACGTCCTCGCGAGACAGCGTCGTGTTCGTCCAGGGCAGTGGCTCGTCGAGCGTCGAGGAGAACACCAGCTTCGGCAGCTCGGTCATCCGAGCGAACGACGGGTCCTCCCCGCCCGCCACGATCTCCGCCATCTCGACGTAGGTCTTGCGGCCCATCACCATCACGTGCGGCCGGGCCAGCTGTTCGTCGATCCAGGCCGCGAGCTCCGGTCCGTAGAGCCCGAAGTACCCCTCGGCTTGCGACCCCGAGGCGAAGCCGTCCACCGTACTGAACAACTCGACCGACAAGGTCCTGGTCTGCTTCGTCGTTTTGGTCATCGTGTCCTCTCGAGTCAGCGGGTCACGAGAGTGGACTCACTTCGCCGGCCGGACTCATCGCTCTCGCTGATCGAGTCTCGCGCTTCCGGCGGTCGAGCTGCTCTTCCGCGGGTGGTTTCGACAAGCTCAACCACCGAAGGCGCCACCACCGACAGCCCACCACCCGGTACAACGACCCCACGTGGTTTCGACAAGCTCAACCACCGAAGGGGCCACCACGGACAGCGCCACCACCGGCAGCACCGTCGGAGCCCGCTGATCGAGCCTGTCGAGATCACCGGAGCCGCGACACGCCCGGGGGACACGCCCGACCGGCGTACGAAAATCCGCTCTGACCTGGGCCGATGCGAAAAGCCGCACCGAATCGTCGGAATTGCGGGACCAGATTGGGGGTTGAGCGTAAGGTCACCCCAAGATATAGTAGTTACAAGGATGTAGTTCTCCACAGGTAGTGGTTCAGCGTCACCAACCGTTGTCCACACGTGGTCCCGCTCACATCCGAGAACGACCCGCAGGACACCGAGGTTCATCCCCAGGCCGTCCACAGTTCCGTCCCCATCGTGCACCACCAGGGACGACCAAGAACTGTCGGATCGCCGGAGTAGAACGACCGGTATGAGCGCGTCGAAGCACGAGGAGGGGACCCGGATGCACTGCCCGTACTGCCGCAACACCGACACCCGCGTGCTCGACTCCCGGGTCGCCGACGACGGCGCCTCGATCCGCCGCCGACGCTCGTGCAACGACTGCGAGAAGCGGTTCACCACAGTCGAGCAGATGCAGCTCCCCGTGGTGAAGCGTTCCGGCGCGACCGAGCCGTTCAGCCGCGAGAAGGCGATCGGCGGCGTACGCAAGGCCTGCAAGGGCCGCCCGGTCAGCGACGACGCCCTCGCCGTGCTCGGCTCCCAGGTCGAGGACGCGCTGCGCGGCTCCGGCTGGGCCGAGGTGCCCGCCCACGAGGTCGGCCTGGCCATCCTCGGGCCGCTGCGCGAGCTCGACGAGGTGGCTTACCTGCGGTTCGCGAGCGTCTACCGCTCGTTCGAGTCCGCCGACGACTTCGAGACCGAGATCGCGCTGCTGCGCGCCGAGCGCCAGCCGACCGGCCAGGAGCCCGCGCTGGCCAGACCCGGCGCCCCACCCGGCGCCCCACCAGGCGCGCTACCCGGCGGAGACAGTCCCGGCTGAGCCGCCACCCCAGACGCTGTACCACCGGCACGACCGCACCACCTGACCCCCGTACGACGCAACGCCCCCGACCCCAGCAGCACCCACCAGCACCCAGCCACCAGCACCAGCCACCAGACCAGACCCCGGCATCAGCGAGATGCACACACCGCCAGCAGGCGGAGATGAGGCAGGAGACGCCATGACCGAGACCGACAGCCGGCGCCCGACGACCGCGACCACCAAGCGCGGCAAGGGACTGAAGATCGACCGGATCTTCACCACGCCCGGCACGCACCCCTATGACGAGGTCACGTGGGAGCGTCGCGACGTCGTGCAGCAGAACTGGAAGACCGGTGAGACCGTCTTTGAGCAGCGCGGTGTGGAGTTCCCGGACTTCTGGTCGGTCAACGCGTCCACGATCGTTACCACCAAGTACTTCCGCGGCGCGGTCGGCACCGACGTCCGCGAGTGGAGCCTGCGTCAGCTGATCGACCGGGTCGTCCAGACCTACCGCAAGAGTGGTGAGGACGAGGGCTACTTCGCCACGCCTGAGGACGCCGAGGCGTTCGACCACGAGCTGACGCACATGCTGTTGCACCAGGTGTTCGCGTTCAACTCGCCGGTCTGGTTCAACGTCGGCACCAAGTCTCCCCAGCAGGTCTCCGCGTGCTTCATCCTGGCCGTCGACGACTCGATGGACTCGATCCTCAACTGGTACAAGGAAGAGGGCTTCATCTTCAAGGGCGGCTCCGGTGCGGGTCTCAACCTGTCGCGGATCCGTTCGAGCAAGGAGCTGCTCTCCTCCGGCGGTACCGCGTCCGGCCCGGTCTCGTTCATGCGCGGCGCCGACGCGTCCGCGGGCACGATCAAGTCCGGCGGCGCGACCCGTCGTGCGGCCAAGATGGTCGTGCTCGACGTCGACCACCCCGACATCGAGGAGTTCGTGCAGACCAAGGCGCGCGAGGAGGACAAGATCCGCGCCCTGCGTGACGCCGGCTTCGACATGGACCTCGGCGGTGCCGACATCCACTCCGTGCAGTACCAGAACGCCAACAACTCCGTGCGCGTCACCGACGAGTTCATGCGGGCGGTCGACGAAGGCACCGAGTTCGGGCTCCGGGCGCGTGGCACCGGTGAGGTCATCGACACCGTCGACGCCCGCGAGCTGTGGGGCAAGATCGCCACGGCCGCGTGGGAGTGCGCCGACCCGGGCATCCAGTACGACGACACGATCAACGACTGGCACACCAACCCCGAGACCGGCCGGATCACCGCGTCCAACCCGTGCTCTGAATACATGTCGCTCGACAACTCTTCGTGCAACCTGGCCAGCCTCAACCTGCTGAAGTTCCTCAAGGACGACGGCTCGTTCGACGCGCCGATCTTCGCCCGTTGCGTCGAGCTGATCATCACCGCGATGGACATCTCGATCTGCTTCGCCGACTTCCCGACGAAGGCGATCGGCGAGACGACGCGCGACTACCGCCAGCTCGGCATCGGGTACGCCAACCTCGGCGCGCTGCTGATGGCGATGGGCCTCGGCTACGACTCCGAGGGCGGCCGTACCCTGGCGGCCTCGATCACCTCGCTGATGACCGGCCAGTCCTACAAGCGCTCGGCCGAGATCGCCGCAGCGGTCGGCCCCTACTCCGGCTATGCCCGCAACGCCGACGCCCACAAGCGGGTGATGCGCAAGCACGCCGCCGCCAACGACGCGATCCGCTCGGTCCACCCGCACGACCGTGAGGTGCAGAAGGTCGCCACCAAGGCCTGGGACCAGGTCGTCAAGCTCGGCGAGAAGCACGGCTACCGCAACGCCCAGGCGTCGGTACTGGCTCCGACCGGCACGATCGGCTTCATGATGGACTGCGACACCACCGGCATCGAGCCGGACTTCTCGCTGGTCAAGTTCAAGAAGCTCGTCGGGGGCGGGTCGATGCAGATCGTCAACCAGACGATCCCGCGGGCGCTGAAGAAGCTCGGGTACGCCGAGGAGACCATCGAGGCGATCGTGGAGTTCATCGCCGACAAGGGTCACGTGGTCGACGCACCGGGCCTGAAGACCGAGCACTACGAGGTGTTCGACACGGCCATGGGGGAGCGGGCGATCGCTGCGATGGGTCACGTCCGGATGATGGCGGCCTGCCAGCCGTTCCTGTCCGGCGCCATCTCCAAGACGGTCAACCTGCCCGAGCGGGCCACGGTCGAGGAGATCGCCGACGTCTACGTCCAGGGCTGGAAGCTCGGCCTCAAGGCGCTGGCCGTCTACCGCGACAACTGCAAGGTCGGCCAACCCTTGAGCGACGCCAAGGCCAAGGGCGCCGACAAGGCGTTCGAGGCGGGCACCACGGCGGTCGAGCTTGTCGAGACCCAGCGGCCCGTGCGCAAGCGCCTCCCGAAGTCGCGTCCGTCGCTGACCACGTCCTTCACCGTGGGTGGCGCCGAGGGCTACATGACGGCCGGGTCGTACCCCGACGACGGCCTGGGCGAGGTGTTCCTCAAGCTCGGCAAGCAGGGCTCCACCCTGGCCGGGGTGATGGACGCCTTCTCGATGGCGATCTCGATCTCGCTGCAGTACGGCGTCCCGCTGGAGACCTACGTCTCGAAGTTCACCAACATGAAGTTCGAGCCGGCCGGCATGACCGATGACCCGGATGTCCGGATGAGCCAGTCGATCATGGACTACATCTTCCGTCGTCTGGCGCTGGACTACCTGCCCTTCGAGAAGCGTTCCGCCCTCGGCATCTACACCGCCGACGAGCGCCAGCGCCAGCTCGACACGGGTTCCTACGAGGCGGTTGCCGACGACTCCGACGAGGTCCCCGAAGCCGAATCCCTCAAGACTTCGTCGGTCGAGCCTGTCGAAACCAAGGGATCTTCGCCGGCCGAGCCTTCGAGCTCTTCGCTGGTTGAGCCTGTCGAAACCAAGACGAGCGAGACCACAAAGCCGGGAGCCGACGTGGTCACCTCGACCGCCAAGCCCGCAGCCAGCGGCGCCCACACCACGGCCGAGCTGATGGAGGCCATCTCCGGCCGCGAAGTCGACAGCCCGCTCTGCTTCACCTGCGGCACCAAGATGCGCCCAGCCGGCAGCTGCTACGTCTGCGAAGGCTGCGGCAGTACCTCCGGCTGTAGCTGAGGTATCGACCGGAGTGGTCGTCCGCGGCCCATTCCTCAATGGGGCATGGCAAGAGGCAAAGGACGGCATGATCAAGGGCTCTGCGCGATCGTGTCAGATTGGCGGCATGTCCACTCCATTTACGGTCGTCGGCGCTTGGCGCGTGGTCAAGCAATGGCCGAGATCACCGGGCGGAGGGCTGATCTCCTCGTAAAGCGTCTCGCCGCGTTTCACCGTTTGTCGCAGCTGTTTGGGCTCAAATACACCCTGTGCAACGGCTTGATCGACCTCATCAATGACCCACTGCAGATCAAATTCGAAGGCGAAAGCCCGCAATTGTGCTCTTGTCCTTGCTAGCTCGTTGATGTCATTGCAACAATATGCCCAATTGGCGATGTGAGGTTAGCTCCAATCGGCCTAAATCGGGCCTTGGAGGCACTGGTGAAGATCTAGAGCCAGCCTTCGCCGTTTCGCCGCACGACCGCATCCGAAACCATGTGACTCTACTGCGGCGTCGCTGGGGCGGAATGGGCGGTTGACCAGCCCTCGACGGATCAGCTGCGAAACTCGGCATATCGCATTTCGAGGCGCTCCCGGTCCGGCCGGCTGCGCCGGGAAGCTGGGACGGTGAGAGACACGCCGTTCATCTCTTGGAGTCCGTGCCGCAGCATAGGTCCGTCGATCTCATCGAGAATGTCCTGACGAATCTCTACGACCAGGTCGGGGCGCACTCCGAGGATGTTGCGGTCATAGGCGGTGTGATGGATCTTGCACATAGCCAGGCCATTAGGCACGACTGGATCACCCTGCGGCTGGCCGTCGGGAATGATGTGGGCTGCGTCCAGGAGGTCAGGGTGGCGCAGCCGGCACAGAGCGCATCGGGATTCGTATGCGCTGAGGACGCGAGCGCGAAACATTGGCTGATGGAGACGCACCCTGTTTAGCGTTTCCATGTAGCGACGGGTGTCGGCACCTACATCGTCTCCCGGCTTGATGAGGCGTTGGCCCTGGTCAAGTGCGATAGCGAACTGCAGCTGCTCGGGCTCGTCGGCGACGATCCAGACTGGGTAGATCGGCTTGTACTGCGCGGCGGCCACTCCAACGAACCAGATCAGAGGAAGCCCATCGAGGTAGGCGCGACGGAGGGCACGGTTCTCCAGATGCATCGGGTCTTCGCCGCGGTACTTGTAGCGAATCCGTCCGTCCGGCCCTTCGGCGTCGGCGTACGGCGGTGTCTGACCCGGCTCAGTAAATACCGTCCGGATGGACAGCGCCGCGTCCATACCCGCGGGCTTGCGGATGCCACGTTGCCGATCCATCAGCGGGAGCGGGTGGCCGTCGTACTCAAATGTCGCGAGCGTGGAGTGTGTGACGAGGTCGGACCCGCGTGACTCTAGCCATGTCATAGCCGACTCCCGGATGAGACGGCTGACTCCGGCTTCGAGCACGACCTTGTTCTATCAGCAGAACGCCCGATATGGAAGCAATCCGCTTGGTCCATTCCGAGCACTAACCTGCATGCTGGCAGTTGAATGGAGCCAACACCCCGATCGGAGAGAGAGCCATGGTTGTCACGGCCGATGCTGTCGTGATCGGAGCTGGCGTCATGGGCTCGTCGATCGCGCTCGAGCTGGCCCGCAGCGGGTTACGGGTGGCGGTGGTCGACAAAGGCCCAGGTCCCGGCCAGGGGTCGACCAGCGCGTCGAGCGCCATCATGCGTTTCAACTACTCGACGTACCCAGGAGTCGCGATCGCGTGGGAGTCGCTGCACTGCTGGCAGGGCTGGCGCGATCACCTGGAGGCCGACGCTGGGTCAGACCTGGCGTCGTACACACGGACTGGCGTGGTGATGCTCGACGTCCCAGTCGTGCCGAGGGATCGGGCGGTCTCGTTGTTCCGTAGCGTCGGTGTGCCGTACGAAGAGTGGGACGCGGAGACCCTCCAGCAGCGGGTGCCCGCGATCGATCCGGGCAGGTTCTGGCCACCCAAGCCGATCCAGGACGAGGCGTTCTGGGCCGAGGCCCCGAGCACGCTCGGCGCGGTGTTTACTCCGGACGGCGGCTTCATCGACGATCCCTTGCTCGCCACGGTCAACCTTGCAGATGCGGCTGCCCGCGCAGGAGTCCAGTTCCAGTTCAAGCGTGCGGTGACGAGGGTCCGTCAGACCGGAGGACACGTCACGGGCGTAGAGACCGACGATGGTCAGTCGGTCGAGGCCCCCCTCGTGGTGAACGCCGCCGGTCCCTGGTCGAGCCGGCTGAACGCGTTGGCCGGTGTGGGCTCCGACTTCACGATGACGCTGCGACCGATGCGCCAGGAGGTGCACCAGGTCGTGGCGCCGTCTGGGTACGCCGGTGACGATGGCCTGGGCCCGGTCGTGGCCGACCTCGACCTGGGCATCTACGTGAGACCGGCGCCCGGCGGCTTCCTGCTGGTCGGCGGCACCGAGCCCGCGTGTGACCGCCTTGACTGGGTCGACGATCCCGACGGGGTCGACCCCAACCGGACCGTGGCGCTGTTCGAGACCCAGGTCACCCGTGCTGCGCGCCGGTTTCCCCAGCTCCGTGTCCCGCCCCAGCCGACAGGCATTGCCGGTGTGTACGACGTCACCTCGGACTGGGCTCCTGTCTACGACCGCACGGAGCTCGATGGGTACTACGTCGCGATCGGGACCAGCGGCAACCAGTTCAAGAACGCCCCGGTCGTCGGCAAGCTGATGGCGACCCTCATCACCGCCGTGCAGGCCGGTCACGATCACGACGACATTCCCGTGCAGTTCAGGGGCGAACACACCGGCCACACCATCGATCTCGGCGCGTTCTCCCGCAAGCGCCAGATCAACGCCGACTCGTCAGGCACCGTGATGGGCTGACGAGTTTTCGCTCACGCGAGCAGCCCGGCGGTGCAGCGGAGGTGGTCGTCGCGGACCGCGGTCGTCAGCGTCGGGCTGAGCAGGGGCTGGGGGATCAGCGTGGTCCGGAACGCGTGGTAGGCCTTGGGTTTGCCGGACCAGACGGTGCTGGGCCGGTTGGGGGAGAGTCCTGCGAACACGTATGGACCTGCTTACAACGGCGTCGGTCGGAGGTCGGTGTGGCTGAAGTCATCGCCCTTGAACAGCAGGGGCTCACCGGTTTCACTGGCCAACGCATAGGCGAAGCAGTCGCCGAAGTTGAGTCCCGCCGGATGCCCGCTGCCCTTGCCGAAATCTCGGTATGCCGACCGGGCGATCGCGACGTGGTCGGCCGTGGTGGAGACGACTTCGAGCCCGAGGGTGCGGACCAGCTCGTCGAAGCGTCGTGATTTGACCGCGTTGCGAAGGCCGTCCACGACCAGCGCGGCTTCCAGCAATGTGCCGGCCGCGATCTTGGCCGAATTGGCATCGACCATCGCACGAGTGAACGCCTCGCTCTCGGGCTCTCCCTTGAGGATGGCGATCAGCGCCGAGCTGTCGACGATCACGCGGGCAGGCCGTGCTCGTCGTACAGCGGAGTGGCGGACAGTCGCGCGAGGTCCTCGTCGGTCAACCCCTGCCGGAACTCCGTGGCGATCCGCCGCGCCTGCTCGACTCGATCCGCGACTCCGGCCGGTGCGTCCAGCTCATCAAGGAAGCGCGTCATCGCGGCTTCGACGACGCTGGTCTGAGACTGGCCGGTCTGCGTGGCAGCCAGTTTGATGAGCTCGTGGACTCGTTCATTCTTGATGTTCAGGCTCATTGGCTCGTTCCACCCTCTCTACCCATGGAGGGTGCCAGTCTACCCTTACTCCGAAACACGAAGGATTCGAAAAGTGGGCCGCCCGCCAGGAGCCGTCGTATCTCGCTTCAATGGGCAGCCTTGATCTTGACAAGCTCGATCGGCGGACGCGCGGCTCGATCGACGGGTGCGGCTCGATCGACGGGTGCGGCTCGATCGACGCGGGTCCAGGATTTCGACAAGCTCAATCGCCGGACAGGGCTCGGTCAGGGGAGGTGGCCGTCGCGGAGGGCGGTGGCGAGTGTCGGGCTGAGCGGGAGCCGGGGGATCAGGGTGGCCTGGAAGGCGTGGTAGACGTCGGGCTTGCCGGACCACACGGTGCTGCTGGGGTGGTTGGTGGGGTCGAGCTCGTGGTGCCAGGAGCCGAGCTCGTAATCGATGAACGCCGCGGCCAGGTGGTCCCACCAGGTCTGGTACCAGTCCGCGTACGACGCATCGCCGGTGGCCGCATACAGTGCGGCCGCCGTTGCCGTGGCCTCAGCCGGTACCCAGTGCATCCGTTCGCGGACGACGGGATTGCCGGACCAGTCGACGGTGTAGACGAAGCCGGGGGTTTCGACAGGCTCAACCACCGGGTGGGGTGGTCTCGATAAGCTCGACCGCCCTGTGGCGCTCGACCGCCGGGGGTCTGTGGTCTCGACAGGCTCGACCGACGGATACGGCTCGACCGCCGGGTCAGGCTCGACCGACGGGGATGGCTCGACCGACGAACTGGTCGCGACAGGCTCGACCGACGGATGCGGCTCGACCACCCTGCGGCGCTCGACCGCCGAATGGTGCTCGAGCGGGGTCGGGCCGGTCCAGCCTTCGCGGACAGAGGCGTCGAAGAGGGCGACAGCGTTGTCGAGCAGCCACGCCGGGGCCGAGGACCCGAGCGAAGCACGCAGGTGGAGGGAGAGGCGGGCCCACTCGAGCCAGTGCCCGATGGTGGCGCCGTACGGACGGAAGGGATGGGCGGGGGAGTCGACGTTGTAGTCGGGCAGTGGTGTCCAGGAAGCGTCGAAGTGCTCCGGGATCCGCCACTCGTGGGCGGGGGCGAGGTCGCGCACCACCCGCGTCACGATCCGCATCGCCCGGTCGCGCAGACCCGCATCGCCCGTCGCATCGGCGGCCGACAGCAGGGCCTCGACGGTGTGCATGTTGGCGTTCACTCCGCGGTAGGGGTCGACGACAGCGAAAGCCTCGTCGAACTCTTCGACCACCATCCCGTGCTCGTCGTCCCAGAAGTGCCCGAGCAAGACATCCAACGCCTCATCGAGCAGCGCGGCAGCACCCGGACGACCGGCGCAGGCCGCACTGGCCGCGGCCAGCACCACAAAGGCGTGCGGGTAGGCAGTCTTCGACCGCACCGTCGGACCGTCCGGCCCAACGAAGGCGTACCATCCACCGTTGGCGGCATCGCGGAAGCGCCCGCGCAGAGCGGCCACACCGTGGTCGGCCAACGGTCCAGCCCCGGGCCGCCCCATCATCTGCGCCAGTGAGAAGACGTGCGTCATCCGGCAGGTGATCCACAACTCCACCGGCCGGTCCAGCTCGGGTCGGCCCGCGGCATCCAGCCAGGCAAAGCCGCCGTCGGGGTGCCGCGACGCCGCACCAAACAAAAGCAGCCGGTCGCCCTCCGCCTCCAGCCAGCGCGCGTGGGTGCCGGCGGGCTCGATGAGCGCCTTGGTTTCGACAAGCTCAACCAGCGGAGGGAACTCAACCAGCGGGGGCTCGACAGGCTCGACCAGCGGGGTCTCGACAGGCTCGACCACCGAACTTTCGACAGGCTCGACCACCGAACTTTCGACAGGCTCGACCGCCGGACTCTCGACAGGCTCGACCGCCGGACTCTCGACAGGCTCGACCGCCGGACTCTCGACAGGCTCGACCGGCGGGGTCTCGACAGGCTCGACCGCCGAATTGTCACCGGTCACAACGACAACTCCGAGTAGCGGTTGCCGACCCGGTACGTCGCCACGCCCAGCGTCGAGTCGCTCTGCCCGTAGTAGACGAACCACGTGTCGTTGTGGAACACCAGACCCTCCACGAACGTCACGTTCGACACCAGCCCGTGCGTGTCCTCGTACGTCGACGGCTCCAGCCACGGCTGCGTCAGCTGCGCGAGGACCGTCGTCGGGTCGGCCGGATCGAGCAACAGCTGGCCGCAGGTGTAGCGGACCGAGCCGTCGGTGTTCTTCACCGCCGCGTTGTGCAGGAGCAGGATCAGCCCGTTGTTAGTGATGATCGGCGGCGGTCCCACCTCGACCAGGTACTCGCCGAACGTGCCAGGGCCGAGCGGCGCGAGCAGCGGGTCGTCATTGGAGCACGGCTTCCAGTGGATCAGGTCGTCGGACCATGCGGTGTAGATCGAGCCCTCGCCGAAGTACATCAGGTAGCGGCCGTCGATCGGCACCGGCACGATCGCGCCGGCCTTGCTCCACGCGCCCGTCGGGCCGCCGGGCAGACCGCGGAACGTGTTGAACTCCTCGAACATCGGCCCGTGCGTGGTCCACGAGACCAGGTCGGAAGACGTCGCCAGGCACAGCTGAGCCTTGCTGCCGTCATACCCCGTGTAGGTCAGGTAGTAGGTGCCGTCGATCTCGGTGACCCGAGGATCCTCGGCGCCGCCACCGTCGTAGGGCTCCGACGGCGACAGCACCGGCTCGGCGCGCCGTTCGAAATGGATGCCGTCGGTGCTGGTCGCGAGCCCGACGTGCGACACGATGTCGTCGGCATGCGCGCGGTAGAGCAGCACCACCTCACCGTCCTTGACGATGGCGGCCGGGTTGTAGACGCTGGCGGACTCCCAGCCGTCACCGCGCGGGCGCAGGATCGGGTTGCCGTCGTGCGGCCGGAAGGGGCCGAGCGGGAACTCCGCGTGAGGGTTTCCGGACATGTCTCCTCCTTCGTATGTGGGGTGTGTGGTTTCGACAGGCTCAACCACCGAAGTGTCTGTGGTTTCGACAGGCTCAACCACCGAAGTGTCTGTGGTTTCGACAAGCTCAACCACCGAAGCGTCTGTGGTTTCGACAAGCTCAACCACCGAAGGGTGTTTAGCGGCGTACCAGGACGAACCCTCCCGCCGGCACCATGACGTTCACCCCGCGAGCACGACGTTGCGCGGTCCACACCAGCCGGCCGCGTCCGTCGTATGCGCGGACCGACGCCAACCCGCGTCCCGGGACGGCGACGCGCGCGTGCTCGCGATGGGTCGAGGCGCTCCGTAGCAGCGCGGTGCCGTGTCCGTCCCCGCCAAGGACGTACCGAGACACCAGCGGCTCGACCATCACCGCGTCCAACGCAGCCGGATCGCCGGCGGCGGTCGTGGTGACGGCGGTCAGTCGGGCAGCGCCAGGCGCCACCGATCGCGGCAGCGTCACCGGCAGCAGTGCGCCGGGCGCGGGGGAGTCGCCTTGCGCGCCGATGTCGCCCGAGGCGACCCGCCCGAGGGTCCGGCCATGGGCCCGGAACGTCGTGACGGCGTGGCTGTCGGGACGCAGGTCGACGACGGGGAACACCAGTGACCGTCCGTGCTGCGGCAGCGCGAGCGTGACCGAGCCACCCGGTCCGAGCGCGACGTAGCCCGAGCCGCCGTACTGGGACTCGCCGGTCCACAGCGAGTCCGGAGTCGTCACCTGCGCCGAGCCGGCCAGGGTCCCGTCCTCCGCCTGCAGCGTGGTCGTGCCCTCGCGAGCGACCACGTCGGCCGTACGCGCGACCGCGGCGACGGCGGGATGCTGGTCGAGAGCGATCATCGACAGCAGCCCGTGGATCGTGGATTCGGCCCCCGAGTTGGGGTTGATCTCCCCCGAGCCGGAGATACCGTCGTACGTCACCCCGGTGGCGGGGTCGTACATCGGCCGGCCCGCTGGGTTCGCGCCGAACCACCAGGCAGCGGCCATGCCGGCCAGACCGTACGCCGCCCGCCGACCGGTCGCGTCAGCCGTCGCCAGCAGCGACTGGAGCCGCGAGTCGGCACCGTAGGCGATCTGCGAGGTGTCGATGCGGGTCGGGAGCCGGCCGTTGTCGGGGCCGCCCGAGGTCAACATCCAGGGATCGAACGTGAACGAGTCGCTGACCGCGCCCCGCGCCAACGCCGGTTCGCCCAGAGCCGTGGAGGCGCGAGCCAGGGCAGCAGGCGCCTGGCCTCCCCACGCATGCCAGACCGAGCGGGACAACACCCACGGCCGGACCGCGCCCATCGGCCAGTGGCGTGCGTCGCCGCCACGGAGCTCGGCGATGCCTTCGCTGACTCTGGCCAACGTCGTCCGCGCCACTCCCGACCCGCCAGCGGAGACGTAGGCCGAGAGCCCGAGCACCGCCTCGGCAGTCGCGTCCGCGCCGTCAGCGATCAGCCACGCCGGTGCGGGCTGGCCGTCGATGTCGAGGTGGTCGCCGTAGCGGTCGAGGACCTCTCGGTCGACCGCGTCGATCGCGAGCTCCAGCCGCGAGCGCAGGAACGTCGCGAACGCCGGCCTCGTCTCAGCGAACGCCGCGTAACCCTCGCCCAGCGCCCAGATCGTCCGCGCCAGCCAGTACGACGCGTCGCTGTCGGACGGGTCGGGCTCCTCCTTGGGGTCAGCGCTTGGGTTCAACGTGCCGTCTGGCTGCATCCAGAGCACGACGTTGCCGGCATTCGGGCCGGACGCCGTCTGCAAGTAGGTCAGCCCGCGCAACATCTCGTACGCCGCGTGCCGACTCGACGTCGATCCGGTGGCCCGCCAGTGCCGCAGGTAGACCACAGCGGCCCGACTCACGTCGTCGGCGTTGTACGCACCTTGCCCGTAGGTGTCGGTCGCGGGGTCGTAGCTCCCGCCGCCGACGTGGCGGAAGCCGCCGTCGGGAGTCGGCTCGGCGTACGTCCAGAGCACGCCGACCGACGGTTGCTGACCGAGCCGGTACGTCGTGTGGTCGGCCTGCGCCGGAGGCGTCACCGGGACGGCGAGCCAGTTCAGGTGGTCGAGGTTGGTCAGCGGCGCCATCGACGTGGCCGACCTGGGCGATGTCGCCGACGTGGCCGACGTGGCAGAGCCAGGTCGCGCCGTACTCGACAGGCGTTCGCCTGCCGAGGCGGTCCAGGCCGGTGCCGGCGCCGTTGTGACGACGGCGAGGGCAGTGGCAGCGACGACGGAGGTCTGGAGCCATCGACGGGGTGCGGTCGTGATGTGCATGAGGGGTGCCTCTATCGGTAGGTCATCGGACGGGCATGAGGGTCGGGCATGAGGGTCGGGCATCGGAATCAGCCTTTGACTCCCGACCCGAGGTTGGACGCGGTGAAGTGCTTCTGGAACGCGATGAACAGCGCCACGGCAGGGGCCGACAGCACGACGGCACCGGCGAGGATGGCTCCGAACGGGTTGGCGGCCCGGCCGGCGGTCGTGCTGATGTAGTTGGCCAGGGACACCGCTAGCGGCTGCTTGCTGGCGTCCTTGGTGACGAGGAAGGGCCAGAGGAACTCGTTCCACGGCCCGATGAACGTCAACAGGACCGCGGTGAGCAGCGCCGGCTTCGCCAGCGGCAGCGCTACCGACCACAGGGTGCGCAGCTCACTGGCGCCGTCGAGCCGGGCCGCGGAGAACAGGTCCTCGGGCAGCTGGAGGAAGAACTGGCGGAACACGAACACTGCGGTGGAGTTGATCGCGAACGGCAAGATCATGCCGAGGTAGGAGTCCGCAAGCCCGTAGCTGCGCACGATCATCACGTAGATCGGGATGATCAGCAGCTGGAAAGGCACGATGAGCACCAGCAGCATCAGCGCGAAAAGCGTGTCGCGGCCACGGAAGCTCAAGCGGGCCAGGGCGTAGCCGGCCAGCACGCCAAACACCACGGTGGCGAGCACAACGCCACCGGTGAAGATGCCGGAGTTGACCAACGACCCCCACAGGTCGATCCGGGCGTTGATGTCGCGGAAGTTGTCCAGCGTTAGGCCGCCGGTGGGGAATGCGCCGCCGAGCGACGTGTCCGGGTCCTTCTGCAGTGACGCGACGACCATGTAGTAGAACGGGAACAGGAACAGCAGCGCGCCGAGGAAGAGTGTCGCGCGACCGAGCCACTTCTTTGCCATGTCAGTCCCTCTCGAGCAGTCGCCGGTTGATGAGCGAGATGAGGAGCACGCCGATCACCAGGATGACGCCGATCGCGGCCGCCACGTCCGGGTTGCCCTGCTCGATACCGCGCTGGTACATCACGAACACCGGGGTCGTCGAGGCGCCGTCGGGTCCGCCGCCGCTGGTGAGCAGATAGGGCTCGGTGAAGAGGTTCGCCCCGATGATCGTCGCCAGGATCACGACGAGCGTGGTCGCCGGTCGTACGCCGGGGACCGTCACGTTCAGGAACGATCTCCACCTGCTGGCCCCGTCGACCTCGGCGGACTCGTAGAGCTCCTTCGGCACGTTCTGTAGGGCCGCCAGGTAGAGCAGGATGAAGAATCCGAGCTGCTTCCAGGTGACGAACAACGCGATCACCGGCATGGCCAGCGAGCTGTTGACGAGCCACGACGGGTCAGGGGCCAGTGGCCCCAGGACCTGGTTGACGAGGCCGTCGCGGCTGAAGAGAAAGAGCCACACCCCCACCAGCGCCACGCTCGCGGTCACGTACGGCACGTAGTAGGAGACGCGCAGGAACGTGCGAGCCCGGAGCGCCCGGTTCAGCGCCGACGCCAACAGCAGCGACAGCGCCACCGTTAGCGGAACGTTGATGATCAAGAACTCCGCCACGTGGACGAAGGACTGCCGGACATCGGGATCGGACAGTGCCGTCCGGTAGTTGTCCAGCCCGACGAACGGGCGATCCACCTGGGCACCGGGGGCGGCGAAGAAGTAGTCGTGGAAGCTGATCCACACCGCCAGCCCGAGCGGGTACGCGAAGATGACGGCCAGGAAGACGGCGTACGGCGTCGCGAACAAGATGCCCACCGGCTGACGGCCGAGCACGGCCGTCAGCCGGGAGCGCGAAGGCTTTCCTGGCTCCGCCGGCGGGGGCGGAGACTCGGAGCGCGTCGCAGTCGTGACGGGCATCAGGACTGGCTGGCGAGATCGCTGATGTCACTGGCGGCTGTGCTCAGCGCGTCCTTCACGTCGGACTTGCCGAAGATGACCGACGAGGACCAGGCGTCGCGGAACTTCTGCCAGATCTCCACCGAGTTCGGGACGTTGGGCACCTCGACGGTGCGCGAGGCCTGGTCCGCGAAGACCTGGTACTCCGGGTGAGCCTTGAAGTAGTCCGGGTAGGTCGCCTCGAGATCCGTCCGCAACGGCATCTGCCCGGTCATCTCCAGCAACTTGCCGTCCTCCTCCTCGCTGGTGGCGAACTTGAGCACGTCGAAAGCGGTCTGCTGGTTCTTGCACGCGGAGTACAGCGCGATGTTCTTCGCGTCCGAGAAGGTGTAGATCTCCTCCGGGCTCTTGCCCTGTGACGTCGGGACCGGCGCGACGCCCCAGTTGACGTCCTTGCCGTAGACCGCGACGGCCCACGGACCCACGGTGGCCATCGCGGCCTTGCCGTCGGCGAAGGAGTCAGCGCTGTAGGCCTCCTTCGGCGCGAGGCCGTCGGCGTACAGCTTCGACCAGAGGTCTGCGACGCTCGTTCCGGCTGTCGAGTCGAACGTGGCCTTGCCGTCCTCGACCAGCTGCTGGCCACCGGTTTCTGCGGCGTACATCGGGTAGAAGTCGAACCAGGACTGGAAGAACTCGCTGGTCGGTGCCGGCCAGATCGCAGCGTCGGCGGCACCACTGTCGACGATCTTCTTGCTGGTCGCCAGGAAGTCGTCGTACGTCGAGAGTGGCGGGTTCTCCGGGTCGATGCCGGCCTTCTTGAAGATGTCCTTGTTGTAGAAGATCATCACCGGGTTGGACTTCCATGGGATCTGGTAGTACTTCCCGTCCGTCGACTGGTACTGGCTGGCCACGTCGCCGCTGCGGGACTCGATGTAGTCCGTGGCGCCGCCGAAGTCGTCGAGGGCCACCAGGCCGCCCTGCTTCTGGAACTGCGGAACCGCGGCGGGTGCGGTGTTGAAGACCAGGCACGGTGCGTTGCCGGCTGTGATGGCCGCCCCGATGACCTCTTCGGAGGTCTTGCCTGCGGGGATCTCCTGCGCCGTGACCTGCTGGTCCGAGTGCTGGGCGTTCCAGTCCTTGACCATCTGCTTGCCCCAGGCGATCTCCTCGGGGTTGTTGGACAGCCATACCTTGATCGGGCCGGTGGCCGAGGTGGATCCGGAGCTGCCCGAACCACCCCCACATGCCGCGGTCATCGCGAGCACGAGTGCGCTCAAGGTTGCGGCGGCGAGCTTCAATCTCATCGGGGTTCTCACTTTCGTGTCCTGCCGGGTCGGACGTTCCGAGCGTGCGGTGCGCGGTCGGCATACGGTGCGTCGGCGTGCTGCGTGGGTGCTGCGTGGTGATTTCGACAAGCTCAATCACCGGGCGGTCGTGGGTGCTGCGTGGGTGCTGCGTGGTGATTTCGACAAGCTCAATCACCGGGCGGTCGTGGGTGCTGCGTGGGTGCTGCGTGGTGATTTCGACAAGCTCAATCACCGGACTGTGGAGGCTCAATCACCGGGGTGGTGGGGTCCGGTCGACTCGCGGACGACGAGTTCGGGTGGGGGGAGATCGGCCTCGGTAAGCGCACGTTGCTCGACGATCTCGAGGAGGCGAACGGCTGCCGCGCGCCCCCAGCCGAGGACGTCCACCCGGACCGAGGTGAGGCCCGGCCTGACGTAGGCGGCGAGCTCGGTGTCGTCGTACCCGGTGACCGACAGCCGGGCAGGTACGTCGATGCCTCGTTGGTTGGCGATTGCCAGCCCGGCGATGGCCATCAGGTCGTTCGCGTACACGATCGCGGTCGGGGGATCGGCGAGGTCGAGGAGCTGCCGGGTCGCGGTGGCGCCGGCATCAGCGGAGAAGTCGGTGTCGACGCACGCGCCCTCGGGGAGTCCGGCGTCACGCAGAGCGTTGGCCCACGCCAGCCGGCGCGACCTACCGTGCACCATGTCAGGCGTCCCGCTGACGTGCGCGATCCGGGTATGACCTAGGCCGACGAGGTGCTCGACCGCAGCGACGATTCCTGGCGAGTCGTCGACGCCGAGAGCCGGCCAGTAGGTGTCGGGGAGGGCGGGACCGACGAGCAGCGCCGGCAGCTCGAGCTCGGCCAGCAGCGCCGGGCGTGGGTCGTCGACGTACAGGTCGGTCAACAAGACGCCGTCGACCCGGCCCTCGTCGGCGAGCCGACGGTAGCTGCGCTGCTCGAGGTCGTGCTCCGGCGTCACCTGGAGCATCAGGGCGTACCCGTGTTCGGAGAGGGCGCTCTCGAGGCCGGCGATGAACGACGGGAAGAACGGATCCGCTCGGAGCGTCTCGGGAGGCCTGGCGACGACGAGCCCGACGGCGAGTGCCCGCTTGACGGAGAGGGCTCGGGCACGTGGGCTCGGCGTCCAACCCAGCTCTCGGGCGGTGTCGAGGATCCGTGCCCTGGTCCCGGGAGCGAGCCCGGGCCGGTAGTTGAAGGCGAAGGAGACGGCGCCTTTCGACACGCCGGCGGCGCGGGCTACATCGTTGATGGTGGGACGGGCCACGCTTTGACTAAACCGGTTTAGCACTCACCTGTCAAGAGTTGTTGGCGCTTGTGGCTGAAGGAGCGTGACGCCAGTCCAGCGAACCTTCAGCCACAGGGGGCGACGTGTTGGTCAGGGAGCCGAGCGGAGCAGGTAGTTGTCCTGCTGCGGGACTGCGGCCCCGTCGCCCAACAAGCGGACGTGACGATAGTTCGCGCTAAAGGCTACGTACGCCGTCCCTCCGCGCAACGAGACATCGATGTAGTCGCCGATGAAGGAGCCACCGAGCAACGGGTCTGACTCGGTCTCGTTCGACAGCCTCGTGATCCGGTGTCGGTGCGAGAGCCTTCCGCCCGAGTCGTTGACCGTGACCATCTCGACGTCTTGGCGGTTGTGGAACACCCGGTCGTAGCGGTTCGTGAACCACGAGACGACGAAGCGATGGTTCACCGGGTCGGAGATCGCTGGTTGGTAGTTGTCGCCGCCGGCTGAGATCGCCCGCGGTCGGCTCCAGGATGTGCCCGCGTCGGTCGAGCGGCTCATCACGATCTGCGGTTCCTCGCAGATGGTGTCGAGCACCCGGTAACGGCACTGTTCCCAGACCACGACCGGACGCGGCCGTCCGTGCACGATCGGCATGATCGACTTCACGCCGGTGGCGACTCGGAAGTCGTTCGCGTGCAGGGTGTCGCCGAAGCCGATCGGCTTCACCACCCGGCTCACCACATGCGTCGGCCCGAACGTCGTACTCCCGGGTGGTGCGATCCTGGCCTTGATGATGAACGTCTGTGGTGTCTGCTCCAGCTCACCCTGGATCTCCGCCCACGTCACCAAGGTGGCACCGCTGGCGCTCACCGTGACATCGGAGAACTGCACGTCGCGGTCGCTTCCACTGATCAGGATCGGCGCAGTGCAGTGCGAGAGCGACGCGTCACACCGAACGGCTTTGATCGAAGCATTCGTGAACCCGAGCGGCGCGTTCGAGTCGAAGGTGAAGTCTGTGTAGGTGACCCAGACGACCTCGCCGGCGGCTCCGCTGCGCCCGACGTCGAACCACGGCTTGTCGAGGAAGTGCCCGTTGCCGTTGACCAGGTTCGCAGAAGCGACCAGGCGACGAGTCGGCCAGCACGAGTCGTGTGTCAGGTTGTCGGGATTGGTGCCTTGGGGACAGGTCGCAAGTCGCTGCGGGGTGCTCCGGTAGACACCAATGCCGTTCGGAGTGGAGAACGGGTCTGGACCGTAGTTCAAGTCCGCCATGTAGAGGTTGCACGAGCTGTCCGCCTGGCTGACCGGATCACCGCCGGACGGCAGCGGACCACCCGGTTGGGCGATCGCTGGGAGCAGGCCTTCGTTGGCCACGGTGCGACCGCCGTTGGTGGACAGCGTCCACCCGGTGAAGTTGCCGGCTGGGTCGAGGATTCCGCGGTAGTCATTGGTGCCGCCGGCGACGACCTTGGGCTGGCTGGGGCAGGTTGCCAGGGACTCCTCGTTCTGGGGAAGGCCGGTCGAGTCCCGGTTGAAGAGACCGCGCGCGGGACCGGCCGCTTTCGCGGCCAGACTTGCGTTTCCCTGGCCGCTTCGGACACCGTCGAGCGCCGACGCGAGGGTGGTAGGCGCCTGCTGAGGATGCGCGAGATACGTCCGGACCTGGACGCTCTGCGATAGGTGTTGCAGCAAACGCGGGGACAGCGATCCGTGCCCCGCCGGCTCGCTCGAAGCAGGCATGGTGAGTGCCGCCACCAAGGCGGCCGTGAACGACAACGACAGAACGGTAAGACTTCGTTTCATGGCGGCTCCTGTTGAGGATTCGCGCTCGTCGCACCGGAAGGGGATGGCCGACCCGGTAGTCCGGGCGCTTTGTCCTCCATGACGTACTCCGGAGGATGATCGGCGTCAAGGGGGTTTGTCCCGCCACGTCACCGTGGTCAGGCCTACGCTCAATCCCCGCCGCCGCCAACGCCGCCGCCGCCAACCGGCCGGTGCACGAACTGCTGGAGTGGGCACAGCTCGTAGAAGGCGACCATCGCGTACCTGGCGCGGTACTTGTCGTCCGTGCTGAGAGCAGCCGGATCCTGGTCATCGAGATGCTCGACGTAGGACACGAACAGGCGCCTCGTCGAGTTCGAGTTCTGCCAACCAGGCGTCACACTGTGTGGAGGCTCGTACTGCAGGCGCAGCGCCGGCGCAGCGAAAGAGCCGCTGGTAGGCCCACCCTCGTAGGGAGGTTCGCCCCAGTGCTGCGCCGACAGCCAGTCACAGGCTTCGTGCCCTGCCACCAACGCCGATGCCCGGTCTTCACCCGACGGGAGTGCCGCCTCGAAGCTGCGGCGGTGATGTTCGGACACGAGGAAGACCAAGCCGGTCACGAAGCTGAGCACGACAGCGGCCGCAATCGCGGTCTCCAGCTCGTGCTCGGTCCAGGTGGCACGCGCTGTCGTCCACGCTGCGACCGCGACCGCGATCAGCAGGTAGATCGCCCGCATCACCCATGCACCCGGTGGCGGCAGCTGTGTCTGGCTTCCCTGCGCACCGATCAGGTTGAGGACATAAGCCGCCCCCCACACGGTCAGGTACGTGAGCACGCCGACGGACACTGCGGCCACCCAACGGGGTAAACCAACCGGCACCCATCGCATAAGGACCAGAATATGAGGCCGTCGTCGTCCGAGTCGAGGAACGGCGAAACGTGGCCAGAGCCCCGGCTGCGGGTGCGGCTCAGGTGCGAGCGCGGGCCTGACGACCGGTCGCCCTGGCTATGCGCTGGGGGAGAAGACCAGGTCGGCGACGCCGCGGGCCAGACCCTGTACGCCGGCATCCGGCCAGAGAGTGCTGACCTCGATCGGCAGGTTCCGGGTGGCCAGCGGGAGCGAGCGCGCGTAGATGCGCTCGCGCAGCCCGGCCAGCAGGTGCTCGCCGGCCTCGGCCGCCACCTGTCCACCGAGCACGACGGCCGCGGGGTTGAGCAGGCTGACGGCGGTGGCCACGCTCGCGCCCAGGATCCGACCGGCGTCGCGTACCAGCCGGATCGTCACCGGGTCGTTCGCGTGCAGCAGCGCGACGACGTCGTCGACGTCGAGGTCTCGGCCGTGCTCACGGCTGGCATCGCGGGCCATCGCCCAGCCGCCGCAGTACGCCTCGACGCAGCCGCGCTTGCCACACCGGCACTCCGGGCTGTCGGAGCGGATGCCCTCGGCGTCAGCCCAGGTGTGCCCGATGTCGCCGGCCGCCCCTGAGACGCCCCGGAGGACGTGCCCGTTGCTGATGATGCCCGACCCGATACCCGTACCGACCTTCACGACGAACAGGTCGGAGGCGGCTGAGTACGACAACGCCTGCTCGCCCACGGCCATCGCGTTCACGTCGTTGTCGACCAGCACCGGCGTACCGAACCAGTCGGCGATCAGGTCGCGGACGACCACGCCGTCCCACCCGGTCATGATCGGCGGGCTGACCACGCGGCCGGTGTCGAACTCCACCGGACCGGGCAGGCTGATGCCCACGCCCCACACGGGTCGATCCTCGAGGTCGGCCACCAGCTCGTCCATCGCGGCACGAACGATCGGCAACACGACATCGGGCCCATCGCCGATGAGACAGGACCGGTCCGCCGTCCGCTCGACCCTCCCTGCCAGGTCGCAGCGGGCCAACCGCGCACCCAGGGCGCCCACGTCGGCGACGACCAATGCGGCCGTGTGACCGGCGAGCCGAAAACGGGTGACCGGACGTCCCCGCCCGCTCGGCGCCGGATCGTCCGCGACCAGCAGGCCACCGACGAGCAACTGGTCGAGCCGGCCGGTCACGGTCATCCTGGCCCAGCCGGTCTGCTCGTTCATCTGGGCCCGGGTCAAGGCACCGCTGCTGCGCACCAGGTTGAGCAGGTGTACGGCGCCCGCGTCCAGGTCGGCAGGGGACGTGTTCACCGGTGCCAGCGAGTGGCTCATCACGCATCGCCTCCTCGCAGATCGGCTGCCGGTGAGCACTTCCCGGAATTTTGTCTATTGACAGACAGTAAACCAGATCTTAATGTCTAACCCAAGACATTAAACGGAGGCTCCCATGTACTTGAACCCACGTCTCACGATCGGCGCCATCGCCGCTCTCAGCCTCGTCACCCTGGCCGGGTGCGGCAACGACCCCCAGTCGAGCTCCGGCGGAAGCGGCGGCTCGGGCTCGTCGTCGTACGCCGCTGTGATCAAGGGTCTCGACAACCCGTTCTTCCAGCAGATGCAGCAAGGCATCGACGCCCAGTCCAAGACCGACTCGGTCAGTGTCGAGGTCCAGGCGGCGCAGAGCGTCACCGACACCAGCGGCCAGGCCGACAAGCTCGACGCCATGGCCCAGCAGGGGTACGACTGCTACGTCGTCAACCCGATCTCCGGGACCAACCTGATCCAGGGCCTGGCCCGGATCGCCGCGCAGAAGACCCCGGTGGTGAACATCGACAGCCCGATCGAGGCCGACGCCGCGGCCAAGGCGGACCTCAAGGTGACGACGTACATCGGCACCGACAACTCCGAGGCAGGCAAGATGGCCGGCGACACCATGGTCGACGCGCTCGGTGGCTCCGGCAAGGTGGCGCTGATCGGCGGCATCTCCGGTGACGTGACGAGCGCTGCGCGGATCGACGGGTTCACGGCAGCGGTGAAGGGCAAGCTCACGACGCTTCCGGTCGTCGCCGCCGACTGGGACAGGCAGGTCGCGCTCACCAAGGCCACCGACATCTTGTCGGCCAACAAGGACGTCGCGGGGTTCTTCGCCGCGAACGACGACATGGCCCTGGGCATCGCCCGCGCTGTCGCGAACGCCGGCAAGACCGGGGACATCGCGATCATCAGCGTGGACGGCATCGAGGACGCGCTCAAGGCCGTCAAGTCCGGCGACCTGTATGCCACGGTGGCGCAATACCCGTACGCGATCGGACAGATGGGTGTCCAGGCCTGCGAGATGGCATCGGCAGGTAACCAGCTCCCGGCGAACATCACCGCCCCCGTCGCCGTCGTCACCAAGGCGGACGCCGACCAGGCGCTGGCCAAGTTCCCGGCGCCGTTCCAGCCGTTCGACAACCCGCTCGGCTGACCGGCGAGACGTGAGGAGATGAGACGGCGATGACAACCGCTCAGCCGGCAACTGCCGGTCAACGCAGCGCCGAAGACTACAAGCGTCGGTTGGCGGAGCTTCCCTGGCCGGAGCTGGCGTCCACCCTCGGGCTGGTCGGGCTGGCGATCATCTTCGGGATCGCCAATCCGGGCTACCTGAGCGAGGGGAACGTCTCCGCGATCCTCCAGGCGGCCGCCATCCTCATCATCCTCACCATCGGCCAGACGTTCGTCGTCGCCACAGGTGGGATCGACCTGTCCGTGGCGTCGACGATGACGTTGGGAGCCGTCGTCCTGGGTCAGTTCTACGCCCAGGGCTGGAACATCTGGCTCGCCGCCGTCGCCGGGCTGGTCGCGACCCTGCTGGTCGGAGCCGTCAACGGACTGATCATCAGCAAGGGCGGGATCACCGACTTCATCGTCACCCTCGGGACGCTCTCGGCCGCCTCCGGGATGGCGTTAATCATCTCCGACGGCAGGAAGACCACCATCATCGAACCAGTACTGATCAAGCTGTCGGTCAACGGGATCGGCTTGTTCTCCTGGGCCGTCATCATCGCGCTCGGTCTCGCGATCCTCGCCCACGTGGTGCTCTTCCACACTGCCTTCGGCGTTCATGTCCTGGCCATCGGCGGCTCCGCCGAGAGCTCGCGCTCGCTGGGCATCAAGGTCTGGCTGGTCAAGACCGGCGTCTACGTCATCTCCGCGGGGCTCACCGGTGTCGCCGCACTGCTGCTGGTGGCCCGAGTCGGTGCGGCCGAGCCGGCGGCCAACACCGCCTTCTTGCTGAACTCCGTTGCTGCGGTCGTGCTCGGCGGCGTCAGCCTCTTCGGAGGACGCGCGACCGTCATCGCTCCGGTGATGGGTGCCCTGCTGCTCACCGCTTTGGTCAACGGCCTGACGCGCGTCGGCCTCTCGGAGTTCTACCAGCCCCTGACCGTCGGCGTCGTCGTCGTACTCGCCGCCTTCCTGACGAGGTTCAACAAGTGATGTCGACCGATCCAGCCACCACAGCCACCACAACCACCCAAGACACCGCACCCGCCGCGACCGGGGGCGATGTCCTCACGGTCACGGCACTCAGGAAGTCGTTCGGGCGCGTCCACGCTCTGCGAGACGCCACCTTGACTCTGCCGCGCGGCCAGGTCACCGCCCTGATCGGCGACAACGGAGCAGGGAAGTCCACCCTGGTCCGCTGTCTGGTCGGTGTCCACACCGCCGACGCCGGGGAAGTCCTGCTCGAGGGCGAAGGCGTACGCTTCGCCAACCCCGAGCAGGGCCGCTCGGCGGGGATCGAGACCGTGTTCCAGGAGCTCGCGCTGGTCGAGGACCTGTCCGTCGCCCAGAACCTGTTCCTCGGACGGGAGGCGAAGCGGTCGTTCGGCCCGTTCCGGTTCCTCGACCGGCGCCGGATGCGTCGTGAGGCGCTGGACATGATCAGTCAGCTCGCGATCAACGTGCCGGCGGTGACTGCGCGGGTACGCCGATTGAGTGGCGGACAGCGTCAGGCCGTCGCGCTGGCCCGGGCCGCCGGCTGGAGCTCGAAGGTCGTCATCCTCGACGAGCCGACCGCGGCCCTCGGGGTCCAGGAGACCGAGCGGGTGGAGAAGCTCGTGCTGTCGTTGAAGGAACGTGGCATGACGATCCTGCTGATCAGTCACAACTTCGAGCAGGTGCTCAGACTCAGCGACCAGGTCGTCGTGATGCGGGCCGGCCGTACGGTCGCCCGGCGGCAGACCAGCCAGACCGACGGACAAGAGCTGGTGGGCCTGGTGACCGGCGCGGTCCGCGATCCGCACGAGGCGGCGCACGACCTGATGCCGGACAGCGACAAGGAGGCATCGTGACCAACCTTCTCGGGGTGCACGCCCTGGTCTGGAGCGGTACCTGGGACGAGGCTGCCGCCCGGCACGCCATCGCGTCGGCCGCAGCTGCCGGGTTCGACCTGATCGAGGTACCGATCCTGGACCCGTTCGGCATCGACACCGCGATGACGCGGCGGCTGTTGGAGGAGCACGGCATCAAGGCGGCCTGCTCGATGGGCCTGCCGGCCGACGCCGACGTCTCCAGTGAGGACCCGGCTGTCCTGGCCAGCGGCAAGAAGCTGTTGACGAGGGCCGTCGAGGTCGCCCAGGAGCTCGGAGCGGCGTACCTGTGTGGCGTGCTCTACTCCCAGCTCGGCAAGTACCCCGCGCCCGTGACCGCGCGGTCGCGAGCGCATGTCGTCGAGGCCGTGCAGTCGCTGGCGCAGGATGCCGGCCAGGCCGGCGTCGCGGTGAGCCTGGAGGTCGTGAACCGGTACGAGACCAACGTCGTGAACACCGCCGCGCAGATGCTCGAGCTGCTCGACGAGACCGGCACCGACGTCGCGGTCCACCTCGACACGTACCACATGAACATCGAGGAGGACGGCTTCGTCAAGCCCGTCGACCACTGCGGCGACCGGCTCGGCTACGTGCACATCGGGGAGTCGCATCGCGGCTACCTGGGCACCGGGACGATCGACTTCGACGCGTTCTTCGCGGCGCTCGTCGCGTCCGGCTATGACGGCCCGATCACGTTCGAGAGCTTCAGTTCGGCCGTCGTCCACCCGGAGCTGAGCAACCAGCTGGCCGTGTGGCGCAACCTGTGGAGCGACGGTGACGACCTGGCCCGCCACGCCAAGGCGTTCATCGCGGAGCGGCTCGCCTCGTCGTGATCGATGAGGTGCGGGGGAGCTTTCTCGGCGTCGATCTCGGTACGAGTGGGCTCAAGCTGATGCTCGTCGGCTCGGATGGTCAGGTGCTGGCCGAGTCCGAGGCGTCGTACGCCGTCCAGACTCCTCAACCGGGGTATGCCGAGACGGACCCGGACGTGTGGGTGCGGGCTCTCAGCGTCGCGGCCGTGGAGCTGTCGGCAGCTCCGGGCTGTGCTGGAGGGTCGGGGCTCGAGGCGATCGGGGTCACTGGTCAGATGCACGGGGTCGTGCTGACCGGCCAGGACGGACGTCCGGTCAGACCGGCTGTGCTGTGGCCGGATCAGCGTGCGGTTTCGGTGCTTCCGCGCTGGCTTGGCCTTGGTGGTGATGAGCGGGCTGCCCTCGGCAATCCGGTTTTCGCGGGCATGGCCGGGCCGATGCTGACGTGGCTGCGCGAGCACGAGCCGAAGACGCTCGACGCGACCGTTCTGGTCCGATCACCCAAGGACTGGCTGCGGGCTCAGCTGACCGGGGACCAGGTGACCGAGCGCAGCGACGCGTCGGCCACCCTGCTGTGGGACGTTCCTCGCGACACGTGGTCCTCAGCGGCTCTGGACGTCGCCGGCATCCGCGCGGCTCAGCTTCCGGAACTGGTCGCTGGCGACGAGATCGTGGGTCGAGCGTCCTGGCCGCCACCCCTGGATAAGCCTTCGGCGCCGGAACTCGCGAACGTGCCGGTCGTGGCAGGGGGAGCGGACACGGCGTGTGCCCTCGCGGCGCTTGAGGCGTGCACGCTCGGACAGGCGTGGGCCGACAGCGTCGTGGTGAACGTCGGCACTGGCGTGCAGATCGTCCGGCCGGGCGGCACGGCCGCGGCATGTGAGAACCCGACGAGCCACCTGTATGCCGATGTGGGCGGTGGGTGGTACGACATGCTCGCGGTCCAGAATGGCGGGCTGGCGCTGTCGTGGTGCCAGGACGTGCTGGGTCTGGACTGGGACGGCTTCGTCGGCGCGGCGCAGACCGCAGACGCCGGGTCGCGCGGGTTGTCCTTCGTGCCGTTCCTGGCCGGCGAACGCGGCGGTATCGCCGGACCGGCCTCCCGGGCGGGCTGGCTCGGAGGGACTCCGTCGGTTGGCCGAGCGCAGCTGGCGCGTTCGGCGTTCGAGGCGCTCGGCTTCACGATCCGCCGCGGGATCGAGCTGCTCGGAGGCCAGGAGTCGCGTCAGGTCGTCGTCTCCGGTGGCGGGGCGCGAGACCCGTGGGTGCGCCAGCTGATCGCGGACGTGCTCGGCCGTCCGCTCGTCTACGTCCCGCTGCGTAGCGCGTCGGCGGTGGGTGCGGCCGTGCTGGCGGCCCGGGGGGTCGGAGTCGACCTGCCTGTCAGAGCCCACGTCGTTGAGGTCGTGGCCTCGCCTTCGTCGCTGCTCGATGCGGCGTACCAGCGTTGGCTGCGCGCGGTCGAGGCGATGGCGGCGTACACGGGCTGAGTGCGCACTCAACCTCAACTGGGTGCGCACTCAACCTCTACTGGGTGCGCACTCAACACGGGGAAGTCGGGGGAATCAGGTCCGGAGCGGGGGTACGTCGTTCACACTGGTCACATCCAGAGAAGCCACTGCACCGGGAGACGCACCATGCCAGCCGGGGGATCCGCACGCGCCGAGGCGCTGGCATCTCGGCTGCGTGCGGAGGAGTACCAGCGCCGGTATGCCGAGCAGGCCTCGCGCGCTGCACGGTTCGAGCTCGCGGCCACCACCGAGCAGCAGGTCGTCACCCGGCTCGAGGCGATCGAGGTGCTGGGCTGGCGGCTGCTGGCCGATCGGCGTTGGCCGGGCTCCCGGACCGCCAATGTCGACCTGCTGATGGTTGGCCCCGGTGGCGTCCTGGTCGTCGACGTCAAGGCGTGGCGATCGCTCCAGGTCATCGGCGGCAGCGTCTTCTGCGACGACGAGTGCCGGGACGACGACGTCGCGTCGGTGCTGAGCCTGGCCAGCACGGTCGAAGAGACGGTTGCGGACCTCGGTCTGGCGCCGCTGGAGGTGCTGCCGGCCCTGGTGTTCGCCGGGCGGAGAGTCCGCGAGGCGGTCGGTCGGGTCCAGCTGCTCGGCGAGGAAGACGTCGCGCCATGGGCGGCCCGCCGCGGTGACCGGCTGACGCCCGACCAGGTCGATGCGGTGTTCGGGCGGCTGGAGGCAGCCTTCCCGGCGTACGATGCCACTCCGCCTGACCAACTCACCCTGGCCGAGCCCCACGTCGCCGTGCCGCGGCACCGCGATGACGACCCGGCGTTGTTCGACGTGGCGGATCTGGAGACTGCGCTGCTGGAGGCGGCGCTGGCCGAGCCGATCGAGTCGTGGATGACGTTCCTGCATCCCGACCAGGTCAAGCTGGTCCGGCGATCCTGGAACGGTCCCGCCCGGGTCCGTGGGCCGGTCGGCACCGGCAAGACCGTGGTCGGGCTGCACCGCGCGGCGTACCTGGCGACAACCCGACCCGGACGCCTGCTCTACGTCTCGTTCGTCCGGACGCTGCCGCTCGTGCTGTCCTCACTGTTCGCCCGGCTGGCACCCAATGCCCGGGATCGAGTGGAGTTCACCGGTCTGCACCGGCTCGCCGTCGCCCTGCTGCGCGACCGCGGCGGCAGCGTCCGGATCGACACCGACGGGTGTCTGTCGGCGTACAACCGCGCCTGGCTGCACGAGGGCCGCGCCGGGCCGTTGGGTGCGCTGGTCGACAACCCGACGTACTGGAAGGAAGAGATCGACTACGTCGTCAAGGGTCGCGGACTGACCCGCGTCGAGGAGTACGAGCAGCTCACCCGCGTCGGACGGCGTACGCCGATGCGCGCCCAGCATCGGGCGGCGCTCTGGGACCTGTACCTCGCTTACGAGGCGGAGCTCGACCGCCGCGGGATCGGCGACTTCAACGACCTGCTGATCGAGGCACTGGACGCCGTACGCCGCACACCGGTCGACCCGCCGTATGCCGCCGTCATCGTCGACGAGGTGCAGGACCTCAACCTGGTCGGTCTGCGGCTGATGCACGCCCTGGCCGGGGACGGACCCGACAGCCTCTTCCTCGTCGGCGACGGGCAGCAGGCGGTCTATCCGGGCGGCTTCACGCTCAGTGAGGCCGGAGTGTCGGTGTCCGGGCGGGCGACGGTGCTGCGGACGAACTACCGCAACACCAGTGAGATCCTCGACGTCGCGGCCGCCGTCGTGGCGACGGACTCCTTCGACGACCTCGACGGTGCGGCCGAGCTGGGCCGGCGGGACTTCACGGTGGCGCGGCACGGAGGCCGCGTGGTCCGGGTCGAGGGGCGGCGTCCGCTGGACCTGGAGACGGCGATGGTGGCCGCGATCGAGGACGCGGTGGGAGGTGGTGTCCGGCCGGGCGACATCGGCGTACTGGTGAGTCGGTTGCAGGAGGCCGAGCGTTGCCATCGGGTCCTCCGGGCCGCGGGGATCGACAGCATCGACCTGCACGACTACGACGGGGTGACGTCCGGGGCGGTCAAGGTCGGGACGTTCAAGCGAGCCAAGGGGCTGGAGTTCGCCCGGGCGTTCCTGCCGTACCTCAATGCCGCGCCGCCGGGGGTGCGGGTCGGGGAGAGTCCCGACGCGTTCCGGGAGCGGGCGGAGCGGGCGCGGCGCGAGCTCTTCGTCGGGATGACCCGGGCCCGGGACGTGCTGTGGCTGGGCTATCTCTGCGGATGAGGTCGCGCCGGTTGCTCGTGCTCGAGGTTGCGGGAAGGCGGCTGCTTTCGACGCCGTCCGACCAGCCGTCTTCCCGCAGCTCCGGCGGGGCTACATACCGGGGATCGGCTGCGCCTCGTGGACCTCGATCTCGCAACCACCCGGCATGTTCAGGTGCGGGTGGTCCTTGGCCAGGTTGAGCGCGGCGGCCATGTCCTCGGCCTCGATGATCGAGTAGCCGGCTACCTCACGCGTGCTGGGGGCGGTAGCGCCGCCCGGGCTGACCCGGGTGCCGCCGTCCAGCGGCGTACCGAAGTCGACGAGGCCGTCGCCGACCTTGCCGGCCCAGGAGTTCCACTCGCCCATCACCGCTTCCATCTGCTCGGGCGAGGGAGGTGTGGCGTCGGCGGGGGTCATCGGTGCGTGGTAGATGTACACGAACTTGGTCATGGTGGTTCTCCTTGCTTGGTTGTGGCGGGGGAGCTTGTCGAGACTTCTTGATCTCGACAGGCTCGATCACCGAGATGGGTTGGGGTTGGGCGGGGGAGCTTGTCGAGACTCCTTGATCTCGACAAGCTCGATCACCGGGGTGTGCTCGATCACCGGGGTGTGCTCGATCACCGGGATGGGTTGGGGTTTGGCGGGTGAGCTTGTCGAGACTTCTTGGATCTCGACAGGCTCGATCACCGGGGTGTGCTCGATCAGCGGGGTGTGCTCGATCACCGGGTCTGCTGGATCAGCGGGTCAGGGGGGTGCGGCCGGCGTACGCCGCGAGCCGCTCCATCGCGCCGGCGCCGTCGTGCGGTGTCACCTCGGGGCCGAACGAACCGCCCTCGCGGCCACCGGGGACCAGGCCCTCGGCCAGGCCACGCAGGTACGTCACCACCTCGTCGGAGATGTGCAGCTCTTGACCGCTGGCCTGGGCGAGGTCCCAACCGTGCAGCACCAGCTCGACGGGCAGGATGCTGGCCGCGAAGGACGCCGGCATCTCTGACCCCCCGGGTCCGGGGACCGTGCCGCCCAGGTTCACGCCGCGCCAGCCGTCGATCGCCTGGGCCGCCATCACGGAGACGCGGTTCTCGACCGACCCCTCTTCGGGGTTGGCCACCTCGGCGCCGGCCATGCCTCCCAGCTGGACCAGTGACGTCATCAGGTGCTCGGTCAGCTCGTGGCAGCTGAACTCCGCACACGGAGTCGGCTTCGGCCGGTCGTCGTTGGTGAGGCCACGCAGTACCGGCTGGAGTGCGGCAAGTCCCGCCTCAGCCGCGGTCACCGGGCTCAGGTCTTCCGGCGCGAAGGCCCACTCGTCGGGTCCGGCGTCACCCTTGATCGCGAGCATCTCGAGGCGGTCGACGTAGTGGTTCCAGCCCTCGGCGTGCATGGCGGCCTGCGCATCGGACAGGCCTTCGTGCATGAGGGTCACCAGCGAGCCACCGTCGGTCGGCTCGACCGTGATGGTGACGGTCGAGGCGTCCGGGGGAAGCTCGTCGCTTCCCTCCCAGCCCCAGCCGAACACGATGCGCTTGCCCGGGTCGACCTCCCGGAAAGTCCCGGCCGCGACGTGGCCCGGTGTCACTGTCCAGCGGTAGCCGCCGCCGGCACGAAGGTCGACGACCGCGGACACGGTCTGCCAACGTCGCAATCGCTCCGGCTCGGTGATCAGCGTGAACGCCTCGTCCGGTGAGACCGGAAGGACTGCTGTCTTGGTGAAACTCATGGCGTACTCCTCAATGCATGGGCGTCGGCGACGAGCTGGTCGAGCTCGCTGGTCCAGAACCTGTCGATCTCTGCCTGCAGCTTCTGCAGACCCTTGGGCACGACTCGGTAGATCCGTTGGCGACCGACCTTCTCGGCATCGACCAGGCCGGCCTCCGCCAGCACACCCAAGTGCTGCGAGATCGCCGAGCGCGTCACAGGGAACTCGCTGGCGATGTCGGTCACGGTTCGGGGCCGTGACGCGAGCAGCTGCAAGATCCTTCGCCGGTTCGGCTCAGCCGCAGCCAGGAAGGGGTCGGTCACATGGAAATACGTTAGCCGTCACTAACGCATTTGGCAAGGGGCGATCCGAGCTGCGGGCTCAGGTGACGATGCGCAGGTTGGCCATGTCGGCGACGGGTCGGTAGCCGAGGGCGGCGTAGATCTTGTTCGACGTCGGGTTCGCCTGGTCGGTGAACAGGCAGACTCGGTCGCCGCCGTCCTGGATCCGCCAGGACACCTCAGCGACCGCGTTGCTGGCCCAGCCGCGGCCGCGCTCGCTCGGCGGCGTGTAGACCGGACCCAAGCGGGCCACCCCGAACGAGGGTGGGTTGGCACCGGTGAGGTGCACCGGGTTCCCGGCGGTGTCCATCCAGAACCAGAGCCGACCGGCCCTGAGCTTGCGCAGCATCTCGGTGCGATCGGGCACCTCGTGCGCGCTAGTGCCCGGTCGGCGGCCGGACTGTTCGTCGGCGTCGCGCATGAACGCGGTGAACCAGGTCATGACGAGTTCCACGTCGTCCTCGGTCGCGGCGACGAGCTCGCCGGGTACGGAGGGTGGCTGCGTCAGCTCGACCAGTGCGTGGAGCCGGGTGTGCTGGGTGATCTCCGCCCGGCCACCGCCGAGGCGAGCCAGCTCCGAGGCACACAGCTTCGCCGCCGGCAGGGTCCCGTTGACCGCAAGGACCTGCTCACCTCGTGCGTGCAGTACCTGTGCCAAGGCGGTTGCGCCCGCATCGGGCATTGGAAGCAGGAACAGTGGGTAGGGCTTGAAAGGCGCCGTGCGCATCCCCACTCCGACCACGGTGCCGAGTTCATCGGTCACCACGAGCCACCAATCTCGGTCGGGCGAGGAGATCCCGTCTGCTCGTTGGGCTAGCGCCCGGTTGGCGGCCGTTGTCACGACCGTGCTCAGGACGGGCTCGGCCGCCAGGTGGTCTCCGGCAGCGGCCAAGAACTCCGCGGGATCGGTGCTGAAGTGCAGCCGCGGTGCGGGGTTCTGGTCGACGCTCATCGACGTACGGTAGCCATGGCACGCGCGTGACGGCACGCGGTTTCTGCTGGCCTGGGCTGGAGGCTCGCAAACCCCGGAGTTGCGGGAAGGTACATGCCCCCGGCGGCGTGTCGCCCTGCACTTTCCCGCATTTCCGGGGAAGGGAGGGAGCGGGAGGGGGCAGGGGAGGTGGGGCGCCTGCGACTGGCGCGCGGCTCAGGACGGCCTGGCGTTACTCGCAGTGGTCACATACGCCGGTAGCGGGCATCTCGACGTGGTGGATCGGGCACAGCGTGGCTGGTCGCACGGCCGCCCGGGCTGCGGAGGTGACCCGCGCGCGGCGGGTGCTGAGCTTGGCCGTCAACATGGGCACGCCACCATCGGGCGGGAGCGTCGC
>JBBSPA010000046.1:0-35591 GCA_038259225.1 Propionibacteriales bacterium
CGGGCAACGACGCCAGCAGACCCAACGCCGCCACGGCCAGCGCACGGCCCAGTGGGCGCGCCAGGGCGAGTCGGCCGTCCTCCTTGTGCGCCACCAGCGCAGCCCGCGCGGCGTCGGCGTACGCCGTGACCGCCCAGACCGGCGGCAGCCCGGGCGGACAGGGGTCGGGCCAGGTCCGGAACGGCAGCCCGGTCAGGCACCTGCTGCAGGCTGAGCACAACGCCAGGCCGGGGCGTTCGCAGCCCACGCAGGCGACGCCCAGCACCAGGTCGGCTGCGGCTGAGGAGAACGCCTCGAGGTCCATTCGCCCAGACTGGCCGCAAGGGCGGCGACACGACGGATCTCGACGTCACCTGGGGACAGCCGCCGTCCGGACGCCTGGTTGGGGACACTCAGGATCCTCCACACCGGGTTGTCCACTCCGCGTCTCAGCCCGGTGGCGGCGTCAACCGGCGTAGAAGGGCGCCCGGATCGCCGCCGAACCACCGATCTGTACCCACTCGCTGGTGACCGACTCCGCGTACAGTGCGCCACGACGGTCCACGATCGCGGTAGGGACGTCCTCGTTCGGGCCGGCCGCCAGGTCGATCGGCTTGATCGGCAGGAAGCCGGGGAACCGCGAGACGAGCGTGGGGGCCCCGTCGATCCCGAGCTCGGCCGGTTCGGGCTCTCCGCCCTGGTCACCGACGAGCGCGGCGATGGAGGTCGGGCTGACCCAGCTGCCCGAGGAGATCGCGGTGGTGGTGACGTCGGCGGTCAGCACCCGATGGGCACGCCGCATGGAGATCTGCGTCGGATCAGCGGGATCGCGGTTGATGACCGAGATGACGAGCTTGCGGTCACGGCCGGTGCCCACGATCGCGGCCAGTCGGACACCGTCACGGGACACCGCGATCGAGTGCACCTTCTGCCCGGTGATGCCGGGTGCGGAGACCTCGCGCCGGCCCTCACCGTCGTTGACGACGTACAGATGGGCGCCGTCGGACCGGTTGTCTGCGATCCAGAGCGACCCGAAGATGTCCCAGGACGGTTTGATCACGTCCACCCCGCCGGAGTACCAGACCGTGGTGCCGCTGTCGTTGGTCGTCATCCCGGCCATCGTGACCGTGTGACCGTCCGCACTGACGACGGCGCCGCGTCGGGCGTTCGGTTCGACCGCGGCCGAGCGGGCACCACGTGACGGCTCGAGGATCGGACCGGGCACGGTCGCCGTACCATTCTCCGTCACCGTCACCAGCCCCTGTCCCGTCAGCCCGTAGAGCTGCCGACTCGCCGCGAGACCGGCTGGGTCGAACCCGGAGAGGTCGCTGATCCGGATCTGCGTTCCGACGCCGAGGTCCACTCGTTGACCGTCGACCGTGACCACGATGGCGCGGATCTCGTTGATCTGACGCAGCGTCCACACAAGCTGTGCGGCGAAGAGCCGGCGATCGTCGACGGACAGCCGCAGGACCTGCTCCGCGAGCGGGATCTCGGCGACACCGGTCCGCGAGATCGACACCGCCACGTCCACGGAGGCGGTCGCCGGGATGCTGGTGCTCACCGCGCCAGCGAGCCGGCGGGTAGGGCCCTGCAGCAAGTCGTCCACCAGCGACGTGGCGAGGCTGTCGCCCTGCAGCATGTGCACCGGGTCGGGCGCCAGGATCCGCTTGGTGGGGTCGAAGAAGTAGAGGGAAAAGGACTGGTAGTAGTCGGCGAAGTAACCCTGGTCGACGTAGCTTCCGGGAAGCGGGTTGCGCAGTCGCCACTCACCGTTGATGCGCCCCATCTCGAAGTCCATGCCGATGTCCCGACCGGCCGATCGCGCCGTGGTCCAGGTTCCTCGAGAGTCGAGCGAGCCGACGGCTCGCGCGCTGAACGTGACTGCCTTGGACTTCTCCGCCAGCCGCGGCCGGTTCGACGCCGTGTAGACGACCAGGCCGTCCTGCGGGTTCCAGTCCGCCGAGGCTTCTGAGGTCATGAACTGGCGGACCACATCGGGCGCCGGGGGGAACGCGAGCATCGCGTTCAGGTAACCAGTCGCGATCTCCTTGCGCCCGGCCCCCGGACGCGGCCCGTTGGGCTGGTTGCGGCTCAGCGGCTGCTCGTCCTTTGCACTGATCGCACGTCCGGCCCGCACCGACGAGCTCTCCGGGATCGATACACACCCGCTCGCCACCAGCACGATCGCCGCAGCGCCGACGACCCGGCGCGCGGCGCTGGACCACCTCCGACCGCTCACAGCACGCCTCGGCGATGATCGTGCGGATAACGGGCGTACGGCGCCCCGACCGGCTGCGGCGAGCGCTCCTGCGGGATCAGCGGCAACGGCGAACGCCCCGGGCGGTCACCCGCACGGCGCGGCAGCGTGAGACGGAAGACCGAGCCCACGCCCGGCTCCCCCCAGGCGTCCAGGGAGCCGGCATGCAGCGCGGTGTCCTCAACGGCGATCGACAACCCGAGGCCGGTACCGCCACGCGTCCTCGCCCGAGCCGGATCGGCCCTCCAGAAGCGGTTGAAGACCAAGATCTCCTCGCCGGCCTTGAGCCCGACGCCGTGGTCGCGGACCGTCAGGGCGACGGCGTCCCCCGAAGCCCCTACGGTGACCTCGACGTCGCCGCCGGCGCCGTACTCGATCGCGTTCACGACCAGGTTGCGCACGATCCGTTCGATCCGGCGTACATCGACCTCGGCGATGCACGGCTGCTTGGGCAACGTCACGGTCACGACCGAACCCCTGCTTTGTGCCAACGCGGCGTTGGCATCCGCGACCCGGCGAGCGACCCCACGCAGGTCGACGTCGGAGAGGTCGAGCACGGCAGCGCCTGCGTCGAAACGGCTGATCTCGAGCAGGTCGGTGAGCAGGCCCTCGAACCGGTTCAGCTCGGCCTGCAGAAGTTCCGCCGAGCGAGCCGTCGCCGGATCGAAGTCGGTGCGCGAATCGTGCAGCACGTCGGCAGCCATCCGGACGGTGGTCAGCGGCGTCCGTAGCTCGTGGCTGACGTCGGCGACAAAGCGGTGCTGGACCCGCGACAGCTCCTCGAGCTGGCGAATCTGACGTTGCAGGCTGCCGGCCATCTGGTTGAACGAGATGCCGAGTCGAGCGATGTCGTCCTCGCCGCGGACGTGCATCCGCTCCTCCAGGCGACCTGCCGCCAACCGCTCCGCGATCCGACGAGCCAGACGGACCGGCGTCACCACCTGGCGCGTCACCAGCCAGGCCACGAAGCCGAGAAGCACCACCAGCAGCGCTCCGGTCGTGATCAACGCTCCGCGCACCACGAACAGGGACTGCTGCTGCTCATCGAGCGGGTACACGTAGAACAGGGCGTACCGCTGACCGTTGCCGGTGACCGTGATCTGGCTGCCCACAGCGATACCGGGGACGGGCTGGACCTGGGGGTCGTCGTAGGACACCCGGGTGTACGCGTACCAGGTCCCCGCCTCGCTGGAGACCCGGCTCATCAACGTCGGCGGGATGGACAGGTCCGGATTGATGTCTCCGGAGAACAGCCTTCCCCCTGTCGCGGCAGCGTCACCGTCGGACGGCGCGAGCGGACCGATGATCGCGACGGAGAACTCGTCTCGTGCCTCGTCACGCGGGGCCAGGGTCTCGACCAGGCCCTTGAGCAGCGGTCCGACGTCGAACTGGTCGGTGATCTCGGCCCCGTTCAGCTTCGCCTGCGCGGCGACCGCGCCCGACCTGGCCTGGGTGATCGAGGTCTGCTCCTTGCTGTCGAGCAGGCCGTTGGTGACCTGGCGCAGCAAGATCATCCCGGCCAGCACCGTCAGCACCGCTGACAGCACGACCGTGCCGATCACCACCCTGGCCTGGATCGAGCGGCGCCACAGCCGCGCCAACTGCCGGACCGGTGTGACGGCGACCCGGGCCGCCGGCCCGACCACCGACCGCAGGCGCACGAACGGGCCCCTCGCCGACCCCATCGGTCCTGCCACCGAACTCCTCGACTCTCGTGGGCCCTACGCCCCTCGCGATGTGCTGATGATGTCCTCCACTAATGGGTGCCGACCGGTTCGCCCGCCTTGTAGCCGACGCCCCGGACGGTGAGCACGATCTGCGGGTTCTCGGGGTCGATCTCGACCTTGGAGCGCAGCCGCTGGACGTGCACGTTGACGAGCCTGGTGTCCGCCGCGTGTCGATAGCCCCACACCTGCTCGAGCAGGACCTCCCGCGTGAACACCTGCCAGGGTTTGCGGGCCAGGCAGACCAGCAGGTCGAACTCCAACGGCGTCAGCGACAGCTCCACACCGTCACGTTTGACGGTGTGTCCGGCCACGTCGATGACGAGGTCCCCGATGGACAGCGCCTCGGGCGCGGCCTCCTCGAACTTGCGCAGCCGGGCTCGCAGCCGGGCTACCAGCTCCTTGGGCTTGAACGGCTTCACCACGTAGTCGTCGGCACCGGACTCGAGCCCGACCACGATGTCGACAGTGTCGCTCTTCGCGGTCAGCATGATGATCGGGACACCGGACTCGGACCGGATCTCCTTGCAGACGTCGACACCGTCCTTGCCGGGCAGCATCAGGTCCAGCAGCACCACGTCCGGCTTGAAGTCGCGCACCACCGTCATCGCGCGGTCGCCGGAGGAACAGACCCGGGGCTCGAAGCCCTCGTTGCGCAAGACGATCGTCAACATCTCGGCCAGCGACGAGTCATCGTCGACCACCAAGATCTTGCCGCGATCGTGTCGTACCGACTCAGTCGCACTCACCGGACCTGCGTTCACTCCCACACCCCTGTTCCACCCGGGCCGTCCGGTGTCCAGATCATGGCCATCGCGACGGCTGCCGACGCCTAGGCAGGCACAGCGACCATGGTGACACGGCCACGCCTGGAGAAAGGGTACGTCGCCGGACTTCGCCGCACGGGTTGCCGCGACTCCGTTGGGTTGACCAGCCCTGCGGAGGCGCCCCCGACCTGGACGGCGAGAGCGGCGTGGAGCGCCTCGTCAGTAGCGGTAGTGCTCGGACTTGTACGGACCCGACGTGGGGATACCGAGATACTTGGCCTGCTCCTGGGTCAGCTCGGTGAGCCGAACGCCGAGCGCCGAGAGGTGCAGCCGCGCGACCTCCTCGTCGAGATGCTTGGGCAGCACGTAGACGTCGGTGGGGTACTCGTCGGTCTTCGTGTAGAGCTCGATCTGCGCCAGGACCTGGTTGGTGAACGAGTTCGACATCACGAACGACGGGTGGCCGGTCGCGTTGCCGAGGTTCATCAGCCGACCCTCGCTCAGCACGATGATCGTGTTGCCCTCGGGGAAACTCCACAGGTCGACCTGGGGCTTGACCGTCTTGCGCTCGATCCCCGGGAACGACTCGAGTCCAGCCATGTCGATCTCGTTGTCGAAGTGGCCGATGTTGGCCAAGATCGCCTGGTGCTTGAGCCGCGACATCTGCTCGACCGTGACGACCTGGTAGCAACCCGTGGCGGTGATCACGATGTCGGCGGTCTCGATGACGTCGTCGAGCGTGGACACCTGGTAGCCGTCCATCGCAGCCTGCAGCGCGCAGATCGGGTCGACCTCGGTCACGATCACTCGGGCGCCCTGACCACGCAACGACTCCGCGCAGCCCTTGCCCACGTCGCCGTACCCGCACACGACCGCGACCTTGCCGCCGATGAGCACGTCGGTCGCACGGTTGATCCCGTCGATCAGGGAGTGACGGCAGCCGTACTTGTTGTCGAACTTCGACTTGGTCACCGAGTCGTTGACATTGATGGCCGGGAACAGCAGAGCCCCGTCGCGCTGCCGCTCGTACAACCGGTGGACCCCTGTCGTGGTCTCCTCCGTGACGCCCTTGATCCCGTTGGCGATCGACGTCCACTTGGTGGGTTCGTCGGCAACGGTCCGGGTCAGCACCTTGAGGATCTCGCGCAGCTCGAGGTTGTCGGTGGACTCCGGCGCGGGGACCGAGCCCTCCTTTTCGTACTCAACGCCGAGGTGGACCAGGAGGGTGGCGTCGCCGCCGTCGTCGAGGATCATGTTCGGGCCGGCTGCCTGGGTGTCCGAGGCGGCGGGCCAGGTAAGGATCTGCTCTGTGCACCACCAGTACTCCGCCAGGCTCTCGCCCTTCCAAGCGAAGACGGGCACGCCCTGCGGGTCGTCTGGGGTACCGTGCTGGCCAACAGCGACGGCCGCAGCCGCATGGTCCTGGGTGGAGAAGATGTTGCAGCTGGCCCAGCGCACCTCAGCGCCGAGCGCCGTCAACGTCTCGATCAGCACCGCGGTCTGCACCGTCATGTGCAGGGAACCGGCGATCTTCGCACCCGCCAGCGGCTTGGAGTCGCCGTAACGCTCGCGCATCGCCATCAGTCCGGGCATCTCGTGCTCTGCGAGGGTGATCTCGGTACGGCCGTAGTCGGCCAGCGTCAGATCGGCAACCTTGAAGTCCATGCGCACCAGGATAGGGGCTGAACGGACAGGCTCCGAATCGAGGCAACGGCTGCACAAGCTTGGTCAGCGCGTCGCTTGTTGAGCCGGGTCCATCGGCGAACCTGGCTTATTGAGCCGAACCCTGCGACTGCGCCGCCGGGTTCGTCCATCGCTTGATGTCGGGCTCGACGAAGATGTACTCCGCCTCCGGGACGACCTGGCGGATCCGGACCTCGGCGTCGTTGATGGCGGTGGTGATCTGCTGCGCACTGTCGGTCGGGACGACGGAGATCTTGCAGGCGACCAGCAGTTGTTCGGGTCCGATGTGCATCGTGCGCAGGCTGAGCACTTCCAGCACCTCGTCTCCTTCGAGCAGGGTCCTCTCGATCAGGTCCCGGTCCGCGACCTCCGCCGACTCACCGAGCAACAGGCTCTTGGTCTCGATCGCGAGCACCACCGCCACGGCGACGAGCAGCACGCCGATCCCAGCGGTCCCGATCACGTCCCAGTAGCCGTTGTCGGTCAGGAGTGTGAGACCGACACCGAACAGCGCCAGCACCAGCCCGATCAGGGCCGCGAAGTCCTCGAGCAGGACCACGGGAAGCTCGGGCGCCTTCGCGTTGCGGATGAAGCGGAACCAGCTCTCGTCGCCACGGATCTTGTTCGACTCCTGGATCGCCGTGCGAAAGGAGAATCCCTCCATCACGATGGCGGCCGCCAGGACGACCAGCGGGACCCACCACCACCGGCTGACCAACAGCTCGTTCTCCTTGCCTGCGTGCACGTCGTGGTACTTGTGGTAGGCCTCGTAGAGGGCGAACAGCCCGCCGACGCTGAACAGCACGATGGAGACGATGAAGGCGTAGACGTAGCGTTCGCGTCCGAACCCGAAGGGATGATTCTCCGTCGGTGCACGCCTGGCGCGCTTGGAGCCGAGCAGCAACAGGCCCTGGTTGCCGGAGTCCGCGATCGAGTGGATGGACTCCGCGAGCATCGAGGACGCCCCGGTCAACGCCCAGGCGACCAGCTTCGTGACCGCGATCCCCACGTTGGCCAGCAAAGCCGCGATGATCGCGCGTGGCGAGCTCTCGGTGCTCATGTCGGCTCCTCGCCGGTTCGTCGGTGGTACGGGCCGGTCAGGTCTGGACGGGGGCGGCGCGCCCCAGACCGATGCCGAGATAGATCGCGGCGTACCGACCGGTCGTGAGCAGGGCAGCGTAGCGGGCCGTGCCCGGTCCCTCGGTGGCAGCGATGGTCTGGTGACGGATGTCGTGGGCACCGGCCGTCGCGACGAGCGCACCGCGGTGCTCGCGCACCGACGCATCCTCGGTCCCGTCGTCGAGCAGCAGCAGGCAGGGCCGGTTGCCGTCCGACGGCGCGTCCGCGAACGGATCGGCGAACAAGTCTCGGGCCGGGGTGGCCTCGAGCACGGGCAGCAGGTGCCCGGCGTCGGCGGCCAGGGCGGGTCGCCCGGTCGTACGCCGGATCGCCTCGGCCACCCGGCGAGCCGCACGGGCTGCCAACACCGACCCACCCCAGACGAGTGGGGCCGAGTCGGCGAGGAAGAGTGCCAGGTCCTTGGCCGGGTTGCCGGAGATGTCGTGATGCGGCGAGCAGTCGACGGCCACCTGATCCAGCACGCGCGCCACCACCTCGGCGTCCAGCTCGGGTCCGACCCCGATCGCGTGCAGCGCCTGCAACATGACGACGGCCACGGCCAGGGTGTCCTCGGTCTGGGTCGGGAGCACGCTGCTGTGCCGCCCCTGGGCATGCTCGGCGAGCACGGACCTGGCCGGACACGCCGTGATCAGGGAGCAGCCCCGCCGTACCGCCTCCCGGACTGCGGACGCGGTCTCGGCGTCACCGCCCTCCGGTGCCAGCACGACGACCAGGTCGAGGGCCCCGGCCCAGCCAGGAAGACCCGGACCCGGCCACGCCACGAAGGGCACCGGGCACCACGGCTCCAGCACCGCCCGCAGCAGACGCGCATCAGCACCCGCCGCGACGATCGCGCGGGGCCCGCCGTCGCCGGCCAAGGCCTGCATCTCCTCTGCCGCGGCGCCGGCCTCCAGACGGACCCTGGCCCCCGCGCCGGCCAGCCAGCGCAAGGGCTGGTCGGCCGCATCGAGCGCCTCGGGGTCGTCGAGCCGGGTGTCGTCGAAGACCTCAGACATCGGCTCAGTCCCCGCTGGTGTCGTCCCGGGGGTCGTCGGCCGAGGCGGTTTCCTCACGACGTGCCTCGTCCACCAGCATGACCGGGATGTCGTCGCGGACCGGGTAGATCAGACCGCAGCCAGTGCACACGAGCTCGTCGTTGGCGTCGTCGGCGCGCAAGGTGCCCTTGCAGTCCGGGCAGACCAGGATCTCCATCAGCACGGGGTCCAGCTTCACGCGTGTCTCACTCTCTGCCTCGGTCCAGCCCGGCGGTACGGCGGTAGGGCGTCGTCGTCCTCGGCGTACGGCATCGCAGCGTCGTGCACGGCGCCCGACGCCATCCTTGCAGAGCAGCCGTCACGGATCGATCTCACTCGGGTCGCGGCCGAGCAGCTCCGCGATGTACTCCACGAGCACCTCGTTGACGAGCGCCGTGCGTTCGATGCGGGTGGCAGCGCGCAGCTCGACCGGCCGGCGGAACACCACGATCCGGGCCGGGTCGTTGCCGCGCGCCGGGACGCACGAGCCGAAGGGCACCGGATCGTCGGTCCACTCCTCGGGAAGCTGCGGGACGTCCTCGGTCCCGAACTCGACGTCCTCGAGCTCTGACTCCCACTTCTCGACCAGTCGGTCGACCAGGGCGAGCACGAGCTCGTCGAACTCCGCCCGGCGGGAGGGCCGCGCATCCGGACCTTGCGGGCTCAGCGGCCCGGGCAGCGTCAGCGGTCCGCGCGGTCCACGACCGTGCCGGTCGCGTGTCGGGCCGGACCTGCGACCGACCACAGCCGCGGTCGGAACGGTGGGAGGTCGTCGGCTCACGGGCTCACCGTACTGTGAGCGAGCACGACCCCTGGCCTACGACCAGCCCGGCTGCTTACCTCTCGTGCCGAGGCGCTCCGGCGCTGCGGACACACCCGTCAATGCCAGGCGTACCACCGCCGTGGCGATACCGTCAGGCCGTGAGTCGTCGACGCGTGTGCTCCCGCAGTGCCTGCGGGACGGTGGCGTTCGCGACGTTGACCTATGTCTACTCCGACCAGACCGCCGTACTGGGCCCGCTCGCGACGTACGCCGAGCCGCATGCCTACGACCTGTGCGCCTACCACGCCGAGCGGTTGAGCGCGCCGCGAGGGTGGGAGGTGATCAGGCTGGCGGTTGATCCCGCGGCCTCAGGCCCGAGCGAGGACGACCTGCTCGCCCTGGCCGAGGCGGTGCGTGAGGCTGCGCGCCCGCTGCCGATCGAGGAGCCGGTCGGCAGCGGCGTCGAGGTCGGGCGTCGCGGGCACCTGCGCGTGCTCCGCTCGACCGACGCGTGAGGATCAATCGGTCGGACGTACCGCCGGGCGAACGACGGCGGTAGGCGCGGAAACGACTGCGATCGCCGAGACGCCGGTGCGACCGCGATAGGTCGCGACGCCCTGCAAACGGCTTCGCTCGGCGACGGTCGCAAGCAGGTAGGACGTTCCACGCTCGACCCGGACCTCCCACGCCCTGGTCGTCTTGGCCTTGACCCCGATCCGGGTCGGCTCACCGACGGGTTCGCCGTCCTCCCGGTAGCCCTGGACCCGGACGGCACCGCCACCGGCCTGCCCACTGGCGAAGGCCAACGAGAGCCGGGTCCCGGCGAAGACCGGAACGACCGCGGGACCGTCCAGCACAGGGCTGCTGGACGTGCTGCTGAGATCCACAGCCGACTGGCTGCTCTCGCTGATGAGTCCGGCCAACACGGTCGCCTGGTCTTGGTCGGTAGTCACCTGGAACGCCGCCACAGACGTGCCGGTGATCGCACTGACGTCCTCGACGATCGTGCGCCCCGGCCTGATCCGTAGGTCTTTCAGGGGCTCCGGGGTGAACGGGCCGCTCTCGGCCAGGACCCTCACCTGGAGCACGGCTTCGCGCCCAGAGGGGTTGGTGATCACCAGCCGCTGGTCACCCTTGCCGCCGTCTCCAGCATTGACGAGGACGTCGTTGGCTGGCGGCAGCGAGGCGGCGAGCCACTCGTTGCCGGCCGGGGTCACCCCGTTGACCCGGGAGACGTCGACGGCAGCGGCCACCCGGCCACGTGTCGCCTTGACGTGCACGGTGACTGCATCGAGTCCGGGTGCGAACCTGGCGAGGTCGAGACTCTGCCGGGTCCGTGGAGCTACCGGGATCCCATGTGCCCCCACCGCGGCAACCCTCCCCTGGGGACCGTAGAACGTCAGGTCGACCACAGCGACAGCAGGCGTGGGGTTGGACAGCACCAGTCGCGACGTCGAGCCGACAGCCGTGTCGACCCCGGCGTACCACCAGGAGTCGGCCGTCGCGGAGCACGCAGCGACCGCCAGCCCCGCATCGCGGCTCGCCGCACGCACGGTGCGCTGCGCCGCGTAGGCCGCGGGAGCCAACCCGCCGACCGCATCGATCGTCACCGCCGGCAGCGCCGTCGCGCTGAGTGTCGTGCTGATCGCGGTCGCGACCTGGTCGGCCCTGGCCAGGATCTTGCGCGCGGCCGACGTCTGTGTGGACAGGGCGCGGACCGTGAGGCTGCCCTGAGTCGCGGCAGCGGCTCCGGAGGACTCGACTGGAGGTGCCACTGCGACCAGGTCCGTGGACAGTCCGCGTCCGGTGGCCGTCTCGGGACAGCTGAGCTGAGCATGGGACGCAGGAACCGTGCTCGGTGCCGTGTCGATCCTCTCCGGCGTCGGTGCGAGCGTGGACGAGAACGCGATCGCGGCCGCGGCAACGACGACCGCCGCCACCGCTGCGCCAGCGCTGCGAACGCTCGCCGACCCGATCATGCCTCCTCCTCTTCATCTGCTGTTGCGGTGGCTGGTTGGATCGCCGGGGCGGCCAGCACCAGCAGGACCATGATCACCAGGCCCTGTCCCAGCACCCACCACCCTCGGTGCCCACCGGGGTCGACCGAGATCGACCCTCCGTCCGTTCCTACCGAGAAACCTGCCCCCGCAGCGACCACGACGGGGTCGAGACGTGCGCCGTCGAGGGTTGCGATGAATCCGTCTGCGGCGTCGGTCGAGACGCGTAGGACTCGGTCCGGACCGGGCTCGAGCCGGGCGTCGGCGTGTCCGTCCTGCGAGGCCAGCACGGTGGCACCTGCGGCTGACGAGCGTACCGAGGTGTCGGCGTTCTGGACGCGGACCAGCCCGGTCGGAAGATCGACCTGCCACCCGGCGAGCTGACGCGAGTTCGTGGAGGCCCTGCTGAGCCCGGGCAGGCCGTCGAGCTGTGCGACCTGGTCGGTGTCGTAGGGCGCCGGCAGCACGACGTAAGCGATGCCGAGGTCCGCCAGTCGCGACACGTCGTCCGGCGCGGCCTCGGACACCAGGTCTTTGACGAGATCGGTCACGGCGTCCGTAGGGGTGGCGGTGATGCTGTCGTCCCCCAGGCGGTAGCCGTCGTCGGCATACACCGTGTAGGTGTCGGAGTACGCCACCTCATCCGTGCCCGACTGACGATGTGCCGTCGCCGAGATCACCAGGATGCGCTGTTGGGCGTCGGCTTTCATGGCGTCGATCATGTACGCCGGCAGGGGAACAGCCTGCGCGCGGGTCAACGAGCCCTCGGGAGCCGTCCCGACCCACCAGCCCAGGCCGAGGAATGGACCCACCAAGGCGATCACGACCGTCACCGCAGCCAGCGGTTGCCGCCAACCGAAGCTTCCCGACTGAATGACCCGGCCGACGCCGTCGGCAGCGAACCCGGCGGCGACGATGGCCGCCGCCTGGGAGACGACGACTGGAAGGCCGACCCAGACGAAGGCCTGGTCGGTGGTACCCGGAATCGTGACCAGTACGCCGGCCAGGAGCGCCGTGGTGACCAGCCCGAGGCCGACCACCCACCAGGCGGCGACCACCTTCGGGCGTCGGTCGGTGCGCAGCAGCGCGACAAGGGCGGCCAGCACCAGACCGAGCGACAGCCACCACGGTGCATCCCCCGCAGCAGCCAACCGTCCCCACGGAAGCGCCCAGGCGTGCTCCGCGACCGAGGGCGTCGCGCGGTCCACCCGGCCTGCCTCGGTCAGGAAGAGGGCCGGCGTGGTGAGCAGGTGCCACGACCACGGCAGCAGCACCAGCGCGGGCAGCGACACGGCCACGACCGGGCGCAGCATCAGCTCGGCCCGCCGTCGAGCCGAGACCGCGATCATGCCGAGCACCGCGAGCGCCACCACCGCAGCCATCGGCCATGCGAGCGGGGCGAACGCCACGATCAGCGCCAGGACCAACCCCGTGGCGAACACCGCACGCCACCCCTGGGTGCGCTCTGGCAAAGCCATCGGCACGGCGACTCGCACCAGCCACGGCAAGGCGATCACCGCGACGGTCGTTCCGAGGTGCCCGGACGAGACCGTGCCGGTGAGCACCGGCAGCAGCGCGTAGCTCAGCGCCATCCAGGCCCGGGTTGCAAGGCTGTCGACCCATCGACGGGCGACGACGTAAGCACCGACGGCGGACAGTGGCACCGCGAGCACGACCAGCAGCTGGATCGTCAACCAGGACTTGCCGAGCAGCACGGTCGAGATCACCCCGAGGACGCCGACATAGGGAGCCGCTGCCTCGCGTGAGCCCAGCCCGACGTGGTGCCACGACTCGATGTAGGTCTGCCACCAGCTCGCACCGCCCTCGGGCGCAGGGAGTAGGGCACCTCCTTGAAGCCAGCCACCACCCCACAGGTCGCGCGTCGCCACGGCCGCCAGGACCGTGAGGCCGGCGGCGAGTGTCGTGATCGGGTGCGCCATCATCCACGCGACGGGTCCGGCTCCGCTCGGGAGGTTGACGGCCTCATTCGGCACCGGACCGGACTCGAGCGCCTCGACGCTGGATGCGCCGGGCCTGCGTCGGCGTGCCGCGGCCGCAACCTGCGACGCCGTGTCGCGGACGGTGCCGGCGAAGCGGCTGAGCAACGAGTCGAGGCCGTTCGCGTACGGCGTCCACCAGCGCGGCAGCAGTGCCCGCACCGAGCGGTGTGAAGCGGCCGAGGTTCCTCGTCGTCGGACTCGGGCTGCGATCAGGACGCCGGGTCGCCCGAGCACGCTGACCATCGCCAACAGCTCGTCGGCTGCCGCATTCGGCAGCTTCCCGACCAGGTACGCCAGTGCGCGCAGCACCGAGCCGAGCGCCAAGCGCACGTACTGGAACGGGAACACGGCCAGATGACAGTTCGCGAGCACGGTGAACAGCGCTGCCTGCCGGTCCGCGCGGTGCGGGCTGTTCGGCAGGTGGTCGACGCCGTTCAACGGCCGCACGCCGCGGGTGGCCGCTTCGGCGTGGAAGATCACCGCCTGCGGGGCGACGACGACGCGCCCGCCTGCCTTGGCGACCCGCCACCCGAAGTCCAGGTCGTCACGAAACAGTGGCAACCGGGAGTCGAAGCCTCCCAGCCGGTCCCACGTCTCCCGGCGTACCAGCATGCCCGCGCTGCTGACCGCCAACACGTCGCGCTGTTCGTCGTGCTGGCCCTGGTCGTACTCGCCGATCTCGACACCGGTCTCGCGATGCCCGGTGCCGGTGACGGTGACACCGACCTCGAGCAGCCGACGGGCTCGCGGCCAGGCCCGGACGCGGCCGCCCACCACGCTGATGCCCGGATCGGACTCTGCGACGTCGAGCAGGTGCTCGAGCGCGTCCGGGGCTGGCGCGCAGTCGTCGTGCAGCAGCCACAGCCAGTCTTCAGGCGAGCCGTCGGGAGAGCTGGCAGATGGGTCGTCGGCGGCAGTGCGGTCCAGTCCCTGCTGGACGGCGGTCCCGAATCCCGTCCCGCTGTCGATGAGGTGAACTGCGGAAGGGCCGAGCACGTCGGTCAGCAGCAGCGCCGTCTCGTCAGTAGAGCCGGTGTCGACCGCCATCAGGTGGTCGGGGAATCGGGTACTCGCCTCGAGGGCGGTGAACAGATTCGGTAGCCATCGAGTGCCGTTGTGCGCCACGATCACCGCTGTGATCCTGGAACTGCGCGGGCCGGTGGAACCGGTCGAGGTGGACGTCTCCCCAGCGATGTGGTGAGAAGTCATGTCTGAGCGAGAACCTTGGGGTGGGGGAAGCCGGGACGCGAGCCCGCCGACGGACTAGGCCTACCTTAGCGGCCGCTGATCGCACTCCCGGCAGCACGCCGGGTCGGCCCGTGAGCCTGCCTGCGGAGCGTCGGTCGCTCTGTCAGACCGCGCGCTTCTTCAGCTTGCGTCGCTCCCGCTCCGACAACCCGCCCCAGATACCGAAGCGCTCGTCGTTCATCAGTGCGTACTCCAGACAGTCCCCTCGGACGTCGCACGACAGGCAGACCCGCTTCGCCTCCCGCGTCGAGCCGCCCTTCTCGGGGAAGAACGCCTCCGGATCCGTCTGAGCGCATAGGGCGCGCTCTTGCCACATCATTTCCTCGGCGCCGCCGTCGAGCACTTCGAGTTCTCGCACGCCTGCCTCCTCGACCCTTGGGTGCTACCGGATGTCAGCCGTTCTCGCGCTGAACGACACACGTGAAATTACATGCCTGTCAGTACCGTTCCGTCAAGCCGGACGGCCAAAAAAGCCGCGACACGCCGCAGAAATCCTTGCACAGTGCCTGAACGACCGATGTCACCTCGTCCGAAAGGACTAGTCCGACGGGATCTGACCGGGTTTACTGCCCTGGCTGCTGCCACCAGCCCTGCTGAGGCGGCCGCTGGTCGTCGTCACGGCTCTCGTCGGCGCTGCTCTCGTCCACCTCGGGTTGGTCGACCCCGGGTTGGTCGACGCTGGGTTGGTCGACGCTGTAGTGATCGGCGCCGGGCTCGGGCTGAACCGGGAGAGCCGGGTCCGTCGCGGCGGCCGGTTGGTGCTGGCCACTCCAGATCTGGGTCTCCTCCGCAGCCGGTGCCGCGCTGTCGGCGTACGGCTGCTCCGAGGGTGCGGCCGCCTGCTCGCCGCCTGCGGGGCCCCAGCTTTGCTGCGGCTCTTCGGCCTGACCCCAGGCCGACGGCTGCTCGGGTTGGCTCCAGCTTGCGGCGGGCTGGCCCTGCTGCTCGGCCTGAGACGCCGACTGGTCGCCCCATCCGGTCGAGGACGCACCCCAGGACGGTTGCCCCTGCTGGCCCTGCTCGTAGCCGCCGGGCTGGCCCCACGCCTGACCGGTCGGGGCGCCCTGCTCATACCCGCCGGGCTGGCCCCAGGACTGTCCAGGTTGCTGACCAGCCTGCTGACCAGCCTGCTGACCAGCCTGCTGACCAGGGTCGTACCCACCGGGCTGTCCCCACGACTGCCCACCGGCTTGGCCTTGGTCGTAGTAGCCCTGCTGCTGACCCCAACCGCCTTGTTGCTGACCCCACTGAGCCTGGTGCTGACCCCAGCCACCCTGCTGCTGCGCTGGGGTGGCTTTCGGGAAGGTCTGGAAGACGGTGAAGGCAAAGAAGCCCACCAGGCCGAGCAGCCCGAGCTGGGCGATACCGAGGAAGGTCCCCACGACCTTTCCGGCGAAGAAGACACCGTTGAAGAACGAGATGCCAGTGCCTTGGTCGGACCCGAAGGCGGCCAACCAGCAAACCAGTCCGAGCACGAATGACACCGCGGCGATACCGAGCGCAGCCGTCACCACCGGCTTGGCGTTCTTGCTCTTCTCCCCCCACCCCGTCACCAGGGCCACGGCGCCGAACAGCGACACCAGCAGCAACGGGCCGGAGAACAGATAACCGAACAGGGCGGCCTTGTCGGCGAAACCGGCTCCCCCGAGGTCGTCGCCGCTCTTGAACAGCAGCGACAGTCCGCTGATGACGTACAGGGCGGCGACGCCCAGCAGACCGTAGGCGAAGATCTCGCGATGCTGCTTGGTCGTGTCCGTGACCACTGGAAACCCCCTGATGGGTGTCGAAGGAGTATCGATCGCGACGATCGAGCCTCGTGGATACGGCGGCAGCAGGCGTACCTGCGACCGCGAGGCACTAGCCTGCCACAAGCGCGGGTTCAGCGGCTCCGATGGCGGTCGTTACGCTCGACGCCATGCGACTGACCGTGCTCTCCGGGGGCATCGGCGGAGCCCGATTCCTTTCTGGCCTTCTGGACGCCCTCTCAACGGCGGAAGGCGGCCGGGCGGGCAACCCGGTGACCGTGATCGGCAACACGGCCGATGACATCTGGCTGTTCGGGCTGAAGATCAGTCCTGACCTCGACACGGTGATGTACACCCTCGGCAACGGTATCGACCCTGAGCGCGGCTGGGGTCGGGAGGACGAGACCTGGCAGGCCAAGGAGGAGTTGGCGGCGTACGGCGTCGAGCCCACCTGGTTCGGGCTCGGGGACCGCGACCTGGCCACCCACGTGGTCCGGACCCAGATGCTGGGTGCGGGCTACTCCCTGACCGAGGTCACGGCCGCGCTGTGCGCTCGGTGGCAGCCCGGGGTCGTGTTGCTCCCGATGAGCGATGACCGGGTCGAGACCCATGTGGTGATCGACGCCGACCCTCACGACCCGGCTGCGCAGGGCGGACGCAAGGCCGTGCACTTCCAGGAGTACTGGGTCCGCCTGCACGCGCCGACCGCCTATGACGTGATTCCGGTCGGCGCAGAAACCGCGGCACCGGCTCCAGGGGTGATCGAGGCGATCGAGACGGCCGACATCGTGATCGTTCCGCCGTCCAATCCCGTCGTGTCCGTCGGCACCATCTTGGCGGTCCCTGGGATTGCCGAGGCCGTCCGGCGAACCAGTGCGTCGGTGGTCGGTGTGAGCCCGATCGTCGGCGGCGCTCCGGTGCGCGGCATGGCGGACAAGCTCTTGCCGGTCATCGGTGTGGACGTCACCGCCAAGGCGGTCGCCGAGCACTACGGTGCGCGTCACCGAGGCGGGCTGCTCGACGGTTGGCTGCTCGACGAGGGTGATGCTGCATCCGTGCCTGCTCTGGAGACCCTCGGGCTCCGCACGGCGGCGGTGCCACTGCTGATGACCGATGCCGCCGCCGCCCGCGAGCTCGCTCAGCAGACCTTGGCGCTGGCCTGGCCCGAGCACGTCGCGTGAGCGGTGAGCCGCCGGCTGCCGCCGTTCTGGAGATCGCCGGCATCAGCTGGCCCGAGGTACACCCCGGTGATGACATCGCGGCGCTGCTGCTGGCCCATGCAGACCTGCGCGACGGCGACGTCGTTGCCCTCACCAGCAAGGTCGTGAGCAAGGCGGAAGGGCGTGCGGTCGGGACAGCCAGAGCCGAAGCGGTGGCACAGGAGGCTGTGCGGGTGTTGGCCCGACGCGGTGACTCGGTGATCGCGGAGACCCGACACGGACTGGTGCTGGCCGCCGCCGGAGTGGATTCCTCCAACGTCGCGCCAGGCACCTCGCTGTTGCTCCCGGTCGACCCCGACGGGTCGGCTCGGCGTACCCGGGAATCGATCTTGGCGGCGTCCGGCATCAACATCGGGGTCGTCATCACGGACACGGCCGGTCGGGCCTGGCGCAACGGCCAGGTCGACCTGGCCATCGGTTGCGCGGGGCTGGCGGCGTTGTCGGACCTGTCCGGGACCACCGACACCCACGGCAACGTACTGGTGGTGACCGCACCCGCCACGGCTGACGAGATCGCATCCGCGGGCGACCTCGTCAAGGGCAAGGCCCTCGGGCGTCCGGTCGCGGTGCTTCGTGGACTTGCCCATCTGGTCCTGGCGGCCGGGCAGCACGGACGCGGTGCGGCCGAGCTCATCCGCCCCAGCACGCTCGACCTGTTCGGCCTCGGCGCGCGGGAGGCTGTGGTTGCCGCAGCGCTGCGCACCGACCAGGCCGCCCTGTCCCACTTCCCGCCCGCCACCCCGGTCGACTCGCCGCCCTTCGAGGGGCTGGTGAGCGACGACGACGCCGTGCGGATCGAGGTGCTCGACACCGGCGCAGGCTGGCGGGTCCGCCTGCTCGTACGTCGCGATGCGCCCAGGTCGGCCACCTTCTACGCCGGCCGGCTGTGGGAACGGTGCGCCGTGGTGGCTGCGGCGTACCGCCTCGTCGAGGACCGAGTGTCGCCGTCGGAGCGGGCTACAGCGGACGACACCGGGTGGCACACGATCACCTCTGCTCACTGGTCGTGACCTAAGATGACCGCCGACGCCGATGGCACCCGGAAGGCCTGAACCCCCTTGAGCAAGCAGAACAAGAACCGCGAACGACGCGAGATGGTCGAGCAGATGCGCAAGCAGGCTCGCGCCAAGGAGCGTCGCCGCACCCTCGTCGTGATCGCCATCTGCGTCGCGGTGGCACTCACCATCACCGGCCTGGCCGGTTGGAAGGTCTTCCAGGACAAGCAGGACAAGAACCGGCTCGCCAAGCAGGACCTCGCGAGCATCGGCGAGGCGGCCAAGGCAGCCGGTTGCGGCAGCATCCAGGAAGAAGACGCCTCCGGCCAGGGTGACCACACCACCGACCCGGTCGACTACACGGTCGTCCCACCGGCGTTCGGCGCGCACAACCCAACGCCAGACCAGTCCGGCAAGCACTTCTACAGCGCCGACGACCGTCCCCCGCTCGAGCAGCTCGTCCACAACCTCGAGCATGGTTGGACGATCGTCTGGTATGACGACTCGATCGCCGGCAACAGCGACCAGATGAAGCTCCTCAAGGCCACCGCCGCCAAGTTCGACGCGCAGGGGGACGCGTTCACCGCGCACATGATCATCGCGCCATGGACCTCCGACGACGGTGGTGGTCGGCCGATCCCCGACGACAAGCACATCGCCTTCACGCACTGGTCCATCCACCAGCCGGTGTTCGACGCCAAGACCTTCAAGCAGAGTCCGTCGTTCGGCGAAAGTCTCTACTGCGGCACGTTCTCGGGCAGTGCGCTCGGAGACTTCATGAAGAAGTACCCGTACGACGACGCGCCCGAAGGAAGCATCTGGCACCAGTAAACGTCCGCAGCCAGAGAGAATCGGCACCCATGAGGCTGATACTCGCCACCTTTGCGATGGGTGTGCTGTCGGCCGTGGTTCCACTGGTCAACATGGAGGCGTACATCGCCGGCATCGCAGCGCTGATCGGCGACATCAACATCTGGCTGATCGCCTTCGTCGCGGGGGTCGGTCAGGCCGTCGGCAAGATCCCCTGGTACGAGGTCAGTCGCCGGTCCATGGACTGGTCCTACATCAAGAAGAAGATGGCGCAGCCGGAGTGGCGACGCCGCTATGAGAGCGTCAAGGCCACCATCGACAACCGGCCTTGGGTGGGCATCGCGATGCTCTTCGCTTCCTCCCTGATCGCCGTACCACCTTTGGCGATCACCGCCGTGCTGGCGGGTCAGCTCGGTTTCAACCGGGTGGCCTTCCACGCCACGATCATCGTCGGCCGGACGCTACAGTTCGCGGCGCTGCTCGGCGGGGTGGCCTGGCTGACGCAGAAGTGATCCGAGGTGGCGCCCGGCCATCCTGCGAAAGGGTGACCGGGCGCCGTCTCAACTGCTCGAGCCCGGGAGTCGGTGCGTCAGACCCGCAGCACGTTGAGGATCTGGTTGAGCTTGTTGATGAGCTTGAGCAGATTGAGCAGACCGGTCTGGTCGAGCAGGCCGGCGACGGCGCAGATCAGGTTGCCGAGCAGAGCACCTGCGCCTGAAGAGGCGACGATGTTCAGCACGACCCTGTCCAGGTGCACCTTCAAGCCCAACAGGTTGAGGTCCAGCGGCCCGAGCACGAGGTCGAGGACCTGGCAGTTGGCCTTGGCCTTGGCCTGCTGCACCGTGCCCGCCTTGATCGGGATCGATACGACCTTGCTGTCACGACCGCGCAGGCTGCCGTCGGAGCGACGCAGCGTCGCCCTGAGGGTGCCGACGGCGTACGTCTTGCCGTTCTTGACAACGAACCGGTCAGGCACGAACCTGCCGCGGACCGTGCCTTTGCCTCGGTTGAACGTGCCGCGAACCTTGCTGGTCAGCGTGCCCGCCTTCGATCCCGCCGAGGCGGAAACCATCGACATCGTGGGTGCGGACTGGTGGACAGTCGGTGCGGACTTCGCCGGAGCAGCATCCGCGCCAGGAACCATCGATACGACGACAGCAGTGGCGAGGGTGGCGGCAAGGCCGGCGGCCCCACCAGTGAAGAGTTTCATCTGTGTCTCCCTCCTAGAGAACGTGGCAGCGAGGTACCCGAGGACACTCACGACAAACCGTTCAGATGCCATGATCTGCTGATTCAACCGATTTCGTCGTTCTAGGCACTGGATAGGGTCAGATCGTGGCTCGGACCCTGAACGACATGCTCGGCAGGTCGCTGCGAGACGATCCAGGACGGCCCCTCGTCACGTTCTACGACGACGCGAGCGGCGAACGGGTCGAGCTGTCGGTGACGACGTTCGACAACTGGGTGAGCAAGATCGCCAACCTCTTCGCGGACGAGATCGGCGTCGATCCCGGTGACGGGTTCGCCGTTGACCTCCCGCCGCACTGGCTGGCTCCGATCGTCGTGCTCGGCGGATGGGCGGCCGGCCTGGTGCTGACCGAGCCGGAGGACGCAGGCGTGCGCGTCGTCGGGCCAGGCGCGCGGGAGCGGCCGGGTTCCGCATCGGCCGCCCCGACCGTTGCGTGCTCGCTGCGACCACTCGGCGGCCGCTTCCTGGAGCCGCTCCCCGCCGGATGGCTCGACTTCGCCGTCGAGGTTCCGCCGCAGCCTGACGCGATACTGCTGCCGCAGGCCGTGGCTACGTCCGATCCTGCCGTGGCGACCGCAGCGATGACGGCGACCCACGCCGAGCTCCAGGAGGCCGGGGATCAGCAGTCTGTTGCCCTCGGTCTCCGCACAGGAGGCCGACTCGCGACCGACCTCAATCCGGCGGACCCAGCGGTGCTGGTCACGGCGTTGGCCGCCCCGATCGCGGCGTCAGCCGCCGTCGTACTGGTCGTCAACGCGACGCCGAAGCGGCGTACCGCTATCGCCGAACAGGAACGGGTGACGTGCCAGGTCTGGTCCGACTAACGGGTGACGAGCGGCCGTCTCACAGCGGTCGCCGCCGGCCGAACTCATCGCCGATCTTGCGCCCCAACCGAGGTCAGCGGACCGACGACATCCGCCGGTACGCCGCCTGCCCCACCGCTAGGCTGGCGCCATGACTGTTCTGGTGACTGGCGGTGCGGGCTACATCGGCGCCCACGTCGTGCGGCTGCTCCGTGACCGCGGCGACACCGTCGTGGTCGACGACCTGAGCACCGGCGCCGCCTCGCGGGTCGGGGACGTCCCACTCGTGCAGGTCGACATCGCCGAGGACCACGCGGTCGACAAGCTCAGTGCGCTGATCCAGGAGTACGCCGTCGACGCCGTCGTCCACATCGCCGCCAAGAAGCAGGTCGGCGAGTCGGCCGAGCGCCCGGCCTACTACTACCAGCAGAACGTCGGGGGGATGGCCAACCTGCTGCTCGCGATGGAGGCGACGCAGGTCCACCGGCTGATGTTCTCCTCCTCCGCAGCCACCTATGGCCTGCCCGACGTCCCGCTGGAGCAGAACCTCACCGAGGACGTCCCCGGGAGACCGATCAGCCCGTACGGCGAGACCAAGCTGATTTGTGAGTGGATGTGCGCCGACGCCGCCGCCGCATGGGGCCTGCGCTGGGCCGGCCTCCGGTACTTCAACGTGGCCGGCTCCGGATGGCCTGACCTCGGCGACCCCGAGGCGCTCAACCTGATCCCGATCGTCCTCAAGGCCGTCACGAACGGGCGCGAGCCGCGGATCTTCGGCGACGACTACGACACCCCGGACGGCACGTGCATCCGTGACTACGTCCACATCCTCGACCTCGCGCAGGCGCACGTGGACACGTTGGACTACCTGGCTCGATCCGATCGCCCGCACACGCTGTTCAACGTCGGCACCGGACACGGGTCATCGGTACGCGAGGTGATCGACCAGATCGCAGCGACGACCGGGTACGAGATCAGCCCACCCGTGGTGGCCCGGCGCCCCGGTGATCCAGGGCGGCTCGTCGCCGACCCGACCCGGATCTCGAAGACGCTCGGCTGGACCTCCACGAGGACGCTCGAGGACATGGTCGAGTCCGCCTGGGCTTCCTGGGCTCCCAGCCACGGCACCCCCGCGGTCGCACCCCCGCCCCGCTGAGCGGCTACCGGCGCCGGGAGGAGTAGCAGGCCGGAAACGGCTCGTCAGCCGACGAAGTAGCGGGACCAGTCGGAAGCCAGGTACTGCGGTGACCCGAATCCCCCGCGGGGAGCCTTCGAGCTGATCGGGCGACCAGGAATCAGCCAGGCCTGTCCGTCGGCGCGGCGACCGATCAGGTCTGGCGCGCCGTCGCCGGTGAGGTCGCCGACCCCGACCAGCGTCCGGTACGCCCGGTACCCGGTGCCGATCACGCTCGGGTCATCGAGGCCACCCGGACCATTGCCCGGGTACAGCAGCATCCTGCCCTGACCGTCACGCACCACGACGTCGGGTGCTCCATCGTGGGTCCACAGGCCGACGCCGACGATGGTCGAGCCCTGCGGGAGCGAGGATCGCATCAGGATCGGGGACCTGAAGCCGCGCAACCCGCGACCGGGGTAGAGGTACACCGCGCCGCGCGACGTCTGGGCCATCAGGTCAGCGAAGCCGTCGCCGTTGAAGTCTCCGACGGGCGTGATCTGGCGACGGTTGCCCCAACCTGGCCAGCTGCCCACGGGAGCCTCGAAGCCACCTTGGCTCGTGCCTCGGTACAGCCGCATCGTCGCGTCGCTGGCCCGGCGCGCCATCACGTCGACGTACCCGTCGCGGTCCCAGTCTCCAACGACGAGCACCTTGTCGGTCCCCGTCCACGAGTAGGGCCTCGACGTCGGCGGGCGCAGCCAGTTGGCCCGGCTTCCGGGGTACGCCGTCAAGGTGGAGGTCCGGCTCAGCGCGAGGACGTCGGGTCTGCTGTCGCCGGTCAGGTCCGGGCTGACGGCGAGGTAGCGCGCACTGGACTTGCGGTGCCCGATGGCAGGTGACAGCGCGTGGCCGTCGATGTTCGCGTACGTCGACACGACGTGCGTCTTCGCGTTGCGGGCCACCAGGTCAGGTCGTCGATCGCCGGTCAGGTCGACACCGCCGGAGATGGCGTCGCGACCTGACCAGTCGTGTGCGACGCGGAGATTGCGTGGGAAACCGCCCTTGCCGTTGCCGAACCAGACGAAGACCGCGCCGTGGACACCCCGGGTCACGATGTCCGCGAAGCCGTCGCCGTCGAAGTCACCCGCCCCGGCGACCAGGTCGAAGCCCGTCGCTGCCGCGATGGCGACCCGAGCCCTCGCGAAGGTCCCGTCGCCACGTCCCGGGTACACCCGGAGCTCACCGGTCGTCTCGCTGCGTGCGATCACGTCGTTGTTGCCGTCGCCGGTCAGGTCCCCGACCCCGGCGAAGAGATCGGCGTTCGCCCACTTGCCCACCAGGTGTGAGGCGGTGCCGACGCCTCCGGTCTTCAGACCGGGGTAGACCGCAGTCCGGCCGGTCGACGCGTCGCGTGCCATCAGGTCCGGCACACGATCCCCGGTGACGTCGCGAACAGGCGCGACGAGGTCGGCTCCGGAGAACCCCGGTGACGGGGCCGAGACCGGCGCCCCGAAGCCGGGCGGACCCGTCCCCTTCGACACCGAGACACCACCGCGTGCGCCGACGAGCAGGACGTCGGGTCGCTTGTCGCGCATGACCGAGTGCTGCATCGCGCGGCCGAGAAACAGGTGCTGGTAGTTCTTGGCCTTCGCGATGATCGCAGGGATCTTCGCGTACAGGTAGCGCCCCGGGCAGGCGGTCTGGGCTGCGTCGCGGTGACCGTTGATGGCGTTGAACGCAGTCCCGGCGACGTTCTGGCGGCTCGTCGGGCGGATGCCGTGCAGGCTCAGCTTCCACGCGTACAACCGGGCATAGGCATCGATCATCGCCGACGACGGGCGGGCCACGTCGTAGTTGCCGATCGCCGACGCGGCGAAGGAGTTCTCGTTGTAGTTCAACGTGTGAGCTCCGACGACCGGCAAGGTGATGCCGCCATACCGTCCTTCCCAGATCTGGCCGAAGCGATCGATCAGGTAGTTGTAGCCGATGTCGCGCCAACCCCGGCTCTGCGTGTGGTAGGCGTAGATCCCCCGCAGGATCGCCGGAACCTCGGCACGTGAGTAGCCGTTGGCGTTCACCGTGTGGTGCACGAAACCTGCGTGCACCTCGCCGTACTCCACGCAGCAGTCCCGCAGACGCTCGTCAGCACCCCAGTCGGCACGTGAGTAGATCGTCGGCATCGGGGTCGCCGGGCGGGTGGTGACCTGCGTGTTGGTCGCGCTGGTCGTCTTCTCCGCGGACGCAGTGGCCCCGTCAGGCGCCGTGATCGTCGTCGGTGAAGGAGCAGAGGCTGCCGGGAGGGATGGAGCCGAGATCTCCGCCGCCTCGTCGGGGGTGATCGGCTCGGGGCTGGCGTCTTCCGTCGACGTGCCAGGGTCGACCACGTCGAGGGTGAGGCCGGTCGGTGCTCGGCCGCTGTCGCTGAGTACCCGCAGCTGCACGTCGTCGACGGCTCCGACGACGAACGGGTCGGTGCCCGGTCTGGCGTTCTTCGCTTCGCCCGAGCCCGCGCTCGGGCCGTGCTCCTTGTCGTACTCCATCGGGGTCCAACCTGACCAGTGCCCACCGGTGCGGGTCCGGACCGCCAAGCTCAGGCCAGGTGGCGCGGTCCCGCGCCAGGTGACCCCGGTGACAGCGAATCCGGTGGCCGGCCTCGGCGCGGACAACGCGGCCAGATTGTGACTATGAGCAGCCTTGGTGTCACCCAGTGTCTGCAAAGCTGTCGCGCTGACGCCCCGCACGGCATACGATCGCACGGTCGGGTCCACCGGGTGCGCGGGCTGCCCAGCCGCCGGCACCGCGGCGCCGGACGATGCCGGGACCGGCGCCCCTGTGGTAGCCAGAACTGTGGTAGCCAGAACTGTGGTAGCCAGACCCGCATCGGCGGAGGCAAGCACGGCCAGCCCCGAAATGAGCAGCGCCGGAACCGCCAGGCTCACGACGACTCGGGTCGATCGGATGGCACTACGCACAGGGAACTCCACGACTGTCAGTGGTCACTTGAGCACCAATTGTCACTACAGCCACAGCGCTGTGTACGCCGTATGAGCGAACTACATCGGAGTAGTTCGGTCGGGTCTACTCGTCGTCCTCAGCCAACTCGTAGCCGAGCTTGCGGACGGCGTCCTCCGAGGTGCCGTCGAAGATCATCCGGCCCTGTTCGAGGACCAGCCCCCGCGTGCACAGGTTGACCACGGACTTCGGGCTGTGGCTCACGTAGACCATCGTCTTGCCCATGGCCTTGAGCTCACGGATCTTGCGCATGCACTTGCGCTTGAACGGCTGGTCACCCACCGCGAGCATCTCGTCCATCAAGAAGATGTCGCACTCGGTGTGAATGGCGACCGCGAAGGCCAGCCGCATGAACATGCCGGAGGAGTAGTGCCGTACCTCGTTGTTGAGGAACTTGCCCATCTCGGAGAACTCCACGATCGAGGCGAACTTCGCGTCGGTCTCCTCCTCGCTCATACCGAGAATGGCGGCGTTGAGGTAGACGTTCTCCCGCCCGGAGAGCTCGGGATGGAAACCGGCGCCGACCTCGATCAGGCCGGCGACCCTCCCCCGGGTCCACACCGCTCCCTCGTCGGGCGTCATGACACCGGAGATCAGCTTGAGCAGCGTGCTCTTGCCCGAGCCGTTGAGTCCCATCAGTCCGATGGACTCACCCTGCTGGAGCGTGAACGACACCTGGTCCAGCGCGGTCAGGCTGCGGCTAAGCTGGCGTCTCTTGACGGCGTTGACCGACAGCTTCTTGATGGTCTTCTGGTTAGAGAGCTTGAACCGCTTCGTGACGCCCTCGACGATGATGGCCTCGGGCATCAGAGCTTCTCCGCGAATCGGCTCTCCAGGCGGGTGAACACCAGCTGAGCCACCGCGAGGAAGATCAAGCCGGCGGCGATCATGACTGCCCCTCGTTCGAACAAGTGGGACGGGAGTTCCTGAACCGCTGCCTGCTTCGGGTTGTCCGAGACGGTGGTCCAGAAGGCACGATTGTTCAACAAGACCGCGATGCACAGCGGGCTGGACAGGTAGAGCTCGTAGATGACCTGGTGGCTCTGCTGGAGCTTGTCCATCACGACGCCGAACGGGTAGATCATCGGCGTGGTCCAGGTAATGACGGTCTGGAGCACGTCGACGACGTTCTGGGTGTCCCGGAAGAAGACGTTCCAGGCCCCGAGGAGCAGGGCAACCCCGAGCCCCCAGATGAACACGATCGCCAGCGCCATCACGGCTGCGAGCAGCGCACCCATGTCGGGGTGCCAGCCGACGCCCAAGCAGGCCACGATCATGATCACGTACATCGGGACCATGTGGTAGCCCGATACGAGAATCGAGGCGACCGGGAAGGTCTCCCGGGGCATGTTGATCTTCTTGACCAGAGAGCCGTTCTTGACCACGGACTTGCATCCGGCGCCGAAGGCGTTGCTCATGAACGACACCATGACCATGCCCGCGAAGATGTGCAGCGCTCGGTTCTCGAGGTTCTTGGGGATGATCAGGCCGACGATCCAGTAGTACATCGCGAACCGGACCGCCGGTTTGACGTAGGACCAGGCCAGGCCCACCGAGGACCCGGAGTAGCGGACCTTCAGCTCCTTGCGGACCAGCAGCTTCAGCAGGTATCTGCGACGCAGCACGTCACCGAGCCCACCGACCCGACCAGGGTTGAGCAGCGGATCGAGCGGCCGGTCGCCGGACGGGACCGCCGGCGCCTCCGTGGTGTCGGCGCTCATGCGTCGAACCCGCCACTCTCCCATGCCGTCCCGTCGGAGAAGAACGGCTTGAGCTTGTTGTCGAACATCGTCAGGGCCGATCCGATGGCCATGTGCATGTCGAGGTACTTGTAGGTGCCGAGGCGACCGCCGAACAAGACGTTCGGCTCGGCCCTGGCCAGCTCGCGGTAGCGCAACAGCTTGTCGCGGTCCTCGGCCGTGTTGATCGGGTAGTACGGCTCGTCCCCTGACTCGGCGAACCTTGAGTACTCGTGGACGATCACGGTCTTGTCCTTGGGGTACCAGTCGCGCTCGGGGTGGAAGTGCCGGAACTCGAGGATCCGGGTGTAGGGAACGTCTTCGTCCGCGTAGTTCACGACGGACGTGCCCTGGAAGTCACCGGTCTCCTGGACCGAGACATCGAGGTCGACGGTGCGCCATGACAGCTCGCCCGCGGCGTTGCCGAAGTACGCGTCGACCGGTCCGGTGTAGACGATCGGGACCTTGCCGACGTACTCGTCGCGCACGTCGAAGAAGTCGGTGTTGAGCCTGACCTCGATCTTGGGGTGGTCGACCATCCGCTCAAGCCAGGCGGTGTAGCCGTCGACCGGGAGGCCTTCGTAGGTGTCGTTGAAGTAGCGGTTCTCGAAGTTGTAGCGGACCGGCAGCCGGGTGATGATGTCGGCGCTGAGCTCTTTGGGGTCGGTCTGCCACTGCTTGGCTGTGTAGCCCCTGACGAACGCCTCGTACAGCGGGCGGCCGATCAACGAGATGGCCTTCTCCTCGAGGTTCTGGGCGTTCTTCGTGTCGATCTCGCCGGCCATCTCAGCCACCAGCGCACGGGCCTCGTCCGGCGTGTGGGACTTTCCGAAGAACTGGTTGATCAGCCCCAGGTTCATCGGGAACGAGTAGACCTGGCCGTCGTATTTGGTGAAGACCCGGTGCTGGTAGCCGGTGAACTTCGTGAACCGGTTGACGTACTCCCATACCCGCTCGTTGGAGGTGTGGAACAGATGGGCGCCGTACTGGTGTACCTCGATGCCGGTCTCCGGCTCGGGCGCGGAGTAGGCGTTACCGCCGACGTGGTGACGTCGGTCGAGCACCAAGACCTGAAGGCCCAGCTCGTTGGCACAGCGTTCGGCAATGGTAAGGCCGAACAGCCCTGAACCGACGACGACGAGATCAGCGTTCACACAGAATCTCCTGTTTCGGGTGGGCTCTGGGTCCAGGACTCGGGACAGTCTAGTGGCGCTATCTACCCGGTCCTGCCAGGCGCGTCAATGTCGATTCGAGCGCTGGCCTTTGGTGGCGATGATCCGCCGGTATGCCGCTGTGCGAATCCGTTCGGGAACCAGCCGATAGCCGCCTCGAACCACGACATTGCGGATGAACTGTGCGCGCGAGGTGAAGCCCATCCCGCGCAGCCGGCGCTGCAACGCCCACTCCGACTTGAGCAACGCCACACCGCCGCGGCGGCCGTAGGCGCCGTCCCCGACGCGGTAGAGCACCAGCGGCTCCTCGACGTTACCGACCCGGGCGCCGCGGTCGATCATCCTGGCGAACAGCAGGTAGTCCTCCATCAGCGCCAGATGCCGGTAGCCACCTGCCGCCTGCACCGCGGTGCGCCGGTAGACGACGGTCGGGTGGTTGAACGGCTGGTGGAAGCGGGCGTAGCGAACGATCTCGGCGGGGTCGATCGGCGGCACACGCGTTCCCACGATGTCGTCAGGACCCGTGCCGAACTCCAACAGCGCGGCGCCGAGCAGGTCGATGCCGTCCTCGACCAACGGGACCTGCACCTCGAACCGGTGGGGAAGTGCGATGTCGTCGGCATCCATCCGGGCCACGATGTCGTGGGCGCACGCAGCCATTCCCTGGTCGAGGGCGAGGCCGAGGCCGACGTTGGAGTCGAGTGCCAGCAGGGACGTCTGCACCGGCGACTCGTGAATCAGGCCGGTAATCATCTGCTCGAGCTCCGGCGGCACCGGGCCGTCCTGGACGAGCACCACGTCATCGGGGGGACGCGTCTGGTCGTGGACCACCGAGTGAAAAGCGGCTGCGAGATAGTCCGCCCGGTCCCCACCCCACACGCTCATCAGCAGGCTGAACGGTTCAGCCACGGCCGGCCCCCGACCCGGGCTCCGCGACCGCCTCGGCGATGACCTGTTCGGTGGGGATCGGCCGACTGGTCACCCCGGCACGCAGGCCACGCCCGAGTGCCCGCACCAGGCGTCCGCGGTTGGAGGAGGTTCTGATCGTGCGGACCCAGCGGCGCAGCGTCGACCCGGCGTACACGATCTTCTCGCTCGGGCCGAGGCTGCGCGAACGACTGAAGAGCCAGACCTTGTTGCGCACCTCGTAGAAGAACCGATCCCCCGGGTCCACGTCGGTGCCCGCGAACGCCTTCGTCTTGTGCACGACCATCGACGCAGCGCAGAAGAGGCCACGACGTCCACGGATCAGCCGGGTCGTGAACTCGAAATCGTCGTTCCACAAGAAGTAGTCAGCGATCGGGAGGCCTCGTTCGCGTACGCCGTCCGCGTCCACCAGGATCGACACGAAGGATGCCGATCGGATCGGGACGCAGCCAACGCGCGCGGCCGCTTCGCGCTCGGCTGCCCTCATGCCGGGCTTCGGGCGAGGTGTGTTCATCGGGTGGTCTCGCCCGTCGGTCCAGACCACCCTGGACGCCACCACCGCGGGGACGTGCCTGCCTGTCTGCCCGGAGTAGCGCAGCCAGGCGGACACGAGTTCCTCCAGCGCCGACGGCTCCGGGACGGTGTCGTCGTCCATCAGCCAGATCGCGTCCGGGGCGGGCGTGGCGTCGGTCAGCGTGTGGTGGAGACCGAGGGCGAAACCGCCCGCTCCCCCGGTGTTGGTGCGCGCGGTCACGACATCGACCTGCGGGAAGTCGGCTGACAGCAGTGCTGCTGTGCCGTCGTCCGAGGCGTTGTCCACGACGACCGTGCGGGCCGGTACCATCGACTGGTCGGCGATCGCGCGCAGGGACTGCACCAACAGGTCTCGGCGGTTCCACGTCACCACGACAGCGACGACATGCGGGTGCTGCTGCTCGGCCACGCGCCCGCCCTTCGTCGCTCACGGTGGTTCCTGGTGCCGGTCGGCGTCTCATCGTAGGACGGTCAACCGGCACACTGGACCAGGCACCGCAGCGACAGCGGGAGAACCACGGATACGCCGCGGCTGGTGACGGGTACTCTCGCTCGCGTGCCGCGCGGACGCGTTCGACCACGATCAGATCGGGGCAGCCATGAGCAACCCACCCCCCTCCGGCCCTCCCCACGACTGGGGTCCCCCGCTGCCACCGTTGGGGCCACCCGAGATGGACCCCGGCAAACGCAACCCTCGGCCGTTCGTCGTCGCCGGCAGCGTCGCGATCGTGGTGGTCGTTGCGTTGGTGGCCGTGCTCATCCTCACCAGTGGCGCGAGCGGCAGCGCCAAGGACACGGCGGAGCAGTTCATCGCCGCGGCCAAGGCGAATGACTGTGAGAAGGCTCTGACCTTGATCAGTGAGGACCTGAAGAAGCGCGAGAACACCAACTGCGCCGACAGCCCATACTCGCTCGTCCCTCCGCGGGGCACCGACATCAGATTCAGCGGTCTCTCGATGCAGCAAGAAGCCGAATCGACCGCCACTGCTACGGTCCGAGCGAGTCTCGAGGGGGAGACGCGCACGTTGACGATCGAGCTGGTCAAGCACGACGGTGACTGGAAGGTCGACCAGATCGGTTAGCCGCCGGCCGCCGTAATCGAGCCGCAGGAGCCCGGGCGGAGAGCCTCAGCAGGCCGAGTTGAGGTTGCTGCTGTCGTTGGCAGTTCGCGCAGCCTTCGGACGCTTGTTCTTCTTCGCAGCCGGCCGAGCATCGGCACCCTTGTCGTCCTTGGCCTGCGAGGTCGCGATCGCCTTGGTGACCATCGACCGGATCAACGCGTAGTCCGGATCGCTGGTGTTGATCTTGGGCGGTACGAAGGAGACGCTCGCGACGGGCAGGTTCTTGGTCTTCAGCGACAGGTTGACGAATGTGCCGAGCTCGCTGGCAGGGACGGAGGTGGAGATGATCTGCTTGCCTGCCGACGCGATCGCTCCGAAGTTCTTGAGCACCTTCGCCGGGCTCAGCTGGTGCAGCATCGCGTTCATCACGCACTTTTGCCGCGCCATCCGTGAGTAGTCGTCTGAGGTGGCGCGGCTGCGGGAGTACCACAGGGTCTGATAACCGTTGAGTCGTTGCCGGCCGGGCTCGATCCAGCCGCTGATCCGACCGCCGACGCCGCCGATCGGCGTACGCTCCTGGACCTTGATCGTCACGCCACCGACGGCGTCGACCAGGTCCTGGAAGCCGCGGAGGTCGATCAGGGCGTAGTAGTTGATCGACAGGCCCGTCACCGCCTCGACCGCCTGGGTCGTGGCGGTGATGCCCGGATACCGGTCGTGCGGGAACAGCTCCGGGTGGTCATCCGCCCAGGTGTTCACGCCGTTGAGGTAGCAGCCCTCGCAGTTGAAGCCGCGTGGGAACTGCTGGTCCATCGCCGAGCCCTGCGGGAAGGGCACATCAGCAAGGTTACGCGGCAGTCCGAATAGCACCGTCCGACCGGTCTCCTCGTCGATGCTGGCGACCGTGATGCTGTCGGGTCGGATGCCGACCCGACGGGGTCCGGCATCTCCCCCGAGCAGCAAGATGTTGTAACGGCCGTGCGCGGCCTCGGTGACCTGATCGCCACCGAACACGGTCTGGATGAAGTCGCGCTGCACCGCGACCAGGTGGCTGGTGAAGAGCAAGGCCCCGGACAGGGTGAAGCACAGCGTCCCGTTCAGCACGGTCATCATCAACCGGTGCCCGCGCGCCAATGACAGCGGTTCGGAGATCCGCCAGGCATCGATGACCAGATAGGCCCAGCCGACGGCGTACGCGATCAGGCCCACGCGCAACAGCAAGAGGAACCCGGGCCGGGTCATCAACGACACGGCCTCGGTCCGCCAGAACACCGCCAGCATGATCAGGGACACGATGAAGGCGACGCCGGCAGCGGCGCAGCGCATCGCGATCCGGCCGACCCGCTTGTTCCCCGCCACCAGCTGCGCGCTCCCCGGAGCGATCACCGTCATCGCGACCAGGGTGATCGCGCGCCGGAGTCGGACCCGGGACGCCGCTGACGCAGCATCGCGCGCCTTCAGCGCGCGTGCCGACAGTGGGGGAAGAACGGCGGACACCGGTTGATTATCACCAGTCACATCCGTCACATCCGTCACGACCCGCCGAAGCGATCGAGTAAGCACGGCGGTTTGTAGCCCCGGTACCGTGACCGCCATGGCGGACGAGAAGAAGCCCGAGGGCCCGGAGTACGGCTGGCTGTACTCCGGCGAGGATGGCCCAGCGCCGGAGTCCGACGGGGACCCGGAAGCCACCCAACGCATCGATCGGCCTCCGCCCAGCGATCCCGAGCACACCCAGGTGCTGGGTACGAGCGGCCCCGAGCCCACGACGCCACTCCCTGATCCTGGACCGCCCTCCGATGACAAGCCTCGGTCGTTCGGGGGCACCTACGACACGCCGCCTCGCAGGTCCGACGAGGGGCCCCGTTTCGCGACTCCGGCCGACCCGAACCAGCCCCCGCCCGGCCAACCGCCACCGGCAGGACCGTCCCGGCAGAAACCACCTCGTCGACCGGGGAATCGTCGCAAGTGGTGGCTACGAGGGGTCTTGGCGCTGCTCTTGGTTTGGGTCCTGTTCCTCGTGCTCGTGCCGATCTGGGCCTGGTCGAAGATCGACCAGGTCGACGCATCCCCCAACGGGGACCGTCCCTCAGACACCGGCGGCACGACCTACCTGCTCGTAGGCTCCGACAGTCGCGCGGGTCTCTCGACCCAGCAGAAGGGCGAGCTGGGGACGGGAAGCGCGGCCGGCAACCGCACGGACACCATCTTGATGCTGCACATCCCCGGCGGTGGAGGCCCGAACCTGCTGCTGTCGATCCCTCGGGACTCCTATGTCGACATCCCCGGCAAGGGCAAGAACAAGATCAACGCGGCCTACGCCTTGGGCGGTCCGAAGCTGCTCGTACAGACCGTCGAGCAGAACACCGGCATCAAGATCGACGACTACATCGAGATCGGCTTCGCCGGCTTCGTCGACGTCGTGGACGCCGTGGGTGGAATCCAGGTCTGCCCCAAGGAGGCGATCCAAGACCGCAAGGCCGGCCGGCTGAAGATGCGGAAGGGCTGTCAGGAGATCGATGGCCGCACCGCCTTGGGCTACTCGCGGTCTCGGGCGTTCAGCAACGGCGACATCACGCGCACCGAGCACCAGCGGGAGGTGATCACCCAGGTCGGGAAGAAGGCAGCGTCGTGGTCGACGATCCTGCTTCCGTGGCGCTACTTCAAGGTCAACAAGGCCGGTTCGGAGTCCTTGCGGATCGGCGAGGACGTCGGGCCGATCGACCTGGCCAAGTTCGCCTGGGCGATGGCGCACAGCGGAGACTCGAAGCGCTGCGTCGTGCCGTTCAGCTCGCTGAGCTTCACCACGCCGGACGGCCAGTCCGCGGTGCTCTGGGACCAGGCAAAGTCCAAGGCGTTGTTCGCCTCGATCCGCGACGACGACACCTCCGGCGCCGTGTGCGACGCCACCGGCCAGCGCTGACCGAAGTCCGCGCCCAGGTTTCGCCGTGCCGCGCTGGTACTGGCGCGGCACGCAGTCTGAGGATTCGCCGAGACCACCGGTCGGCGGGAACCACTCCACTACTCTCGGTCGTTGACCTCCTGAACCGACGTCCACCGAGGAGCACGAGAATGCCGCACGCCCTCGGTCGTGCCCTGCCCTGGCTGGGGTTGCTCGCCCGCCTCGTGGTCGGCGGCGTCTGGATCGCCGCCGGGGCGCTCAAGCTTCCCGATCCCGCCGAGAGCGTTCGTGCGGTCCGCGCGTACCGCCTGCTGCCGGAGGCCTTCGTGCCCTCCGTCGGCTACGGCCTGCCCGCCCTCGAGATCGCGATCGGACTGCTGCTCGTCGCCGGCCTCGCGACCCGCGTCGCGGCGGGTGTGTCGGCCTTGCTGTTCGTGCTGTTCATCGTCGGCATCGCGTCGGCGTGGGGCCGAGGCCTGCAGATCGACTGCGGCTGCTTCGGCGGCGGTGGCTACGCGGCCGATGCCGCCAGCAAGTACCCCTGGGAGGTCGCCCGTGACACCGGATTGTTGCTCGGCTCGGTGTTGTTGCTGATCTGGCCGCGCACCAGGGTCGGCCTGGACGGCTGGCTGCTTCCCGATGTCAGGAGTGTCGAAGGATGAGCAAGGAGGACCGCAACGCCACCGAGCGGATCAAGGCGATGCGGGAGCAACAGGCCGCCGCAGAACGGCGTCGCCGGACGCTCCTGGTCGGTGGCATCGTCGCGCTGGTCGTCGCGGCCATCGTCGGCATCGCTATCGCTGTGCAGTCCGGTCGCAACGACGTTGCGGTCGGGAGTACGGCACCTGCAGGTGTGACGGCGGACAACGGCATCCTGCGCGGCAAGGACAGCGCCCCGGTCTCGGTCGTGGTCTACGAAGACTTCCAGTGCCCGGTCTGCCGCGCCTTCGAGCAGAACGTCGGGCCAACAGTCACCTCATACGTCGACAAAGGGACGGTGCAGATCGAGTACCGGCCGATCGCCTTCCTCGACAGCGCCTCCACCACGAACTACTCCTCGCGTGCACTCGCGACCGCTGCGTGCGCACTCGACGATGGCGGACCGTCGGTGTTCCAGAAGCTGCACGACCTGCTCTACGTCAATCAGCCCGGTGAGGGTACGGCTGGACTGTCGGACGCCCAGCTCGCCGACCTCGCAGCCCAGGCTGGCGCGAACAAGGCAGCCGTCACGTCCTGCCAGAGCGCGGGCACCTACGACGGCTGGGTCTCCCGCGCGACCGATCAGGCGTCCAAGGACGGCGTCAACGGCACCCCGACGTACTTCGTCGACGGCAAACAAGTCACGTTCAGCCAGGGTCAGGACCCCAAGGTCACGTTGACCAAGCTCATCGACGCCGCCGCCGGCAGCCGGTAGCACGCCGGAGTACGCCGAGCACGTCGGCACCACCTACCCTGGGAGTGTGCGCAGGTCATGGGGAGTCGCCGTGGTGGCAGCTCTCGTGCTGGCGGCGTGCTCGTCGTCTCCGCCGACCTCCGGTGAGCGCGCCGAGCCCGCCACGGTGGCGACGACCACGACCGCGGCACCGTCCGACGCTCGAGGAGCCGGAGCGACGAGTGCACGACTACGCGGCAGCGAGCGCTTCCTCGACCTGACGATGGCCGAACCGTACACTCCCTCCGCACCGTTCGGCGTCGGCACCGACGACTACCGCTGCTTCCTGCTCGACCCCG
>JBBSPA010000047.1:0-35214 GCA_038259225.1 Propionibacteriales bacterium
CCGGCCAGGTCGAGCGAGGCCTTGTCCACGCCCCCGAGCCGCCGCCCCCCACCGCCGGCCAGCACGATCGCCGCAAAGGGCAGGTCGCGGCCGCTAGCGGTGCTCATGCGCCGATCCTCGCACCCCTCGATGCCCGGCGCGTCTTCCCGCCGCCCCTCGCTGCCCCGGCCCTTGGCGCCGGGCTGTGCGTGGGCGCCCGACGCTGGCAGAATGTCAAGATGCGCGCCGCCGCCGTACAGTTCGCCGCTGCCACCGACGTCGTGGCCAATTTGGAGACCATCGCCCCGCTGGTCCGTGAGGCCGGACGCCAGGGTGCGGAGCTGATCGTCCTGCCCGAGGCGTCCATGCACGACTTCGGATCGGCACACCTGCCGTTGGGGCCGGTGGCCCAGCCCGTGGACGGCCCGTTCGGGACCACGATCGCGGAGCTCGCCCGGGAGACCGGTGCGGTGGTCGTGGCCGGGATGTTCGAGCCGAGCGGAGACCACGCCCGTCCCTACAACACGCTGGTGGCATTCGGTCCCGCTGGAGATCTGCTCGCGACGTACCGCAAGACCTACCTCTATGACTCCTTCGGCTACCGCGAGTCCGACCGGCTCACACCGGGCGACGGTGCGCCGGTGACGGTGAAGACCGCTGACCTGACCCTCGGCCTGATGACCTGCTACGACCTGCGCTTTCCCGAGTTCGCCCGCGCGCTGGTCGACCAGCAGGCAGAGGTGCTCGTCGTACCCGCCGCCTGGGTGCGCGGGCCGCTGAAGGAGGACCACTGGGCTACCTTGCTCCGCGCCCGGGCGATCGAGAACACCTGTTATGTCGTTGCGGCGGCCCAGACCGGACCTACCTACGTCGGAGCGAGCCTGGTCGTCGACCCGATGGGGGTAGGCCTGGCCGCACTCGGCGACGAGACGGGGACGGCGGTGGCCGACCTGAGTCCGGCACGGTTGGCGGACGTACGCCGCGCGAACCCGTCTCTGCAAAACCGGCGCTGAGTCGCCGGTGGGCGGCGTGCGATAATCGCTGCCACCGGGTCCCGGCCGGGGAACCGTCACCTGTCGAACAATCTCCGAAACCACCGGGGGAAGGCGTTGTCCGAGTACGAGGCAGGCTCTGCCCGCCACGCCGGTGGACGCCGCGTCGCTTCTCATCTGGAGGACGAGGCGGCTCTGGATCTCGTCGAGACGCCTACCGATCCCGCCGAAGTGCTGCCGGGCACCGGCCGCCGCCGCCGTCACGTCTCGCCGGCCACCGATCGCCCCGCCGGACCGGAGGACGCGGCAACGTCCGCGCCAGTGCCGGAGTCACCGCAGGCGGCGCACCGACGGCACGCTGCCCACGCTGCCTTGGCGATTGAAAACGCGTCTGTCGGCACGGCGCCGCCCGACACGGCACCTGTGGACACGGCCGCTGTGGACACCGCGCCCGTCGAGGGGGCGCCGTCCCCGGGGTCCGGTCACCCCGAGCCTCGGTGGCCCTTCATCGAGGGGGACCACACCGCGTCCCGCTGGATCCCCCCGCCGATCGCGCCGGAAGACCTGACGGCGCCGGCGCTGACGTACAACGAGACGCTCCGCCTCTCCACAGCGAACCGGGCCGCCCCCGCGGCGCAGCCCGAGCCTGAACTTGAACCCGAACCCGAATCCGAATCCGCGTCACACGTGCCCGATTCGGCGTACGCGTCTGCATCCTCGGCGCCTACTCGTCCTGCGGTCCACGCTCCCCGCGAAGCGCCGGCTCCGTTGGGTGAGCCGCTCACACCCGACGTCCCCCCGGTCAGTGTCGAGCCCGAGCCTGCCGAGCCCGCCACGGCCGCGGCCGTTTCCGACCCGGACCGGCAACGTGTCGCGACGCCATCGCGTCCCCGACGCTTCTTCGCCATCCTGCTTACCGTCGTCTGGCTCGCCGCGGTCGCCGTGTCAGCCGGACGACTGGCCGCCGCTCATGACCTGTGGAGCCCGCCCAACGACGTGACGAGGGCCGGCTCCGTGGTGGCGACGTGGTTGGCCATCGTGATGTTGGCGCGACGTAGCGGGGGCCGTTGGATCCTGATCGGTCTGTTCGCCGGGCTCGTCCTGGGGCTCGTGACGGCATACCCGGAGAACTGGGCGCTCGCCGGCGCGGCAGTGACGGCGGCTAGCGTGCACGGCATCCTCGGCATGATCTTGACCCGACCGGCCAAGGGACTGCGCACCCTTCGCGAGCTGGTTGTCTCCGCGGTGGTCGGCGCGGCCGGCGCGGTGGTGGTGTCCGGGTACGACGTCGTGCTCCGGCCGTTCCGGTTCCGCGTGATGGTGCTGACCCTGGTGCTGCTCGGCGGCTTCGCGCTGGCCTGGCGCCTCGGGCAGGGCGCCCGCAGCATCGGGCGGCGCGGAGCGGTGCTGATCGGCGGAGGTGTGCTGGTGATCGCCTTGTCGATCGCGTACACCCAAGCGATCCGGGCCTGGGGCTCGCCCGGCGTCCTGGCGTCCATGACCGACCTGAAGGACGCCTTGGACGCCAGGCTCGGCGCGGTACCCCGCCCGGTCGAGGCGTTGGTCGGCTTCCCGGCGCTGGTGTGGGGCGTCGCGATCCGGAGCCGGCGACGCCAGGGGTGGTGGATGTGTGCGTTCGGGGGTCTCGGCGCGGCCGGGGTCGCGACGTCGTTGATCCAGCCGACCACCCCGTTCGTCAACAGCGTGTCGGCTACCGGCTATGACGTGCTCATCGGTGGGTTGCTCGGCCTCGTTCTGGTGCTGTTCGACCGGATCCTGACCGGGCGCGGCCGACGAGCCGCGGCCACCGTCATCGACGTGACCGAACGCCCCGAGCCGGCCCGGTTCTCCCCCCTCCTCTAACCCCTTGCCCCCCTCGGGGTTTGCCTTGTTAACAAGCCGGAAGGCTTGTTAACAAGGCAAACCTGGCTTGGTGAGTGAGGGCTTGCCTTGCAGAGGTGACCGCTCAGACCGAGACAGCCGGCGTGACCGAGACAGCCGGCGTGACTGAGACAGCCGGCGTGACTGAGACAGCCGGCCTTGCAGAGATGGCGAACCGGCTCGCGGGCCAGCCACGGCACCGTGTACGCCGACGGCAGGTTGGCCCTTCCGTCGGCCGATGGAATGATGGTGGATCGGCGTCGAACCCGGCGTCGAGGAGGGGTGCCGGAGCGGCCTATCGGAACCGCCTTGAAAGCGGTCGCTGGCAGTGATGTCAGCCGCGGGTTCAAATCCCGCCTCCTCCGCCACGTCAGAGAGCGAACCCGATGACCCAGAGCAGCGACCCCGTCGTGTACCGCTGGCCGCGGCACCGACTGATCCGGCCGCTCGGACGGCTGGTCCTCGGACTCGGGTTGCTGTGGCTGTTCGCGAGCGTGCTGGCGGCGGCGACCGATGCCGCGGGTCGCGGACTGTACCTGGGTCTCGGCGTCGCCAGCCTGCTGATCCTGGCCCTGGCGGCCGCGAGGTTTGCAGTTCCGCCGGCCGTCCTCGAGCTGTCGGAGGAGGGGTATCGGGTGTTCAACGTGCGCGCTCGGGGCGCTGCGTCGGCCCATTGGAGTGACGTGACGTCTGTCTCCACCGGCGAGTCCGTGGCGGGTCCGGTGCTCGTCCTCGAAGGGCGCGGCCGGGCTCCGTCCGTCGTCCCGCTGGTGCTGCTCGGAGCGCAAGCTCCTGACGCGCAGGATCGCGTGCGAGCCCTGCTCGAGGCCGCGCACCGTACTCCGCCGGCCTGACTCACCGAGAGTGCCGCCCAGCCGGCCAGACCAGCGCGATCCGCCACCACCGGATCGCGGCCACGGTGCCGATTGGAGTCGGCCACCGCCGGGCCGGTACTCTGTGGCGGCGCCGGTTCAGGCCGGGAGGTGTCGCATAGTGGCCTAGTGCGCCCGCCTGCTAAGCGGGTTGAGGGTGATCCCCTCTCGCGGGTTCAAATCCCGCCACCTCCGCCACGTCACGTCGTACGACGCTCCGCTCCTGGCGAGTGGAGCGTCGTTGCGACCGGCCCGGCCTGCTCAGTTGCCGGTGACCCGCACGCGGTCGGACCTGAGGGCCACGTAGTCCGCCACAGCGATGTCACCGGTAGTGCGAATGTTCACCGGCTGCAGTCCGACCGGTCGGTCGCCCCGATACGTCACCAAGGTGACCTGCGCATCACGACGGATCTTGCTGCCTAGAGCGAAGGCGTACGCCGCACCACCGGTCGTGCCGTTCGTGTACGTCGTCCCGGTCCGACCGCTGTCACCGGTCACCTGGGTCGGACCGGCCTGGATGTGCAAGTGACCGGACAACACCAGGTCCACGCAGCCGCGAGCCAGGGCGGGAGCTCCGAGGTTGCGGTCGTGCACGAGCAGCGTGCTCACCCGCTTGCCGGCTTCGTCGGCCGCACACGCCGTGTCGGCCAGGGCAGCCGCCTGGCCGTCGAAGGAGATGTTCGTCGGCCGGATCCCGCTACCGAGGCCGCTGCTGCGCGGATCCGGTGCACCGAGCAGGCGGATCCCGCCCGGTCCTTCGACGACACCGCCGGTCAACATCGTGAATCCATGGTCGGCCAAGTAGTCGACGGCGAACGAACCGTTGTCGTGGTTCCCGGCAACGCCATACCGCGCGTAGTCGTCGAAGGCCTTGCTGACGGAGTCCAGGCTGAAGGCCTCCCACGGTTCACCCGTCGACGTGTCGTCACCGGCGTCGAGGAGCAGGCTGGCACCGCCGGCGTCGCCGATCGCGCGGCTCACCGCGTCCATGCCGACGTTGTCGTGACGATCCGCGACGAGCAACGCCACCGTCTCGCCGTCCTCCGGCCGGCGCAGTGCCGCTGCGATCTCAGGAACGCGGCCGGCCAGGTCGTCGTAGAACGTGACGCTCTTGTCGTAGGTGTCGAAGGCACTCGCGATCAACGTCTTGGTGCCACTGGTGATCAGGCCACTTCGAACCTCGAGCCGGGCGGCCTCTCCGCTGACGGTCGCTTCCGGGATCAGCTCACCGATCGGCTGCCAGGCGCTGCCTTCGGCGACCGAGCTCGCCGGGCGGTCGCTGAGCTGCTGTGTCACGACGACCCCAGTGACCATGGCAACGAGCACCCCGCCCACCACGGCACGCCGCGAGGTGAGGCGATGGAACAGCTCGGTGCGCCGGCTGCGCCCGATGAGCATCCACAGAGCCGGGCCGACAAGCCCGACGAGGGCACCCTCGAGCATCGCGTCGCGGGACATCTCCCGAACGATGACACTGACCTTGCTGACCTCTCCCGCGGGCTGGCTGGCGAGCACCGCGTAGCGGTCGATCAGCGCGTTGTAGTCGTTCAGGTTGGTCGCGCCCACGTCGATGGTGACGCCGAGACGCTGATCAGTGGGATAGCGGACGTCCGGCAGGAACGCCCCGAGGTCGAAGGTGGCCCAACCGTCCGAGGTCGGCGACACCACGACATCGTGTCCGGCCAGCACGGTGGCACGCGAGTCGGAGTAGAACGCGTGCACGGCGTACGGGACCGCGACCAGCGCCCACGCCGCCAGGTATCCGAAGCCGACGGCGAGAGCACGCCACCAGCTGCGCGGCCGACGGGCACCCAGGTACGACGCAAGTCGTCCTGCCCACCTCGCGTCACGCCTACCGGTCATCGCTCAAGCGTACGAACTCTGCGCTCGGACGGAGGCAGGTCCCCAAGAAAGGGTCTCCCAGCAATCGGACCGGACCGACCTGCCCTGATGTACAGGTTGACCGTGCCGCCAGGGAGGACGAGCCTCGAAATGACCGAGGAAAGGAACTGACCATGACTCATCCATCGCGACCTGTCCGAGCCCTGCGAACCGTGGTAGCCGCAGCCGCCGTCGGCACGCTCACCTTCGCCGTGATGGAGCCACCCGGCGCCACGGCGTCGGTGTACCAGGCCGACAGCGCTGCCAAGGCGCCTAACCGGCTGGTCACCAATCTCAACGGCGCCCGCGAGGTTCCCGGCCCCGGCGACCCGAACGGCAAGGGCCACGTCGTGATTCGGGTGAACCGGGCCGCGCACAAGGTCTGCGCCAACGCCAGGTGGTCTCGGATCGGTACGCCGCTCGCGGCGCACATCCACCGGGGTGGCCCACGCGTCAGCGGCCCAGTCGTGATCGACCTGAGCACGGCCGTCACCGGCGGCCGGCACTGCAAGGGCCACATCTCCGGCAAGCTCATCCGGCGGCTGAAGCGGCATCCCGGCAACTTCTACTTCAACATCCACACACAGGCCTACCAAGCCGGCGCGATCCGCGGTCAGCTGCACCACTGACCGGGACCTGGCAGACCTCGGCCACGTGGGTCGCCCCACCACGTGGCTCGGGGTTTGACCTACCCGAGGCGCGCCTTCAGCCCGTCGAGCTCGGTCCAGAGCACTGTCGGCAGCTTGCCGCCGAACTTGTCGAACCACTCGGTGATCTGCGGGATCTCTTCGCGCCACTCGGCCACGTCCACGGCCAGCGCGGCCTCGAGGTCCGCACGGGTCATGTCCAGGCCGTCGACGTCCAACGAGTCCGGCGTGGGGACGTGACCGATCGGCGTCTCAGTCGCCTCTGCGGAGCCCTCGATCCGCTCCACGACCCACTTCAGCACGCGGCTGTTCTCACCGAACCCCGGCCAAAGGAAGCCACCGTCTTGATCACGACGGAACCAGTTGACGTAGAAGATCCGAGGCAGCTTCGCGGCGTCGTGCTCCTTGCCGACCGTGATCCAGTGGTTGAAGTAGTCCGCTGCGTTGTAGCCGATGAAGGGCAGCATCGCCATCGGGTCACGGCGTACGACGCCGACCTGGCCGGTCGCAGCCGCTGTGGTCTCCGACGACAGGGTGGCGCCCATGAACGTGCCGTGCACCCAGTCGCGGGCCTCGGTCACGAGCGGGATGGTGGTCTTGCGCCGACCGCCGAACAGAATGGCATCGATCGGGACGCCCTTCGGGTCGTCGTACTCCGGCGCCAGGATCGGGCACTGCTTGATCGGCGTGCAGTAACGGCTGTTCGGGTGGCTGGACAGCTCGTCGGAGTCCGGCGTCCAGGGCTGCTTCTTCCAGGACGTCGCAGCGGCGGGCTCATTCTCCATGCCCTCCCACCACACGTCCCCGGCGTCGGTGAGTGCGACGTTGGTGAACATCGAGTTGCCGCGCTCGATGGTGCGGATGGCGTTGGGGTTGGTGAGCTCGTTGGTGCCGGGCGCGACGCCGAAGAAGCCGAACTCCGGGTTGACGGCATACAGCCGGCCGTCCGCGCCGAACCGCATCCAGGCAATGTCGTCGCCGAGTGTCTCGACCTTCCAGCCGGGGATCGTCGGGGCCAACATCGCCAGGTTGGTCTTGCCGCAGGCGCTCGGGAAGGCCGCAGCGACGTACTTCACGCTCCCGTGGGGCGAGGTGAGCTTCAAGATCAGCATGTGCTCGGCGAGCCAGCCCTCGTCCCGGGCCTTGGCGGACGCGATTCGCAAGGCGTAGCACTTCTTGCCGAGCAGGGAGTTACCGCCGTAGCCGGAGCCGTAGCTCCAGATCATCCGCTCTTCGGGGAAGTGGCTGATGTACTTCGTGTCGCTGCACGGCCACGCCACGTCGGCCTGGCCGGGCTCGAGCGGCATACCAACGGAGTGCACACACGGCACGTAGTCGGCGTCCTCGCCGAGCTCCTCGATCTTACGGAGCACCTTGGTGCCCATCCGGGACATGATCCGCATCGACGTGACGACGTACGCCGAGTCGGTGATCTCCACACCGAACATCGGGTGCTCGGCGTCGAGGTGGCCCATCACGAACGGGATGACGTACATCGTGCGACCGCGCATCGAGCCGCGGTACAGCTCGGTCATCGTCGCCTTCATCTCCGCGGGCGCCATCCAGTTGTTGGTGGGGCCGGCGCCGCTCTCCTCGAGCGAGCAGATGAACGTGCGGTCCTCGACGCGGGCCACGTCGGTCGGGTCGGAGGCCGCCCAGAACGAGTTCGGCTTCTTGGTCGGGTCGAGCTGGACGAGCGTGCCCTGCGCGACGAGCTCCTCGGTGAGCGTCTGCCACTCCTCTTCCGAGCCGGTGCACCAGTGCACGCGATCGGGCTCGGTCAGCTCCGCAATCTGATCGACCCACGCCTGGAGTCCGGCGTGGGTCGTGGCTGTCCTGCTGCTGGAGTTGTCGGCGCTGCTGCTTGCCGTGCTGGGTTCGTCGGTCGAGCTGGACGTTTCGGTGGTGTCCGCGGTCATGCCTGACATGTTCCCTCTCGCGCATCGCGGTGGGTACGAGCCACCGGCCGCCGGTCTCCCGCGGCGGAATGATGTGGATATGGGCGCCTTCAGCTTCTGGCTGGGGCGGTATCTGACACCGTACGCCGGGTGACTCTGTGTCCGCCATTCGGACCGCTTGTGAACCCGCTCACAACCCCGCACGCGTCCCGTGGCCCTCTGGTGGTTTGCCTAGTTTTCTATTCGGGCGGCTTGATCACTAGGCAGATCTGCCTTGCCCACTAGGGGTTTGCCTTGCTGACCTGGGCGGACGACTGATCAGGCGCCGATCAGCGCTGGTTGCCGGGGGTTCGGCGTTGTTCAGGCTGTAGCCGCTGGGTCCGCCTCGGCAGCGAACAGGACGATTGCAGCTCCGTCGAAGGCGCACGCTAAACTCACTCCTCGCGCCTTGGTCTGGCTGTAGTTCTCGCCCGGCCCGGCAGCACTGCATCACCACCTGCGCTCGTAGCTCAACGGATAGAGCATCTGACTACGGATCAGAAGGTTGGGGGTTCGAATCCCTCCGAGCGCGCCAACGCCCCCGCCCGAAGGTCGGCAGGACGCCATCCAGCAGGGACACCGTCTCGACCGGCTTGGCGGACGGGCGGACAATCGCGTCATGCGACTGCTTGAACGTGACTCGCAACTGTCGTCATTGATCCAGTACGCCGAGGATGCGCGGTGCGGTGACGGCCGGCTGGTACTGCTGGCCGGTGAAGCCGGGGTAGGAAAGACCTCCCTGCTGGAAAAGCCCGAGGACGAGTTGTCCGCGGCGCTGGCCACGCATCAGATGCGGCGAGCCATTGCCGATGTCGGTGTGCCTGACATCCCGACCATGATCCAGCAAGTGCTGGACTCCGGCGGTCACCTGTGGGCATGCCAGATGTCGGCAGAGATGCAGCATCTCGCACTCGACGATCTTTACGACGAGGTCGAGGCGGTGATCAGCGCCGCCGATTTCATCGAGAAGACGGCGGGCGCCCAGCTGCTCTTCATCTAGAACGGCTTGGCTGACGGCTTGGCTGACCTCGGTGCGCTCAGGCGAGCGAGAACGGTGGGTAGCGGTCGGTGACGAGCAGGAACGCGTAGGCCTCCACGCGGAGCCACCAGCGCCCCACGCCCACGACGAAGTCAAACAGTTGACGGGGATAGCGCCCGGTGAACAAGATCGCGAACCAGGCGATCACGATCGCGACCAACGCGCCGACCGACAGCACGATGAGCACCAGGAAGTGCGGGATGGCGAGCAGCCACTTGACCAGTGGAAGCCCACGGTTCAAGTCGCGTTCGACATCGGGGTAGTCGATGTCGAGGTGCACGCTCTGGCGCTCGACGGTCGAGGGGTACTCGTCGGTGAGCAGTGCGACGTAGGCGCCGATCCGCGTGCTGAAGCGGGTGAGCTCGAGTGCAAAGTCGAACCACCAGCGCGGGTAGCGCTTCCTGAACAGGATCATCAGCAGCGTCGCGACGAACAGCCCGCTGGCGATGCTCCCGCTGGTCGTGCTCACCACCTCTCCGCTCCGGTCGTAGGCGGTCTGGGTCGCACCGGACGTGAGGGCGCCCAAGACGATCGCGATCGGAATGACCATGACGATCCTGAAGAGGGTCGTCACTCGATCGTGCTGGTCGGGATAGTCGACGTTGAGGCGTGCCGGGTAGGTCGGTGAGGTCTCTACAGTCATGATGCCTCCTAGCTCCGAGGGAGCGGGAACCCCCCAGTCAATCTTTCGCCGCATCCGGGCCGGTGGCAATGGGTCGATCGTTCTTCACCGCAGAAGTCTGGAAAGACGGCGATAGGTTCGTTCGTGCAGACTCGGGACGTGGCCCGCGATACGACGACTTCGACAGCCAGCGAGTTCACCGGGTTCCCGGCCGAGGCTTTGGACTTCTACGACGACCTGGAGATGGACAACACCAAGGCCTTCTGGACCGCGCACAAGGACGTCTACGAACGAGCTGTGAAGGCTCCGATGGCCGCGCTCACCGCAGCCCTCGGCCCGGAGTTCGGCGAGGCGAAGGTCTTTCGTCCGTACCGGGACGTGCGCTTCGCCAAGGACAAGACGCCCTACAAGACCCATCAGGGTGCCTTCGTGCCGTCCGGCCCGTCCACCGGCTGGTACGTGCAGGTCTCCGCGCCCGGGGTCCGGGTCGGCGTCGGGTTCTACGAGGCGTCATCGGACCGACTCGGCAGGATCCGTGCCGCGATCGACGACGACCGCACCGGTACCGAGCTCGTGAAGATCCTCGCCGGTTTGAAGCGCAGAGGTTGGGAGCTCGGTGGTGACATGCTCAAGACGTCGCCGCGCGGCTATGACCCCGACCACCCGCGGATCGAGCTGCTCCGCCACAAGTCCATGACGCTCGGCAAGTCCTATGGGTTCGAGCCGGCGATCCACACCCCGGACCTGCTCACCCGGGTCCGTAAGGACTGGCGTCAGGCGCGCCCGTTCGTCGAGTGGGTCGGACAGTACGCCGGCTGAGGCCCACGCGGGAGCCGCCGTTATCTGAGCCTCGGGAACAAGCGCCCGCCGCGGACAGTTGCACGGTGTGTACGCGGTCTCCATCTGATGGGGGCCGGATTCACAGACAAGGAGCCTTGCTCGATGAGCACCACCGCATTGACCCTGGACACGTTCAAGCCCACCGTCGAGGGAGACGGCATCGTGCTCGTCGACTTCTGGGCCGAATGGTGCGGACCGTGCCGTCAGTTCGGTCCGATCTTCGAGTCGGCGTCTGAGTCCCACGACGACATCACGTTCACCAAGGTCGACACCGAGGCCGAGCAAGAGCTCGCCGGCGGCTTGGGCATCAGCTCGATCCCCACGTTGATGGCGTTCCGCGACGGCATCCTGCTCTTCGCCCAGCCCGGAGCTCTTCCTGCCCCGTCCCTGGAGCAGGTCATCACGGCGGTGCGTGAGGTCGACATGGATGACGTCCGCGCCAAGCTCGCCGAGCAGCAGGCCCAGCAGAACTGACCCCGTTCAGCGCGCGGGCTGCGCTGGCCTCGGTGCGTACTCCGCCGCGAGCAGAGCCAGGTCGTCGTTGAGGTCTCCGCCCGTGATGTCGCGCAGCCGCGCCAGGATCCCCTGGAGCCCGGACCCGAGACTGCCGACGTGCAGCGGTTCGGCGATCTCGAGCAGGTCGGCGTATCCCCCCTGGGGATCTCGCGCCTCGATCAGCCCGTCGGTGTACAGCAACAAACGATCGCCGGGCTCGAGCGTGAGGTCGCTCGGCTCCGGTCGTGCGCCAAGTCCCAGCGGCGGGCTGGGATCGCACGCGATCTCGCTCAGCACCTTGTCCCGCGCGAGCAGAGGCGGAGGGTGGCCGCAGGTGACGAGCGAACAGCGACCGTCTGCGGCGATCTCCAGCATCAGAGCCGTGACGAAGTCTTCCTCGCCCAGGTAGGGCACCAGCCGAGCCTCGAGCTGGCGGGCGAGCCGGGCCAAGTTGCGGGACTCCACCGCGGCGGTGCGGAAGAAGCCGAGCACCACCGTGGCGAGGCGAACCGCATCGAGCCCTTTGCCTCGAACGTCACCGATCAGCAGCCGGAGGCCACCGCGGCTGGCCACCACCTCGTACAGATCGCCGCCGACCAATGCCTCTCGGGCGGCGCTCACATACGAACCGGCCAGCCGGACCGGCCCCATCCGCGCAGGCACCGGAGCCAGGATGGCGTGCTGGGCGACTTCGGCGATCCGGGTGATCCGGGCCAGCTGTCCGGTCTGGAGGTCGAACTGGTGGGCGCGTTCGGCGGCGAGTGCGGCACGTCCCGCCAGCTCGTGAGCCAGTCGCAGGTCGTCCTCGCTGTAGCGACGACCGGACTCGGCATACAACAGTGCTATTGCGCCGAACGTGCCCTCGGTCCCGGTCAGAGGTACGACGATCGCGCTCTTCAGGCCGAGCCGCCGGGTCAGGTCCAGCTGTTGATCGCTGCTTGCGACGGCCACCAGCATGTCGTCTGTGATCTCCGGAAGGAACAGCGGTCTGCCGGTCCGGATCACCTTGGACACCGCGCTGTCCTCGTCGTCCAGGTGCGGGGGGTACGCGCGCTGCCACTCCCGAACCAAGGAGACCTTGTCGGCATCGCTGTGGGCCAGCGCGACGTTGCTGAGCTCGCCGTTCTCGACGGTCAGCACGCTGCACCAGTCCGCCAACCTCGGCACGACCAGCTCCGCGAGCTTGCTCAGCGTGGTGCGAGCATCCAGGCTCGCCGTCAACGCGGCCGAAGCATCAGAGAGGAAGGCCAGCTTGTCGGCGGTCTCTCGGAGCTCTCCCAGGGCCCGGGACCGGTCCAATGCCTGCGCGCAGGCGTCGGCGAGGCTGGACAGGAAGGCGAGCTCGTCGACGTCGCCGAGGTCGCGGTACAACGGGAACGTCAACGCGATCACCCCGATGCAGCGGGCACCGACGCTGAGCGGCATGCACGCGACGGAGACATCCTCGATGGGTGCGACCGTCAGGCTCGGGTAGCGACGGGCGATCTCCGGCGCCCCGCGCACGATGATCGTCTTGTTCTCGCGGACCGCTTCACAGACGGGCAGCTCGGCTCGAAGGGGCACCTGGGACCACCTGCTGTCGCTCTCGGGTGAGCTGCGCCGGGAGCGGATGGCACGGAGCTCGGCTCCTTCGCGTACGTACAGTGCGGCGTACCGTGCCCCGAATGCGTCTGCGGCGTGCCCGACGACGATCTCGGCGATGTCGACGTTGGTCGACACGCCGGTCAGCTCCGAGGTGAGCCCCTGGAGGTGAGCCAACCGGGATGCCAAGCCCTCTGCCTGCGACTGGGCAGCGGACACCGTGTCGAGCTCACGGAGCAACCGCTGCTCGAACGTCTCCTGGATCTTCGGGATGCCGCCGGTGGCGGCGAACCGCAGCTGTTCGATGATCGTCTCGACGTACCAGCGCCGGAAGGCGCGATGCTGCGGCGGCGTCTCGAGCGTCAGGATCTTCGCACTGCGGGCATACGCGTCCGCTTGGTCGAGCGCCCGCAGGTACGCCTCCGCGGCCTCGACCGCCGTCAGCGGCAACGACAAGGTGAGAGTGGTGCGCTGCTCGTTGCGGCTCGCGGCTGCCAGCGCCTGCACCTTGATCGCGTGCCGTGGTCCGGAGAAGCGGTGCAGGACGGTCTCGACCATGGTGGCCATGTCGGCAGGCATCTCAGCCGTCTCGCCGGTCGACGCACCGGACAGGGCCAGCGCGAACTCCCGGCCCAGGTTGTCCATGTGCTCCTTGGCCGCGATCAGGAGATCGGTCGGTACGTCGCCGAGGCTGATGGTGAAGACCTGGTCAGAGCCGTGCGTCGACTCGCGATCCCAGTCGTCGAGGATCGCGTCGACGAGTACGTCCGTCACCTGCTCGTCAACCGGTTGCGCATGATGCGGAGCCGCCTCGACCCGCGGAAGCACGCACCAGACCACCTTGCCGTGGTCGGTCTTGTCGACGCCGAGGTCGGCGGACAGACCCTCCACGAGCGCGAGTCCACGCCCGGTCATCGATTGCGCGCTGGCGAGCGGCCGGACCGGGCTGACGGGGCTGTGGTCCTCGACCTCGACCCGGACCGCCGGGGAGATCACCCGCAGCCGCACCACGATCTGGGTCCCGGCGTGCAGGATCGCGTTGGTGACGAGCTCGCTGACGGCAAGCTCCGCGTCGGCGACCAGGTCGTCCGGCAAAGAGTTCCGCAACCTCGACCAGACGAACCGACGGGCCTGCGGGACCGTGTCCGCACTGCCGTCAAGGCGAAGTTCGTGGTCCACCCGGCAATTGTCGTCCGCGGCGAACCGACCTGCCCCCAGAACGCTCAGGATCGCGCGAGGCACTCCAATGACTACTCAGCGTCAGCAGTCGATCACTCGTCCGGGCCGAGATCGGTCACGTGCCATCAGCATGCTCCACGTCCTCCAGGTGACGCGCGGGGGTCTCGAACGACGTCCTGCTCTGGTGCCACGCCACCAGCAGGGCAGCGACGAATCCGCCGAGCGAGCCCAGCGCCTCGTCACCGAGCGTGTCCTCGTAGGCCGTGTCCAGCTCCGTGCCGTGGCGGATGAACGCATACCACTCCCCGAGCTCCCAACCGATCGCGAGCACGGCGCCGAGACCGGTGATCGCCAGCACCATTGCCCACCGAGGTGTCACCCCGCCGCGGACGATCAGCAGCCCGAAGCCGGCGCACAGGAGCACCCAGTTGACGAGGTGGTTGGCGTCGTCCCACCAGCCGATGCTGTCGTAGAGGTCGAGGGTGTTCCCCGTGACGTCAACCAGGAACGGCGCCATGATCAGCGCGAAGCCCGTCCAGGGCGGGGAGTACGTCGCTCCACGTCGACGGCGTAGCCACCACCAGACCGCCGGAGTGGCCAGCATCATCAGGGGGTATGCGACGAGCCGCGCCCCGAAGGCCTTGCCCTCGAACTGGTCCAGGCCGGGGATGAACGTTGCGACCGCGAGCTGGGCCACCGTCGCCAAGAAGATCAAGGCGGTGGCCTGTTTGCCGGTCATCGGTGGCCCCCTACTCGGCACGGTCACGCGGGTCCTGTCGCGAACTGAGGCCGTCAGCGTGTCACGCCCCCCGCCGCGAACTGCGGGAAGGTACAGGCGGCGCCCGGCGTGTCGGCCTGCACCTTCCCGCACTTCCGGGGGTTGTGGCGGGCACAGGTAGGGTCGCGCTGGAACGCCGGTCAGGAACGGCTGTCCGGAACTCGAGTGAGGTGGTCCGATGAGTGAGCCCGGGTCTGAGCCGACTCCCGTGTACGTCCCCGGAGTCGCGGGAATCGACGTCGATGTCCGTCCGCAGGACGACCTGTTCGGCCATGTCAACGGCGAGTGGCTGGCCACCGCCACGATCCCGTCCGACCTTCCCACCGCAGGAGTCTTCGTCGACCTGGTCCTGGATGCGGAGCATCAAGCGGCGAAGATCCTGCGTGACGCCGCGGATGCCGCCGGCTCCGGGCAGGTCGAGCCGGGCTCGAACGCACAGAGGCTCGGTGACGTCTTCGCCGGCTTCATGGACGAGCAACGGGTCGAAGACCTCGGTGCCACTCCGCTTGCCGACGACCTCGCGGCGATCGACGCCGTCGCCGACACGAGCGCGTTCGTCCGGCTGGTCGGACAGCTCGAGCGATCGGGGGTCGCGGGCTTCGTCAACGCGTACGTCGACACCGACGACAAGGACTCCGACCGCTATGTCGTCAAGATCGTCCAGGGGGGACTCGGACTTCCCGACGAGTCCTACTACCGCGAGGACTCGTTCGCCGAGATCCGCGCCGCGTACGTCGACCACGTGGCGGCGATGCTCGAGCTCGTCGGCCGTACGCAGAGCCAGGCCAAGGACGAGGCCACCCGGGTCATGACGCTGGAGACCCGGCTGGCGGACGGTCACTGGGACAAGGTTCAGAGCCGCGACGTCGTCAAGGCGTACAACCTGATGACCCGGGCGGATCTCGCCGAGACCGCGCCGCGCGTCGACTGGGACGCGTGGATCGCCGGGATGCAGGCGCCGGAGGCGGCGTTCGCGGAGGTGGTCGTGCGGCAGCCACCGTTCCTGCGGACGCTCGACGAGGCGCTGGCCGGCGTACCGCTCGAGGACTGGCAGGCGTGGCTGACGTGGCAGCTCGTGCATGCGTTGGCTCCCTATCTCTCCACGGCGTTCGTGCAGGAGAACTTCGACTTCTACCAGCGCACGCTGGCCGGGTCGGAGGAGATGCGCGAGCGCTGGAAGCGCGGCGTCACTCTCGCCGAGAACACGTTAGGTGAGGCGCTGGGCGAGCTGTACGTCGCCCGACACTTCCCGCCGGAGTCCAAGGCCGCGATGGACGAGCTGGTCGCCAACCTGGTCGAGGCCTATCGACGCGACATCGAGAAGCTCGACTGGATGGGCCCGCAGACGCGTGATCGAGCGCTGGAGAAGCTGGGGACGTTCCGGCCCAAGATCGGCTACCCCGACCGTTGGCGGGACTACTCGACGCTCGTGATCGACCGGACCGACCTGGTCGGCAATGTACGCCGGGCGGCCGCGTTCGAGACGGACCGCCAGCTCACCAAGGTCGGCGGGCCTGTCGACCGCGACGAGTGGCTGCTCACACCCCAGACCGTCAACGCGTACTACAACCCGGGCACCAACGAGATCTGCTTCCCTGCGGCGATTCTGCGGGCGCCGTTCTTCCACAAGGATGCCGATCCCGCGTACAACTACGGCGGGATCGGAGCGGTGATCGGGCACGAGATCGGCCATGGCTTCGATGACCAGGGTTCGCAGTACGACAGTGCGGGCAACCTCTCCGACTGGTGGACGGCTGAGGACCGGCGGCGCTTCACTGAGCGGGCCGAGAAACTGATCGAGCAATATGACGTCCTCGAGCCGAGGGGGCTGCCCGGACGCACAGTGAACGGCGCGATGACCGTCGGCGAGAACATCGGCGACCTCGGAGGCCTGACCGTGGCCCTGCAGGCTTACGAGATCAGCCAAGGTGGCCATCAAGGGCCGGTCGTGAACGGCCAATCGGCGCGGCAACGGCTGTTCGCCAACTGGGCGACGATCTGGCGGTCCAAGCGTCGATCGGAGTACGAGGTGCAGCTGCTCTCGGTCGACGTGCACTCGCCGCCGGAGTTTCGCGCGAACATCGTGCGCAACCTCGACGAGTTCCACGACGCCTTCGCGACCGCATCAGGAGACGGGCTGTGGCTCGCGCCGGAGGATCGCGTCCGGATCTGGTGACCTCGGGCACCGAGCCGTTGGACCGGCTCGGGCCGCGCATCGACACAATGGTGCGTGTGAGTGACCGCACTGCCAGCAAGGACATCAACCTCACGCTCGACCTCGCACTGCGCGTGGGTGAGCTGTTGCTGTCCTCCGGTGCTGGCGCCGCCGACGTGACGGCGACCATGCTGTCGGTGACCACGGCGTGCGGCCTACGCCACTGCGAGGTCGACGTGACCTTCACCGCGCTTGCGCTCGGCTACCAGGCTGGGCCGGACGTACCGAGCCAGACCCAGATGCGAGCGGTCCGCCACCGGACCACCGACTACGGCAACCTGACCGAGGTCGATCACCTGGTTCGAGCGCTTGTGGGCGGTGCGATCGATCGCGACGAGGCGCGCACGCAGCTCGTCTCGATCACCTCGTCGCCGCACCGTTATCCGCGCTGGGCAGTGACGTTCGGCTGGGGACTGATGGCGATCGGCGCCAGCCTCTTCGTCGGCGGCGACTGGATCGTGTCGGTGACTGCGTTCGTGGTGGCCGTGGTCATCGAGAAGATGCAGCGCGAGATGACCCGACGCCGGTTGCCCGCGTTCTACCAGCAGGTCTCAGGCGGTCTGTTGGCAACGCTCGTCGCCGTCGGGCTGGTCGCGGTCGATGTCCCGGTGGATCCTTCGAAGATCGTGACGGTCGGCATCATCATGCTGCTCGCCGGGATCGCCTTCGTCGGTGCGGTTCAGGACGCGTTGACGTCCTTCTTCGTGACGTCGGGTGCTCGCGGGCTGGAGGCGTTGCTGCTGACCGGAGGGATCACGGCCGGCGTCAGTGGCGGCCTCGCTGTGGCGGACAAGGCGGGCGTCGACATCGTGCTCAAGCCGTTCACGACAGCGTGGAACGACCTGCCTGCGGCGTTGATCGGTTCGGCGGTGACTGCGGCCGCGTTCGCGTTCGCGTCGTACGCGCCGGGGCGTGCGCTGGCGCCGATCGCAGTGGTCGGGGTGCTCGGCCAACTCGTATACCGGTTCATGCTGCTTCAGGGCTTCGGTTTCGCCTGGGCCTCCGCGGTGGCCGCTGTCGTCATCGGGGTCGTGGCGTACTCCGTCGCCGGGCGCTTCCGGGTGCCATCTCTCGTGGTGGTGGTCTCGGCCATCACCCCGCTGCTGCCCGGCCTGTCCATCTACAAGGGTCTCTACCTGATGGCCGGTGGGCAGACCGGCGGCCTGGTCAGCCTCGCGACCGCCCTCGCCATTGCGATCGCGCTCGCCTCCGGGGTCATCCTGGGCGAGTACCTGGCCCAGCCGCTCAAGCACGAGGCGCGCCGCCTCGAGAACCGGCTCGCCGGGCCCCGTCTGGTGGGTCCGTGGCGTCCGCGTTCGCCTCGACGGGTACGCCGCGAACGTTCCCCCCGCCACCCCCCTCGTTGAGTGCGCAGGTGGTCAGGGTTGAGTGAGCAGGTGGTCAGGGTTGAGTGAGCAGGTGGTCAGGGTTGAGTGAGCAGGTCGTGCAGGTTGAGTGCGCACTTGGGGATCATCAACTGCGCACTCGACCTCAGCTCACTGCGCACTCAACCTCAGCTAACTGCGCACTCAACAGGGGGGTTACTTGGGCTTTTTGGCTTCGCGTTGGGCCCGCCGCTTCTCGGCACGACGCCGTTTCTCGTCCGCGTCGAGCACCTCGGCCTCCTCGAGCGTTGGCGCGGTCCCGCCGTACGAGCGGGGCATCCACCAGGCACCCTCCTCGGTCTGCGGGTACTGCTTGATCGTCTGGTCGAGCAGCACCTTCATCTGCTCGCGCAGGTCACGGGTCGCGGAGACGGCGTTCGAGCCGGTGACATGCATGGGTTCCCCCAGGGTCAGCGCGATCGTCTTGCCGCGCGAGAAGTCGCGAGGGTGGTCCTTGGTGAACATCCGCTGCGTCCCCCACAGCACGAGCGGAATCAGCGGCACGTCCGCGGTGGCGGCGAGCCGTACGGCGCCGGACTTGAACTCCTTGAGCTCGAAGCTCCGACTGATCGTCGCCTCGGGAAAGATGCCGACGATCTCACCCGACTTCAGGTAGTCGATCCCGGTCTCGAACGACTTCGTACCCTCGGCACGATCGACCTCGATGTGGTGCAGCGAGCGCATCAGCGGCCCAGTCAGCCGGTGGTCGAAGAGCTCGCGCTTGGCCATGAACCGCACCAAGCGCTTGGCCGGCTGGGTAGCGAAGCCGCCGAAGATGAAGTCGACGTAGCTGATGTGGTTGAGCGCCAGGACAGCCCCACCCGAACGCGGAACGTGCTCGCCGCCGGTGATCTGGAAGGACAGCCCCCACAACCTGAACGCCGTCTTCGCCGTGACGATGATCGGCGGGTAGGTGATGTCTCGCACCCGGCTCACGGTAGTGCCTCGGCCGCGGGTCCGCGCCCTCCCTGTCGACGTGGGATCGTGAGGGTCTCGCACGGACATCCGGGAGGTCGCAGTGTTCGCAGTGCTGGGTGAGGCCTTGCTCGACATGGTGCAGCCGGCACCCGGGACGACATACGTGGCCAGGCCCGGCGGGGGGCCGTTCAACATCGCGGTCGGTCTGCAGAGGCTTGGCCATCCGACCGCTCTGCTCGCGCGGTTGTCGCGGGGTGGCCTCGGAGGCATCGTGCGGGACCACGCCGAACGCAACGCGCTGGACCTCTCGGCCTGCATCGAGACCGACGACCAGACCACACTGGCGTTCGCGTCCCTGGACGAGCATGGCAGAGCCACCTACGACTTCTACGTCCAGGGAACCGCCGACTGGCGATGGCGCCCGGCCGAGCTCGCGTCGCTGCCCGAGCAGACGCAGGTCTTCCACACCGGCTCCCTGGCCACGGCTATTCCTCCGGGCGCAGACGTAGTGCTGGACCGGGTGGAGCGGCTGCACGGGGAGGGGCGCACGCTGCTGAGCTTCGACCCGAATGTCCGGCCGGCGTTGGCGGGGCTGCGCGAGGAGGCGGTACGCCGGGTTGAGCGCTTCGTGGCCGCGGCGCATGTCGTCAAGGCCAGTGACGAGGACCTCGCGTGGCTCTATCCGGACGCGGATCTCACGGAGGTGGCCAGGCAATGGGCTGCGCACGGACCGGCGGTGGTCGTCGTGACTCGGGGTCCGGGCGGTTGCGTGGCCGTGCGGCGTACCGGAGCGATCATCGAGCGGGACAGTATGCCGGTCGAGGTCGTGGACACGATCGGTGCCGGGGACTCCTTCGAGTCCGGGCTGTTGTCAGGGCTCGTCGACACCGGCGCCAGGACGTCACGCGAGCTGTCTGCGCTCTCCGACGAAGCGCTGGGCGCTGTCCTGGATCGGGCGGTCCTCGTCTCCGCGATGACCTGCGAGCGCACCGGAGCCGATCCGCCGACCCGTACCGAGTACGACGCACGGCTCGCGCGCGTCTGAGCGGACGGCTCACGATGCGGACCGAAACCTGGCCGACACATTGCCTTGCCAGCATGGGGACATGAGCCACCTGTTGCGCATCGCGCTGCCCGACGTCCCCGGGTCGCTCGGCACGGTCGCCTCGGCCATCGGCATGGCGGGTGCGAACATCACCGCGATCGAGATCGTGGAGCAGCGGCCCGACGGCACCGCCGTCGACGACGTCTTCGTGGAGTTCGAGCCGGGCGTGATGCCTGACATGGTGGTATCGGCCGTTCATCGTCTGGACGGGGTGCGGGTGCTGTGGGTCTCGCGCTATGCCGCGGCGGGCAACCTGCACCTCGACCTCGAGGCGGTCGAGGTGATCACTCAACACCCCGCTCGTGCGGCCGAGCGTCTCGTGGATCTTGCCCCCCGCACGTTTCGCAGCGACTGGGCTCTGGTCGCGGCGGGGTACGACGGCGAGGTGCAGCTGGTGCACGCCTCGCCGGGAGCACCACAGCTTCCGGCCGAAGGTGCCGGCTGGTTTCCGGCCGACAAGCCGCAACGTCCGGACGTGGATGGCTGGGACGGCTTCAGCGACACGGTGATCGGGCTGGCTCCGCTGGGTTCGCCGGACCGGATCATCGCGTTCGGTCGGCACGGCGGGCCGGAGATCCTCGACTCCGAGCTCGCCCGGCTGGCTCATCTGGCCGCCCTCACCGCCTCGATCGAGGCCAATCCCGCGTGACCGCGACGGCCAAGGTCAGTCCGCGAAGACCGAGGTGAGGGAGATGCGTTCGTACGCCGACTCGCACGGCGGCCCGGAGGAGACGAGCAGCTCCCGCTCCTCGAGGTCCATCACCACCGAGGCCGCCGAGATGGACTTCAGCTCATCAGGGTCGGCCTCGTTCACATGACGGCAGATGGCGTACGGGAAGCCGAGGTGGTCTTGGAGCCCCGCGATCACGTCGTCGACGATCACCTTGCGCTCCGTAGCCGGAGCGGCCAGCAGCTGCCGCAGCCGGTGGTCACGGAAGAGCGAAGAGCCACCGATGTCGTAGATCCCGTCCACGACGGCGATGCCGGACACGAAGTGGTTGGCGTGCGTCAGGAGGCCGTCGGTCGGCAGGATGCGCCCGACGATGCCGGGGGCGACCTCGAGGTCGATGGCAGTACCGCCGGCAGCGCCGATCATCAGGTTGATCGAGGCGCTGCGCGGGAGGGCCGTCACCCGCAGCGAGGCACCAAGACCTTCCGGCTGGTCGAGGACGAACCGGATCAGGACGTGATAGGGCACCCCGCCTGGTATCCCGTCGCGATCGCTGTGGATCAGGTTGACGCATACGCCGACCCCCGCGGAGTTGAGACCTGTCTTGGCGAGCATCCCGGCTTCGGCCAGCGTGACGATCTCGTGGCCGCGCTCGTCACGTGTGGCGAGGACGACCGTGTAGGGCTGTTGCGAGGGGTGCCAGTCCCAGTTCTGCGCCAGCAGCGTGGTGCCGGTGGCCGTGTGCTCGGGGAGTACGGCGACCCCGGTGCACTCGGTGACCTTCAACCCGTCGGGGAGCATCAACTCGGTGCGGGCGTTGAGCGCGTAGATGTCGCCGACGGCCGTGCCCGACCCTACGGCGACGGCGTCCAGCGTGGCCGCGATCCGTGGCGCGTAGGCGCGCGTCGTGTCCGCGAACTGCTCGCCCAGCCTCGTCACCTCAACCGGGTCAAGACCTACGGCGGCGAACTTCCTCCGATAGTCCTCGAGGTTGCCGGCGATCAGGTCGGCCGACTGCTCGCCGTACGAGTGGCCGATCTCGGTCGGGTCTCCGACGGCGCGGATGAGCGGGTACGTCATACCTCGACCCTAACCGCTCGCCCGGCCCGCGTTGCGTCCTGCGCCGGGGCTGCTGCCACGACCAGGGTGCAGGACGTTACGGGAGGACGGCGGAGATGATCGCCGAATGCACCCCGTGGCCGTGCGCGATCGTCGTCTCGATCCGTACGCCGCCAAAGCCTGTCTCCCCCAGCAGCCGGCGATATGTACCGACCGCCAGCGCTCCGGCGACGCAACCCACCCGCTCCTCCGTCTCGGCGCGAGACTCCGCAGGCGCCATGTCCTCGGCCACGACGTCGCTGATCCCGATCCGGCCACCCGGTCGCAGCACGCGGGCGATCTCACGGATGACTTTCGCGCGATCCAGCGAGAGGTTGATGACGCAGTTCGAGATCACTACGTCGACGCTGGCATCCGGCAGCGGCACGTCCTCGATCGCGCCGTGCAGGAACTCGACGTTGCCGGCGCCCGACTCCTCGGCGTGCCGGCGGGCGAGCGCCACCATGTCGGCGCTGACGTCGAGCCCGTACACGCGGCCGTCCGGACCGACGCGACGAGCCGACAGCAGCACGTCGAGTCCGCCACCGCTGCCGAGGTCCAGCACCGTCTCACCGGGAGACAGGCTTGCCACGTCGAGCGGGTTACCGCAGCCGAGACTGGCCCCGACGGCGCCGGCCGGGATCCCTACCAGGTCGACGTAGGCGTTCGAGCCGAAGCAGCCCTCGTCGAAGCTGTCGCTCTCGCAATCCACGATGGACTCGCCCCGCATCGCGGATCGCGCCAAGCCTGAGTACCGCTCGACGATCTCGTCCTGCGTCCGTGGTGTCATGTCACCCATTGTCTCCTGTCAGACACTGTGGCGGCTATCGCGACCACAGCGTCTGACAACTCAGTAGGGTCTCGGCCATGGAACCGGTCGATCCGTACGCCGTCGCGGGTCGGGCGGCTGACGACCTGAGGCGACGAGGCTTCCCCGATCACGACGTCCTGCTCGTACTCGGCTCCGGCTGGGTCGGCGCGGCGCCGGCGCTGGGGCGGCCCGTCCGCGAGGTCCCGGTCGCCGAAGTGGTCGGCTTCGTCGCACCGACGGCCGAAGGGCACGGCCGCGAGATCGGCTCGTACGACGTCGGGGGCCAACGCGTGCTCGCCTTCACCGGGAGAACCCATCTCTACGAAGGCCACGGCGTCGACCCGGTCGCCCACGCCACCCGTACTGCAGCAGCAATGGGATGCGGTACCGCGATCTACACCAACGCCAACGGGGCGTTCCGCTCCGACTGGAGGCCGGGCACCTGCATGCTCGTGCGGGACCACCTCAACCTGACGGGTCGCTCCCCCCTGGTAGGCCCGCGTTTCGTCGACCTCACCGAGGCGTACTCGGCGGGGCTGCGTGCCGTCGCGCGCGATATCCACCCCGACTTCGTCGAAGGGGTCTACGCCATGGTTCCCGGCCCGCACTACGAGACCTGGTGCGAAGGCGCCATGCTCAAGTCCTTCGGCGCCGACGCCGTGGGCATGTCGACCGCACTCGAGGTGATCGCCGCCCGCGAGCTCGGGCTCGAGGTGCTGGCCCTGTCCATGGTGACCGTGAGCGAAGGTACGGACGCCGGAGTCGACCCGAGCGCGGTTGTCGAAGTGGCAGCACAATCATCAGCACGGCTAGGTTCGGTGCTGGGCAGGATCATCGAAGCAGTGGGAGGGACGCCATGACCACGGGCAGCTCCGTAGCACCCTCGAGCTCGACGGCACCCACGGGTGGCGGCTCGACGTTCGCGATCGAACGCAACGGCATCAACGTCATCGACGAGAGCGAGCGCAAGGGCCACCCGCGGGACCTGTTCTGGCCGTGGTGCGCCGCGAACATCTCCGTCTTCGGCGTCTCCTACGGGTCGTTCGTGCTCGGCTTCGGCCTCGGGCTGTGGCAGGCCCTGGTCGCCGGCATCCTCGGCGTGGTCCTCTCCTTCCTGCTGGTCGGGTTGGTCTCGCTCATCGGCAAGCGCGGTTCTGCGCCGACGATGGTGCTCTCACGCGCCGCGTTCGGTGTCCGTGGGAACGCTCTGCCGAGCCTGGTCTCCTACCTGATCCTGGTGGGCTACGAGACCGCGCTCGTTGCGTTGTCCACCTTCGCCACGGCGACTGTGTTCGAACGGCTCGGTTGGAGCTCCGGCGACGCGACGAAGGTGATCGCGTTCGTCGTCGTCGCCGCCATCATCATGATCGGTGGGATCCTCGGGTTCGAGACCGTGATGCGGTTGCAGAAGTGGTTGACCTACCTCACCGTTGTCGTGACCATCGGCTACATCGCCTTGACCGTGGACGAGATCTCCTCCAGCGCACTCGATCAGCTGCCGACCGGGGACAGCAAGGCCGTGCTCGGGGCCTTCGTCGTCGTGTTCTCCGGGTTCGGTATCAGCTGGGTCAACTCTGCGGCGGACTACTCTCGCTACCTGCCGCGATCCGCCTCCAGCAAGGGGATCGTCGGCTGGACCACGATAGGCGGAGCGCTGCCGCTGGTCATCCTGGTGGCGTACGGCGTCCTGCTGGCCGGCTCCGATCCCGACCTGTCCGCAGCGCTCGCCGCCGACCCGATCGGGGCGCTCACCCCGGCACTCCCGGACTGGTTCCTGCTCCCGTTCGCGATCGTCGCGGTCGCCGGACTGATCTCGGGTGGTCTGCTGGACATCTATTCCTCCGGGCTCACTTTGCTGACCCTCGGTCTGCCTGTCCAACGTTGGGTGGCGGCGGCTCTGGACGGCGTCATCATGATCATCGGCACGATCTACATCGTCTGGTTCGCCGACGACTTCCTGACGCCGTTCTTCGCGTTCCTGGTCACGCTGGCGGTCCCGATCGCGGCCTGGTGCGGGATCTACCTGGCCGACCTCGGGCTCCGCAAGCGTGACTTCGACACCGTCGACCTGGCTGATCCGCGTGGCCGCTATGGGTCGGTCAACCCCGTCTCGCTCGGCTTGATGCTGCTGGGTATGGCGATCGGCTGGGGCCTGGTCGTCAATACTCAGAAGGGCTTCACCTGGCAGGGCTACCTCCTCGAGCCGCTGGGTCTTGGTCCCAAGCTCGACGGTCCCTGGACGTTCGCGAACCTCGGCGTCCTGGTCGCTCTGGTCGTGCCGTTCGTGCTCTACCTGGTTCTTGGCCGCAGTCATGTGCGTCGCCAGGAGGAACAGCCGACGACGGTGACGACGGCCGCCTGACATGGAGTCGCACACCACGACGGTAGAGCTCTGGGACGCAGACCAGGCACAGGAGTACGCCGATGAGGTCTTCGCCGTCTACGATGCCGTCTTCGGCGACCGCCCCGACCAGGACGACTGGCGCGAGGTCCTGTACGACCGGCACTGCTCGCGCGAGGCATTCCGGCTGGCGGCGGCCCGGGACGCGGATCGGTTGGTCGGATTCGCCTGGGGCTACCTCGGGCGACCGGGGCAGTTCTGGTCCGACTGGGTGCTTCGCGAGCTACCACCGGACGTGAGTGCGGCCTGGGTAGGCGGGCATTTCGAGCTCGTGGAGCTGGCCGTCCTGCCCGACCACCGCCGCCATGGCTTCGGACGGCGGCTGCACGACGTGCTCCTGGACGGCGTACCCAGCGATCGCGCCCTGCTCGGGACTGACAACGCGGACAGCCCGGCCGTCCGGCTCTACGCCTCCCACGGCTGGCGCAAGCTCGGCGAGCTCTCGCCCGATGTCCAGGTCATGGGCCTGCGGCTGACCGACTGATCGCGATCGAGCGCCACCGTTGATCGAGTGCCACCGTTGATCGAGCGGCAGCGTTGATCGGGCGGCAGGGTTGATCGAGCTTGTCGAGATCACCCGGTCTCGACAAGCTCGACGGTCGGTCGAACACGGATAGGGTCGCGGGATGAGCGAACCCGTCGTGTCGGAGATCTTCGACGCAGGTGCCTGGGAGGGTGTACCGGGCTTCGACGTGCTGACCGACGTCACCTACCACCGGGCCGTCGACCAGGGCACGGTCCGGATCGCGTTCAATCGCCCCGAGGTACGCAATGCCTTCCGCCCGCACACGGTCGACGAGCTCTATCGCTGCCTGGACCATGCCCGGATGACGTCAGACGTCGGGTGCGTCCTGATCACAGGGAACGGACCTTCGCCCAAGGACGGCGGATGGGCGTTCTGCTCGGGCGGGGACCAGCGGATCCGGGGCAGGTCTGGCTACCAGTACGAGTCGGCGGCCCCCCCGACAGACACAGACAGTGCAACGCGACATCCACTGGTGGATACCGCCCGGCTGGGGCGGCTGCACATTCTGGAGTGCCAGCGACTGATTCGCTTCATGCCGAAGGTCGTCATCTGCGTGGTGTCGGGTTGGGCAGCAGGTGGCGGGCACTCGTTGCACGTCGTCGCGGACCTGACGCTGGCCTCAGCCGAGCACGCCCGCTTCAAGCAGACCGATGCCGATGTCGCCTCGTTCGATGGAGGGTATGGATCGGCGTACCTCGCCCGTCAGGTCGGCCAGAAGTTCGCGCGCGAGATCTTCTTCCTCGGCAACGAATACGACGCCGATGCCGCCTATCGGATGGGTATGGTCAACGCCGTCGTGCCACACGCCGACCTCGAACGCGTCGCACTCGAGTGGGGAGCAAAGGTCAACGGCAAGTCCCCGACGGCGCAAAGGATGCTGAAGTACGCGTTCAACTTGGTCGACGACGGGATCGTCGGGCAGCAGTTGTTCGCGGGTGAGGCGACCCGTCTTGCGTACGGCACGGAGGAGGCCGCCGAGGGGCGCGATGCTTTCCTCGAGAAGCGCGACCCCGACTGGTCAGACTTCCCCTGGTACTACTGATCAGGCGCAGTTGCGCGCGGCCGACGACCCGGCGTTCATCGCCCAGGCCCTGGGCGCCATCGCCCGCTGCGGCAGCGTCAGCGAGCTCGCTCGTCCGGGTCGGTATGAGCCGCAAAAAGGCTCTACAAGGCACTCGGGGTCAAGCTGCACTTCGAGTACGTGGCCGGGGGCGGCTCGGTTTGCTGAACTCGAAGTTGTGCAGGCGCACACCACAGCGTGAGCAGTTGCCCGGATCGGGTAAGTCCGCATGATCAGGACGGTCTCCGTCATCTTTCGCGCCCCAGGGGTCTCCCGTGCATGACTACCAACGCCAGCAGGTCTTCGACATCGATCCGGACGAGCTCTTCGACTATCTCTCCGATGTGTCGCACCTTCCCGACTACTTCCCGCGCATGACCTCGGCGGAGCTCGTCGACGCGGACGAAGTCAGGACGGAGGCGGTTATCGACGTGCCAGGGGAGGGTTCGAGACATGTCGAGGGAACCGCGTGGTTCCGGCGCGACCCAGGGAGCCGCCGGCTCGAGTGGGGCTCGGAAGGGGACAACGACTACCACGGTCAGCTCATGGTGAGTGATGCCGACGGAGGCGGGGCCGAGGTCACGGTGGAGATCCACACGGAGTCAGAGCATGAGGGCATCGCTGAGGCCATCGACGACACCCTGGCCGGCATCAGTGAATTCATGCCTGGATGACGTAGCAGCCCGGCGGTCATCGTGGCCCGCCCCGCCGCCGTCGCGCGTACCGCGAAACCTTGGCGCGATTGCCGCACGAGGTCATGCTGCACCACGTACGCCGCCCGCTGAGGTCGAGGAACAGCCAGCCACAGTTGTCCCCGGGGCATGCCTTGACACGACTCAGGTCAGCGCGTGTCAGCAGTTCGCCGACGGACCAGGCGGTCGCCAGTACGGGCAGGTCGAGTCCGGTGTCGGGCGGGAAAGACCAGGATGGATTGGCGCCCGCGCTCAGCCGGATGGCGGCGCCGCTGCGGCGCACCTGCCCGGTGACGATGGCGAGGGAGTGCGTCGCCGACGGGTCGAGAGCCGCGTTGTGAGTGGCGGTCCGGAGGCGTCGTGCGTCCGCGAGAAGGCGCCAAGCGTGTTCGTGGTCGCGCGCAGCCGAACGCCTCAGACGGCGTACGTCGTCCAGTGAGATCAGCTCGGCGTGATGTGCCCAGACGGCGAGGTGGTCATAGGTTTTCAGCCACTCGCCACGCGGGTCGGACCGGTCACCCCAGCCCGCCCAGGTGTTGCAGAAGTCCAGCGCGGGATGACCGCCGATCCGCGTAGGGACCTTCAGTCCTTCCAGCTCGAGCCAGTGCATCGCGACATTGTGCCTTGATTTGTGACCTAGGACCGTGGGTACGGTACTAACCGGAAAAGCAGAGTTTACCGGTTAGGAGAGTTTACCCATGAAGCACTGGCTCATCACGATGGCACTCATCGGCCTCATCACAGGCGGGGGCGCGACAGCAGCCCAGGGATCTGCCGCTTCCGACGGCTCGTCGAAGTGGATCCGGTACCACCAAGCCGACGTCCGCGTCGCGGCCGGTCAGGGCTGCGCCTTCGCAGTCAGGGCGCACGTGGTCTACGACCGCGAGTACTACAAGGTGCTCTCGACGTTCAAGGACGGGACGCACCAGGCGGAACTCTTCCGCGGACCCCTCATCATGCGCTACAAGAACCTCCACACGGGCAACTCGGTCGTGCAGAACCTGAGTGGACGAGGACGTGTGACGTACTACCGGAACGGCGACTTCGCATCGATCACGATCGTGGCCGGACATTTCGGAACAACGATCGGGCCGGGCAACGAGCAACGCCGGGGCCTTTACCGTGTCGGCGGGAGGAACTCAGCGCTGACCGTGCGCCATGACGGCCACCGGCAGATCGCGCTGGGCCGCCACGGCACGCTGGAGAGCATCTGCCCCCGCATCCACGGCAAACCCGGTTCCTGATCTGTGGGTGCGTCACCACCAGGGTGCCCAGCCAGCACTGACTCACCGCCCCCCGATGGTGTCGCGATCGAGGGGTTTGCTCTAGGTTCGGCACGTGCTGGTCGCCATCGTGAAGGAGACGCTCGAGGGAGAGGCGCGGGTCGCCATGGTCCCGGAGCTCGTCGTGAAGCTCAAGGACCTCGGGTACGACGTCTCCGTCGAGCCCGGGGCGGGACACCTCGCTCAGTACAGTGACGAGGAGTTCTCCGATGCTGGCGCGCTCCTCGACGAGTCCGCCATCGAGTACGCCGACCTGGTGCTCTCGGTGCAGCCGCTGACCAGCCAGCAGGTCCGCGGTCTCCGCACGGGGGCGGCGACGATGTCGTTCCTGCCCGCGCTGCAGTCCCTCCCGGCGGTGGCCGAGCGTCGGGAGCTCGACATCACGTCATTCGCGATGGAGCTCATCCCGCGGATCTCACGGGCGCAGTCGATGGATGCGCTCAGTTCCCAGGCGCTGGTCGCGGGGTATCGCTGCGCGATCGTGGCGGCAGGGCGGCTGCGCCGGTTCTTCCCGCTCAACATGACGGCGGCCGGCACCGTGCCACCCGCCCAAGTCGTGGTCCTCGGCGCGGGGGTGGCAGGGCTCCAGGCGATCGCAACCGCCAAGCGGCTCGGCGCGGTCGTCAAGGCGTACGACGTCCGGACGGCTGCCGCGGAGGAGATTCGTTCGATGGGCGCCGTCGCCATCGAGCTCGACCTCGACACGCTCGAGGGCTCCGGCGGCTATGCCCGCGAGATGAGCGAGGACCGGGCCGAGCGACAGCGTGAGCTGCTGACGCCGTACATCGCTGCAGCGGATGCGCTGATCACCACGGCCGCAGTGCCTGGTCGGGCCGCACCGAAGCTGGTCACAACCGCGATGGTCGAGACGATGCGACCCGGCTCGGTCGTCGTCGACTTGGCCGCGGAGTCCGGCGGCAATGTCGAGGGCTCGGTGCCCGGCAGCGTCGTCCAGGTGGGGAATGCCCAGATCTGGGGCGCCTTCAACGTGCCAAGCCAGATGCCCGGTCCGGCCAGCAGGCTGTACGCCCAGAACCTGCTCAACCTGCTGACCCTGATGACCGGGGACGACGGATTCACACCCGACTTCGACGACGAGATCGTGGCCGGCTGCTGTGTGACGCATGCCGGTCAGGTCGTACACGAACCCACCCGCGAGGCACTGGAGAACGCCCTGTGAGCAACTGTGTCAGCATCCCGAGGAGCCGGCGATGAGTGAAGCCGATCTGATCTGGCTGACGATCTTCGTGCTCAGTGTCTTCGTCGGCCTCGAAGTGATCTCGAAGGTTTCGTCGACCCTGCACACGCCGCTGATGTCCGGCGCCAACGCCATCCACGGGATCATCTTGATCGGCGCGATCCTGGTCACCGGGACGAGTGACTCGACAGGGACGACGATCGTCGGGTTCGTTGCGATCGTGCTCGCTACCGTCAACATGGTGGGCGGCTTCGTCGTGACGGACCGGATGCTGCAGATGTTCAGAGGACGGAAGAAGGAGCCGCGGGCATGAGCGGTACGACGCTCGGCCTGCTCTACCTGATCGCGGCCGTCTGCTTCATCCTGGCGCTGAAGGGGCTGTCGTCGCCGCGGACCGCGCGTAACGGCAACCTGATCGGGGCGGCCGGGGCACTGCTTGCCACGATCACGGTGCTGACGACCGACGGATTGCATCACCGGGTGCTGATCCTGGTCGCGATCGCGATCGGTACCGGCTTCGGCGTCCTGGGCGCCCAGCGTGTGCAGATGACGCAGATGCCGCAGCTGGTGGCGCTGTTCAACGGTGTCGGGGGTGGTGCAGCCGCCCTGGTCGCGCTGCTGGAGCTGAATGACATCGTCGCTGCATCGGATGTGGCCGACGTGCCGACGTTCAACCTGGTCGCCACCGCCTTCACGATCCTGATCGGGACGGTGAGCTTCTCCGGCTCGATGGTGACGTTCGCCAAGTTGCAGGAGCTGATGACGACCAGGCCGGTGACCTTTGCCGGACTGCCCATCTTGTTCGCCGGCTCGATCCTCGGCGGCGTGGGGCTATCGGTGGTCCTGGTAGTTGACCCGTCGGTGTGGTCCGGCGTCGTGATCGCACTGGTCGGGCTGTTGCTCGGTCTGTTGCTGGTGCTGCCCGTCGGCGGTGCCGACGTACCGATCGTCATCTCCTTGCTGAACGCGTTCACCGGCTTGTCGGTGGCCGCCGGAGGTTACGTGCTCGGCAACACGCTGCTGCTCATCGGTGGCACGCTCGTCGGCGCGTCCGGAACGTTGTTGACCCGGATGATGGCGAGCGCGATGGGCCGGTCGCTGGCGAACATCCTGTTCGGTGCGCTGAAGGGCGGGTCGACGCTCGGTGGTGGGGAGGTGTCGGACCGGCCGGTGAAATCCGCGGGTCCGCAGGACGTGGCGATCCTGCTCGGGTACGCCAACCGCGTCATCGTCGTACCCGGTTACGGCCTGGCAGTGGCGCAGGCGCAACACACTTTGCGCGAGCTCGTCGACGTGCTCGGTCAACGAGGCATCGCGGTCGACTACGCGATCCACCCGGTCGCCGGCCGGATGCCTGGCCACATGAATGTGCTGCTCGCGGAGGCCCAGGTGCCGTATGAGCAGCTCAAGGAGATGAACGACATCAACTCCGAGTTCAAGCAGACCGACGTGGTGCTCGTGGTCGGCGCCAACGACGTCGTCAACCCGGCGGCCAAGACCACGCCGGGAGCGCCGATCTACGGTATGCCGATCCTGGCGGCCGACGAGGCCAAGCAGGTCGTCTTCCTGAAGCGGTCGATGCGGCCCGGCTTTGCCGGCATCGAGAACGAACTGCTCTTCGACCCGAAGACCACCCTGCTCTTCGGCGACGCGAAGGACACCATGAGCAAGCTGCTCTCCGCCGTCAAGTCCCTCTGACCCCCAGATCTGTCTCGGCGCCGAGCGTCCACCCACTGGCTGAAAGTTCGTGACGCGCGTCCCACGAACCTTCAGCCACAGGGGCTAGCGGGCGATGCCGTAGAGACGGTCCCCGGCATCGCCGAGTCCGGGCACGATGTAGCCCTTGTCGTTGAGCTTCTCGTCCATCGCCGCAGTCACGATCGTGACGGGGATGTCGAGGCCGGCCAGGTCCTTCTCCAGGCGCTCGCACCCCTCCGGCGCGGCCAGCAGGCAGATCGCGGTGATGTGGTCCGCGCCGCGTTCGACCAGGAAGTTGATCGCCGCCGCGAGGGTTCCGCCGGTCGCCAGCATCGGGTCGAGCACGTAGCACTGGCGGCCGGACAGGTCGTCGGGGAGCCGTTCGGCGTACGTGGAGGCCTTGAGCGTGTCCTCGTCACGAATCATGCCCAGGAAACCGACCTCGGCCGTCGGGAGCAGCCGCACCATCCCCTCAAGCATGCCCAGCCCGGCCCGCAGGATCGGCACCACGAGCGGCTTCGGTGCGGCCAGCTTGACTCCCACTGCGTCGGAGACCGGCGTGGTGATGCTGACCGACTCGGTGCGGACCTCCCGCGTCGCCTCGTACGCCAGCAGTGTGACGAGCTCCTCGGCCAGCCGCCGGAATGTCGGCGAGTCCGTCTGCTCGTCACGGAGCACGGTGAGCTTGTGAGCGACCAGCGGGTGATCGACGACGTGAGTCTGCATGGGGGCAAACCTAGGGGATCGGCGCAGTCGATTCCTAGCGAGGCGGACCCGTCGACGCTGCTCCGCCACGGTTCGTCGAGCCGAACCGTCCATGGACAAGTTCCAGGCTCGCCAGCGGTCCCTGTGTCTGTCACCATCAAGACATGAGCGCGATGGACGCCGAATCCGCAGCCGCCATCGACTTCGCCGTAGCCGCTTACCGCGAGGACGGCGACTGGACCGTCTCCACGCTCCCACCCCGCGCGGCCACCGAGCTGGAGGTGTTGATTCATGCCCTGGCGCAGCTCCCGTCGGAGGTCGGCACCCTCGGCATGGTCAGCGTGGACGAGGACTTCTTCCTGATCGCGCGGGTCTCCAGCGGCCACGTCAGGCTGCTGCTTTCTGACGTCGGCGCTGCGACCGAGTCGCCGTTGGCCATGTCGGTCGTCGACCGGCTCGATCTGCCGTTGCCCGACGACGATGACGACCAGATCCAGCCCGCCGGCGACCTGAGCCTGCTCGAGGACCTCGGACTGACCGCGATGGAGCTCGGGGCGATGTGTGACGACCTCGACCTGTATCCGGACGAGCTGCTGACCGACATCGCCAACCGGCTCGGCTTCGGACGAGAGTTCGACGAGCTGCTCGACAACGCGATGGCCTGAGCCGGCGCTGATCCGGGATCGATGGGTATGCCGATGGGGGCGGTGTCGTCGGATGGCGGACGCCACGCGTACGACGACCTGATGCGCCGCGCGCTCGAGGTGGCCCGCACGGCAGCGTCCTCCGACGACGTACCGGTCGGCGCCCTGGTCGTCGACGCCGACGGCCAGGTCGTGTCGACCGGACGCAATCGACGGGAGGCCGACCCGGACCCGACGGCGCACGCCGAGATCGTCGCGATCCGAGCGGCCACGGCGCAACGAGGCGGGTGGCGACTCGACGGCTGCACGCTCGTCGTGACGCTCGAGCCGTGCACGATGTGCGCCGGCGCCATTGTCTTGGCGCGGTTGGACCGCGTCGTCTTCGGCGCCTACGACCCCAAGGCGGGCGCCGTCGGATCGCTGTGGGACGTGGTCCGTGACCGACGGCTGAACCACCGTCCCGAGGTCGTGTCCGGCGTGCTCGAGGACGAGACCGGGGAGCTGCTCCGGGACTTCTTCGGCCCCCATCGGTGAGCGTCCGCACCGGTCGTGACCGATTTCTTGCCCTGCCGTGACCTCCGGTAACCTAGCGCGCGGTGGCGTGTCCGAGCGGCCTAAGGAGCACGCCTCGAAAGCGTGTGTGGGTGCAAGCCCACCGTGGGTTCAAATCCCACCGCCACCGCCAGTCCCAAACAGCCTCTGACCTGCGTAGATGCACTGTCAGAGGCTGTTTGAATTCCAGGTCGTGCCAGATATGTGCCAGATTGGTCAGGCTCAACGAGCGGTCTGACGCGATGGACGCGCAGCGACCTTCCACGCTCCACTCGGCGGAGGGCTCCGGTTGCAGAAGGAATCGGACAGACCCCTCCGGGCGGCCAAAACGCCCTCATGTGGTCGAATCGTGAGACGACGATGAAGGAACTTCGAGTCCTGGTGAGCACTGGTTGTCACCGGTTGTCTCGGACTGTCTCTTGCTGTCTTGGGTTGACCTTGAATGCGACGTCGGGGTCCCTTGACCAGACGCAACACCCGGCTCACTCTGGAAGGTCCCTGCTGAACGTCGGCGGCAGGGATGTCTCGAGGAGCATGTCGTGTCCGTTGCTGATCGTTGTGGTCTCGATGATCTCGATGGCGTGCAGATGCTCGCCGCTCGGGCGGCTTGGCTGCGGTGGTCGACAGAATGGCCACAGCTTCGAGTGGTGGAGGGCCTCGCCGATATCCACGGGTGGACACGGTCGGTGTCGTCTCGCGAGGCGAACGAGGTGCTCGGCGTTCTGGCCGCGATGACCGACCGAGAGCCGGAGGCGGTCACGGCGCTGGTTTGGGCGCTGTTGCCTGGGGCTGAGGCGCTCGCGCGTCGACTGGCGGACCTGCCCGGCGACATCGACGGTTTGGTGGCGGGTCAGCTGTGGATCGAGGCAAGCCAAGCTCACCTGCTGCACGCTCGCAGTGTCGCGGGGGCGATCTTGGCGTGCACCCGCCGGGAGGTGTCCGTTGAGCTTGGTGTCGGTGATCTCGCGAGGAGACGTGATCGAGTCTGGGCTGAGGCGGTGTGCGTCACGGACTCTGACCAGTTGGTGTGTGCGGGGGATGACTACGAGTCCCCGGACGAGCTGGTCGGCCAGGTCGAACGGTTGGAGGTGGACGCGATGGAGGCGCACGCGATCAACGCCTTCGACGCATGGCTGCTCGATCGGCTTGCCAGTGTTGCCGCCCGGTTGGAGGTGCCGGGCCATCGCGGTCGGATGGGACTGACGACCCCGGCCGTCGTAGACGAGCTCGGACGCATCGTGCACCTGTCACCGCGCGCTATCCGACGCCGTGCCACGACGGCGCTGGATCGGTTGGCCGAGTATGTGAAGGTCCGAGACGATCCCGACAAGTTCGCGGTCTGGCGCGCACAGCACCCGACGTGTCCGGTGACGCCGGCCGAGGAGATGCAGCTGGTGATCACCGACGAGTGCGACGCACACTTCTTCAGAGTCCGAGATCTGCCGCCGGGCGGATGGGCGCCCGACGTGTCTCCGGGGCGTCGACGCTCCGCCACTGGGTAGCCATCCGCTGCACCCGGTAGGTGAGTGC
>JBBSPA010000048.1:0-34862 GCA_038259225.1 Propionibacteriales bacterium
CGAGGCGGAGCCGAGCGAACGATGGGGACGGTGCGAGGCGGAGCCGAGCGAACGATGGGGACGGTGCGAGGCGGAGCCGAGCGAACGATGGGGACGGTGCGAGGCGGAGCCGAGCGAACGATGGGGACGGTGGCGACGCGGGGGGCGAGTTGTGCGTGGTGGCCTTCGTCCAGGCCTTCGGTCATCACGACGACATCGGAGGAGCGGTTCCGGGATCGATGCCGTCGAATGCCAGGTCGGTGTTCGAGGAGGGCCTGATGGTCCCGCCGATCAAGCTCTGGGACGCGGGCGTCCCGTGCGAGCAAGCGCTGAAAATCATGACCCGCAACTCGCGGATGCCGGAGTCGCTGGCTGCTGACCTGGACGCGGAGTGCTCGGCCTGTCTGATGGGCGCGCGCCGGATGGCCGAGCTGTTCGAGCGCTACGGCGTCGAGCAGGTTGAGGCGTGCTTCGACGCGATCCTCGACAAGACCACCCAGACATTCCAGCGCGAGATCCTCGCGAAGATCCCCGACGGCAGCTATGTCTGGGAAGACTATGCCGAGCACGACGGGGTGGATCCTCCGAAGCTGCACGCCCAACGGATCACGTTGACGAAGGTGCCCGACGACGGCGGCCGGATCATCATCGACTTCACCGGAACCGGTGCCCAGGCCAAAGGCCCGATCAACCACTGCGGCGACTATGCCGACGGCAACTTCTTGAAGAAGTGGCTGGCGCCGATCCTGCGTAACCTCGCCGACTCGCCAGAGCGGATGGCCGAGCTGGACGTCAACGAGGGGGTCGTGCCGCTGATCGAGATGCGCTTCCCGCCGCCTGGGACACTGCTTACGCCGATCTTTCCGGCGCCGACGAATGCCCGGACGTTCGTGATCCTGCGACTGCTCGGGGTGCTGGCCGGAGTCCTGGCGAAGGCGGTCGACGGGAAGATGCCGGCCGATCAAGAGACGATCCGCTACACCGGGGTGTACGGCGATGATCTCAGCGGCCGTCCCTACCTGATGCGCGAGGTGCTCGGTGGTGGGTCGGGCGGGCGGTACTACGCCGACGGCGAGGACACGATCCACGTCGTACCCGACTCACGCAATCTTCCGACGGAGTTCAGCGAAGGCCGATTTCCCTTTGTGGTCGAGCGGTTGGGCCTGGCGGTCGACTCCGGTGGTGCCGGGCGGTACCGCGGTGGCTGTGGCTACGACAAGCACATCCGGATGTTGAAGGACGCGCACTTCATGTCGATCGCGGACCGCTCGATCCTGGCGTGTTGGGGCGTCAAGGGTGGCAAGGCCGGTCGGACGTTCGAGGTGACGGTGGATCTTGGCGGGCCGGACGAACGGGTCGTCGACGCATTGGCCGACGCGGAGCCGGTCGCCGCCGGTCAGGTGATCCGGATCCGGACGACGGGCGGCGGCGGCTGGGGTGACCCGCTCGAGCGACCGTACGACGATGTCGTGCGCGACGTGGCCTGGGGCAAGGTCTCCGTCGACGGCGCCCGGGAGGACTACGGTGTGGTGCTCCGGCGCGACGGTGACGACGTCGTGCTGGACTCGTCGGGCTCGGACCGCCTCAGGGACGAGCGGCGCCGTTCGGTCCAGGAGGCTGGGTCGGAGGGGCTGCCGTTCTTCGACCGCGGCCCCGGTTATGCCCGGCTGTCCGGCGGCGAGACGTACGCAGACGTCGATCTGATCCCCTGACGCCGCCGTCCACACCTCCCGCCCGCCCGCCTGCCCCCGCCGCCGTCCACACCTCCCGCCCGCCCGCCTGCCCCCGCCGCCGTCCACACCTCCCGCCCCGCGCCCCGCGAATTGCGGGAAAGTGCAGGGCGACACGCCGTACGGGACATGCACCCTCCTGCATTTCGCGGAAATGAAAGGGATGGCCAGGCCTGACGCCAGGTCCGATTTCCGCCAGAGTTGGCCCCTTGCCGCCGTCAGGCTGGAGACATGACCACGGCTTTGAAGGTGCACGCGATCCATCCTCAGCGACTCGACACGATGCGCGTCCAGGGTCACGACGAGCACGGTAACTACTGGTCGCCGTACGCGGCCCGCGGTGGGGAGCCGTTGCGCTGCTGCCTTCGGTCGGCAGCCGCCGCGGAGTCGATCGTCTTGATCGCGTATGCGCCGTTCACGACGTCATCACCGTGGACTGAGGTCGGTCCGGTGTACGTCCATGCTGACGCGTGCGAGGGGTACGACGCGCCGGATCTGCCGTCGGATCTTCGAACCGGCCCTCGCGTCCTGCGCGGCTACGACGGGGACGGCACGTTGCTCTACGACCACGTCCACGTGGTCGACGCCGGGCAGGATCTCAACGACCCGTTGGCCCGGCTGCTCGAACACGACGTTGTGTCCGTGGTCCACGTCCGGGCGCTGGCCACGCAGTGCTTCACCTACGCGGTCTCCCGAGCCGACTGAGCGGTCTCGACTTTCTCCCCACACCGCGATAGGGCGCACCACAACCCCGCGAATTGCGGGAAGGTTCAGGTCCTGTACGGCGTGTCGCGCTGCACTTTCCCGCAATTCGCGGGGAGGGGCGGGAGGGGTGGACGGCGGCGATCAGTCCAGGAGGCCGTCACGGCGGGCGACGGCGGCGATCAGTCCAGGAGGCCGTCACGGCGGGCGATGGCGGCGGCTTCGGTACGACCGGAGGCTCCGAGCTTGGCCAAGATGTTGGACACATGCACGCTCACCGTCTTGGTGCTGATGAACAGCTGCTTCCCGATCTCGCCGTTCGTCCGGCCTTGGGCGACCAGCGCCAAGATCTCCCGCTCGCGAGCCGTGAGTCGGGTGTCATGGCCGTCGGTGTCGGTACGCCGAGCAGCCGCTGACCCGAGAGAGCGCAGCTCTGCGAGCAACGGCGCGGCGCCCAGACGCTCCGCCGCCGCCCGTGCGGCCGTCATCGAGGGTCGAGCCGCGGCCGCACCCTCGGTCGCGCGCAGGATCGCCGCGAGCCGGGTCTGTGACCGGGCGGTCTCGAAGGCGTGGCCGAACTCGGCGAACGCATCGACGGCGTCCTGCCAGGCCTGCACCAGGTCAGCCTGTTCGGGTGCGTCCTGACCGGTGATCCAGCGCAGCCGGGCGAGCTCCGCGCGGCAGCGCGCCGTCCACGCCTGCGCCTCAGGCCCAACCGCCTTCCAGCGCCGCAGTCCCTTGACGAGCGTCTCCTCGGCGATGCCGGACAGCTCGAGACCCCGGGTCGCCAGCGCGCGACGCTCCTCGGTGCTGGCCGTCGCCGCGGCGGTCGCGATCTGACCGATCATCAGGGCCGACAGCCGGACTCGCGCCATGAAATATCGGCTCTCCCAGAGCCGTCGGACCACGTCGAGCACGTGGTCGTGTGCCGCCTGAGCCCCCTCGAGATCACCGCGGTCGCCGTAGAAGTCGATCAAGGCCCCGCCGGACAGGATGGAAAACATCCCGTCGATGTCCCACAGTGGCCGGACGTGTGCCATCGCCTCGAAACCGGCGCCGTCGCCGCGCCCGGCCACCACCGTCACCGCCGCCGAGGCCAGCGCCGCCTCCGCCGGGGCAGGAGGCGCCTCTCCCTCGACGTCCAGCAGGGACAGCGCGCCGTCCCAGTCACCGGCGACGTATGCGGTCAGGCCGGCCAGCACGCGCGCGTCCAGCCCGTACGGCGCCCACGGTCGGCCGAGCTCGACGGCTCGGTGGTAGGCACGTTCGTAAGCCTCTCGGGCCGCTTCGACCTGGCCGGACTCGAAGAGCACCCCGCCGATGTTGTGCAGGCCGCGCAGCTCGCTCGTGACGTCGTGGTTGGCGCGAGCCTTCTCGATGATGTCGAGCAAGGTACGCCGCGAGGCCTCCGGGTCACCGGAACGCTCGTCCATCCGCGCCATCGTGGTCGTCGTGTCGATGATCACGCCGGGCAGCCGGAGCTCCTGCCCGATCGCCAGCGCCTCGTTGGCTGCACCGACGGCCTCGGCGTCGCGACTCCAGGTGTACAGCGCCCGGGCGCGCACGCTGAGCAGCTGGGCTCGGACGGCCGAAGGGGGGTCCGCCGGGACCAGCGCGAGCGCACGGTCGACGGTCCCGAGGACGTCGAGATCGGTGTCGGGCACCAGGGCGGACACCGCCAGCGCCAGCAGCAGGCGCGCCCGGTCGGCGTCGTCGAGCCGGTTCTCGAGGCAGTCGACCTGTTCGCGCAGCAGCTGGGAGCCGCGCAGATGGTGGCCGGCAGTGGCCACGGCCTCGGACGCCTTGATCGCCACCGAGGCGTGCTCGGAGGCTGTCAGGATCGCGTCATCGGGTTGCTCCGCAAGCATCTCCAGCGCCAGCTGGAAGTGGCGGGCTGCCTCGTCCGGTCCGCCTACCGCCATCGCCTCGTCGCCGGCGGCGATGCTGGCTCGGACAGCAGTGGGCAGGTCGTGCGAGGCGCGAGCGTGCCGGGCGATCTCCGCCGCGGTGGACCTCACGTCGGGCTCGCTGAGCACGGCGGTATAGGCGCGGTGCAGCCGGACACGCTCACCGGGCAGCAGATCCTCATAGACCGCCTCAGCCAGCAGCGCGTGCCGGAAGGCATAGCTGTCGCTCCCGACAGGCAGCAGCAGGTTGGTGTCGACGGCGGCCCGAATGGCGCGGTCGAACTCCGCAGCCGGCAGCTCGACGACCCGGGCGAGCAGCTCGTGGGAGACCCGACGTCCGGCGACCGAGGCGGCGCGCAGGGTCTGACGACCCGCGTCGGCCAGCTGGTCGAGCCGGAGCAGCAACACGTCCGCCAGGTCATCGGGCAGTGCTCGGGCGGTCCGACTCGATCGGTCGGTCGCCGCGACGAGCTCCTCGGTGAAGAAGGCGTTTCCCTCGGCACGATCGATGATCGTGTGGATCGCGACCTCGCTCAGACCCGTCGGGTGCAGAGCGTGCACCAGGGACCGGACGTCACCGTCGCTGAGCCGGTCCAGCTGAAGCCGTGCCACGCCCGGCAACCTGCCCCATTCGGCGACCGAGGCACGCAGCGGGTGCTTGCGGTGCAGGTCGTCGCTGCGGTACGTCGCCACGATGTGCACATCGGCGGGAAGCTGACGGGCGAACAGGAAGCTGAGCAGCTCTCGTGTCGACTGGTCGGCCCAGTGCAGGTCCTCCAGCAGCACCAGGACCGGGCCGCTCGCGCCGAGCTCGTCGAGCACTGTCAGCACCGAGGCGAACAGGTCGGCTCTGTCCATCGGCTCGGCAGGCTCGACGCCTACCGGGTCGGAGCCGGAGTCAGGGGTGGAGCTCTCTGGGGACAGTCGTCGGCCGGGCATCAGCCGTCGTACGGCGGGATGGGTTCGGGCGATGGCCTCCGACAGCTCGGGGTTCTCACCGGCCAGCCGCCCGAAGACCTCCGTGAACGGAAGGTAGGGCAGTGCGCCGTCGCCGAAGTCGAGGCAGTGTCCGAGCAGGACCTGCCACCCGGCCTTGTCCGCGTTGAGGCGGAGCTCGGCGAGCAGCCGGCTCTTGCCCACGCCGGCGTCACCGGAGATCACCACGGCACTGGCCCTCGCAGCGGACAGGTTGTCGTCGAGCCCGACCTGTGACAGCAAGTGGCTCAGCTCGGTGTTGCGACCGATCATCGGGCGCAGGGTGATCTCCGTCGGCACGCCGTCCATCATGGCGTGTCGCACCGACATCGCCGAAGGGGTTTCCGTGCGGTCCGACGTCGCGTTCACGCCGGCCCGGGTCCCTGTTCAGGCGGTACGTGGCGCATTGCGTCGTTGGCCGTGACTGCTGGCCAGACGTTGCCGTCGTTCGCGCCGGGCCGCCTTGACCCTGCGCCGCAGCTCGGCCTCGGCCAGCTCTTCGGTGATCCGCTCCCGGTGGAAGTCCAGCTCGGAGGCGATGAACGGCTGGGGAATCTGCAGCGGCTCCATCACGGGTTCCTCATCTCTTGCTGATCGTGGACTGGATGAGTCGAATCTGCCCGACTAAGGCATCGGCGCACATCGGAACAACGACGTAGATCAGATCCGCGCAGGCGTGAGCTACCTCAGTCGGTGATGACCTGGAGACCGTGCGAGCGGGCTGCGACGATAGGCCCGTGAAGCTGTCCGATCTGCCGCCTCCGTCCGGTCCCGGCACGTCGCCGGGAGCGTTGCTGGCCGAGCTCGGGCGCACCGCCGGTGAGGAGGTCGCCGCAGGCTGGTGTGCGGACCTGCTCGCCGGTGCGGACCCGCGCGACTGCGTCGGTCTGCTCCCGTACCTGGGCCCGAACTGCGCCGAGGCAGCGTTCGACCCGAGCTGGCACGACTACTGGCACCGCACCTGGGGAGGTCGTGGCCTGCTGTACGTCTGGGCCGACTCCGCGGGACCGGTCGTCGTCACGGGTCTGTCCGACGAGCACTGGCGGCCCGCCGAGATGTGCCTGAAGGTTGCGGCGAAGCGCGAGATCGGCGAGGCCGGACCGGGGGTCGTGCCGCTCGCGCAGCATCAGCTGCCGAGGGTCCGCGCCAACGCCGTGCGATGCCTGGGCGTGGTCGGCGACACCGAGCACGTCGACGTCGTACAGGCCGCGCTGGACGACCCGGATCAGGCCGTACGCCGCGCGGCGACTCGCGGCCTGGCCCTGATGTCAGGCCGACTGGACCTCCCCGACCTCTGACTCGTCGAGCCACCCATCAAGCGGGGCAGCGCTCGGTCGGTGGCGAGGTCTGACGACACGCCGATCCGGCTTGGGCGACAGGTGCCATGGGTACCCCGAGCGTCGGGTCCCTAGGGTGGACCGCAGTGACCGCGAGCCAGTCGTGGCGACCAGCTGAGGGAGGCGGCACGTGCGGGTACTCGTGGCGCTGGGTGGCAACGCGATGACCGGCCCCGAGGGCAGTGCCCGGCCCGAGGACCAGATCGCAGCCGCCGAGGTGGCCATGGAGGCGGTCGCCGACCTGGTCGCCGAGGGCGTTGACGTTGTCATCACGCACGGCAACGGGCCACAGGTCGGCAACCTGTTGGTGAAGAACGAGCTCTCCGCCGGGGTCGTCCCGCCCGTCCCTCTGGACTGGTGCGGTGCACAGACCCAGGCCACGCTCGGCTTCATCTTGATGAACGCACTCCAGCCTGCACTCGCCCGACGCCGGGTCGACCGACCGGTCGCCGCGCTCGTCACCCGGACGCGGGTCGCCCGCGACGATCCCGGCTTCGACCGCCCGACCAAGCCGATCGGCCGTTTCCTGCCGCAGGAGGAGGCCTCGGTGCTGATCGACCACGGCCAACACTTCGAGGACCGGGGCGAGCGCGGCTGGCGCCGGGTCGTCGCCTCACCTGAACCGCTGGAGATCCTCGACGCCGGGGTGGTGTCCATCCTGGCCGACCAGGGTTACGTCGTGGTCGCGAACGGTGGCGGCGGCATTCCTGTGGTGCGCGAAGCCGACGGCTCCATCAGGGGGGTCGAGGCGGTGATCGACAAGGACCTCGGTGCGGCCTTGCTGGCAGGTTCGATCCGGGCGGACCGCCTCGTGATCGCTACCGACGTCGACCACGCGATGCTGGACTTCGGCACCGATCGCGCCCGTGCCATCGACCGCGTCGATGTCGCCACGATGCGCGGGTACGCCGGCCAGGGCCAGTTCGCCGGCGGCTCGATGGGTCCGAAGGTGGACGCAATCTGCCGGTTCGTCGAGGCGTCCGGACAGACCGGCGTCATCACCAGCTTGAGCAGCATCGTCTCGGGGGTCCGGGGCGAGACGGGCACGATCGTCGTACCCGCTGACCAGAACTGACCGCAAAGCCAAGGAGAGTGGTAGCCATGCCCGAGCCGATCGAGGTCCGCAAGGTCCCCATCACGCACGTGTCCGACGCCAGCGGCCTTGCCGAGCTGATCGACGCCGGGATCGTCGAGGCTGACCGGGTGATCGCGGTGATCGGCAAGACCGAGGGCAACGGAGGTGTCAACGACTACACCCGGATCATCGCCGACCGGGCCTTCCGCGAGGTACTGGTCGACAAGGGTTCACGTACCGCCGAACAGGCCAAGGAGGTGCCGATCGTCTGGTCCGGCGGGACCGACGGTGTGATCAGCCCGCACGCCACGGTCTTCGCCACCGTGCCCGTCGACGGACTGGACCCGTCCGACCGCACCGACGAGCCGCGTCTGTCGGTGGGTTTCGGGATGAGCGAGACGCTGTACCCGGAGGACATCGGACGTACGGCGATGATCAGCAAGGTCGCTGATGCCGTGAAGGTCGCGATGGAGCGGGCCGGCATCGGCGACCCGGCCGACGTCCACTACGTGCAGACCAAGACTCCGCTGCTCACGATCCACACGATCCGGGACGCGAAGTCGCGGGGCAAGACCGTGTGGACCGAGGAGACGCACCAGTCGATGGATCTGTCGAACGGCTGTACCGCCCTCGGCGTCGCGGTCGCGCTCGGCGAGATCGCGATGCCGACCGACGCCGACGTCATGCACGACCGGTCGCTGTACTCGTCGGTGGCCTCGTGCTCGTCTGGCGTCGAGCTCGACCAGGCCCAGGTCGTGGTGGTCGGCAACGCCCCGGGTGTCGGCGGCCGCTACCGAGTGGGCCACGCGGTGATGAAGGATGCCCTCGACCAGGACGGCATCTGGGATGCGATCAGGGATGCCGGGCTGGATCTGCCGGACCGTCCGCACTGGACCGACCTCGAGGGGCGACTCGTGAACGTGTTCCTCAAGTGCGAGGTGTCGCAGGACGGCACAGTGCATGGACGTCGTAACGCGATGCTCGACGACTCCGACGTGCACTGGCATCGTCAGATCAAGTCCTGCGTCGGAGGTGTGACCGCGGCCGTGACCGGGGATCCGGCTGTCTTCGTGTCGGTGTCGGCAGCCCATCAGGGACCGGACGGCGGTGGCCCGGTGGCCGCCATCGTCGACCTCGGCGCCGAGCCCAGCGGATACCGCCCCTGATCGGTCCGAGCGCGACAGCCGTTCGGGCGGTTCCCCGCAATTCGGGCACCCTCACGCACACTGGCGCACTACCCTCCCAGGATGATCGACGAGTCGGGGTGGATGCGCTATGCGTACCGTCACGACGCGGGCGCCAGCATCGACACGAGCCTGTGGCTGAATCGCAGGCTGAACCGACGCGCCCTCGCTCTGGCCTTGTGCGGCGTGCTGCTGGGCCTGCTCGGCGTCGTGCTGCACGAGCTGTGGCTGGTGGCTGCGGCGGTCAGCGCCCTGATCGGCGACATCGCCTGGTACGTGCTCCGGATCAGGCGCGCACGCGCCCGGTTCCGCGCGATGCACGCCGAGACGGCCGAGGTGGCGTTCTCCTCCAGCGGGGTGTGGGCGCGTGACCTGGGTCAGGCGACGTACCCGTGGAGCTACTTCACCGGCTGGACGATCCGCCGTGGGGCGGTTCTGGTGCTGCGCCAGGTCCGACCGAGCAGCGCCTTTCTTCGATTGCCGATCGCGGCGGTCCCCGAGGACGAGTGGCAGCGTCTGACGAACCTGCTGTGGGAACAGCTCGGTCCCGCTGGTACGCCGGACACGGTCCGCCACTACCGGCAGCCGGTCGCGTCACCGCCGTACAAACCAGGTGAGCCGGAGGCGTTCCAGCCCTAGGGTGCTGGCATGGAAATCGGCTGGCGGCCCGTGACAGCCGACGACGTCCCTGCCTGGAACGCCCTGATCGCGCGGGCCGAAGAGGTCGACCAGACCGGTGAGCACTACAACGAGGCAGATCTGGCCGAGGAGCTCGCCGATCGGGCGCAGGGGCCAGACGACCGGCTGTCGGCGTGGGACGGGAACACCATGGTCGCGTTCGCGGCGGTGCGGCCGCGAGAGGCGATCACCGATCATTGGCGGATCGAGGGCGAGGGCACGGTCGATCCGGCGTACCGCGGTCGAGGACTCGGGACTCGTGGTCTGGCTTGGGCCAACGAGCGGGCGGAGCGTCTGCACTGTCAACGACACCCCGATGTGGAGATGCGCTTCCAGGTCGGCGGCTACCTGGCGCGTGCGGACCAGGTGTCGTTGCTCGAGGCGGGTGGTCTGGAGGCGGTGAACTGGTCGGCGGTGATGCGGGCCCATCTGGACCGAGTGGAGCTGGCGACCGAGCCGGTTCGGTGGCCGGCCGGGTACCACCTGATGGCGTACGACCGCGGTCTGAGCGCCGCCACCATGGCCGCGCACAATGCCGCGTTCCAGGACCACTGGGGATTCGTTCCCTGGACTCCAACGATGTGGGAGCAGTGGGTCGACGGAGCGCGGAACTCCCGTTTCGACCTGTCGTGGGCGTTGGTACCCGACGAACGCGACGGCAGCGCGGCTGCGGCTGCGGGGGCTGGAGTGATGGTCGCGGCGTACGTGCTCACCAGCGAGTTCGACGCGTACGAGCAGGCCACCGGACGGCGGGAGGCCTACCTGGCGAAGATCGGAGTGCGCCGGGAGCTACGTGGGCGGGGCGTGGCGTCCGGGCTGCTGCGGCATGCCTTGGCCGCTTATCGGGCCGACGGCTTTGACGAGACGTCACTGGATGTCGACACCAACAACCCGACCGGAGCTTTCGGCCTGTACGAGCGCGCCGGCTACCAGGTCGAGACGTTGACCGCGACGTTCCAGCGGATCAGTCCGCCGGTGCGGTCCAGGTGATGGCCGGCATCGCGCACGTGATCTTGACGGCCGGGGCGCTCGAGCTGCGACCGCCCAGCGCCGACGACGCGATCGACGCGCTCGCGATGCTCCAGGACCCGGACGTCCGGCAGTGGAACCCTGGTCCGTCGGAACCGACCGTGGCCGCGGCGCGGGCGTGGTTGTTGCGCAGCGCGGACTGGTCGGTCGGGACGTATGCCGGGTGGAGCGTGCACGACACGGTCGAAGCCGACCGCTACGTGGGCAACGCCTTCTTGTCCAACATCGACCACAACCAGCTCGACGCTTGGGTCGCCTACCGAATCGCTCCGTGGGCCCGCGGTCGCGGAGTGGCTACCGGCTGCGTGCGGGCGATGACAGCGTTCGCCTTCGACGGGCTCGGGCTGGAGCGACTTCGTCTGCCGCACGCCGTGCCGAACGTTGCCTCGTGCCGGATCGCGGCGAAGGCGGGCTTCGGTCTCGAGGGCACCGAGGTCGGCGGCTACCGGGACGAGCAGGGTGTCCGCTGGGACAGCCACGTGCATGGCCTGCTCAAGGCCGGGATCGTCAGCCGGACCTGACGATGAGATCGGCGCGATCACGGGTGCGGTTGGCGGCGAAGTGAGCTTGTTCGGACTCCATCCACGCCCGCCAGTTCGGGAGTACCGCCTCGCCGTCGCGTGCCACCCCGCGCCGGATCCGCTCGTCCGGGGCGGCTTCGACCCAGACCAGCACGGACAGGTACGCCGCCAGGGTTCGGGCGCCCGATCCGCAGCCTTCCAGGACGAGCACCTCGGGCGGTACGAAGGACTCCCAGCGGTCAAAGCGTCCGGCTTCCCAGTCGTAGCGCTGCCAGCGAGCCGGTTCGCCGCGGGCCAGCGGGGCCAGTACCTGCTCCCTGACACGAAGCGCGAGGGCCTCGTCGAGACCGGCCCAGCCGGCGTACTGGTCATCGAGGTGATGGAGGACGACGGACCTGCCGCGGCGTACCACCTCGACAGCGACCGCGGCAGCCAGCGTCGTCTTGCCCGAGCCCGCCGGACCGTCAACGGCGACGACCCGGGTGGCTCCGCAGCGGGCCGGACGTTCGAGCACCAGGTCGACGATGTGCGCTACCGCCGTGGGGCGGTCAGCGGAGTCGCCGTGGTCAGTCGGGGTCTGCAAGGCAATTCCTCTGTCTGCAAGCCAGGTTTGCCTAGTTGTCTATGCAGACGAATAGTTCACTAGGCAAACCTGCGGGGTTCCTGGGTGGCTGGTCCGTTGGGTCCGTTGGGTCCGTTGGGTCCGTTGGGTCCGTTGGGTTAGTGGGCTACGGGGTTTTGGGTGGCTGGGCCGGTAGGTTCGCCGGGTGGATGGTGCTGTCGATCGGGGGCGGACGCTGCCGGATCCGGGGTTCGGCGGCGACCAGGGCGCTGCTGATCCGGCCCTCGCGGCGGCGCTGCACCAGTATGCCGCCGACGCCCGTGTGGCCCCGGTCCTGGTGATGCTGTCGGAATCTCGCCTGCTCGTCCCCGTGGTCGCGATGCTCGGCGAGATCGAGGTCGATTCCGAAGGTCGAGCCCGGGACAAGTCCGCCGACATCGCCGCGGTCTTGATGCAGGGGCACGACGGACGCACGGCCCTGCTCGCCTTTACCGGTACCGCAGCGCTGCAGGCCTGGAGCCCAGCGGCCCGACCGGTCCCGGTCACGATCGGTGATGCGGCGCGGTCAGGTGTGCAGGAGGATGCGGCAGCGCTCGTCATCGACGTGGCCGGCCCGGTGCCGTTCGTCGTGGAGACGGCGGCTTTGTACGAGCTGGCTGCCGGCCACCGGCTGACGGCGACCACCGCGGGCTACGCCTGGCTGGTGGCGGCCACGCAGGACAAGGACGCCGAGGACGCCGAGGGCGGGGACGCCGAGGACGCCGAGGACGAGGGACCGCGCCGCTCGATGTGACGGCCCGGGTGCGGCGCTGGTAGCCTAGGAGTGACCCATCTGGGACATCTCTTCGTACGACGGAATGTCGGACCCCGGTCCGATGTTGCCCCAGATGCGCAAGCGGAGGCCACCTCCCACCCGCACCGACCGTCAGGTCGTCGGGTTCCGGTCGCGAGACACCAACGGCCTCGTCAGAGGCCAGGTGGATCGCAGTACGTCATGAGAGTGACGTGAGTGGTGGCTTCCGTGCATGGACACGGAGGCCGTTCTTTTTCCCGCCTCGCGGCAGTTGCCGCACCGGGAAGCGGAGCCGGACTCCTGTCCAGGACCCAGAACCGACAAACAGGAGGACCCATCAGCACGGAGTTGCGCGTCAACGACCGTATCCGCGTACCTGAGGTGCGGCTTGTCGGACCGAACGGTGAGCAGGTGGGCATCGTCCGCATCGACGACGCCCTGCGACTCGCCCAGGAGTCCGACCTCGACCTCGTCGAGGTGGCCCCGACGGCTCGTCCGCCGGTGTGCAAGCTCATGGACTACGGGAAGTTCAAGTACGAGAACGCCCAGAAGGCACGCGAGACACGGCGCAACCAGACCAACACGGTCATCAAGGAAATGAAGCTACGCCCGAAGATCGACGCCCACGACTACGAGACCAAGAAGGGTCACGTCGTGCGCTTCTTGAAGCAGGGCGACAAGGTCAAGATCACGATCATGTTCCGTGGTCGCGAGCAGCACCGTCCCGAGCTCGGGTTCCGACTGCTGCAGCGCCTCGCCGGCGACGTGGAGGAGCTCGGATTCGTCGAGTCCGCCCCGAAGCAGGACGGCCGCAACATGATCATGGTGCTTGGACCTCACAAGAAGAAGTCCGAGGCCAAGGCCGAGGCCAAGGCCGAGCGGGACGAGCGAGCAGCCGTCCGGGCGGCCGACCGCGACGCAGAACGCGCCGAACGCGAGGAGCACCGCACCGCCGCTGCGAAGGAGCCGCCGAAGAAGGCGCCTCGTCGCTCGGAGAGTCTCGACCCCGACATGTGACGCTCCTGGCACCCCAGCTCAGCAGCATCCGCACAGCCCTGCACCACCCCCGCACCACCACCGCACAGTCAGCAACAGAGACGGAGACGGCGACATGCCGAAGATGAAGAGCCACTCAGGCGCCAGCAAGCGCTTCAAAGTCACGGGCTCAGGGAAGTTGAGGCGCCTGCAAGCACGCCGTAAGGCCGGCGCAGCCTTCGCTTCTACACCCATCAGGAGCTCTCGGAAGCGCAGGCGCCAAGCCGGCACGGTGGAAGTCGCTGCGAGCGACAGCAAGCGGGTCAAGCGCGTGCTCGGCCTCTGATACGCACACACCCGAACATCCCTCAGCACCCGCACTTCCCCGCCGTACGTCAGCAGAGCCTCGCCGGGGCCGACCATTTCGTTCAAGGAGTAACACGTGGCACGCGTCAAGCGGGCGGTCAACGCCCACAAGAAGCGCCGGGAGACCCTCGACAAGGCCTCCGGCTACCGCGGTCAGCGCTCTCGCCTGTACCGCAAGGCCAAGGAGCAGGTCACCCACTCGCTGGTCTACAGCTACCGCGACCGCAAGGCACGCAAGGGCGAGTTCCGGCGGCTGTGGATCCAGCGCATCAACGCCGGCGCACGCTCCAACGGGATGACGTACAACCGGTTCATCCAAGGGTTGCGCGAGGCCGGTGTCGAGGTCGATCGCAAGGTCCTCGCCGACCTCGCCGTCTCGGACCCGTCGGCGTTCGCCACCCTCGTCGAGCTCGCCAAGTCGCACGTTCCGGCCCAGGCCGCGAAGGCGTCTGCCTGACGACCGGCTGACCCGTACAGCGGCGCGCCGTGACCAGCCCGGAGCCCCTGACCGCACGTTCGTCGCGCGTGAAGGAGGCCCGCACGCTGCTCCGGCGCGCCGTTCGTACGTCAGCCCGGCGGTTCCTGGTCGAAGGTCCGCAGGCGGTGCGGGAGGCGTTGAGATACGCCGGTCCCGCCGGACCCTGCGTACGCGAGGTGTTCGTGACTGTGGAGGCGTCCCGGCGACACTCCGACCTGGTGGACCTGGCCGAGCAGCGGAGCGTTGCCTGGCACTGCGTGGACGATGCCGCGCTGGCCTCGCTCACGGAGACCGTGAGACCGCAGGGCGTGGTGGCGGTCTGCGACGGCATCGCCGTGACGCTCGACGCGGCGCTGCGCGGTGTCCCCGACCTGGTCGCGATCTGCGCCAACGTACGCGACCCCGGGAACGCCGGCACCGTGATCCGGTGCGCCGACGCGGCCGGGGCGGGTCTGGTCGTGTTGGCGGGGGAGTCCGTGGACCCCTACAACGGCAAGGTCGTCCGGGCGAGTGCGGGTTCGCTGTTCCACGTGCCGCTCGTCGTCGGGGTCAGTGTCGTGGACGCGGTTCATGCCGTGCGTGAGGCGGGAATCGCCGTACTGGCGGCCGACGGGGCTGGTGACGTCGACGTGGACGACTTGATCGGGTCCGGCGACCTCATCCGACGTACTGCCTGGATGTTCGGGAATGAGGCGTGGGGGCTCCCGGACCGCACCGCGGCGCTGGCCGACGCGGTCGTCCGGCTGCCGATCTACGGCCGGGCCGAGAGTCTCAACCTGGCGACGGCAGCAGCGGTCTGCCTCTACACCAGCGCCCGGGCCCAGCGACGCGGTGCACCGGACCCAGCAGACGGAGTCGGCCCGCGAAACTCGGGAGATGGAGCACAAGGTCTACAGTGAGACGCACCTGATCTGCTCGGAGGCAGGAGGACCGCGTGGCCGATGCTGAGTCTGAACCCACGACCAGCCCTTCCGCCGTCCTTGATGGGCTACCTGACGGCATCGTGATCGCCGACTCCGACGCGGTTGTCGCACTGGCCAACTCCACCGCTCGACGACTGCTCGAGTATGCCGACGGGGACCCGATCGGGGACCATCTCGGGCGCGTGCTGATGCTGCAGGATCTCGACGGGAACGACTGGTTCGGCTGTGTCCGCCCCTACGACGGGTTGGCCATTCGTACCCGCCTGCAGGAGACGTCGTGGCGGACCACATCGGGCGCAGAGCTGCTCGTCACCGGTCGTCTGCATCGGGACCGGCCCGGCGGCAAGGTCGTCTCGAGCGCATGGTCGGTCCGCGACGCGCGGGCCCGGCACCGGGTCGAACGCGAACGCTCCGATCTGGTCGCGACAGTGGCCCACGAGCTGCGCTCACCGCTGACCGGGGTGAAGGGCTTCACGGCGACGCTGTTGTCCAAGTGGGACCGCTTCACCGAGTCCCAGAAGCAGCTGATGCTGCGTACGGTCGACGCCGATGCCGACCGGCTGACCCGGCTGATCGGTGAGCTGTTGGACGTTGCGCGGATCGACACCGGACGACTTTCGGTCCGCAAGGAGCCGCTGGACCTGGTCGAGGCGGTGTCCGGACAGATCGAGGCGATCAGCATCTCCAGCGATCGGACCATCTCGTTCGTGCCGAACGGCCGCCCGCGGGTGTGGGCCGATCGCGACAAGCTCGCGCAGATCGTCGCCAACCTGGTGGAGAACGCGATCAAGCACGGTGACGGTGACGTGACCGTGACGGTCTCCGACCTCGACGGGGGTGGGGCGGAGCTCCTCGTCGACGACGCCGGTCGGGGAATCGGCATTGCGATCCGGCCCCGGATCTTCACCAAGTTCTGGAAGCACGGGTCGACCGGAGGCTCCGGACTCGGCCTGTACATCGTCGGCGGTCTGATCAGCGCCCACGACGGTGTCATCCGGGTCGAGGACTCACCTAGTGGCGGGGCCCGGATGCGGGTGGTGCTCCCGGACGGCAAGCCCGAGATCCTGGACTGACCGGGGCGGGGTCGCGTGTCAGCAGCTCGGCTTGGTGTCGGTGTAGGTGTCGGGTTGGGTCGGGACTTGCGGTTTGCCTAGTTAACTAGGCAGGCCCTCTCTCCGCGCGGCAGGTTTGCCTAGTTAACAAGCCGGGCGAATAGTTAACTAGGCAAACCACTTCGGGAGGATGGGGCAGACCGGTTCGCAGGCAGAGGCAAACGGGTTGGCGGGAGGATGGGGGAAACCGGTTCGCGGGCGGACGGCCGGAGTTCCTAGACTGACCTGACCCGCTCGGGTACCTGCCCGCGCGACCCGCCCGGCCCCACGTCCACGTCCCGAACACCGCGGAAGCGAGCCAGCAGACATGTCAGGCCCGAACACCGAGTACGACCCGGTCGAGGTCACCCCGCTGCACGCGGACGAGGTCACGGCACGCCGGGACGAGGCGATCAGCGCGATCGAGGCGGCGGCGGACCTGGCCGAGCTCAAGCATGTCCGGCTCGCCCACGCCGGGGACCGCTCGCCGTTGGCCCTGGCCAACCGCGAGATCGGGGCGCTGCCGCCGCAGGCACGCAAGGCGGCCGGTCAGCGCATCGGGCAGGCCCGGGGCGCAGTCAGTCAGGCGCTGGCCCGGCGTACCGACGAGCTCGAGGCCGAGCACGAGGAGCGGATACTGGTCGAAGAGACCGTCGACGTCACGATGCCGTACGACCGCGACCCGCGCGGTGCCCGGCATCCGCTGACGACGCTGCAGGAGCGGATCGGCGACGTCTTCGTCGCGATGGGCTGGGAGATCGCCGAAGGCCCTGAGGTCGAGGCCGAGTGGTTGAACTTCGATGCACTCAACCTCGGCAAGGACCATCCGGCACGCACGATGCAGGACACCTTCTTCCTCGTGCCGGAAGACGCCGGCGTCGTCTTGCGCACACACACGTCTCCGGTCCAGGCGCGGAGCATGCTCACACGCGAGCTTCCGATCTACGTCATCTGCCCAGGCAGGACCTACCGGACCGACGAGCTCGACGCGACGCACACCCCCGTCTTCCACCAGGTCGAGGGGCTGGCCGTCGACAAGGGCCTGACCATGGCCCACCTCAAGGGCACGCTCGATCACTTCGCGACGGAGATGTTCGGCGACGGCATCACCACCCGGTTCCGGCCGTCGTACTTCCCGTTCACGGAGCCGTCCGCCGAGGTCGACCTGGTCTGCTTCGTCTGCCGCGGTGTGGTCCCGGACGTCGAGACCTGCCGGACGTGTCGTGGCGAGGGCTGGATCGAGTGGGGAGGCTGCGGTGTCGTCAACCCGCGGGTCCTGGTGGCCGGCGGCATCGATCCAGAGGTCTACTCCGGCTTCGCCTTCGGAATGGGGGTCGAGCGCACGCTGATGTTCCGACACGGCGTCGAGGACATGCGCGACATGGTCGAGGGCGACATCCGGTTCGCCCTGCCCTTCGGAACGGAGCTCTGAGACACCCGATGCGTATCCCTGTGTCGTGGTTGCGCGACTACGTCGACCTGCCTGCCGACCTGGACGCCAAGGAACTGGCCGACCGACTGACGTTCCTCGGGCTCAAGCTCGAAGCCCTGGAGTCACCGGGCGCCGATGTCACGGGCCGGCTCGTGGTGGGTCGAGTGCTGTCCTTCGAGGCCGAGGAGCACTCCAACGGCAAGACGATCCGCTGGTGCCAGGTCGACGTCGGCGAGGGCGAACCCCGTGGCATCGTCTGTGGCGCAGCGAACTTCGCCGACGGTGACCTGGTCGTCGTCGCGCTGCCCGGGGCGGTGCTGTCCGGTGGCTTCTCGATCGCGGCGCGCACGACCTACGGCCACGTGTCCGACGGGATGATCTGCTCGGCGCGCGAGCTGGGCCTCGGCGACGACCACACCGGCATCATCGTGCTCGAGACCGGGTCTGCCGACGTCGGAGCCGACGCCGCCGACCCGCTGTGCTTGCGCGACGACGTGATCGAGTTCGAGATCAACCCGGACCGCGCCTACGCGCTGTCGGTCCGTGGGGTCGCTCGCGAGGCCGCGACGGCATACGGCCTGGAGTTCCACGACCCGGCGCTGACCCTTCCGGCCGCGCAGCCGGGCGACGGCTATCCCGTCAAGGTCGACGACTCGCACGGCTGCGACCTGTTCACCGCGCTCACGGTCGACGGCTTCGACGCGACCCGGCCGTCACCGCGCTGGCTCGCCCGCCGGGTCCAGCTGGCCGGGATGCGTCCGATCTCGCTGGCCGTGGACGTCACCAACTACGTCATGCTCGAGCTCGGCCAGCCGATTCACGGATACGACCGGGCGGCCCTTCGAGGCCCGATCGTCGTACGCCGAGCGAGCCCCGGGGAGAAGGTCACCACCCTCGACGGCGTCACCCGCACGCTCGACCCGGAAGACCTGCTGATCACCGACGACCGCGGACCGATCGGCCTGGCGGGCGTGATGGGCGGTGAGGACACCGAGATGAGCGCCTCGACCACATCGGTGGTGATCGAGGCAGCGCACTTCGACCCGGTGACGATCGCGCGGGGGGCTCGCCGCCACAAGCTCCCCAGCGAGGCGTCCAAGCGTTTCGAACGCGGTATCGACCCCACCATCTCCACCGTCGCTGCCCGGCGGGTGGCCGACCTCCTCGTCGAGCACGGTGGCGGCCGGGTGGACAACACCGCCACTGTCGTGGGCGAGCCAACCCCCCGCGCACCGATCACGATGGACACCCAGCTTGCAGCGCGGGTCGGCGGCTTCGCGGTCTCCGGCGACGCCGCGATCGACGCGCTGCGAACGGTCGGCTGCGACGTCGACCCGGCCGACGGCCGGGTCTCGGCGACACCGGCGCCTTGGCGGCCCGACCTCACCGACCCGAACGACCTGGTCGAGGAAGTGCTGCGCATCGTCGGCTACCCGAAGGTGCCGAGCATCCTCCCCGCGGCTCCTGCCGGGCGCGGTCTCACCAAGCAGCAACGGCTGCGGCGCAGGGTCGGCATCGCGTTGGCCGGGCTCGGGTACGTCGAAGCCCTGGCCTACCCCTTCCTCGGCGACCGGGAGCTCGACGGGCTCGGGATACCCGCTGAGGACGAACGCCACTTCGCCGTCCGGGTCGCCAACCCGTTGTCCGAGGAGGAACCGCTGCTGCGGACCACCCTGGTGCCTGGGCTGCTGCGTACCCTGGCGCGCAACGTCAGTCGGGTGCAGAGCGGGATCGGGCTGTTCGAGCTCGGCAGCGTGTTCCTGCCTGGCGTCGGCGGCCGGTCCAAGGCGCCGGTGCTCGGCGTGGACCGGGCCCCGACGGTCGACGAGCTCAAGCAGCTGGAGGCGGCCCTTCCCGCGCAGCCGTTGCACGTCTGCGTCGTGATGGCGGGCAGCCACGGCGACGCAGGCTGGTGGGGAGCCGGACGGCCGTCGGGTTGGCCCGACGCCGTCGAGGCGGCCCGTGAGGTCGGCCGTGCGCTCGGCCTGAACCTCGACGTGCAGGCCGCGCATTACCCGCCCTGGCATCCCGGCCGCTGCGCGTTGGTGCTCGTCGACGAGACGCCGGTGGGGTACGCCGGCGAGCTGCACCCGAAGGTGTGTACGGCGTACGGTGTCCCGGCGCGCACCTGCGCGGTCGAGCTCGACCTGGACGCACTGATGCTGCAGGCTCCCGACCTGGTGCTGGCTCCGACGTTCTCGACCTACCCGGTGGCCAAGGAGGACGTCGCCCTCGTGGTCGAGGCGGCGGTCACCTCCGCCGAGGTCGAGGCAGCCCTGCGCGAGGGCGCGGGCGCGCTGTTGGAGTCGGTCCGACTCTTCGACGTCTACACCGGTGAGCAGATCGATGCCGGCAAGAAGTCCCTGGCGTACTCCCTTCGCTTCCGCGCGCCGGACCGCACCCTCACCGAGACGGAGATCAAGGTGGCACGCGACGCGGCGGTCGCAGCGGCGGCGCGACACACCGGTGCTGTGCCGCGTGGCTGAGCGCCGGGTCGCGGTCGTCACCGGGGGCAGTCGCGGCATCGGGTTGAGACTGTCCACGGTGCTAGCCGAGGACGGCTTCGCCGTGGCTGTGGTTGGCCGTGACCAAGCGCGGCTGGACACCGTGGTCGCCGACCTCCCGGCGGCCCTCGGCGTACGTGCCGATGTCGCAGATCCAGGCTCCGTGGCGACCGCGATCGACGTCGTGGTCGAACGGCTCGGCCCGATCGACCTGCTCGTCAACAACGCCGGGGTCCGCGACCAGCGGGCCCTTCCGTGGGAAAGCGATCCAGATGACTGGTGGCACACGCTCGAGGTGAACGTGCGGGGCGTGATGTTGATGACCTCCCGCATGCTGCCTGCGATGTTGGCGCGGGGCAGCGGGCGGATCGTCGACCTCGGTTCGGGAATCGGCCAGCGTGCCGAGCCCCGCTACTCGGCGTACTCCGTCTCCAAGGCCGCAGCCCTGCGCTGGCTCGACAACGTCGCGGCCGCGCTCGGTGACGATTCCCCGGTGCGCGTCGTCAGCGTCAGCCCTGGGCTGGTGCAGACCGACATGACCTCGAGCATGTGGGACGACTCCGACGACATCGAGTTCGGTCCCACCGAACCGGTCGAGGGTTTCGTTCGTCGCTTCGCCGCCGGCGAGCTCGACCACCTGCACGGGCGGTTCGTGCACGCGGTCAAGGACACGTACTGAGCTGGTGCAGCGGCGCCCGGTCAGTAACCGCCTCTGCCCCCGGACGTGGTGGACGGCGACGACGGGACCGAGCCGCTCTTGATCCAGTGTCCGTCGGTGCCGACCACCCACCACAGTCCGCCGGAGAGGTTCTTGCCCTCTCCGGTCGTGTCACCGGTGCTCTGGTCCCCGACGTAGGTGTACATCGGCCACCCGTCCACGGTGACCTGCTTCGCCCCGTTCCCACGATCGAGGATGCCGAGCGCGGCAGTGACGTCGGCCGGTGCCTTCGGTGCGGACGACTCCGCTGGGTCGAACGGCCAGTAGACCAGGCACTGACCGGAACAGCGCGACGTCCCGGGAGAGTCGGCTGCGAAGGCGTACAGGGTCTTACCGGCGGAGTCGGTGAGGATCGTGCCCAGCGACGTCGACGTGGTGCCGATCCCACCGGCCGGCGTGCTCGACGCCGTCCCTGACCCGGGGTTGCCTCCGGACGGACTGCCGTACCCGGAGCCGCCTCCGCAGGCCGACACCGCCAGCAGCACTGCCGCAGCACCGACGGGGCCGAACAAGTGTCGCCGGCCGCCTAGGGCCGAGGTCGGATCGACATGACGGCGCTGTGTAGGTGTGGACATCACGATCTCCGTTCCGCGTTCCGCGTTTCGCGTGCTAAGTGCCGCTACCTAGAACACGTCCAGGACGACCAGGTCGTTCAATCCCGGTCGGCTCAGTTGCCCGCGTGCAGGTCTGTGGCGTCCGCCCTGACCAGGACCTGACCCGTATGAGTGACGACGCGCAGTCCGGTCACGTCGCCCGGAGCGAGCCCGGTGTGTCCCGTCACCACCGCGGTGCCGTCGTAGCGCACGACCCAGGAGGCCGCCACCTCGCGACGGCCGCCGGTGGCGAGCGTGATGAGACGGCAGCGCTGTCCCGGCCTGACCCCGGCGAGGCTGACCTGCACCCGGCTCCCGGTGTCGGTGCCACTGAGCACGAACCTGCCCCGGACGTGCGTCTGCGTGTCAGAGACCGCGGCTACGACGCTGGTCGGTGCTCCGGTGGGTCGGGGGGTGTCGTTCCACGGCACGAGCAGGACCAGCACGGCGGCAGCCGCGCCAGCGGCCAGAGTCATGCCATTGCGCCGCCGCAACCTCCGGACCCGCCGGTTCGACTCCGACGACTCCGCCGCCGAGGCGGCTTCGGAGACCTGGTCCAGAGTCCGCCGCACCAGGCTCGGTGGCAGGGGCGGTAGGTCGTCGGCCACGTCGGACGGCTCGATGCCGCCCAACAGCGACGGGAGCGGGCTCAGCTCGGCCTCGATGAGCGCACAGGCGCTGCACGAGGCCAGATGCGCCTGCACTGCGCGGGCCTCGGCCGGTTCGGCCAGGCCGAGAACGGCCACACCCAGGAGCGGCCGGATCGTCGTACACGCGCTGAATCGGACCGTGTTCATGAGGTGACCCCGCGTTCGGTCAGTGCCAGCCGAAGGGCGCGCAACGCATAGTACGACCGGGACTTGACCGTGCCCGCCGGGATCCCGAGTCGGACGGCGGCCTCGGCCACCGTGCTCCCGCGATAGAAGGTCTCCACGATGACCGCACGGTGCTGGGCGCTCAAGGAGGCCAGCGCCTCGAGGATCGTCCAGGAGCGCAGCGCCGTCTCGATGTCGTCACGGGGGTCGGCGATCAGATCGGCCTCTGCTGCCTGCACCTCGTGCGGCCGGATGTGCCGGGCTCTTGCCTCATCCACGACGACATGGCGCAGCACGGTCATCAGCCAGGCACGGGGTGAGCCGGCTCCCTCCTCGAACACCTCACGATGGCGCCAAGCGCGTAGCAGCGTCTCTTGCACAGCGTCCTCGGCACGCTGTGCGTCGCCGAAGGTGAGCCGTTGCGCGTACGCGAGGAGCACCCTGCCGTGATCGCGGAAGAGCCGGGTCACGAGGACGTCGTCGACCCGGGTCGGCTGCGGCCCACGGCCGGCCGCGGCGATCGTCATACCTGTTCAACGTGCGGACCGCCGTGGTGGTTCACCGTGCGGTGACTCGACTCACAGGTCAGACAGCACCTGGGCGAAGACACCGGAGACGTCCTTCGCGGTCAGCGCCTGGTAGGTCCGGCCGCCGGTGACGTCAGTGATCTTGCGCAGGATGCCGGCGTCGACCTGATCGCCGTACGCGATCGCGATGATGCGTACCGGTCGGACGCCGTCGAACTCGACTTTCAGGTCGTCCAGCAAGGCGGGCAGCGAGATGCTTCGCGGGTCCTGGTTGCGTCCGTCCGTCACGACGATCACGGCGTTGAGGCGACCGTAGGAGTAGGCCTTTTGTGCACTGCGGAAGCTGGCCAGCACCGTGTCATACAACGGCGTGCCGCCACCGAGCTTGGGGTTGAGCGTGTCGACCGCGCTCAGCAACGCCGCCCGACGGGTCTCACCGGCCTCGACCGTGGACCCCAGGGGCCCGATCGGCACCAAGACCGTGGAGTCGCCGGTAGCGAGCCCGGTGGTGAAGGACCACAGGCCTAGGTCACTGTCGGGGGCCGTCGCCCGGATCACCTGGCGTAGCGACGTCTGGGCGAGCTTGGCCCTGGTCCGGCGGCTGCCGGGAAGCGACTCGGCCATCGATCCCGAGCGGTCCACCACGATAAGCAGCCGGGAGCGTCGCCCGATCGACGACCACGCCGTGATGAGGGACGTGATCGTGGCCGTCGGCGGTGTGCGGGTGACCACCGAGACGGAGGGCAGTACACCCTGGGGCTCGCCGAATACCTTGGCCAGCTTGCCCTTGCTGGTGCGTAGGCCGGCCGCGGTGACGAGCTCTTGCGTCGCCGGGTCCAGCAGCGCCTCCCTCACCACATCCATGGCATGGTCGACCTGTGCCGAGTCCCCACCTTCGGGAGGTCGCACCGCGGTGAGCGGAAAGTCCAGACTTGCCCCCTTGAGCTGCGGGTCGTAAGCCGCGACGAGCTTCTGATCGTCGCTCGCGTCCTGGTTGGCGCGCAGGACGTCCTGCTCGCTGGAGGGGATCGCGTCGGCTGTGCCGTCGACGACGAGCTGAGCTGCCGAGCGATCCCCGAGCAGGGGAACGGCCAGCCTGCTCGACAGGCCGGCCAGGGCCTGCGAGGACCTCGAGCCGGACAGGGTGTCGAGGCTCAGCAGGCCTGCGGCGTCCACATCGATGTCGGTGGTGGCCAGCTGCATCGTGCCGTCGCGGGTCGCCAGCAGCCGGCGCCAGCTCGGCTGCCGGTCCGGCCAGCCCATGGCCTGGGCTCGGGACTTCTGCATGGCGATGACCACCGGACTGGTGGCGACGGAGACGGCGGGGTCAGGCAGCCGGGAGGCCCCCACCTTGCTGCCACGCGCGAGGTTCAGCCAGACGCTCGAGTCGGGGATCCACAGGTCGGGCAACGGCGCGGACAGCCCTTGACCCTCGGCACGGGCGACCTCGGATGCCGTGGTCGCGGAGGCCCGGCTGCTGACCTCGACGGTCAGACAATCGCTGGCTTGGAGCCACGGTCCGAGGTCCGCGGTGGCCTCGGTGACCACCGTCGCGATCCGTGGGTCGACGCTGAGCGCAACCGGGGGGCGGTCACAGGACGGCTTCGACGCAGAACCTGAGCCGCCGTCCCCGAGTCGGATCACCGCGAACGTCGCCGCGGCCACCACCGCCAGACAGATGACGACGTAGCCGACCACGCGCGCGGCCGGATGCCGCCGCGGCCTCCGGTGCGGGCTGGGGTGCCCGTCAGTGTGTGCCATCGCTTTGAAGCCTCAACTGAGCCCGACCGCGTGTCAACCGATTCGGATCGGTTGTCGTCACACGATGCAGGGTTGCGGCGGTCGGGGCAGTGCGTGAACAATCGCGGCGTGAGCTCATCTGGGGCCTTGTCCCGGCTCGGCGCAGGACCTCCGGACCACCGTCGGCCGCTGGGACGCGACCTCCGACTGTCCAGGCGGAGCATGCTCGGCCTGCTGGTCGCGGCAGGGGTCTCTGGCTGTACGGGGGGCAGCAAGGACAACCCCGAGCCGACGCCCCGAACCTCTGCCCGCCTGCCCGAGTCCGGTGGTGGGATCGTGTGGGCCACCTGGCCGGAATACATCGATATCGCCTCGCACGGGACCCGGCGCCCGACCCTCGACGCGTTCGTCCGGCGGTCCGGCATCGACGTGAAGTACCAGGAAGTCATCAACGACAACCAAGCGTTCGTCGACAGCATCTCCAACGCCTTGAAGGCCAAGCGTCCGGTCGGCTACGACATCGTGACGCTGACGAGCTGGATCGCGGCCCAGATCGTCGAGGCAGGTTGGGTGCAGCCGTTCGGTCCGGTCAAGAACGTCGCCAACCTCGTCCCGGCGCTGGCAGCCCCGGACTGGGACCCCGAGCAGCGGTTCTCGATGCCCTGGCAGGCCGGGCTGACCGGGATCGCCTATGACGCACGCCGCGTGGATCGGGCCATCGGCAGCATGACCGAGTTGTTCACTCGCGACGACCTCAAGGGCAAGATCGGACTCCTCACGGAGTTCAGCGACACGATGGGACTGACGATCCTGGCCCGATCCGGCGACCTGAGCGGCGTCTCGGTCGACGACGTGGACAACACCCTGGACTTCCTCACCCGACGCGCCGCTGACGGCCAATTCGCACGGTTCTACGACAACGGGTACATCGATGCCCTCGACCAGGGGGAGGTGGTCGCCTGCATGGCCTGGTCCGGCGACGTGCTCCAGGCCCAGCTGGACAACCCCTACCTGAAGTTCGTGATTCCCGAAGAGGGTCTGATGATCTGGGCCGACAACATGCTGGTGCCGGCGGGGTCGACCAAGGCCGAGGACGTGGCCAGCCTGGCCGATTACTTCTACCGGCCAGACGTCGCGGCCAAGGTCGCAGCCTGGGTGAACTACATCTGCCCGGTCGAAGGCGCACAGGCGGAGATGGAGCGGATCGACCCCGGCCTGGCGCTTAGCCCGCTGATCTTCCCCGACACCACGATCTTGGACCGGAGCTATCAGTTCCCCACGCTTCCCCCGGCCGACGACACGAGGTTGCGAGCGGCGTTCGTCGAGCTGGCCGACAGCATCTGAGCACTGGCCACCGCCTCCCGACTTGCATAGAAGTGCTCTAGTCGGAATAATCATTCGGCATGAGCACTAAGGTGGCGGTAGCCGGCGCGAGTGGGTACGCCGGCGGCGAGTTGCTGCGGCTGCTGCTCGGCCATCCTGACGTCGAGCTGGGTGCGCTGACCGCGGCAGGCTCGGCCGGTACGCCGATCGGGGCGCATCATCCCCATCTGGTCCCGCTCGCGGACCGGGTCCTGCTCGAGACCGACGCTGCGACGCTGGCCGAGCACGACGTGATCTTCCTTGCGCTTCCGCACGGCGCGTCCGCCGCACTGGCTCACGCGCTGCCGACCGACACCGTCGTGATCGACTGCGGCGCGGACTTCCGGCTCACTGACGACGATGCCTGGGCGACGTTCTACGGGGGTAGCCGGGCCGGCGCGTGGCCGTACGGGCTGCCCGAACTGCCCGGACAGCGAGAAGTGTTGCGCAGCGCGACGCGGATCGCGGTGCCCGGGTGCTACCCGACGGTGTCGACGCTCACGCTTGCTCCGGCCGTCGCGGCCGGGCTCGTCGACGTCCGCGACATCGTCGTGGTGGCGGTGTCCGGCACGTCTGGGGCGGGCAGGACCGCCAAGCCGCGCCTGCTCGGGGCAGAGGTGATGGGCTCGGCCACGGCATACGGCGTCGGCGGCGTGCACCGCCACACGCCTGAGATCGAGCAGAACCTCGCTGCACTGACCGATGACAGCGTCACCGTGTCGTTCACGCCGGTGCTGGCACCGATGGCCCGCGGGATCCTCGCCACGGCGACGGCCCCACTGCATGAGAGCGTCGTCGGCGCGGATGTCGAGGCGGCCTACACCGACGCCTGCGAGAAGGAACCGTTCGTGCACCTGCTCCCGGCCGGTCAGTGGCCGCAGACCAAGGCCACGCTCGGGTCCAATGCGGTCCACGTCCAGGCCACGGTGGACGCTCGGGCCGGGCGCCTGGTCGCCGTCGGCGCCGTGGACAACCTGACCAAGGGCACGGCGGGGGGAGCGGTGCAGTGCATGAACCTGGCGCTCGGGCTCGCCGAGGAGACCGGGCTGAGCAGCATCGGGATGGCGCCATGACCGTGACACATGCAGTCGGATTCCGGGCCGCGGGAGTAGCCGCCGGGCTGAAGGACTCCGGCGGCGCCGACCTCGCGCTGATCGTCAACGAGGGCCCGAGCGACGTGCTGGCGGCCGTCTGGACATCGAACCGGTGCAAGGCCAACCCGGTGCTCTGGAGCGAGCAGGTCTCGGCCACCGGTCGAGCCCGCGCCGTGGTAGCGAACTCCGGTGGTGCCAACTGCTACACCGGCCCCGCAGGCTTCCAGAACACCCATGCCACGGCCGAGCAGGCCGCCAAGGCGCTCGGCCTGGCGCCGCTCCAGATCATCGTGTGCTCGACTGGCCTGATCGGCATGCTCAACGACCGTACGGCGCTGCTCGCCGGTGTCGACGCCGCGGCTGCAGCGCTCGACGCCCAGGGCGGTGACGCCGCAGCGCGCGCGATCATGACCACTGACTCGGTTCCCAAGCACGCTCAGGTCAGCGGCGCCGGCTGGTCGGTCGGCGGGATCGCCAAGGGCGCGGGCATGCTGGCGCCCGGTCTGGCCACGATGCTGGTGTTCCTGACCACCGACGCCGATGTCGACCACGCGGCCGCGGACCGGGCGTTGCGGGCCGCGACGTCCAGGACGTTCGACCGGCTCGACTCCGACGGCTGCATGTCGACGAACGACGCGGTGGTCCTGATGGTGTCCGGTGCGAGCGGGGTGAAGCCGGCGTACGACGACTTCGCCGATGCCGTCGAGGGGCTGTGCCACGACCTTGCGCAGCAGCTGCTTCGCGACGCCGAGGGAGCCGACCACGACATCGCCGTCACCGTCGTGCGCGCGGACAGCGAACGCGACGCCGTCACGGTCGGCCGGTCCGTCGCCCGCAGCAGCCTGTTCAAGTGCGCGATCTTCGGCCGGGACCCGAACTGGGGTCGCGTCCTGGCCGCGGTCGGCACGACCGACGCCGTGTTCGACCCGGCTGACCTCGACGTCGCCCTGAACGGCGTCTGGGTCTGCCGCAGCAGCGGGATCGGCGAGAGCCGAGATCGGGTCGACCTGACCGGACGTGATGTCGACGTGCTGATCGACCTCAAGTCCGGTGCCGCGCAGGCCACCGTGTGGACCAACGACCTCACGCATGCCTACGTGCACGAGAACTCGGCGTACGCCTCATGAGCGCCGCCTGGGACGAGGCGACGGCCAAAGCGGCCACGCTGGCCGAGGCGCTGCCGTGGCTGGAGAAGTATCACGGCAAGACCATCGTGGTGAAGTACGGCGGGACCGCGATGACCGACGACTCCCTCAAGCGGGCGTTCGCCGAGGACATCGTCTGGCTGCGGTACGCCGGCTTCAAGCCGGTCGTGGTGCACGGCGGCGGCCCGCAGATCAGCACCATGCTGGAGCGCCTGGGCATCGAGACGGAGTTCCGCAACGGCCTGCGGGTGACCACGCCCGAGGCGATGGACGTGGTGCGGATGGTCCTGGTCGGCCAGGTGGGCCGGGAGCTGGTCGGTCTGATCAACCAGCACGGCCCCCTCGCGGTCGGCCTGTCCGGTGAGGACGCCGGCCTGTTCCGCGCGGCACGGACCGGGGTCGTCGTGGACGGCGAGGACGTCGATCTCGGTCTGGTCGGAGAGGTGGCGGAGGTCCGTCCCGAGGCGGTGCTCGACCTGATCGACGCCGGTCGGATCCCGGTCGTCTCGACCGTCGCGCCGGACGAGCTCGGCCAGATCCACAACGTCAACGCCGACACCGCAGCGGCCGCGCTGGCGATCGCCTTGGGTGCGGAGAAGCTGTTGGTCCTGACCGACGTCGAGGGCCTCTACCGGGACTGGCCCGACAGTGACGACGTGATCGGCCAGATCAGCGTGGCGGCCTTGCGCGAGCTGATGCCGAGCCTGGCCGCAGGCATGGTTCCGAAGATGGGGGCCTGCCTGAAGGCCGTCAGCGAGGGCGTTCCCCGAGCGACGGTGATCGACGGTCGCGAGCGGCACGCCGTGCTTCTGGAGATCTTCACCGCCGACGGGGTCGGGACGCAGGTCCTGCCTGACGCCCCGATCCGGGTCCGGCGCGCACTGCATGCACACCAGGAGGTGTCCTCTTGACGACCTCGACCGCGCCTGTCCCGAGCTGGGGTGAGCGGTACGCCGGATCGTTGATGAACACGTTCGGGACGCCCAAACGGCTCCTCGTCCGCGGCGAGGGCTGCTACGTCTGGGACGAGGACGGCCGGCGCTACGTCGACCTGCTCGCCGGCATCGCCGTGAACGTGTTGGGGCACGCGCATCCGGCGATCCTGCACACGTTGACCAGCCAGGCCGCCACGTTGGGCCACGTGTCGAATTTCTTCGCCACGAATCCGCAGATCACACTGGCCGAGCGGCTGCTCGACCTGATCGGTGCGTCGGGGAAGGTCTTCTTCACCAACTCCGGGGCCGAGGCGAACGAGGCGGCGTACAAGCTCACCCGCCGCACCGGTCGTACCAAGATCGTCGCGGCTGAAGGCGCCTTCCACGGCAGGACGATGGGTGCGTTGGCCCTGACGGCGAAGGCGGCGTACCGGGAGCCCTTCGCGCCGCTGCCCGGGGACGTGACCTGGGTGCCCTACGGCGACGCGTCAGCTCTCGAGGCCGCGGTCGACGACCAGACCGCTGCGGTGCTGCTCGAACCGATCCAGGGGGAGGCCGGGGTGGTGGTGCCGCCGGACGGCTACCTGGGTGCTGCGCGGGCGATCGCGACCGCTCACGGAGCCCTGCTCTGGCTCGATGAGGTACAGACCGGGGTAGGACGGACCGGGGACTGGTTCGCGTTCCAGCACGCCTCGACCGGGCTGGCCGGCGCCCTGCCCAACGTGGTCACCCTCGCCAAGGGCCTGGGTGGCGGGTTCCCGATCGGTGCCTGCATCGGTCTCGGTGCCGCGGGGGACCTGCTCGGACCGGGGCACCACGGGACGACGTACGGCGGGAACCCGCTGGCCGCTGCGGTGGCGACCACGGTGCTCGACGTGATCACCCGCGACGACCTGCTCGCCCAGGCCCGGGCGGCCGGCGACCAGCTCGCGGCGGCTCTGACGAAGCTGGACGAGGTGGTGTCCGTGCGCGGCCGCGGCCTGCACCGCGCCGCCGTCGTCGAGGACGGTCGCGCCCCCGGCGTGGCTGCGCGGGCGCTCGACGGTGGCGTCATCGTGAACGACTGCACCCCCGACACGTTGCGCTTCGCGCCGCCGCTGATCCTGGAATCGGTCGACATAGAGCAGGCTGTGCCTGTACTGGCGGCCGCGCTGGCTGATCCGGACCGGGAGACTCCGGCGCCGGGCCGCGACGCCCACGCCGACCGCGGGGGCGCACCGGCGGACCTGGAGGCTTCGTGATCCGGCACTTTCTGCGCGACGACGACATCACCCCGGACGAGCAGGTCGAGATCCTCGACCTGGCCGAACGGTTCCGTGCCGACCGGTTCCACCAGCAGCCGCTGGCCGGACCGCAGTCGGTGGCGGTCATCTTCGACAAGCCTTCGACCCGGACCCGGGTGTCGTTCTCCGTGGGGATCGCCGAGCTCGGCGGCTACCCGCTGGTGATCGACGCGCAGTCCTCTCAGATGGGGCGGGGCGAGCCGGTCGAGGACACCACCAAGGTCTTGGACCGGCAGGTCGAGGCGATCGTGTGGCGAACGTTCGGTCAGGACCGGGTCGAGGCGATGGCGGCGGTGTCCCGGGTTCCGGTCGTCAACGCGTTGACCGACACGTTCCACCCGTGCCAGATCCTGGCGGACCTGCAGGCCGTGCGCATCCACAAGGGCGGCACAGCGGGCCTGACCTTGACCTACCTCGGCGACGGCGCGAACAACATGGCGCACTCCTACCTGATCGGCGGGGCGCTGGCCGGCATGCACGTGCGGATCGGCTCGCCGTTCGAGTACCAGCCCGACCCGGCCATCTTCGAGGTCGCGGGGCGGCACGCGGCCGCGACGGGTGGTTCGGTCGCCTACGAGACGTCACCACAGGCCGCCATCGAAGGCGCCGACGTCGTCGTCACCGACACCTGGGTGTCGATGGGCCAAGAAGGAGAGGTCGTCGACCGCTCCGCACCGTTCGTCCCGTACGCCGTCGACGCCGCCGCGATGCAGCTGGCTGCCCCGGACGCCGTCGTCCTGCACTGCCTGCCGGCGTACCGCGGCAAGGAGATCGCAGCGGACGTGATCGACGGTCCGCAGAGCATCGTGTGGGACGAGGCCGAGTGCCGGCTGCACGCCCAGAAGGCACTGCTCACGTGGTTGCTGGACAGGGCGGGGGAGGACCGATGAGTGCCATCCATCCGGGCGTGGCCGCCACCAAGGCTGCCCGGCACGCCAAGATGATCGAGCTGCTCAGCCGCTATCCGGTGCGGTCACAGGCCGAGCTGGCCGACCTGCTGGCGACCTCCGGACTACGCGTGACCCAAGGCACCGTCTCGCGCGACCTGGTCGAGCTGGACGCGGTTCGTGTCCGCGACGGACGCGGTGTGCTCGTGTACGCCGTGCCGGGAGAGGGCGGTGACCGGACGCCCCGACCGGCGATCGACTCCGCCGTCGCCGAGAACCGGCTGGCCCGGCTGTGCAGCGAGCTGTTGGTGAGCGCGGAGTCCTCGGCCAACTTCGTGGTGCTCCGAACCCCGCCGGGTGCGGCCCAGTTCCTGGCCTCCGCCTTGGACAAGGCAGAGCTGGCCGCCGTGCTCGGCACCATCGCCGGTGACGACACGGTGCTCGTCATCAGCCGCGACGCCAAAGGTGGTGCGGCCCTGGCCGCCAGGCTGATCGCGCTGGCGGGGAGCACCGACAAGACCTGAACACGACGCCGAATCAACCAGGAGCTTCCATGACCGACTCACCCGCGACCCGAGCGTCCGCGTCCGGATCCGCGTCCGGATCCGCCCACGATCGGATCGTGCTGGCCTATTCCGGCGGCCTCGACACCTCTGTCGCGATCGGCTGGCTGGCCGACCAGACCGGCGCCGACGTCGTGGCCGTCGCGATCGACGTGGGGCAAGGCGGTGAGGACATGGAGACCGTCCGCAAACGTGCGATCGAGTGTGGTGCCGTCGAGGCCGTCGTGGTGGATGCCAGGGACGAGTTCGCCGAGCGCTACTGCCTCCCCGCGCTGCAGGCCAACGCGCTCTACATGCACCGTTATCCGCTGGTCTCCGCACTCTCCCGGCCGCTGATCGCACAACACCTCGTCAAGGCCGCGGGCGAGTACGGCGCCACCATCGTCAGTCACGGTTGCACCGGCAAGGGCAACGACCAGGTGAGGTTCGAGGTCGGCATCGGGGCGCTCGCGCCGCACCTCCAGGTGATCGCCCCGGTCCGTGACTACGCGTGGACGCGCGAGAAGGCGATCTCCTACGCCGAGGAGCACGACCTGCCGATCGACGTGACGAAGAAGTCGCCGTACTCCATCGACCAGAACGTCTGGGGACGCGCCGTCGAGACTGGATTCCTCGAGGACATCTGGAACGCCCCGATCGAGGACCTGTACGCCTACACGGCCAACCCGGCCACCCCGCGCGAGCCGGACGAGGTCACGCTGACGTTCGACGCCGGGGTGCCGGTCGCGATCGACGGACGGCACGTGAGCGTGCTGCAGGCCATCGTCGAGCTGAACGAGCGTGGAGGAGCGCAAGGGGTCGGTCGCCTCGACGTGATCGAGGACCGACTGGTCGGCATCAAGAGCCGGGAGGTCTACGAGGCGCCCGGCGCGATGGTGCTGATCACCGCTCATCAGGAGCTCGAGTCGGTCACCGTGGAACGTGACCAGGCGCGTTTCAAGAGGACCGTTGACCAACGGTGGGGTGAGCTGGCGTACGACGGGTTGTGGTTCTCGCCGCTCAAGCGGTCCCTCGACGCGTTCGTGCAGTCGTCGCAGCACCATGTCAGCGGCGACATCCGGATGACGCTGCACGCGGGTCGTGCCGTGCCGACGGGACGCCGCTCCACGACCAGCCTGTACGACTTCAACCTGGCGACGTACGACGAGGGCGACTCCTTCGACCAGTCCCTGGCCAAGGGATTCGTCGAGCTGTGGGGTCTGCCCAGCAAGATCGCCGCCCGACGTGATGGACAGTCCCGGGCGACGGAGTCGCCCGGACCGGCTCAACAAGCCACCCTCGCCGAGCAGAATGATGGCTGAGGGTTCCGGTGCCTCCGAGTCCCGGCTGTGGGGCGGTCGGTTCGCGGGTGGTCCGGCTGCGGAGCTGACCGCGTTGAGCCGCTCGACCCACTTCGACTGGCGGTTGGCGGCGTACGACATCGCCGGCTCCCGCGCCCACGCCCGGGTGCTCGCAGCCGCCGGGCTGCTGACGGAGCCGGATCTGGAGAAGCTGCTGGTGGGCCTGGACGAGCTCGAGCAGGCCGTCACCAGCGGGTCGTTCGCCGCTGCTGAGCAGGACGAGGACGTGCACTCCGCGCTCGAACGCGGACTGGTCGAGCGGGTGGGTCCCGAGCTGGGTGGTCGGTTGCGTGCCGGACGCTCGCGCAACGACCAGATCGCCACGCTCTTCAAGGTCTACCTCCGCGATCGTGCCGTGGTTCTGGCGGAGCTGCTGAAGAAGCTCGCGACGGCCCTCGCAGACCAAGCCGAGCAGCACGTCGACGACCCGATGCCTGGGCGGACGCACCTTCAACACGCCCAGCCGATCGTGCTGGGTCACCACCTGCTCGCGCACGCCTGGCCATTGGTTCGTGACGTCGACCGGTTGCGCGACTGGGACACCAGGGTCGCAGCCGAGTCGCCGTACGGATCGGGAGCGCTGGCCGGGTCGTCGCTGGGACTCGACCCCGAGCAGGTCGCCGCCGAGCTCGGCTTCGGCGGCTCGGTCGCCAACAGCATCGACGGCACTGCGGCGCGAGACTTCGTCGCCGAGTTCGCCTTCGTCACGGCGATGATCGGCGTGGACGTCTCGCGGATCGCGGAGGATGTGATCGTGTGGGCGACCCGGGAGTTCGGGTTCGTCGTGCTGGACGACGCCTACTCGACCGGTTCGAGCATCATGCCGCAGAAGAAGAACCCGGACATCGCCGAGCTCGCCCGCGGCAAGGCCGGCAGGCTGATCGGCGACCTGGCAGGTCTCCTCGCGACGCTGAAGGCGCAGCCGCTGGCCTACAACCGCGATCTCCAGGAGGACAAGGAGCCAGTCTTCGACGCGATCGACACGCTCGAGGTGCTGCTTCCCGCGTTCACCGGGATGATCACGACCCTGCGGTTCGACACCGAGCGGATGGCTGAGCTCGCTCCCCAGGGCTTCTCGCTGGCGACAGACATCGCGGAGTGGCTGGTCCGCCAGGGGGTGCCGTTTCGTTCCGCACACGAGATCGCTGGCGCGTGCGTACGCCGGTGTGAGGATCGCGGTATCGAGCTGTGGGACCTCAGCGACGACGACCTGGCGGCGATCTCGCCCCATCTCGGGCCGGCCGTACGCGACGTGCTCAGCGTCGAGGGCTCGCTGGCGTCCCGGGACGGTCGGGGTGGTACCGCTCCCGCTCGGGTCGCCGAACAGCTCGCCGAGCTTCGCGCCCGCCTCTGACCCCCTCGGTGGTTGAGCCTCGCCGGCGTCGTGGTTTGCCTAGTTATCTATTCCGAAGGCTTGTTTACTAGGCAAACCCGCCTACCAGAGTGAGGGCTTGCGTAGTTAACTAGGCAAACCCTGGGGGCGGATCTCGACGGGCTCGATCACCGGGGCGGGATCTCGACGGGGGCGATCACCGGGGCGGGATCTCGACGGGGGCGATCACCGGGGCGGGATCTCGACGGGGGCGATCACCGGGGCGGGATCTCGACGGGGGCGATCA
>JBBSPA010000049.1:0-33805 GCA_038259225.1 Propionibacteriales bacterium
AAGCCGCACTCGCGGGCGCACCGCCGCCCGGTGTCTCAGGCCCGGCGAGCGTCCGCGCTGGTCGACCTGCCGGCGGCCGGCTGTGACTACCCGGTGCCGGAGATGCCGGCGGGACGGGACTGGACCGACATCGAGCGGATGCGTTGGGTCGAGCTGTGGGAGTCTCCGCAGGCGACCCAATGGGACGACACCGCGCGGGGGACGGTCGCGGTGCTGGTGGCGTATGAGTCGCTGATCTTCTCCGGTGGCGCGTCGGCGTGGCACGCCCAGGAGGCCCGGTACGCCGCGGAGTCGCTCGGGCTGACGCCGAAGTCGCTGGCAGCTCTGGGATGGCGGATCGTCGAATGAGTGCCCGCCGTGACGCCAGAGCCAAGACGCTGCCGATCAGTGACACGACGGCGATCCCGGTCGAGCTTCGTGCCGGCGCGTGCTTGGAAGTGTGGGCGCCGGGCGACCACTGGAAGGCACGGCGCCGCTGGCAGGGTGCTCGCGATGCCTGGCTGCTTGCCCACGGCATCCACCCCAACTGGGACCGCGCGCAGATCCCGGCAAGCCTTCGCCGCTGCCGGATGTGGAGCTTCGAGTACGTGCGGGACAGGTATTCCACCGAAATGCTCGCCTCGACCCTGGACTCCCACGACCTGCCGCCGACGTGGGCACCCGTCTACGTCGAGACCTACGACTACGGGCCATCACTGTTGCCGGAGTCCCTGACCTGGGAGAGCTTCAAACAGCGGCGCGAAGCCCCGCTCGCGGCTGAACCGACCGACAGGAGAACCCGATGAAGATGACCCGTTCGATGCGTGAGGGCGAATCGACTACCCGCGCACACGACCGAATGGCTGATGCGCACTCATACGTTCGTCCCTATCGCACGCCTTTCATATCTATTGCCTCAGGTGAGGCTTAGCCTGGCCGGGTCATCGCCCAAATCGGCTCGTCAGCGCACCCCGGGGGGTCCTCCACCATGTATCCGCAGTCACCCACATCACCCGAGCCCGGCCCGAACCACGCATCGCCGTGGTCGGCTGGAAGTCAACCGCCGCCCGGGGGGTACTTCCCGCCGCCGCCACCGCCGAGGTCGCCATGGTGGAAGCGAGGCTGGGTAGTGGCAGTCGCTGCCCTGATGGTGGGTATCGGAATCGGCGCGGCATCAAACTCATCCGACTCCACCGCAGCAGCAACCGACGGTTCAAGCCCGGCGACCCAGGCTCCGACCACAGTCACTGTGACCGAGGAGGTGGCCGGGCCGACGGCGGCGCCGGAGACCGTCAGAGTCACGAACCCGCGGCCTACGAAGACGGTTACCGTGCGAGTGACTCCTACGCCAAAGCCAGCCATCTCCGACGACGGGATCTGGCTCGTCGGTGCAGACATCCGACCGGGTACCTATCGGATGACCGGCGGTGCTGATTGCTACTGGGCTCGCCTGTCCGACCTGTCGGGTGGAGGCATCATCGCCAACGGCCTCGGCGCCAACCAGATCGTAAGCATCGCAGCCACAGACAAGGCCTTTGAGACCACACGTTGCGGGGCGTGGAGGCCGGTCCGATGAGCCGCGTCACCCAGGCGGCGACAGTTGTCTCCCTCTTGTGTACCGCCGTCCTTGCTGGCTGCGGTAGCAGCAGTCAGGTCGCGGACAACGCTGCTGCCGCCGGGACGTCGGCTGCCGAAAGCAGCCCTACCACGACGGATGAGCCATCAAGGCTTGAGCGTGCTTATGAGCGATGCACCTACGACCGCAAGGCTGCGCGGACGCTCGACCTCGGCGATGAGGGCAACACGATCGTGATCGACACCCATAGCGAGTACGGAACCATCGACGGAGTCGCGTGTGTGCTCACCGAGCTCAATACGCCGAAGTCAGTGATCGCCGCAGTGGATAGCACCACGGCCATGATGGGCGTCCAAGACGCCGATGTCGACGGACTCACCTACTCCTGGTCCTATCACCCAGATAACGGACTCAACATGATCATCACCGGGCCATGAGCACGGTGAGCACGGTTCAGAAACTTCGGCGCCGCTGACGCCAGGCCTCTTAACTGGTTGTAATTGACGCAACACACAGTGCGACCAGCGTGTTTGTCCGTTTTGCCTCGCCAGCTACTGAGCCCGCGTAGCGTCCGCCCCATCACCAGCTAGTCCCGATGGGGAGGACCAATGCAGAAGACGCTGGCCGCAACCGCCGCCGCCGTGCTGACCACCGCCGGACTGATCGCCATCCCGGCGGTCGCCGAGGCCCAGGTAAGCCACCTGTGGGACAACTGCACCCACTACAACAACAAGTACCACCACGGCGTCGGCCGGATCCACGCCCACGACCGCACGTCCGGCACGCCGGTGACCACCTTCAAGCGGTCGAACCGGCTCTACCGGATCGCCATGCGGCACAACTCCGACCTTGACCGCGACCGAGACCACGTGGCCTGCGAAAAGGCATGATGAGCGATTTCCATCCGCTACGGCCATGACCAAGTGGTTTGCGAGAGTCCTCGTGGCGATCGCACTCGGTGCGGCGCTCATCCTAGGTTTCGCGATCATCGGGGAAAACGTCGTCACCATCGTCGTCATCGTTAGCTGCGTGTTGGTCGGATTGCTGGCGCTATGGGTGCTGTTCGCGGTCGTTGCGAAAGCGGTCGAGGTCGGAGTCCGGCGAGGCACTGATCGCCGCTGACGTTGAGGGACTATCTCAAGACTGTACGAGCAGCGCCGCCGCTACCGGATGCGACCCTCAGAAGCCGCACGACACCTCGGGCTGGAGGTGTCGACGCTCAGACGATGGCTCGCGGTCGGCATGGGTCCCCGGACGCCGGACTGTGGGCGGGCTGTGGCGACTCGACCCCGAGGACGTGTGGCGTATCCGGACCGAAGGCGTCGACCTGATCACCCGCGGCGGGGGCCGCGACGATCCTCGGTGTGTCATGCGGACGTGTCACGCAGCTGACGGACGCGGAACTGATCCCGTCTCTGTTGTTGGCACCTGGTACGCCGGAGAGCTCCGAGCGTGGCGGCACGACGTTGGAGGGGCTTCGTGTATTGCGTGTTCAGCGTTGGGCTTTCCTATGTGGGGCAGAAGGGCGTAGCGTGCCGCAAGCGGGTGACGCGGGTCACGCACACACTGGAAGGAACCTCATGGATACGGTTCAATTCGGTCCGCGCAAACGAAGCTGGCGTCGACCCCAGTGATCCTTGCCGAGGCCGATGCCGCTACCAACACCTGCACCACCGTGTGGGCGCTCGGGAAGTGGTTCGGGTTCTAGATAGAGTGACCCCAATGAGCAGGAACCTTCGTGCCGTAGTGCTCATCTTTGCCGTCGCGGGAGCCTCGATGATCGTCTGGGCCCTGTGGCCGTACTGGTGGGCATCCCTCATCGGGATTGTGCTCTGCTTCGCCCTCGGGGGGTTCGTGGGCCGACGCCGGCTCATCGGGTAAGAGCTAACACCTGCAGTACCAGCCTTGGACCCCCCTCCCGCGCCAAGTGCGGGAGGGGTTCGTCCGTCTTCCTCGGCATCAGCGCGACCAGCTCATGGTGGTGAGCAGGTGCTCCCCAGGCCTCATCGCGGCGAAAGAGCTGATCGCGGAGTTTGAGAAGACCGTCGGGTCTACGGGCTGTCAGTCGGCCAGTATCTCCGCGAGCCAGCGGCGCGCCTCCTCAGCGACCTCGGCCCGGCCCGTCTGCACGACCAGCACCACGACCCGCTCCTCGGGCAGCCACAGGCACTTCCAGCGCATCGACGCCGCCCAGGCGATGGTGATCCCGTTCTCCGTCAGGAAGTCCAGCGGGTCCGTCTGCGCGGTCATGAGCCCTCCTGTGCATCGTCGGACCAGTCGCGCCGGAGTTCGAGGTACGCCAGCCGCTTCTCGATCGGGAGGCTGTCTACACCACCCTTGGACTCGATGAACCGGATCTGTTCGCGGAGGCGTGCGTGTATGCCTTCCTGAATGGCGGAGAGTCGTAGGTACTCGTCCATGGCCGACTCAATAGCCTCCCGCTGGTCGTCGCTGTGCGCGGTCATGAGCGCATCAGACGCTCGAGCGTGGCTTTCGTCTCGGTCAGCGCGGCGATGGCCCGACCGATCTGACCAAGGCTGTTGTGATAGTCCGCGACCACGACCTGATCGCGGCTCTCCCCGTCGACGTCGAGCATGACGAGCACGGCGCCTTCCTCGAGGACGCCGGACGTGAAGGCCTTCATCTTGAGGTTCATGTCGCCGTCGACCTCGAACGTGAGGTCGTGCCGGAAGAAGCGCTCGACCTCCGGGATGTCGGGTCGGGTGGCTGTGATGGTCATGTGGCAAACCCCTTCGGTGTAAGGCCCCGTCAGGCCTCTGCGGATGATTCCGCCACCGGGGAGCATCTGGCACGTACCTGGCACGGGCTCTCGCGCTGAGAACCAATTGTGCCTCTGACCTGCGGTTTCTCTGTGGGCGATACTGGGTTTGAACCAGTGACCTCTTCCGTGTCAGGGAAGCGCGCTACCGCTGCGCCAATCGCCCCAGGTGTGCTGATGGTGCTGGGTGGTGCGGTGGATCTGTTCGAGGTGGAGAAGGGATTTGAACCCTCGTAGACGGATTTGCAGTCCGTTGCCTCGCCTCTCGGCCACTCCACCGTTGGATGGGTAAGCCTACGACCCTCTCCGAGCGGACGACGAGGCTCGAACTCGCGACCTCAACCTTGGCAAGGTTGCGCTCTACCAACTGAGCTACGTCCGCATGCGACCGTCACAGTGTCCCAGACCGGTCCTCCATCGGCCTCGGATGTGGCGGTGTTGCGAGAGAGAACATTAGCCGATCGGCTCACCGGCACAAATTCGGGGCGTGTCCACCAGGGCGACTGCTGGTCGCGCCAGACGGCGCCCGCCGTTACGGTGACGGAATGCGTGCGTGGTGCAACGGGTCGCTGGTCGACCCCAACGGTCCTGCCCTGTCTGTCCTCGACCACGGTGTCACCGTGGGGGATGGAGTGTTCGAGGCGATCAAGGTCGTCGACAACCAGCCGTTCGCGCTCACCCGGCACCTGCGCCGGCTCACCCGCAGCGCGGCGGGGCTCGGTCTGCCGGAACCGGATCACGCCCTGGTCCGCAAGGCGATCGACGCCACGATCGAGGGCCAGACACTGCCTCTGGGCCGGATCCGGGTCACGTACACCGCCGGGATCTCGCCACTCGGCTCCAACCGGGACACCCAGGACCCGACGCTGGTGGTCGTCACGGCGGCCGCGACCCCGTTTGCGCCATCCACCAAGGGCGCCGTCGTCCCGTGGCCGCGCAACGAGCGGGGCGCCACGGCAGGGCTGAAGACGACGTCGTACGCCGACAACGTGATCGCCCTCGCGTACGCCGCCGAACGTGACGCATCCGAGGCCATCTTCGCCAACACCGCGGGCAACCTGTGTGAAGGCACTGGCACGAACGTCTTCTGCGTCTTCGACGGCCGCGTCGTCACGCCTCCGCTGTCGGCCGGCTGTCTGGCGGGGGTGACGCGTGACCTGGTGATCGAGTGGTACGACGTACACGAACGCGACGTCTCGATGGCGGATTTCGCACGGGCCGACGAGGTGTTCCTGACGTCGACCACACGCGACGTCCAGGCCATCCACGACATCGATGGCCGCGCCCTCGACTCGCACCAGGTCACCGAGGCGGTGGCGGCGGTGTGGCGGACTCGCGAACCCGAGGATCTCGACCCCTGATCCCGCATACCCCGCACCTCCCGCCAATCCCCGGAGTTGCGGGAAAGTTCAGGTCTCTACCGGCGTGTCGCCCTGCACCTTCCCGCAATTCGCGGAAATGGGGCAGTGAGGGGAGCGGGAGGTCGGGGCGCTGCGGTCAGTCGGACAGGAGGTGGTCCACGAGCCGGGAGAACACCGCCTTGCCGACGATTGCGTTCGGCCTACGCAGCAGCGCGCCGCCGAATCGGATGTCGGCCTCTTCACGCCACGTCACCGTCGAGCCGGATCCCTCGGGGGTCACCACGAGCACGGCCCAGCCGACGACCACCCGGCCATGCTTGACGATCCGGCACACGCCTGGCCGGTCGCCCTCCGGTGGCTGCCAGAACGTCACCTCCATCGGGTCGTCGAAGCCCACCGGCCCGAGCGACGTACGCCCGGTGAACCCGGACCCGACCCCGGTCGCCGAACCCGGCCACCGAGTCACGGACGTGAGAGGGATCGCGGCCGAGTGTCGCTCCCAGTCGGTCAGCCGGTCCCACGCCTGGACCGCCGACAGCGACGTACTCCGGCTGATCTCGAAGCCCACGCCCGCGTCCTCAGGTGCGCGCGGACGCTGAGCGCTTGCGCTCTCGGTACGCCGCGACGTTGAGCCGGTTGCCGCAGGTGCGAGCGTCGCAGTACCGCTTCGACCGGTTCCGCGACAGGTCGAGCAGCACTGCCTCGCAGTCCGGCGCGTCGCACACGCGCAGCCGGTCGATCTCCTCGGAGGCGACCACGTGCGCCAGCGCCATACCGCCGTCCACGGCCAGGTGCTCGGCCAGGGTTGCACCGGGAGCGAAGTAGTGGATGTGCCACGCGAAGTCGTCGTGATGGGTGAGCCTCGGCTGGACCGGGGCCTCGGCGACCAGCGTGTTGACGCGCTCCCCGAGCAGTTCCGGGTCGTCCAGACCGAAGCACTCCCGGAATCGCGCCCGTACCGCGTGGATCGAGGTCACGTCGCCGTAGTCGGCGGGGTCCACTCCCGAGACGTGGTGGTGCTCCACCCAGGCGCTCACCGCGGCGGCGTCGGGGAGTGTCTCGGTCCCACCGCACTCGGCCGCGGTGTTGACCAGGTCGACGATCACGAGCAGTGAGAGCTCGGTGTCATGGCTGAAGGTCACGGCACCAAGCGTAGACATCGCCTGGCGACTCGCACGCTGACGGCGGGATCACCCCGGCTGTCGCCGGCGGCGTAGAGCCGAGGGTGGGTCAGGCCAGCAGTTGGGCGATGGCCTCGTCGATGTCGATCAGCTTGTGCTCGGTGCCGCTGGGGACAAGAGACTCGGTTCGCCGCAGGAACGAGGTCACGTCGTCGCTGCGCGCCTGCATGAGCGCCTCTCCGTCGGGCGAGGAGAGCTCGATGATCGTGACGGCCCGGCCACGTGCGTCCAGGCACGGCCAGACGTGGACGTCGCCGTCGCCGTTCGGCTCGTAGAGCCCGCAGGCAAGCAGCTCACGGGCGAAGACCCAGCAGACTCGCGCGTCCCCGGTGTCGAAGCAGGCGGCTATCGCGTACGGGTCGACGCTGTCGTAGCGAAGCTCCGCCTCGAGCGGCGTGGCCTGCCCGTTGGAGTCGATGAGCTCCAGCGTCAGCTCATGGCTCACGGTGACGGGTGCGATGTCCATAGCGATCTTGCCTTCCTTAGCGGTCGTATGGATAACGCAGCAGTTCCCCACTCGTGACGGTGAAATCGGAAGGAATTCCGAGGACTTCGCGGTCTCCGGTAGGCAAAACGGGACATCCTCGGAGGAAGCGCAGGCCGTGTGGAAAACCTTTGACCGAACGGTTGAGCGGCCACTCAGAGGTATGTCCGATGTGCGAGGGCCGTTTCGTTGCCGTCGTCACCGTGCGCTAGCCTTTCGGCGACGTTCCGGCTCGTCCCGGGACCCCGATCACGGCGTCTGCATCACGACGCACGTCCGGGCGATTGGCGCAGTGGTAGCGCGCTTCGTTCACACCGAAGAGGTCACTGGTTCGAACCCAGTATCGCCCACCACCGAAGACCCACCCCGAACCTACGCACCGCCGTGTCGGGCCGTGAGGTGTTCCTGGGCGCTGGGTATGGAGCGAGTCCCATCCCAGAGAGGACGACCATGCCCACCGTCAGCCGAACCTTCACCGTGACCCCGCCGCCGGCGCGGGTGATCGACTACCTCAAGGACTTCAGCAACGCGGAGGAGTGGGACCCGGGCACGCAAAAGAGCATCCGCAACGACAGCGGTCCGGTCGAGGTCGGATCGACGTGGCACAACGAGTCCAAGATCTTGGGTGTCACCGCCGAGCTCACGTACACCCTGGAGCATCTCGACGCCGAGACCATCGTGCTCGTTGGTCGCAACGACAGCAGTACGTCGACCGACACCATCACGGTCAAGCCCGCCGGATCGGGGAGCGAGATCACCTACGAGGCGGAGCTGGAGATGCATGGTGTGGCCAAGCTCGCCACGCCGCTGATGAAGCTGGAGTTCGAAAAGCTCGCGGACCAGACCGAGCAGCAGATGACACAGACTCTCGACGGTCTCGCGTAGTTCGGGGCACCAGCCGCCGCGCAGGGGCGGATCACGCCCCCGGGCGGCTCGTGTCGACGCGGGGTACGTTCGCGTCGTACACCCACGGACCGAGGAGCCTGCCATGTGCGTGCCCGCTGATGCCGAGCTCCCCGACATCGGGTTGCCGTTCGCTCTGACGAGCGGCCGCCGAGTCACCCTGACCTCGGCGGACGGAGCCAGGTTCGCCGCCTACCGCGCGGACGCGCCGGATGCCACCGGCACCGGCATCGTGGTCCTCCCCGACGTGCGGGGGCTGTTCGGCTTCTACGAGCGGCTCACCGAGGCGTTCGCCGCGTCTGGGTACGACGCTGTGTGCATCGACTACTTCGGCCGGACCGCCGGTCGCGAGCCGCGCGTCGCCGACTGGGACTTCTGGCCGCATGTCGAAGCGGTGCAACCCGACCGGCTTCGCGACGACGTCGGCGCGGCCGTGTCGCTGCTGCGGTCTGATCGACAGGTCGCTCGGGTGATGACTGTCGGCTTCTGCATGGGCGGCGCCTTCTCGCTCCGCCAGGCGCTCGCCGGCCACGCACTGGCCGGCACGGTCAGCTTCTACGGCACGGCCGCAGTCTGGAAGGACAAGCTCGAGTCGATCATCGAGCGCGCCGACGAGTTCGAGTGCAAGGTGCTCGGCCTGTACGGCGGCGCTGACGGCTCGATCCCCGTGGAAGACGTGGCGCGGTTCGATCAAGCGCTCACCGAGGCCGGCGTCGACCACAACGTGCATGTCTACCCGGACGCGCCGCACAGCTTCTTCGACCGCTCGTACGCCGCTTGGGCTGATGAGTGCCGCGACGCCTGGCGGCGAGTGATGGAGTTCGTGGCCAGCTGAGCCAGGCGCCCAGGCATCCGCGACGAGCAATCAGGGGAGAAACTGCTGCGACGCAGAGCGGGGCCGGTCGATACGATCGACGCGTCCAGGCGGCCGCACGGTCGCCCACGCACGCCGCTTCGCGGCACCGCCCTTCAGGAGCATCCCGTGTCCGACCTCCGCGTCACCGTCGTCAGCGCAGCCGATCGTGCTGAGCGGACCGTGACGACCGGCACGAAGGCGTGGGAGCTGTTCGCGGACGAGCCCGATGTCATCGCGGCGCGGATCGACGGTGAGCTGCGCGACCTGTCCCACGAGCTCGTCGAGGACAGCAAGGTCGAGCCGGTGACGATCGAGTCCGCGGATGGCCGCGAGATCCTGCGTCACTCGACCGCCCACGTGATGGCGCAAGCGGTTCAAGAGCTCTTTCCCGGCGCCAAGCTCGGGATCGGACCGCCGATCACCGACGGCTTCTACTACGACTTCGACGTGGTGACCCCGTTCGTCCCCGAGGACCTCGAGAAGATCGAGACCCGGATGCGCAAGATCATCAAGGAGGGCCAGAAGTTCTCGCGCCGCGCGGTGAGCGACGGCGATGCGATCGAGGAGCTCGAGGACGAGCCGTACAAGCTCGAGCTGATCGGTCTGAAGGGTTCCGGCCGCGCCTCAGACGCTACTCATGAGATCGCCGAGGGCGCCGACGTCGAGGTCGGAGCCGGCGAGCTGACGATCTACGACAACGTCAAGCGGGACGGTTCGCTGGCATGGAAGGACCTGTGCCGTGGCCCGCACCTGCCGACCACCAAACGCATCCCGGCGTTCAAGCTGATGCGCAGCGCCGCGGCGTACTGGCGCGGCGACGAGAAGAACCAGCAGCTACAGCGCATCTACGGCACCGCCTGGGAGTCCAAGGAAGCCCTGGAGGCGTATCAGCACCGGATCGAGGAGGCCGAGCGCCGCGACCACCGCAAGATCGGCCGGGACCTCGACCTCTACAGCTTCCCCGACGAGCTGGGGTCCGGTCTGGCGGTGTTCCACCCCAAGGGTGGCGTCATCCGGCGGGTCATGGAGGACTACGTCCGGCAACGGCACATCGAGGAGGGCTTCGACTTCGTCGCCACACCGCACATCTCCAAGCAGGCGTTGTTCGAGACCTCCGGCCACCTGCCGTACTACGCCGACGGCATGTTCCCGCCGATGCAGATGGAGGGCAGCGACTACTACCTCAAGGCGATGAACTGCCCGATGCACAACCTGATCTACAGGGCCCGCGGGCGGTCCTATCGCGAGCTCCCGTTGCGCCTGTTCGAGCTGGGTGCGGTCTATCGCAACGAGCTGTCCGGGGTCGTGCACGGTCTCACCCGGGTGCGCGGACTGACGATGGACGACTCACACTCCTACGTGACCGCTGACCAGGCGCCGGCGGAGATCAAGCACCTGCTGGAGTTCCTGCTCGGCCTCCTCAAGGACTTCGGCCTCGACGACTTCTACCTCGAGCTGTCCACCCGCGATGCGGACTCGTCGAAGTTCGTCGGCTCCGACGAGGACTGGGCCACCGCGACCGCGATCCTCGAGCAGGTGGCCACCGAGTCGGGGCTCGACCTGGTTGCCGACCCGGGCGGCGCCGCGTACTACGGCCCGAAGATCTCAGTCCAGGCACGCGATGCGATCGGCCGCACCTGGCAGATGTCGACGGTGCAGTACGACTTCAACCAGCCAGCGCGTTTCGGGCTCGAGTACCAGGCGGCCGACGGGACCCGGCAGCAGCCGGTGATGATCCACTCGGCCAAGTTCGGGTCGGTCGAGCGCTTCCTGGGCGTGTTGGTCGAGCACTATGCCGGCGCCTTCCCGCCCTGGCTGGCCCCCGTCCAGGTGCAAGGCATCCCGATCGCCGAGCGGCACCACGACTACCTGCACCAGGTCGCGGCCACGATGCGCGCGGCAGGTGTCCGGGTGGAGGTCGACGAGTCCGACGACCGGATGCAGAAGAAGATCCGCAACGCCCAGCTGCAGAAGGTGCCGTTCATGGTGATCGCGGGCGACCGCGACGTCGAGGACGATGCGGTGTCGTTCCGCTACCGCAACGGCGACCAGGACAACGGAGTTCCGGTGGCAGAGGCGATCGCCAGGATCGTCGAGGTCGTGGAGAAGAAGGCTCAGGTATGACGAACGGGTACCGCCAAGCGGATCATCGACGCAGATGACGCTCTTCGAACCACAGCACGGGGCCGGCGAGTCCGACCCCTTTCAACGGTTGTGGACCCCGCACCGGATGGCCTACATCCTCGGCGAGAACCGACCGGCGCGGTCCGACGACGCCGAGGACGCCTGCCCGTTCTGCGAGATCCCCTCGCTGGACGACGAGGAGGGGCTGATCGTGCGTCGCGGCGAAGCGTCGTACGCCGTGCTCAACCTCTACCCGTACAACCCGGGTCACCTGATGGTGTGTCCGTACCGGCACGTCGCGGACTACACCGACCTCGACCCGGCGGAGGTTGCGGAGGTCGCCGAGCTGACCCGGCAGGCGATGACGGCTGTGCGGGCGGCGGCGGGAGCGCACGGGTTCAACATCGGCATGAACCAGGGGACCGTCGCGGGGGCGGGGATCGCCGCGCATCTCCATCAGCACGTGGTGCCGCGGTGGGGAGGGGACACCAACTTCATGCCGGTCGTCGGGCGGACCAAGGTGTTGCCTCAGCTGCTGCGGGACACCCGGGACCTGCTGTCCGACGCCTGGCCCTGAGCTCGCCCACCCGGTGATCGAGCTGTGCCCGCCGGTCGAGCTGTGCCCCGCTGGTCGAGCTGTGCCCCGCTGATCGAGCTGTGCCCCACTGGTCGAGCTGTGCCCCGCTGGTCGAGCTGTGCCCGGTGATCGGGCTGTGCCCCGGTGATCGAGCTTGTCGAGATCCGAGTCAGTCCAGCCCGGCCCACAGCCGAAGCGCGGCCTTGGCGACGGCGCGCTCGCCGTCACTGGTGTCGATGGATGCCGCGGCGTACCCGGCCGCCGGGATCACCTGCAGGGTCATCAGTCTGTCTCTACCGACCAGGACCACCAGATCCCCGGCCTGTCGTGGGCTGGAATAGGCCAGTCCTTCTCCGGCCGGCAGGACTCCTTGCACGGCGATGTCCTGGTCGAGCGGGTGCTGGTCGAGGAAACGGGCGACCTCCTCGGAGTCATTGCTCAGTGACAGCGTCACCGAGCCTGGCTGTCCGCTCCAGGAGCAGATCAGGGAACCGTTCCCGAGCTCCAGCCCGGCATCCAGGGTGGGTGAGCGGCCCAGCGTCTGGGCCAGCACCGTGGCGTCGATGGCGCGACAGGTCCGTGGAGCGGTGCTCGACTCGATCGCCGGATTCTCCGGGAGTGCGTCGGTCGCGGCTCGGGTCAGGCGCGTGAGCTGTCCCTGACCGAAGGTCTCTTCGCTTTCGGTGCCGTGCACGACGCTCACCGACAGCACCGCGCCGTGCACGAAGACGTGCAGGACCCGAAGGGTGTCCTCGGTCCGGACGAAGGCGGCGTCACCGAGGTCCTGCACCCGGGTAGGGTTCCCGCCTGCTCGGTTGCCGTACGCCGAGTTGAACACGTCCAGCGCAACCGGATCCGGTGCCAAGGTCACGGTAACGAGCGCCTCACCGAACCGCGCACCGAGCTCGCACTCCACCGAGGGGCTGCGCGAGGCCCCGACCGTGCGACCGACCACGACGAGCTCCCGTTCCAGCAGGCGGGAAGCCTTGGCAGGCGAGACGAGACCACAGACATCCACGATCGTCGCGAGCGAGGTTCGGGCAGCCGGCGTGGCGCCCGGTCCGCTCAGCGGAGTCGGATGACCTCCGCAGCCGGTCACCACCACGAGTGCGAACACGGTGGCGGTCAACCTCAATCCCGTCACCGCACCCCCGGATCGCCCCATGACGGCTCAGGATAGACAGCCAGGCCGTGCCGCAGGGCGTTCAGCGGATCCCTCGGAGGCTCAGGACGCCTCCAACAGCCTGGCGGCCACATGGCCCGGCAACGGCTCGTAACGGACGAAGCTGCGCGAGAACGTTCCCGTGCCGTGACTCAGGGACCGCAGCTCGGTGGCATAGCTGATCAGCTCCAGCTGCGGCGTCTCCGCCTTGACGAGAGTCCGACCGGTCCCCACCGGCTCGGTGCCGAGCACTCTGGCGCGACGGCTCGACAGATCGCCCATCACTGCACCGACGAAGTCGTCGTCGATCAGGATCTCGACCTCGTCGATCGGCTCGAGCAGCTGCACCCCGGCCGTCCCGGCTGCCTCGCGAAGCGCCAGCCCCCCCGCAGTCTGGAACGCCATGTCGCTGCTGTCGACGCTGTGTGCCTTGCCGTCGTACAACGTCACCTTGATGTCGACCACCGGATAACCGGCGGTCAACCCCTTCTCGAGCTGGGCTCGCACGCCCTTCTCGACGCTGGGGATGAACTGGCGAGGCACCGATCCGCCGACCACCTTGTCGACGAACTCGAAACCTCCACCACTGCCGGTCGGCTCTACCTCGATGTCGCACACGGCGTACTGGCCGTGACCGCCGCTCTGCTTCACGTGCCGGCCCTTGCCCTTGGCGCCCGCCGCGAACGTCTCGCGCAACGGCACGCGGACGTCGATCTGGTCGACCTGTACGCCGTAGCGGCTGGACAGTCGGTCGAGCAGGACGTCGGCGTGCGCCTCTCCCATGCACCACAAGATGAGCTGGTATGTCTCGCCCTGGTGCTCGATACGGACCGTCGGGTCCTCCGCGGAGAGCCGTTGGAGCGCCTGGCCGAGCTTGTCCTCGTCGGCCTTGGCGTGCGCCACCAGCGCGATCGGCAACAGCGGCTCGGGCATCGACCAGGGCTGCATCACCAGCGACTGGTCCTTGTCGCTCAAGGTGTCCCCGGTCTCGGCACGGGTCAGCTTGGCGATGGCGCAGATATCGCCGGCGATCACCGAGTCGACGATCCGCTGAGTCTTGCCCAGCGGAGACGACAACGCGCCCACGCGTTCGTCCTCGTCGTGGTCCTCATGGCCCCGGTCGGCGCCCTGGAACTCGCTGGAGTGGCCGGAGACGTGCACGGTTGCGTCCGGGCGAACCGTCCCGGAGAAGACCCGAGCCAGGCTGATCCGCCCGACGTACGGGTCGGACGTGGTCTTGACGATCTCGGCGACGAGCGGACCGGACGGGTCGCACGCCAGATGGTCCACCGTCTTGCCCGCTGTCGTGTAGACATCGGGGAAGGTGTGCTCGGACGGCGAGGGGAACGCCGAGGTGATGATCTCGAGCAGCTCGTCGAGCCCGAGCCCGCTCAGCGCGCAGACCGGCACGACGGGAAAGAACGAGCCGCGGGCCACGGCAGTCTCGAGGTCGTCGACCAGCAGGTCGAGGTCGACCTCCTCGCCGCCCATGTAGCGGTCCATCAGGCTCTCGTCCTCGGACTCCTCGATCACGCCCTCGATCAGGGTCCCGCGGTGCTCCTCGATCAGCAGCTGCTCGTCCTCTCCCGGCTGGCGCACGACGCGGCCTTTGGAGCTGAACTCGGAGTAGTCGGAGACGGTCTGAGACAGCAGCGCGACCAGGTCGTCGATGTCTTGACCCTCGTGTGGGACCGGTACGTAGAGCGGAAGCACCTTGTTGCCGAAGGCGTCCTGGGCGGCGCCGAGCACGGCGGAGTAGTCCGCGCGCTGGTGGTTGAGCTTGCTGATCACCACGCAGCGCGGCATCCCGACCGCCTCGCACTCCTGCCACAGAGCCTTCGTCAAACCGTCGACGCCCTCATTCGCCGAGACGACGAACAAGGCGCAGTCCGCTGCTCGCAGGCCGGCGCGCAGGTCACCGACGAAGTCGGCGTACCCCGGGGTGTCCAGCAGGTTGATCTTCACAGCGGTGTCGCCGCCGCCTGCGACCAAGGGGACGAGAGACAGGCCGATCGACCGCTGTTGGCGGATCTCCGCCTCGTCGTAGTCGGAGGTGGTGCTGCCGTCCTCGACACGCCCCATCCGGTTGATCGCCCCGGTGGCGTGGAGAAGAGACTCGACAAGGGTCGTCTTGCCGGAGCCCGTAGGACCGACCAGGACGACGTTACGAATGGCATCGGGGGTGGTGGGCTGGTGGGCCGCTACCTCGGCGCCACCCGCCCCGGTTGGTTTGCCTGACATGGGGCCGCTCCTGTCGCCGCTCTCGACTCTGACCCCACCCTTCACCCAACGTCGTCGCGGCACAAGAGGTTGCCTGTCCCGCTCGGGCCACGTCCCGGCCCGCCGGTACGATCGGGGCACGAACGCCCGCCTCTCACGCCACCGTGACCACGGTTCTGGTTGCGGAGCCCCACTCGAAAGGCGCCTCCTTCGACATGCTCGAGCGTTTCCGTCAGTTCTGGACGAACGTCTTCAAGCCCGTTGCGCACGGGCTGATAAAGATCGGCGTCACGCCGGACATGGTCACCGTGATCGGCACGCTCGGCGTCTCGTCCGGCGCGCTGGTCTTCTTCCCACGAGGCCAGCTCCTCATCGGAGTCCTGGTGATCACCGCGTTCGTGTTCTCCGACCTGATCGACGGCTACATGGCGCGCACGTTGGGGGTCTCGTCGAAATGGGGATCCTTCCTGGACTCCACGTTGGACCGGGTCGGTGACGCCGCCATCTTCGGCGGACTCACCATCTGGCTCTTCCAGGGCGGCGACGACCGACTGCTGGCGTACGTCGCCTTGTGGTGCCTGGTGATGGGGTCGGTGACCTCGTACGCGAGAGCGAAGGCCGAGAGCCTCGGGATGCAGGCCAAGGGTGGGATCGCCGAGCGATCAGACCGACTTGTCGCCGTCTTGGCGATGGCGGGTCTGTCGGACATTTTCAATCTACCCATCCTGCTCACGTTGGTGCTGTGGGTGCTGGCCGCCGCCAGCACGATCACCGTCATCCAGCGGATGGTCCTCGTCCGACGCCAGGCGCTGGCCGACCCGGCCTTGCCGAGCTGACGGCGGTGAGCCGTGGCTGTCCGTGACCTGGGGGACCGGCCCGGACGCAACCAGGGACGCGAGCGGCTGGTCGACTACGCCTTCGGGCTCGGTTGGGCGATCACCCGTCATGCGCCCGAACCGGTCGCCGAGCGGCTGCTCGAGGGTGCGGCCGATCGGGTGACCCGGCAGCACGGCGACGGAGTCCGTCAGCTCGAGCGCAACCTGCGCCGCGCCGCGCCAGGCCTGACCGAATCACAGCGGCGGGTGCTCGTCCAGCGTGCGATGCGTTCGTACTTTCGGTACTGGCATGAGGCGTTCCGGCTGCCGTCGTGGTCCGACCGGCGGATCGTCGACACCGTCGTGACCACCAACGAGCAGCCGTTTCGCGAGCGGTTCGACCGTGGAGGGGGCGGCATCATCGCGCTGCCGCACATGGCGAACTGGGATCTGGCCGGTGCCTGGGCCTGCTTGACGGGGATGCCGGTAACAACCGTGGCCGAACGGCTTCGACCTGAGTCGCTGTACGACCGCTTCGTCTCCTACCGCGAGCAGCTGGGGATGGAGGTGATCGCGCTGACCGGTACCGACAACCCCGTCGGTGCGCTGCGCGCAGCCTTGGCGCGTGGTCGGCTGGTCTGCTTGCTGGCCGACCGGAACATGTCCGGCTCCGGGGTCGAGGTGACGCTGCTCGATGAGAGCGCGCGGCTGCCGGGCGGACCGGCCGCGCTGGCACGGATGACCGGGGCTCCGCTGGTGGCGTTGAGCCTGAGCTTCCACGGGCCCTTGCTCCGTCTCGACTTCAGCGACCCGATTGCGGTGGTGAGCGGGTCCGGCGGGGTCGCCGCGATGACCCAGCAGGTTGCGGACTGGTTCTCGGTCGGCATTCGCCGTGACCCGACCGACTGGCACATGCTCCAACGCGTCTTCAGCGCCGACGTCTCCGTGCACCGCGGCGGCGGGAGCATCGCCCGCGCCGGCGGTGACAACGACGGCGCAGGCAGTCGCTGGGCGGACCGATGAGGATCGGCCTGGTCTGCCCGTACTCCTTCGACGTCCCCGGTGGGGTGCAGAACCAGGTTCGCGATCTCGCCCGAGTGCTGGTGTCCCGCGGCCACCACGTGGGCGTCCTGGCTCCAGGGGAGGAGCGGGGCACGTTGCCGGCGTACGTCGAGCTTGTCGGCAAAGCGGTCGCGGTGCCGTACAACGGGTCGATCGCCCGGGTGGCCTTTGGCCCCCGCGTGTCATCACGCACCTCACGGTGGCTCAGGGAGGGTCGCTACGACGTGCTCCACGTGCACGAACCGCTCGCGCCGAGCGTCTCGCTGCTCGCGCTGTGGGCCAGCGACGGGCCGGTGGTGGCGACGTTTCACACGGCCAACGTCCGGTCCCGGACGATGGCGGCCGTCTCGGGGGTCGTCCGACCCAGCACGGAGAAGATCTCGGCCCGGATCGCGGTCTCGGAGTCGGCCCGGTCGACTCTGGTTCAGCACTTCGGTGGTGAGCCCGTGGTGATCCCGAACGGGATCTTCGGCTCGTCGTTCGCACGGGCGCCGCTCGCGCCGAGATGGCACGAACCCGGCCCGGTGGTGGCGTTCCTGGGCCGCACCGACGAGCCGCGCAAAGGGCTCTCGACGCTGCTGGCGTCGTGGCCGCGGATCCGGGACGCGGTGTCCGGATGCCGACTCCTCGTCGCCGGCCGCGGTGAGGCGCCTTCGCGGCAGGACGGTGTCGAGTACCTAGGTCCGGTCAGTGATGATGACCGCTGCCGGCTGCTGCGTTCGGCGACCGTGTACGTCGCTCCGCAGACGACGGGTGAGAGCTTCGGGATCGTCCTGGTGGAGGCGATGGCGGCCGGGACGACCGTGGTGGCCAGCGACCTCCCTGCCTTCAGCGCGGTCCTCGACGAGGGTCGATGTGGCCGGCTGTTCCGGGCCGGTGACGCCGACGACCTGGCAGCTGCCCTGATCGGCGTGCTGGGCGACGAACCGGCTCGTACGGCGTACGAGGGCGCGGCCTCCGACGCCGTACGCCGCTACGACTGGGACCGCGTCGCCGACGACATCCTTGCCGTCTACCTCACCGCGGCCCGCGCCGCGGCGATCCGATGACGCTCGAAGACCTCGGCGCGGTGTCCCTGGCAGTCCTGGTGGCGGCCGTCGTGCTGGCACTGCTGGCCGGATGGTTCAGCTGGACGGCCGGTCGTCTGGATCGGATGCATCTGCGATGCGACGGGGCCGGCGCCGCCCTGACCGCCGCGCTGGCCGAGCGACGCGCGCTGGCCCTCGAGATCGCCGGTCAGCCCACGACCGACCCCGCGACCGCAGTGCTGCTCGCGGACGCGGCCGCCCGCGAGCCCGCCACCGACGGTTCCTGGCAGCAGGAGTCCGCATTCTCGGAGGTGCTGCGCGCCGTCTGGCCGGCCGAACCCGCCACCGAGCAGTGGGCCGAGCTGCTGGCCGCGACGCGACAGGTGAGCATCGCGCGCCGCGTCCACAACGATCTGGCCTCCACCGCACGGACGCTGCGAGAGCGTCGACGGGTGCGGTGGTTCCGCCTGGCCGGACATGCCCGGTCGCCGGCGATGATCTCTTTCGACGACGAACCACCGACGGATCGGTGGCGCTGACAGGGGCGTCACGCTTTGTGAGGCATGACGTGCAGGCTCTAGAATCGACTCTGTACCGCTGGCCCTGCTCGACGCCGTTCGACGCCGTTCGACGCCGTTCAACAGGGCGATGACCCCTCAACTCCGTACGTAAGGCTGATCGTGACCTCCGAAACGCTCCAGACGCCGTCCCACCCCGAGACCCCCGCCACGGGGACCGGGAAGGTCAAGCGTGGCATGGCCGAGATGCTCAAGGGTGGCGTCATCATGGACGTCGTCACGGCCGAACAGGCCAAGATCGCCGAGGACGCCGGGGCCGTCGCGGTGATGGCCCTCGAGCGTGTCCCGGCTGACATCCGCGCCCAAGGCGGCGTATCCCGGATGAGCGACCCCGACATGATCGACAAGATCATCGAGTCGGTGTCGATCCCGGTAATGGCCAAGGCCCGGATCGGCCACTTCGCGGAGGCGCAGGTGCTCCAGAGCCTCGGCGTGGACTACATCGACGAGTCGGAGGTCCTCACCCCGGCCGACTACGCCCATCACATCGACAAGTGGAAGTTCACCGTGCCCTTCGTGTGTGGTGCCACCAACCTGGGTGAGGCGCTGCGCCGGCTCACCGAGGGTGCCGCCATGATCCGCTCGAAGGGCGAGGCGGGGACCGGGGACGTGTCGAACGCCGTGACCCACATGCGCACGATCGGTGGTGAGATGCGTCGTCTGACCTCTTTGAGTGAGGACGAGCTCTTCCTCGCGGCCAAGGAGCTCCAGGCGCCGTACGACCTCGTCAAAGAAGTGGCGATCGCCGGGAAGCTTCCCGTGGTGCTGTTCACCGCCGGCGGGATCGCCACCCCCGCTGACGCCGCGATGATGATGCAGCTCGGGGCCGAAGGCGTGTTCGTCGGGTCGGGCATCTTCAAGTCCGGCAACCCGGCCCAGCGTGCTGCCGCGGTCGTCAAGGCAACCACGTTCTACGACGACCCCGACGTCGTCGCCAAGGTCTCACGAGGTTTGGGCGAGGCGATGGTCGGCATCAACGTCGACGAGATCCCGCAGCCGCACCGGCTCGCCGAACGCGGCTGGTGAGCTGACGCCGATGGCGATCGGGAGCCTCGACAAGGCTGGACGGCTCGACCAGCTCAAGACCTTCGCGCGGGTACTGGTGTGGTCGGGATACCAGAGTGCGCTGGAGACTCAGGCCGAGGTGTACGCCGCCGTGCTCGACGAGGAGCCTGAGCCCGGCACGGCCGAGCGGCTGACAGCCGAGTTCCTCGCCCAAGCCGAGCAGGACCTGGCTGCCGCAGAGCAGACGTGGCCCGAGCGGACCGGCTTCGACCGCCTCCGCGCGGCGTTCGCCGACCTGCGTGGTCGCGATGTCGTCGTCCTCGAGGCCTGTGACGACCACTGGGCCGCCAACGACGTGCTGAGTCGGGCCGCAGCAGAGGGCACCGTGCCTCTCGGGATCGCCTACTTCACGCATGCGGACGTGTGGCACGCGGTGGAGCACCAGATGCTCGAGCTCAACGTCTGGCACGGCAGCACGGCCAACGTCGCCCCCGGCGACGCGCTGCTCGACCTGGTCCAGCAGACGCTGGCCGCGCACGGCCTCGGGTCGCTGTTCGACGAGGGCAGGATCGAGGTTTCGGTGCCCTGGGAGCGGCGCAGCTCTTCGAATGCTCACGCAGGGTGACGCAGTGTAGGCGATCTAGTTACGCTCTCATCTTTCCCTTGCATACGTCCAGGCCCCGCAAAAGAATTGTAATACCGCGCTGACCTGGGCTTTCGATCCAGCCTGACTAGTCCCGGATGACCCGTCATGACTACAGAGGACGAGCTCCTCGGACGACTACACAGAGTCAACCGGCCAGTCCTCCTCGCCGAAGGGCCTGAAGGGCTGCGGAGTCCTTGTCGCCCCTGCTCCGCACCCGTCACTCTCGTGTTTGTTCCTGGACGGAGCGTTGACATGCGGGCCGCATTGGTCGCCTACAGACCCGCATCGAGCAGTGGCGAAACCGGCCGTCCTCTTTCATTCATCATTTGAAAGGGGCCTGGCCCTCATGAAGAAGTTCACCCGTCGTTCCACCATCGCCTGCGTCGCCACCGTTGCACTCGTCGGCACCGGCATCGCCTTCGCCTCCTGGACCAGCACCGGTCTGGGCAGCGGCTCCGCTTCCGCCGGCACCGCGAAGAACCTCACCGTGTCGGTGAACACGAACGTCACCGGTCTCTTCCCGACCGGCACGGTCGACGTGCCGTTCACGGTGACCAACACCAACGGATACCCGATCACGCTGAGCACCGCGACCGTGAGCAACATCGCCGTCGCCGGCACGGCCGGCACGTGTGCGGCCTCGGCCGTGACCGCCAGCCCCGTCACCGGTGTCACCGAGCGGCTCGCCGCAAGTGCGGTCAGTGCGACCGGCGCGCACTTCGTCACGCTGAAGATGGACGCGAACGCCGACAACGCCTGCCAGGGCAAGTCGTTCACGTTCGACCTCACCGTGACCGGCGCCAGCTCCAACTGACGCCGGCACCGGACACACGAAACAACGAGACGGGACTGAACTGACGTGATCGAGCTGAGGCGGCCAGGGCGCACCTTCTGGCTGCTGCTGACCCTCGTGGGGTTGGCAGCGGCCGGAGCCTCGGCTGCCTCGCTCGACACGCCGACGACCGTCCCCGTCGTGGTCACCGGATCGGGTCAGAGCACGGTCGTGCTCGGATCAGCGGCCGTAGAGGCAGGCATGACGTCATCGCCGGGCACCTCGTCACCCAACGCCCGGCTCCCGAAGCCGGCGGCACGCTCCGGACAGGACCAGTGGTACGGCGCTCTGGGCGTCTCCGTCGGTGACGTCACCGGCCTGTACCCCGGAGGTCGAGTCCGCCTTCCCGTGACCATCAGCAACCCGACACCCTTCGCGATCCGCGTGATCCGGTTCCGCGTGCGGACCGAGGGCACCCCGAGCTGCTCGGGCCGGTACTTCCATGCACGTCACAGGAGCCTGCTTCGTCCGCGGGTCATCCAGCCCAGGCACCGAAAGGTCATCTCCGTGCCCTACCGGATGCGGCTGAGCGCCACAGACGGCTGCCAGGGCGCGCGGGTTGTCATTCGCGTGCACGTCGAGGCGAGGACACGATGAAGCGGTACATCGGCCCAGCAGCCGTGCTCGCAGCAGGGCTTGCGCTTCAGCCTGCGATCGGGCTGGCCGCCTGGGTGTCATCGACCACCGGCTCAGGTCAGGCCTCCGCGACCCAGGTCAACACTGCCACCGCGCCTACCGTGACGCGGGCCGGGTCCTCGGCATCGATCTCCTGGTCGCAGGGCAAGCTCGCCCAAGGCACGGTGGCCACGGGCTACCAGGTCCGTCGTACGGTCGGGTCCACGACCACGACCGTGTGCACCACAGCCGAGCCGACCCGGAGCTGCACCGACGCCAACCCGGCGAGCGGGACGGCCAGCTACGCCATCGTCAACCTGTACCGCACCTGGAGCAGCGCTCCCGGTGCCACGACCTCGTTCACGTTCGACCAGACTGCTCCGACGACGTCGTTGAGCAGCGCACCGGCACCCAACGCCGCCGGCTGGAACTCCAGCACGCCGACCTTGACCCTCACCGCCGTCGATGCCGGCGGGACCGGCGTCGCGTTCATCACCTACAAGGTCGGATCGGCTTCAGCGGTGACCGTGAACGCGGCGACCGCGACGGTCCCGGTCTCCAACCCCGGCACGACTGTCGTGACCTACTTCGCCACGGACGCCGTCGGCAACGTCGAAGCGACCAAGAGCTACACCGTCAAGTTCGACGCGACCAAGCCGACGGCGACGCTCGCCAGCAACCCGGCGCCCAACGCTGCAGGCTGGAACGCGAGTGCCGCCTCGATTTCTCTGACCGCGTCCGACACCGGCGGTTCGGGTGTCGCGTCGATCACCTACAAGGTCGGCACAGCCGCAGCCGTGACGGTCAACGCCTCAACGGCCTCGTTCACGGTGTCTTCTCAGGGATCGACGACGATCACCTACTACGCCCGGGACGTGGCCGGCAACATCGAGGCCACCAACACCTACACGGTGCGCCTGGACACCACCGCTCCCACCACGTCGATCACCTTCCCGGCCGACAACGGCAGCTACAAGAAGAAGGACTTCGACGACGGCTGCAACACCTCGATCGACGACGTCTGTGGCGTGGTGGACGACAACCTGGCGGTGGACAAGGTCATCGTCGGGGTGTACTCCTACAGCCGCGACGCCTGCCTCTACAACCCGCCGAACGGCTGGGGAGAGTGCTTCGACGCGGCCGGCAAGCCGAACCCGAACCTGCCGGTCGCCACGATCACCGGAACGACCTGGAGCTACGAGACCGGAACGCTCGCCAAGGGCTCCTACCTGCTGGGCATCCAGGCCTACGACAAGGCCGGGAACGCATCCGCGATCGTGTACGCCAGCTTCGACATGAAGTAGCAGGTCCCGCACCGGAACGCGGGTCGACCGCCCCTACGATGGCGGGGTGTCCACCGGTACGGCGTCTGCGACGATCGGCGTACTCGCCCTGCAAGGCGATGTCCGCGAGCATCTGCGCATGCTGCGCGACGCCGGGGTCGAGGCGGTTCCCGTTCGCCGACCCGGTGAGCTCGAGGCGGTCGACGCGATGGTGCTGCCGGGTGGTGAGTCGACGACCATGCAGAAGCTCGCCACGATCTTCGACCTGTTCGAGCCGCTGCGGCAGCGGGTCGCGGACGGGATGCCGGCGCTGGGCACGTGTGCCGGCATGATCTTGCTGGCCGACCGGATCGAGGGTGGAGTCGCGGGTCAGCAGACCCTGGGTGGCCTCGACGTCGTCGTACGCCGCAACGCGTTCGGCCGCCAGGTCGACTCCTTCGAGGTGGACGTCGACTTCGAGCCCTTCGAGACACCGTTCCACGCGCTGTTCATCCGTGCTCCATGGGTGGAGAAGGTCGGCGACGGCGTCGACGTGCTCGCCACCGTGGCCAGCGGACCGGCCGCCGGTAGGATCGTCGCGGTGCGCCAGGGAAACGTGATGGCCACCTCGTTCCACCCCGAGATCACCCGCGACGACCGGGTGCACCGGTACTTCGCTGATCTCGTCCGACAGGCGTAAGGAGCAACGCGGCATGTCCGGCCACTCGAAATGGGCGACCACCAAGCACAAGAAGGCCGCCATCGACGCCAAGCGCGGCAAGTTGTTCGCGAAGCTGATCAAGAACATCGAGGTCGCCGCGCGCACCGGTGGCGGTGACCCGGCGGGGAACCCGACGTTGTACGACGCGATCCAGAAGGCCAAGAAGTCGTCGGTCCCCAACGACAACATCGACCGTGCGGTCAAGCGCGGGTCCGGCCTCGAAGCCGGGGGAGCGGACTACCAGACGATCATGTACGAGGGCTACGCCCCAGGAGGAGTTGCCCTGCTGATCGAGTGCCTCACCGACAACCGCAACCGCGCCGCCGGAGAGGTCCGAACGGCGATGACGCGCGGCGGGGGATCACTTGCCGACGCGGGATCGGTCTCCTATCTCTTCACCCGCAAGGGCGTCATCATGGTCCCGAAGAAGAGCGAGGAGACCGGGGCGGTCGCGGACGAGGACACCGTGCTCGACGCCGTCTTGGACGCCGGGGCCGAGGAGGTCAACGACCTCGACGACAGCTTCGAGGTGCTGTGTGAGCCGACCGACCTGGTTGCCGTACGCACTGCGCTGCAGGATTCCGGTCTCGACTACGAGTCCGCTGAGGCTTCGTTCGTGCCTTCGATGACCGTGGAGGTCGACAAGGAAGGCGCGGGCAAGGTGTTCCGGCTGATCGAGGCTTTGGAGGACTCCGACGACGTACAGAACGTCTTCGGGAACTTCGACGTCTCCGACGAGGTTCTGGCCCAACTCGTCTGACCCTCGTGGTTTGCCTAGTTAACTATTCCGAAGGCTTGTTAACTAGGCAAACCTCCCGTGCAGAGAGGCGACTTGCCTAGCTCACCTGTCGCCGACCCGCGCCGACCCCGCCCTGGCCCGCGATGGCACCGGGCGCGCCTGCCCGGCGAAGGCGCCGTCCGCCGCGCTCCACGGCCTGACCCGCGCGTCGCTCCGGCCGAGCGTGGCGACGTCAGGTTACGGTGGTGCGGATCGAACACCTGTTCGTTCCGAGGCCGAGACGAAGGAGCGCGTCGCGTGAGGGTGTTGGGTGTCGACCCCGGGCTCACCCGCTGTGGGCTGGGCGTGGTCGAGGGTACGCCGTCTGGTCCGTTGCGAGCGGTCGCTGTCGACGTCGTCCGTACGCCGTCCGATGCCGACCTCGGCGCGCGGCTGGTGAAGATCGAGCAGGCCCTGGAGTCCTGGCTCGACACCTACGCGCCGGACGCGGTAGCCGTCGAGCGGGTCTTCTCCCAGCACAACGTCCGGACCGTGATGGGCACCGCCCAGGCGTCCGGCCTCGCCATCGTGGCGGCCGCCCGGCGTGGCCTGCCGGTCGCCCTGCACACACCGAGCGAGGTCAAGGCGGCGGTGACCGGCAGTGGGCGCGCCGACAAGGCGCAGGTCACTGCGATGGTCACCCGCCTGCTCCGTCTCGACGCTCAACCCAGCCCGGCCGACGCAGCCGACGCGCTGGCGCTCGCCATCTGCCACATCTGGCGTGGCGCCGCGACCCGTCGGATCGACGCCGCTGTGGCCAAGGCGTCAGCAGGAGGCTCGCGATGATCGCGTTCGTGCGAGGCAATGTCTCTGCCGTCTTCGTGGACTCCGCCGTGGTCGACGTCGGAGGCGTCGGGATCTTGGTGATGTGTACGCCGGGTGGGCTGTCCGGTCTGCGGGTCGGAGAAGAGGCCAATCTGGCCACCTCGATGGTCGTCCGCGAGGACTCGCTGACCCTGTTCGGCTTCACCGACTACGACGAGCGAGCGCTCTTCGAACTGCTCCAGACCGCCAGCGGTGTCGGCCCCAAGCTGGCGCAGGCCATGCTCGCCGTGCACGGCCCGGACGAGCTGCGCCGAGCCGTGGCCGCAGAGGACCTGGTGACGTTGTGCCGGGTCCCGGGCATCGGCCGCAAGGGTGCCCAGCGAATCGTGCTCGAGCTCAAGGATCGGATCGGCGCGCCCTCCCCGCACGGCCTTCCCACCCGATCCAGCGGCCGGGCTGCCGACGACGACTGGCGTGACCAGGTGCGCGCCGGTCTGTTGGGCCTCGGATGGTCGGTCAAGGAGGCGGAAGCTGCCGTGGATGCGGTGGCACCGATGGCGGCTGAGTCGTTGTCCGACGGGGACGCTACGCCGGTCGCCGAGCTGCTGCGTGCCGCCCTGCGATCGCTGTCGCGCGCATGAGGGAGAGTGATCGGCGATGACGGCCGGAGATGACCTCGACATGTCACTGGAGCTCGATCGCGGATTCGTCGCAGCCGACGCGGACGGTGACGAGCGAACCGTCGAAGCGGCGCTGCGTCCCCGCACGCTCGACGAGATCATCGGGCAGGAACGCGTACGCGAGCAGCTCGGCCTGGTGCTGGCGGCCGCGCGCAACCGGGGCCGTTGCCCTGACCACGTGTTGCTGTCGGGCCCGCCCGGGCTGGGGAAGACCACGATGGCGATGATCATCGCCGCAGAGATCGGAGCGCCGCTGCGCATCACCAGCGGGCCGGCGATCCAGCATGCCGGTGATCTGGCCGCGATCCTGTCCGGACTGGGCGAGCGCGAGGTGCTGTTCCTCGACGAGATCCACCGGATGTCCCGTCCTGCCGAGGAGATGCTCTACATGGCGATGGAGGACTTCCGCGTCGACGTCGTGGTCGGGAAAGGCCCCGGGGCCACGGCGATCCCGCTGGAGATTCCGCCCTTCACCCTGGTCGGTGCCACGACCCGGGCCGGCCTGCTCCCGGGACCGCTTCGCGACAGGTTCGGCTTCACCGGACACCTGGACTTCTACGACACCGACGAGCTGCACCGGATCGTGGACCGGTCGGGGCGGTTGCTCGAGGTGGAGGTCGACGCCGAGGGCGCGCGCGAGATCGCGTCCCGGTCGCGCGGGACTCCCCGGATCGCCAATCGCTTGTTGCGCCGCGTCCGCGACTTCGCGCAGGTCCGGTCCGACGGTTACATCACCCGAGACCTGGCGCAGGACGCACTGGCGCTATTCGAGGTCGACGAGTGCGGGCTGGACCGGCTCGACCGGGCCGTCCTGGACGCTTTGTGCCGACGCTTCGGCGGCGGGCCGGTGGGCCTGAGCACGCTCGCGGTCGCCGTCGGAGAGGAGCGCGAGACCGTGGAGGAGGTGGCCGAGCCCTTCCTGGTCCGCTCCGGCTACCTCGCTCGTACGCCGAGGGGCCGGATCGCGACCCCGCTGGCCTGGCAGCACCTCGGCCTGACCCCGCCCCCGGCAGCAGCAGCAGGTCGTCAGACCGCGCTCTTCGCGGAGTGAGGCAACCGGTCACCTGGGTGGCCTTGCCGGGAGTCCGTACCGGGTTGCGGTGATCAGCACCCTTCGTCGGTCGCGACGGCCGGTCGGCTTCGGAGAATCCCGATCGGGCGGTTAGACTCCGCTTTTGGCCGTGAAGCGGCCCTGGAAGTCATGTCCCCGAGTCGATCTGCCGCGCCCAGAGCCGGGATCGCAACAAGGAGTCAACAGGTGAGCCCTGCGGTTCTCGGTCAGTTGCTGCCCATCGCCTTGGTGGTGCTGCTGCTGTTCGTCATGGTGATCCGTCCTGCGCGCAAACGGGCGCAAAAGGTCTCGCGGTTGCAGGCCGAACTCTCACCCGGCGACGACGTGATGCTGACCAGCGGCATCTTCGGCAGGGTCAATGCGATCGAGGACGACAAGGTCCGGGTCGGCGTGGCCCACGGGGTCGAGGTGAGGGTGCACCGCGGTGCGATCGCCGAGATCGTCCACGACGTACCAGCAGACGCAGCCGACGATGCGGCTGCCCAGTCCACGGCTGACGCCTCCGCCGACCCCGCCGACCCCGCCGCGACCAAGAGCCACGACCCGAACGCCCGAGGGGCGAGCTGACGTGGCCACCAAGACCTCGCGTCCGGGGCGGACGCTGACGATCTTCTTGCTCGTGATCGCGGCCATGTTCGTGGCAGCCGCCTCCGTCGGGAACTGGAAGCCGAAGCTGGGCCTTGACCTCCAAGGCGGCACACGGATCACGTTGCAGGCCAAGGCGTCCGGTGGCGGTTCGGTGACCAGCGACAAGCTCAACGAAGCGTCCAGCATCATCGGAAGCCGGGTCAATGGCGCCGGCGTCGCGGAGTCGGCGGTCTCGACGCAGGGCAGTGACATCATCGTCGTGGAGATTCCCGGCAAGGTCGACAAGAACCTCGAACGCACCATCGGCTCGACCGCGCAGCTGCGGTTCCGCCTCGAAGCGCTGCGCCTGCCGCCCGCCGGCGCGATCCAGACGCCGACGCCGTCCAGCGGCACCTCGTCCCCGTCCGGCAGCACCACCGGAACCCCGTCGCCCAGCGGGTCGACGTCGAGGGGCACGACCACCGGTCCCGAGGTGGGCCCCGGCGCGTCCGGACAACCGACGACGTCGTCGAGCAAGAACCGGGTCGGCGGACAGTGGATGCAGGACGGTTCGGCGCCGACGACTCCCGCTGACCCGACCGACACCACGAGCCCTTCGGACAGCACGCCCACCGACGGGTCGACGACCACGCCGGCTCCCAGTGGCCCGACGACCGGGCCGCCGACCGAGCTGATTCCGCCGAACCTGGAGAACATCAAGGACCCGTACGCGTGGGTGGCGAACCCGCCGCAGGAGTGGCAGGCGAAGCTCGCGGCGTACCAGTGTCCTGGCCCTGGACAGGTCGCAACCGGCCAGGTCGACCTGCCGAGCCAGCCGCTGATCGCCTGCGACGCTGACGGCAACCGCTACCTGCTCGGCCCGTCCATGGTCGAGGGCACGCACGTGAAGGACGCCAACTTCGGCATCCCGCAGCAAGGTGTCGGTGACTACGTGGTCAACGTGGAGTTCGACGGGACCGGCTCCAAGCAGTTCGCCGACGTCACGACGCGGATCGCAGCACAGAAGAACGCGTTGACCGGTGACGACCAACGCCTGGCGATCGTCCTGGACGGTCAGGTGCTCTCCGATCCGTCCAACCAGCAGCCGATCGTCGGCGGTCGGGCAGAGATCTCCGGAGCGTTCACGCAGGAGCAGGCTCAGAGCCTCGCCAACTCGCTCAAGTACGGCGCACTGCCGCTGTCGTTCATCATCCAGAGCCGGAGCGACGAAGGTCCTCAGCTTGCCGCCAACCAGCTCAACGCCGGCATCGTCGCGGGCATCATCGGGCTGATCCTGGTGATCCTGTATTGCATGCTGTACTACCGCGGGCTCGGTCTGGTGGTGATCGCCTCCTTGATCATCGCCGGGTTGCTGACGTACTCGGCCGTGCTGCTGCTGGGGCAGGCGTACGGCTTCACCTTGACGCTGCCCGGCATCGCCGGGCTGATCGTCGCAGTCGGCATCACGGCGGACTCCTTCATCGTGTACTTCGAACGGCTCCGCGACGAGGTGCGCGACGGCCGGACGCTGCGTACGTCGGTCGAGACCGGTTGGGTACGGGCCAGGTCGACGATCCTGGCCGCCGACGCGGTCTCGATGCTGGCCGCCCTGGTGCTGTTCATCTTCGCGATCGGTGTCGTGAAGGGTTTCGCGTTCGCGCTCGGCCTCACGACGTTCATCGACGTCTTCGTCGTCTTCTTCTTCACCAAACCGATGGTGACGATGTTGTCGCGCACGAAGTTCTTCGGGCAGGGCCACAAGTGGTCCGGACTGGATAGGGAGCACCTGGGCATGCCGCCGCTGAAGCGGACCCCACGCCCAGCGGGAGGGGGAGCCTGATGTCCAAGTTCGCAGAGATCGGAGCCGCCCTCTACCAGGGCAAGGTCCGGATCGAGTTCGTCGAGCGCCGCAAGACGTGGTACCTGATCTCACTGGCCATCCTGGCGGTCGCGGTCATCGCCTTGGTCTGGCGAGGGCTGAACTTCGGCATCGAGTTTCGCGGCGGTGTCGAGTTCCAGGCCAAGATCTCCAGCCCCTCGTCCAAAGTCACCCAGGTCTCCGACGCGGTCGTCGGCACGGGCATCCAGGCTGCCCAGAACCCGGTCGTGGTGGCTTCCAACAACGACTCGGTCCGCGTACAGACCGAGCCGCTGACGTTGGACGAGATCAACGTGATCTCCAACGTGCTCACCAGCGAAGGTTCGACAGAAGTCAGCACGTCCTCGATCGGGCCGACGTGGGGGGAGGCGATCGCCAAGAAGGCACTGACCGGTCTGTTCGTGTTCGTGATCCTCGTGATCATCTTCATCTGGGCGTACTTCCGGGAGTGGCGAATGTCGGTGGCCGCGATCGTCGCGCTGGCCCACGACCTGCTGATCACCGTGGGCGTCTACTCGCTGACCGGCTTCGAGGTGACACCCGCCACGGTGACCGGGCTGCTGACGATCTTGGGTTTCTCGCTGTACGACACCGTCGTGGTGTTCGACAAGGTGCGCGAGAACACCCGCAACATCACCGCGTCGACCCGGCGTACGTATGCCGAGGGCGCCAACCTGGCGCTGAACCAGACGCTGGTCCGGTCGATCAACACCTCGATCGCGGCGCTGCTTCCGGTCGGGGCGATCCTGTACGTCGGGGCGTTCCAGCTGGGCTCGGGGCCGCTCAAGGACCTCGCCCTGGCGCTGTTCGTCGGTATGGCCGCCGGGACGTACTCGTCCATCTTCATCGCCACGCCGATGTTGGCCCAGCTGAAGATGCGCGATCCAGCCATGAAGGCGCAGGCCAAGCGGGTCTTCGCGCGACGGTCGCACAGTAGCGCCACACCCGCGCAGGAGACCGGCGTCCCGGTCGACCCCGACAAGGCCGTTGACCCTGTACCGACTCGGCCGGTCGTGACGACCACGGCCACCCGGACGGTCACGCGACCGATGAACAGCTCCGCCAGCAAGCGCGCGCAGCCGAAGCGTCAGGCGCGGTCCAAGCGCGGCAAGCGGTGACGTCGGCCGCCGCCGAGGGGCGCGATGACCTGCAACAGGTGCTGACGCGTCTGGTGCGCGACGTCCAGGACTTCCCCGAACCCGGCGTGGTGTTCAAGGACATCGCACCGTTGCTGGCCGACCATGACGGCTTCTCGCTGGTCGTGGAGGCCCTGGCCGACGCAGGCCGTGGGCCCGACGGTGGCGTCGTGGTCGACAAGGTGGTGGGGATCGAAGCCCGGGGCTTCATCTTGGCCGCTCCGGTGGCGCTGCGACTAGGCGCCGGCTTCGTGCCTGTGCGCAAGGAAGGCAAGCTACCCGGCGCAACCCATACCCAGTCCTACGCGCTGGAGTACGGCGAGGCGACGCTCGAGGTCCACCAGGACGCCTTCGTCCCCGGCGATCGGGTGCTCGTCATCGACGACGTGCTCGCGACCGGTGGCACGGTCGACGCAACCGCGGCTCTGGTCGAACGCGGCTCGGGGAAGGTCTCAGCCATCGCAGTGCTCATCGAGCTCGGCTTCCTGCACGGAAGGGACAGGCTCTCCGGCCATTCGGTGATCTCCCTGATGCAGGTCTGAGGAGTGTCCGCGGCTGGTTGAGCCGTAGACTGGTCGTCCTGGACATCACCGACGGAGCAGGTCAGGAGTTGCTGCGTGGCCGACGAGCTTCTCGCTCCCACCACGGACGAGCCGGCTGCCAACGAGGCCGCCGCGCCGCCTACCAGCATGCGCACCCGACTGGCCCGGATCGGGCGAACCACCGGGTCCGACCCCGTGCTGGAGCCGCTCTTCAGGATCGTCCGGAACACCCATCCGAAGGCTGACCTGTCGATCCTCGAGCGGGCGTACAAGACCGCAGTCCTGCATCACGGCGACCAGACTCGGCGCAGTGGCGACCCGTACATCACGCACCCTCTCTCGGTGACCACCATCCTGGCCGAGCTCGGCATGACGCCGCCCACCTTGTGCGCGTCCTTGATGCACGACACCGTTGAGGACACGGCGTACACCCTGGAGCAGCTTCGCAGCGACTTCGGGGACGAGATCACGTTGCTGGTCGACGGGGTCACGAAGCTCGACAAGGTCAGCTACGGTGACTCGGCTCAGGCCGAGACCATCCGCAAGATGATCGTGGCGATGAGCAAGGACATTCGCGTCCTGGTCATCAAGCTCGCCGACCGGCTGCACAACATGCGCACGCTGCGGTTCCTTCGCCAGGCGACTCAGGAGCGGATCGCCAGCGAGACACTGGAGATCTACGCGCCGCTGGCACACCGCCTCGGCATGAACACGCTCAAGTGGGAGCTGGAGGATCTCGCGTTCGCGACGTTGCACCCTAAGGTGTACGACGAGATCGTTCGGCTGGTCGCCGAGCGGGCACCGGCCCGCGATGAGTTCCTGGCCACGGTGATCGACCAGGTGCAGCAGGACCTGCGTGGCTCGAAGATCAAGGCCGCAGTGACTGGTCGACCCAAGCACTACTACTCCATCTACCAGAAGATGATCGTCAGGGGTCGGGAGTTCACCGACATCTACGACCTGGTCGGGATCCGGGTGCTGACCGAGTCGCTGCGCGACTGCTACGCGGTGCTCGGGGTGCTGCATGCTCGCTGGAACCCGGTGCCTGGCCGGTTCAAGGACTTCGTGGCGATGCCGAAGTTCAACATGTACCAGTCGCTGCACACGACCGTGATGGGGCCGGGCGGCAAGCCCGTCGAGCTGCAGATCCGCACGCAGCAGATGCACCGACGCGCGGAGTACGGCGTGGCTGCGCACTGGAAGTACAAGGAGGACGGCCGCTCCGGTGCGGACACGTCGCGGCCACTGTCCGGCGGTGACGACTCCGGAGACATGACCTGGGTCCGGCAGCTGATGGACTGGCAACGCGAGACCGAGGATCCGGGAGAGTTCCTCGACTCACTGCGCTTCGAGATCAACTCCTCCGAGGTCTACGTGTTCACGCCGCGCGGGGAGGTGATCGCGCTCCCGACCGGTTCGACCCCGGTCGACTTCGCGTACTCCATTCACACCGAGGTCGGACACCGGTGCATCGGCGCCCGGGTCAACGGCCGGCTCGTCCCGCTGGAGTCCGAGCTGGACAACGGCGACGTGGTCGAGGTGTTCACGTCCAAGGCTCAGACGGCTGGACCGAGCCGGGACTGGCTGACGTTCGTCAAGAGCCCACGCGCGCGCAACAAGATCAGGCAGTTCTTCACCAAGGAACGCCGCGAGGAGGCGATCGAGCAGGGCAAGGAGAGCATCGCCCGGTTGATGCGCCGCGAGGGGCTGCCGCTGCAGCGGATGCTCACGCACGAGACGTTGTCGGTGGTCGCGGCCGACCTGCACCATCCCGACGTCACCGCGCTGTACGCCGCGGTCGGTGAGGGCAACACGACAGCGCAGACCGTCGTACGCCGGATCCTGGATCTGTTCGGAGGCGACGACGCGGCTGCCGACGAGGCGGCCGAGACCGTCACGATCACGAGCGAGCGTGAACGTCGCAAGCAGTCACCGCGCGGCGACGCCGGCGTCATCGTCAAGGGCATCACCGATATCTGGGTGAAGCTGGCCCGTTGCTGCACTCCGGTGCCCGGTGACGACATCGTCGGCTTCGTGACGCGAGGGACCGGCGTCTCGGTCCACCGAGGCGACTGCACCAACATCAAGAGCCTGGTCTCTCAGCCCGGGCGGATGGTCGAGGTCGAGTGGGCTCCGACGGCTCAGTCGATGTTCCTGGTGGCCATCCAGGTCGAGGGCCTGGACCGGGCACGTCTGCTGTCCGACATCACCCGCGTACTGTCCGACGTGCACGTCAACATCCTGTCGGCCTCGGTGGCCACGACGCGCGACCGGATCGCGAAGAGCCGCTTCACCTTCGAGATGGCCGACCCGACGCATCTCGGGCACGTCCTCAAGGCCGTTCGTACCGTGGACGGCGTGTTCGACGCCTACCGCGTCACCCAATAACCAACAACCACCGCCCTCCCTGTTGAGTGCGCAGGTGGTTGAGGTTGAGTGCGCAGGTGGTTGAGGTTGAGTGCGCAGTTGATGCGAGGGGTCGAAACCTAGATGCGCACTGAAGCGTCACTAACTGCTCTCTCAACGGTCACCAAGTGCGCACTCAACAGGGGGAGGGGATAGGGGGAGGAGGATAGGGTAATGGGGGGTTAGGGGGAGAACTCGGTGAGCGCCTTCTTGG
>JBBSPA010000050.1:0-33021 GCA_038259225.1 Propionibacteriales bacterium
CCAGACGGCTTGTTAACTAGGCAAACCCCGACGGGGGCGGGGGCGCAAACCCCGACGGGGGGGGGCGGGGGCGCAAACCCCGACGGGGGCGGGGGCGCAAACCCCAACGGGGGCGGCGAAGTCGGCACCGGGGTCAGGAGGTGACGATGTTGACCAGCTTGGGGGCTCGCACGATGACCTTGCGGATCTCGGCGGTTCCCACGGCACGAACGACGTTCTCGTCGGCGCGCGCCAGCGATTCCAGCTCGGCGTCGGAGACATCGGGCGACACGGCCAGCCGCGCCCGGACCTTGCCCTGCACCTGCACGACACAGGTGACGGTGTCCTCGATCAGCAAGGCTTCGTCGGCGACCGGCCAGCCGGCACGGGCGACGGTCGGCTGGTGGCCCAGCCGCTCCCACATCTCTTCCGCGGTGTACGGGGCGACCAGGCTCAGCACGATCGCCACGGTCTCGACCGCCTCGCGCACCGCCGGGTCGGCCGCGCCACAGCCGGAGTCGATCGCCTTGCGGGTGGCGTTGACCAGCTCCATCACCCGCGCCACGACGACGTTGAAGCGCTGTACCTGCAGGAGCTGGGTCGCGTCATGGATCACCTTGTGGGTGACCTTGCGCAACCCTTCGTCACCTCCCGTCGGATCGGTGCCGGGCTCACTCGTGACGGCACCGGAGAGCCGCCAGACCCGCTGCAGGAAGCGCAGCGATCCGCCGGGCGACAACGCGGCCCAGTCCTTGTCGTCCTCCGGCGGACCGGCGAAGACCATCGTCAACCGGATGGCATCGACTCCGAACTGCTCGATCTGCTCCCCCAGGTCGACGCCGTTGCCCAGTGACTTGCTCATGCCCTTGCCCTCGTTGATCACCTCACCCTGGTTGATCAGCGCGGTGAACGGCTCGACGAAGTCCAGGTAGCCCAGGTCGTGCAGGGCCTTGGTCACGAAGCGGGCGTACAGCAGGTGCAGGATCGCGTGCTCGACGCCGCCGACGTACTGGTCGACCGGACCCCAACGGCGGACCGCCTCCACGTCGAACGGCTGGGTGTCATCGTTCGGCGTCGGGTACCGCAGGTAGTACCAGCACGAGTCGACGAAGGTGTCCATCGTGTCGGTGTCACGCCTCGCTGGGCCACCGCACTTCGGGCACGACACCGCGACCCACTCGGTGGCCGACGCCAGCGGCGACACCCCCTTGGGCTGCATGTCCACGTCCTGCAGCTCCGGCAGTACGACGGGTAACTGGTCCAGCGGCACCGGCACCTCACCGTCGACCGGACAGTGGATGATCGGAATCGGCGGGCCCCAGTAGCGCTGTCGACTGATCAGCCAGTCGCGCAGCCGGTAGATGATCGTGCCCCGGCCGGTGCCCTTCGACTCCAGCCACGCGATGATCCGGGTCTTCGCCGCGTCGACATCCAAGCCGTCCAGGCTGATCTCGTCGTTGGCGGAGTTGATCGCCGGCCCCTCACCGACGTACGCCTCGCCCTCGAAGTCGTCCTTGGGCTCGACGGTCCGCACGATCGGCAGTCCGAACTTCGTGGCGAAGTCCCAGTCGCGCTGGTCCTGCCCGGGCACCGCCATGATGGCCCCGGTGCCGTAGTCGGCCAGCACGTAGTCCGCGGCGTAGACGGGGATGCGCTCGCCGTTGACCGGGTTGGTTGCGTGGACGCCCAGGAAGACCCCGGTCTTGTCACGTCCCTCTGTCAGCCGCTCGATCTCTGTCGTCCGTCGTACCTCGACCAGGTACTGCTCGAACGCTTCGCGCTGCGCGTCCGTCACCAGCTCAGACGCCAACGGCGCGTCGGCAGCGACAACGAAGAACGTCGCGCCGAACAACGTGTCGGGCCGCGTGGTGAAGACCGTCATCGGCTCCTCGCGCCCCTCGATCGCGAAGTCGACGTAGGCGCCCTCGGAGCGGCCGATCCAGTTGCGCTGCATCGCCAGCACCCGGTCAGGCCACTTGCCCTCCAAGGCGGCCATGTCGTCCAACAGCCGTTGGTTGAACGCGGTCGTGCGGAAGTACCACTGCGTCAGGTTGCGCTTGGTCACCTCCGCACCGCAGCGCTCGCAGTGACCGCCGACGACCTGCTCGTTGGCCAGCACGGTCTGGTCGTTCGGACACCAGTTGACCGGTGAGTCCTTGCGGTAGGCCAGGTCGTGCTCGTACAGCTTCAGGAACAGCCACTGCGTCCACTTGTAGTACGACGGGTCGTGCGTGTGCAGCCGCGTGGACCAGTCGAAGCTGATCGCGTACCGCCGGAAGGACTCGGCCTGCGTCTCGATGTTGGCGTCGGTCCAGATGACCGGGTTGACGTTGCGCTTGATGGCGGCGTTCTCGGCCGGCAGCCCGAAGGAGTCCCACCCGACCGGGTGCAGGACGTCATACCCCTGCTGGAACCACCAGCGCGCGATCACGTCGGCCAGCGCCCAGGCCTCGGCGTGACCCATGTGCAGGTCGCCGGACGGGTAGGGGTACATGTCCAGCAGGTAACGGCGCTCGGCGCTGTCGTCGTCGCGCGCCCTGAAGGCGTCGAGGTCGGCCCAGACCTTCTGCCACTTGGTCTGGATGGCCTCGATGTCGTATTGCGCTTCGTCCTGCTCGGCGTACTCGCTCATCTGATGTTCTCCTGCGCCCTGGCGATGTGGGGATGGATCGGGACATGAAAAAGCCCCTCACGCATGAGGGGCAGCCGCGCTGTCGGTGATGCAGTGATCAGCGCGGCCATCTAAGGAGCAGGAACTTCTCCATGGACCCAGGGTAGCGCAGGGTCACGCCGTACCGCGACGCACTTCTCGTGACGGCACTCCCCAAGGATGCGACGGCTGCGGGGTCACGGCTACGCAGCCGTCGGATCGTTCGGCTACGACCGGGACGGGTCGGACACCACACCCTCGAACAGGGGTACGCCGGTCGCGTCGTGCACGATCGCGTACGCGAACGGGTGGTCGGCGGCGACTTCGACACCCTGCGGCGCGAGAGCCGACACCTCGCCGACGATGGCGGTGGCCGCGGCTGCCTCGGTCCCCTTCTCACCCACGGTGATGTTGGCCTGCTGCACCACCTGGGAGATCGTGAAACGCGGATCGCTGGTGACTCCCGGGTACTGCCCGACGCCGAACGTGCGCTTCATGCCGAGTCCGGACAGCACATCGACGAGGTCCGCGTGCGTCTCGGTGTCCCATCGCGGCAGGGTCAGGTCGACCTGCGTGGACGTCGCCTCGGCGGCCGCTCGCGCCAGCACGTCAGACCTGAGCAGGTCTCGTGGGTCGCCGGACCGGTCCGGCACGAGCACCCACATCGACAGCTTTCCCCCTGCGTACGGCATCCGCACCGCTTGCCAGCCCGGTCCCTTCGTGTAGTCCAACGGGGTGTCGTTGTGCATGGTCTTCACGCTGACCACGTCGCCGGCGGCCGTCGTGAACGGTTGGTCACTGGTGTCGGAGGCGTCGAACGGCTTCGCCCACCTCGCGTTCAGGTAGATGGTGTTCACCAGCGCGAAGACTGCTGCCGGATCGAGCTGGTCGAGCAGCTTCGGGATCCGGTCGTGCGTCCTGGCCTTGACCCAGCCGTTGATGTCGTCGAGCGCCGGAGCCGGGAACGGCGTCTGGTGGATACCCGCGCCGTACCACGTGGCGATCGTGTCGAGGTAGGTCTGCTTCACCTCGAACGACGGGTCGAGGAACAACGCGTCGTTGATCTCCAGGGTGTCGCCCCGCCCGACGTCGGTGAGCGCGTGGACGATCAGGCTGTACGCCGCTCGGCGGTTCGCCGGCAGACCGATCACGTCGTCGATCTCGGCACCGCCGGCCGGGCCGGCGCCTTCACGCAACATGGCGAACGCGATCGCGAGACTGGCCGGGCTGAAGACCTGGTTACCGGCGGTGCCGGAGTCCGCGGGAAGGCGTACCGACAGGTCGTGGCCGAGATGCCGCAGGCCCGTCGCGGCATCGGACAGGTTGGTCGCGCGGTCGGGGACGGCCCGCTTCGCCGAGGACTGGAGCAGCGCGCCACCGGCACCGGGGTCCGGCCCGAGTCCTCCGTCGGTGTGGCCGGTCCCGCAGGCGGTCAGCATGGCCATCCCGACGATCGCTCCGACCGCCGCGCGACCGGCTCCCGCGGCCGAGCCCGGCCGGACCAGCCCGCCGGTTCGCGCTGTCGACGGTCCAGCCCCAGCACCGCGTCGTACTGCCCACATCCGCCGCCACTGCCCGACCATCGTGTCTCCCTCGTCGACTGGCGATCAGACGCGCGACGTCGCGCCCCGGTTCCGCAAGATTCCTCCCACTCCCACCCACCCCCGTTGAGTGCGCACCCGGCACAGGTTGAGTGCGCACTCGGCACAGGTTGAGTGCGCACCCGGCACAGGTTGAGTGCGCACCCGGCACAGGTTGAGTGCGCACCCGGCACAGGTTGAGTGCGCACTCGGCACAGGTTGAGTGCGCACTTGGTGCAGGTCGAGGTCCGAGCCGCTCCGGCACCGGGCCTGTGGTTAGCGAAGTCCCTGGACGCCACCTACGCTGGAATCGTGCGCCGGGGCCAGTCCCGCCGGCGCCTCGCACCCACAGATCGAGGTCGAATGAGCCAGGATTCCAGCGACGCCACGACGAAGGGCGCTTACGTCAAGGGCGGAGCCGACTTCGAGCGTGACACGAACTACATCACCACCAGGATCACCCGCGACGCACGGGACGGTTATCCCGTCGAGCCGGGTCGGTACCGCCTGGTCGTCGCGCGGGCCTGCCCGTGGGCGAACCGGGCCATCATCGTGCGCCGTCTGCTCGGCCTCGAGGACGTCCTTTCGATGGGCGTCTGCGGGCCGACGCACGACCGCCGCAGCTGGACGTTCGACCTCGACCCGGGAGGCGTCGACCCGGTCCTTGGGATCGAACGGCTCCAACCGGCGTACTTCGCGCGGCAACCGGGCTACGAGCGCGGGATCACCGTCCCCGCCATCGTCGACGTGTCGACAGGTCAGGTCGTTACCAACGACTTCCCCCAGATGACACTCGACCTGTCCACCGAGTGGACCCAGTACCACCGTGACGGCGCGCCTGACCTCTACCCCGAAGCACTGCGCCAGGAGATCGACGAAGTCAACCAAAGGGTGTTCACGGAGATCAACAACGGCGTCTACCGCTGCGGCTTCGCGGGCTCACAGGACTCCTACGACCGTGCTTATGACCGGCTCTTCACGGCCCTGGACTGGTTGACCGACCGACTCGTCGACCAGCGCTTCCTCGTCGGCGACACGATCACCGAGGCCGACGTCCGGCTCTTCACCACACTGGCCCGCTTCGACGCCGTCTACCACGGTCACTTCAAGTGCAATCGGCACAAGCTGAGCGAGCTCCCGGTCCTGTGGGCGTACGCTCGCGACCTCTTCCAGACGCCAGGCTTCGGCGACGCCACCGACTTCGTGCACATCAAGCGGCACTACTACGTCGTTCACGAGGACATCAACCCGACCCAGATCGTGCCGAAGGGACCGGACCTGGAGACCTGGCTGACCCCGCACCTGCGCGAGGAGCTCGGTGGTCGGCCGTTCGGAGACGGTACGGCTCCGGGACCGCCGCCGACCGATGAGCGGGTTCCGGTCGACCACGGTGTCGGCCTGGAGCGGTACGAGGAGACCGACTGGACCGACACCGACGACGACGTCCCCCAGTCGGCATAGGCTCGCGGCCCGGCCCGGTCCCGGCCGAGCTGGTGATCAGGTCAGCTCGAACACCGGGTGATCGGCATCATCGGGCAGCTTCTTCCAATACATCGCGTCCACCGACTTGCCTGCCTGCTCGCGGTAGGCCTCGATGATCTGCTTGCTCTGCGCCACCGGCACCTCCTCGGCCCGGTACGTCGCCCGGCCGGACTTGCCCGTCAGCGCAATCGTCGGATCGGCACGGACGTTGCGCACCCATTGCGCCTCGCCACGGACCGAGACGAGGTAGCGGCGGCCGGAGACCTCGATAGGCAGCACCGGGATTTTCTGCGGATCGCCGTTCGACCGGCGCTTGCATTCCAGGACCTGGGTCCCGCTCAGGCCGGTCGCCATCGCAAGCTTGTTGAAACCCTTGGTGATGAACACGGATGGTTTGAGATACGCCATGTCGACAGTGTGCTCGGCATGAGCAACCGCGGTGAGGTCTCGCGGGAGAAATCCTCAAGGTTGTGAAAGGGCCAAACAGCCCGCAGGCTTGAACGGTCCCGACGAGTTCACCGGCCCGAGGAGAGACATGCGCGTCGTCATCGCTGGCGGACACGGCCAGATCGCCCTGCACCTGGAGCAGCAGCTCTCCGAGCATGGCGACCAGCCGATCGGCTTGATCCGCAACCCCGAGCATGCGGGCGATCTCGCGGCTGCGGGGGCCGAAGCCGACGTCGCAGATCTGGAGTCCACCTCCGTGCAGTTGCTCGCCGACGTCATGCGCGGCGCGGATGCGGCGGTCTTCGCGGCCGGTGCCGGACCGGGGAGCAGCATCGAACGGAAGAAGACGGTCGACCTCGACGGCGCCGTGCTGCTGGCCAACGCTTGTGTCCTTGCCGCCGTACGACGCTTGGTCGTGATCTCCGCGATCGGGGCGGATCGGGCCGACGACCTCGACGACACCGACGACAACGGCGAGCCGAACGTGTTCAAGGTCTATCTGAAGGCCAAGGCCGCCGCCGACTCCTTCGTACGTGACAGCGGGCTGGACTGGACCGTCGTACGACCCGGCGGCCTCACCGACGAGACCGCCACCGGACTGATCACCGCCGGTGAACAGGTCGAGCGCGGGCAGATTCCTCGCGCCGACGTGGCCGCTGTCGTGCTCGGCGTACTCCAGAACCCCTCAACCGTGAGTCGACAGTTCGACGTCGTGAGCGGAAGCACACCGATCGCCGCTGCGCTCGCCTCTCTCTAGCGGCCGCCACCCCACCCCCACCGCGGCCGCGTCCCCCACCCCACAACCCCGCGAGTTGCGGGAAAGTGCAGCGCGACACGCCGATAGCCACCTGCACCTTCCCGCAATTCGCGGGAATGAGGGGGCGGTCTGGCGGGGTGTGCGTGGGGGCGGTCGGGCGGAGCGGCGGCGGTCGGGCGGAGCGGGGAGGGGCTGGGGCGGAAGGGGGCCGGGGCGGGCAGGTCAGGTACGCCGCGCGCGCTCGCGGCCCTCGGTGAAGAACGCCAGTACGCCGACCTGGTCGCCGAGCTCACGAACCGTGCGAGACGCACCGAACGATGCGTTCCAGAAGTCGTCGGTGGCGTCGTCGCGGTCACCGAAGTTCCACGGTCCGACGTAGGCGTACGGCTCAGGACAGGTCGCGTCGCCCGGCGAAACGCCGTAGTTGACCTCGTCGGCGTCGATCGCCACGTCGAAGTGCTCGGGCCAGACGACTCGCGGGCGCTCCGGCGCCAGCCGCTCCAGGGCGCTGTCGCCGAGCTCGAAAGCCCGGGCGATCTCGTGCGCCGCCGTGGCGTCGACGTCGAGCGTCGCGCCCTCGTCGAGATCAGGCCCGACGGCGTACACGTCGCGCAATGTGCGCGGAGAGACGGCGACTGCGCCGGCCAGTGACGCGATCGTCGCCTGGTCAAGACCGATCCGCCGGTCCCCCGCGACCAGCTCGGCGCCGTCGACCCGAAGGTCCGGAGGTTGCGTCGTCCCAAACCCGCCCGGTGTCACGCGCAGCTCGATCCGTTCGCTGTGCTCGAACTGGGGCCCGGCCAGCAGCAGCTCGGCCACGGCGTGCAGCGAACGCCGGGTGTGTTCCAGGCGCGAGAGCCAATCGGCAGCACGGGCGTTCATCGGGTGCTCCTTGGTCGGTGAGACGGACAGACATGTAACGCGGGATCGACGGTGAGGACAGTTCTCACAGCTTTCGTATCCAGTCTTGCCACCGCAGGAGGCGTTACAGATGACCGACACCATCGAGGACACCACACGTGACCCAGGCGGACCGTGGCACCGCGTCGATCCGGTGGACGTGCCGGACGAGGGTCGGGTCCGCAGCGTCGTCGTCGACGGGACGAGTGTGGCGCTGACCCGCTGCGGCGGGGTGCTCGGGGCGCTGGAGAACCGGTGCCCACACCAGGGCGGCCCGGTCGGCGAGGGCTCGATCGAGAACGGCTGGCTGCGCTGCCCCTGGCACGGGTACGACTACGACCCGACCACCGGGAAGCCGCCGGAGGGGTTCACCGACGCGGTCACGGCGTACGCCGTCGACGAGCGCGACGACGGCGCCTACGTCCGGCTCCCGGCGGCGCCGGCCCAGACCCGGACGGTCGCAGACGTCATGGTCGAGACCTTGGTCGCGCATGGCATCACCCACGTCTTCGGGATGGTCGGCCACTCCAACCTCGGCTTCGCCGACGCGATGCGACGCGCCGAGGAGCGCGGAGACCTGACGTTCGTCGGCATCCGGCACGAGGGTGCTGCAGCGTTCGCGGCCAGCGCCTACGGCAAGCTCACCGGACGGCCCGCCGCGTGCTTCGCGATCGCGGGTCCAGGCTCGACGAACCTGCTCACCGGTCTGTACGACGCCAAGCTGGACGGTGCCCCCGTCGTGGCGATCTCGGGCCAGGTCCCCTCCGACGTGCTCGGCCGCGGCGCCTTCCAGGACGTCGACCTCTCGGCGGTATTCAAGGACGTCTCGGTCTCGACCACCACCGTGCTCTCGGGCAGCGACCATGCCGAGCTCGCTGCGCTGGCGGTCAAGCACGCCATCGACGGGCGCGGTGTCGCCCACCTGGTGCTCCCCGACGAGGTACAGGTGCAGGTGAGCGAGTCCGAGTCAGGCGCCCCGACCGGGCGGTACGCCGATCTGCGTGTACGACCCGGACAGGACGCCATCGAGGAAGCCGCCGCGATGATCCGCGTAGCGAAGCGCCCGGTCGTCATCGCCGGCCACGGTGCGCGCGGCGCCGAGCAGGGGCTTACCGCCCTGGCCGAACGCCTCACCGCCCCCGTGCTGACCACCTTCAAGGCCAAGGGACTGGTGCCCGACACCCACCCGCTGGGCGCCGGTGTGCTCGGGCGAAGCGGTACGCCGGTCGCGAGCTGGCTGATGAACGAGTCGGACCTGCTTATCGTGGTCGGCGCGTCGTTCTCCAACCACACCGGCGTGGCGGCGTACAAGCCGATCGTGCAGGTCGACGACCGCCCCCAGGCGGTCGGCCGCTTCCATGCGGTCACCACGTCGGTGCTCGGAGACGCCGCCGTCGCACTCGCTGCGCTGACGACCGCGCTGGAGTCCGCCCCGGCCGCACCGGAGGACCAGACAGGGGACGTCGCCGCGCGTTGGGAGCTGTGGCGGGCGGAGAAACGTCGTCGGGTCGCCGACGATCGTGGGCGCGGAGTCTCGGCCGCCGCGGTCTTCGACGTGTTGTCCCAGCACCTTCCGACCGACGCCGTGGTCGCGGTCGATGTCGGCAACCATGCCTACAGCCTGGGACGTTACCTGGAGTCGCGCGGTCAACCCGTCCTGATGTCGGGCTATCTCGGCTCGATCGGCTTCGGCTACCCCGCGGCGATGGGCGCGTGGGCTGCCGCACCCGGCCGGCCGATCCTGGCGGTCACCGGTGATGGTGGCTTTGCGCAGTACGCGATGGAGCTGAACACCGCCGTGAAGTACGCGATCCCGGTCAAGCACCTCTTACTGGACAACCACGGGCTCGGCAAGATCGGCAAGGAACAACTGGCCGGTCACTTCCCGGTCTGGCACACGTCCCTGCACAACCCGGACTGGTCGGCCTATGCCGAGCTGTGCGGGGCTACCGGTATCCGTGTGGACCGGCGCGACCAGCTCGACGCGGCGTTCACCAGGCTGTTCGCCGCCGACGGCCCGGCCATGGTCTGTGTCGAACAGGATGTGGATCTGCTGTGACTGTCGTCCGGAGTCGACCGCGGACGCGACGGCTGACCACTTTCCGGAAACCCTCCGGGCCTTGCCCCGGAGGTCTAACGTTGAAAGGTAGGCCTAATCGGAGGTGTGCGGTGGACCGCTCCGAGCTGGGCCGCGTCACCACGCGCCCACTCGACCGCGCGTCCGAGCTTCCTGACGACGCGCAACTGGTGGCTGGGCTGCGCGCCCGCGACGATGCCGTTTTTGCCCGGCTTGTGGACGCCTGGACCCCGACGATGCTGCGGCTTGCCCGCGTTCACGTCCATACGTCCGACTCCGCCGCGGACATCGTCCAGGACACCTGGCTGGCGGTGCTGCGCGGCATCGATGGCTTCGAGGGACGGTCGGCGCTGCGTACCTGGGTGTTCCGCATCCTGGCCAACATCGCCAAGACGACCGGGACCCGCGAACGTCGTACCGAAGTTCGGCCCCTGGTCGGAGACGACGGGCTGCCCGCGACGCCGACGCACCGTTTCCGCGACGCCACCGACGAGTTCCCTGGCCATTGGCGACATCCGCCTATGCCCTGGCCGGAGATGTCGGGTCCGGAGGGCGAGGCGTTACGGGCCGAGACTCGGGTCACCGTCGCTGCGGCGATCCGTTCGCTTCCGGCCCGGCAGCGGCTCGTCGTCACGATGCGCGACATCGACGGCTTCTCGTCTGATGATGTGTGCAGCCTGCTCGGCCTGACCCCAGCCAACCAACGCGTCATCCTGCACCGTGGACGTACCGCCGTTCGAGCCCTGCTGGAGAGCCACTTCGGCAGCAGCGCGCGGTGGAGCGCCACACCATGACAGAACCGAACGTGTCGGGGGAGTCCGGGAACCTGACTTGCGAGGAGCTCGTCGAGCTCGTGACCGACTACCTCGACGGGGCGATGGACCGTGACACCGAGGGGAGGTTCGTGCTGCACGCGACCTCGTGCCAGGGCTGCGAGACCTACCTGGCGCAGTTCCGCGAGACCGTCTCGGCGATCGGCTCGCTGCCTCCGGAGTCGTTGGACCCGAAGATCCGTCACGACCTGCTCACCGCCTTCCGCGGCTGGCGTGGTCGGTGAAGGAGTCGAGCAGCCATGCCTGACACCGACTTCGTCAACCTGCTCATCGTCCTCATCATCGCGATGGTCGCGCCCTTGGCGCTCGGGTTCGTCCCACGACTGCGAGTGCCTGCCGTCGTGCTGGAGATCGTGCTGGGCATCGTCGTCGGGCCCTCAGTGCTCGGCTGGGTCGAGGTGGATCTTGTTGTCGAGATCGTCTCGTTGCTGGGGCTGGCCTTTCTGCTGTTCTTGGCCGGACTCGAGATCGATGTCCGAGCCCTGCGGGGTCCGGTACTCAGAGTCTCCCTTCTCGGCTACGGCATCACGCTGGCGATCGGGCTGGCCGCGGGCGTGGGGTTCGACGCGGCGGGTTGGCTGAAGAGCCCACTGCTGCTCGCGATCTGTCTGTCCGCGACCTCGCTCGGTCTCGTCGTGCCGCTGCTGAAGGACGCGGGCCAGGTCGATACTCCGGTGGGTCAGACCACGATTGCCGCATCGTCGGTCGCGGACTTCGCGGCGGTGCTGATGTTGTCGCTGTTGTTCTCCTCCTCCGACGCCAGTACCGGCGGCCAGCTCATCCTGCTCGGCGTGTTCGTGGGCCTGGTGATGGTCATCGCCGTCTCGATCGCGGTGACCGAGCGCTCGATGCGGCTCGGCGACGTGCTCGTGCGACTACAGGACACGACCGCGGAGATCAGGGTGCGGGCAGCGGTAACGATGCTGATCGCGTTCGTGGTGCTGGCGGAACGTTTCGGCCTCGAGAGCATCCTGGGTGCATTCCTGGCCGGCGCGGCGGTTGGGCTGCTGGATCGCGACTCCTCCACACACCCGCACTTCCGGGTCAAGCTCGAGGGCATCGGCTACGGGTTCGTGATTCCGGTCTTCTTCGTGACCAGTGGGGTCCGTCTGGACGTCGAGGGTCTGATCTCGAGTCCGTCCGCGCTGGCCCGGGTGCCGGTGTTCCTGATCGCGTTGCTCGCGGTCCGTGGTCTGCCCGCGCTGCTCTACGTACGCCGCTTCGGGGTCCGGCCTTCGTTGGCCGCTGCCCTGCTGCAGGCGACGTCGCTGCCGTTCATCGTCACGGCCACCCAGATCGGCGTACTGACCGGGCTGATGCGTCCGATCACCGCCGCCGCGCTGGTCTGTGCCGGACTGGTCTCGGTGCTGGTGTTCCCGGCGACCGCGCTCTCGCTGCTGAGCGGCTCCGACACCGCGCAGCGCGAGCCGACCGAGTCACCAACCTGACGCCAGCAAACATCGCCCGCCCCATCCCCCATCCCCATTTCCGCGAATTGCCGGGGCCGGGGCGAGGTCGAGGCGGTCAGTCCAGGTGACCACGGACGTACGCCGCCTGCCCGACGTGCTGCAGGCAATCGCTGATCACGCTGACCAAGCGGACGCGGCCGGTGACCGGCGGGTCCCAGGCGTCGTCGACGACCCGTGCCAGGTCCTCGGCGTCCAACCTGTCGACATACGCGAGGGTCTGTTCGTGCACGGCGCCGTGGTAGCCGTCGAGCAACTCGCCCTCGACGCGAACCTGGGCCACCTGCGCACTGTCATGCCCGTAGCCATGGGCGTCGGGCTCGAACGGCAGGTCGAAACGCTCGTACCAGCCGTCGGCGATCCAGACCTGTTGCTGGCCGGTGATGCCGCACAGGTGGTCGTCCTGGATACGGCTCAGGTGCCAGACCAACCAGGCGATCGAGTTGGCGTCCGGAGCCGGACGGTGCACAGCCTGTTCGAGCGTCAGTCCGTCGCAGACGCCGGCGACCAGCTCGCGGATCCGGCTGAAGGCGTCGCGGAGCACGTCCCGCACAGCGGAGTCGTCGGCGGTGGAGGGCATCGGGTCTCCTTCGAGGGTGCGTCGTCGGCGCCGTGCTGCCAGCCAACCACCGGACACCGAGCACCGCCACTACAGTGAATCAGCCGCCGGCTCACTCGAGCGCGGCAGCCGAGCGACCGAATCGATCTCCGGCGCCGGGTCCTAGACCCGGACCGCGCCAGGCGTACCGTCCCGCACGACGAACGACGCGAACGTGTAGCCAGCCGCTTCCGGTGTCGCGACAGACCTGACCATCCGAAGGTCGGTTCGCCACTGCTCACGATCGATCGTGTAGCGCTGGTACCCACGACGGTCGCCGTCGAAGAACTTGATGTGCGGGTTGAACTGGATCATCGGTCCGTAGTACGGCCCGTACACGGGAGTGTCCCCATTGGTGGAGATCGACGTACCGACGAACTCGGTCGCGATCACCGGCGAGTCCGGCCGATCGAAGTCCGCCTTGATGTCGTTGACGAAGGTCGAGTGCCAGTCACCGCTCAGCACCATGGGGTTGCGGACGCGGTTCCTCACGATCTGCCTCGACAGCCGGTTCCGTGCCTCGGGGAAGCCGTCCCATGCGTCGTTCCAGATCAGGTCGCCAAGATCGCCGTCGTGGTCAAGGCGCGCCATCATCACGTTGCTTCCCAGCACCGTCCATCGCGCGTCCGAGCGCTTCAAACCGTCGTACAGCCATCGCTCCTGACGACGACCTAACATGCTGATCGAGGGGTCGTACGCCGCCTGGCACGCCTGAGCCTCACCCCAGCCGCACGGCGGGATGTCGCGGTACTGCCGGCCATCGATGACGTTGATCTCCATCAGATCGCCCCACGACATCCGGCTGTAGATGCGCGGCGGTGCACCGCTCGGGTTGGCCGGCGCCCATACCGGGCTGTGCTCGTACCAGGCCTGGTAGGCGGCCGCGCGCAACTGTGAGATGTCGCCGTAGAAGTTGAACCGGTTGGCGTAGTCGTTGGAGACCTCGTGGTCGTCCCACGTCACCACGAACGGGAATCGTTGGTGGGCCCGCTGCAGGTCGGGATCGCTCTTGTGGAGCTCGTACTGCATCCGCCAGCGTGGCAGGTCGACCGGCGACGGACCGAGCACGGCAGGGACCGGTGTCTGCCGGTGGCCACCGTCGCTGCTGATGCCGTACTCGTAGACGTAGTCGCCGAGGTGGAGGACGAAGTCGAGGTCTTCCTCGGCCATCGCGCGGTACGCCGAGTAGTACCCGTCGTCCCACTTCTGGCACGAGGCCGCGGCGAACGTGAGACCCGAGATCGGTGTGCGCGGGCGCGGAGACGTACGGGTGTGGCCCACCTCCGTCACCTCGTGGCGGTAGCGGAACTGGTAGTAGTACTCGCGTCCGGGCCGCAGCCCGTGCAGCTGCACGTGGACCGAGTGCGCCAGCTCCGGCAGCGCCCACGCGTGACCGTGGCGGACGACGTGATGCATCCCCGGGTCGGTAGCCAGTCGCCAGTCGACCGGGACGCGTCTGTGCGGCATACCGCCACCCTTGACGAAGGGTTCAGGCACCAGTCGGGTCCACAGCACGACGCCGTTGGATCGCGGAGATCCCGACGCAACGCCGAGCCGGAAGGGATAGCCGCCCCCGGGGATGGCAGGGGCAGCCACCGCGGACTCGTAGGACGGCAGCTGTCCCATGGCCGCGAGGGTGGCGACCGAGGCAGAAGCAGTGAGAAATTGTCGGCGCGACACTGCAGAGAGGTTCATGCCCCTTGACTCTTCCGCAACGTCCGACAGACCACCAGCCCCAGAAAGGGGACCAATCGGCAGGCTCGGCCACCAGCCTGGCGCACGTCTGTCGACCCAGCTCGAGTGCGGAGTGAGCAGCCGTGGATCGGGTGACTCGCATGTACGCCGGATGGCGCGGGGGGAAGCGTCCTGCAACGCCGGTCTTCGGTGGAGCTAAGGGGATTCGAACCCCTGACCTCCTCCATGCCATGGAGGCGCGCTACCAACTGCGCCATAGCCCCGCGGTGCGGTGTGCCCGCGAGTCGGATCGAGCCGGGACCCGGCGGGCCCGACGAGTTTAGCGGGCCGGGCTTTCCATCGCGAAATCGAGGGTCAGCGTCCCTCTCGGGCCTTGGCCGACCGCCTCAGACACCCTCGCCGGCGTACGCCCGCGCCATGAAGGACACGAACTGATACACCCCGTCCTCCTCCGGAGCGAGCGGGCCGGGCACGAAGCTCGGTGCCTTGATTCCGCGCTGCACGCCTGCGCAGGCGGCCCAGTCCTGCTGGTTGGTGAGGTCCCAGAAGTCCACGGCGTACGCCGGGTCGAACCCATCCGTCTCGACCACCCCGGCAGGGAAGGCCCACGAGCACGAGATCCGGGTCAGGTCCGGCGTGATCGGCGTCAGCAGATGGGTCATCACGTAGTCCGGATGCATGCTGATCAGCAGGTTCGGCAGCACCGCAAGATACATCACGGTGTGCTGCTCCTGCTCGTCGAGCCAGCCGATCGTGGCGCCCTTGCTGCTCCCGTCCAGAGACATCGTGACCGCGCCGTCACGCAGATTCATCCAGCCGCCGACCCAGTCGCCAGGCCGGTCGATGTTCTCCCCGCTTGTCGGAGGGCTGACCCGACACAGCTCGGGATGGATCATCGAGCAGTGGTAGCACTCCTGGTAGTTCTCGATGATCACCTTCCAGTTCGCCGCGACGTCGTAGGTGTGGGTCACCGGCGACCGCAGGCTGGCCGCGTCGTACCTCGTCACGATGTCCTCGAGATCCCCTACGTGGTCGGCGAACGACCCGGCGCGCCCGGAGGGGTCGACGAAGATCCAGCCGTGCCACTCCTGCACGGGCATGGCGAACAGCCCGAACTGCGACCGGTCGAAGTCACCGTGGTCCTTGAACCCGGGTGCGCCCTTGAGTGACCCGTCGAGCTCGTAGCTCCATGCGTGGTAGGGGCACACGATCGCCTTCGGCTGAGCCGTTTCGCCGCAGGGCAACAGCTCGTGGCCGCGGTGGCGACATGCGTTCTCGAACGCCCGCAGCATCCCGTCGGCATCGCGCACGACCAGGACGCCGGACTCCCCGAGGTCGTACGCCTTCATGCTCCCACCGGTCGGCACGTCCTCTGCACGGCCGACGCACAACCAGCCGGAGAACACGTGAGCCCGCTCCCAGGCCAGCACCGCGGGATCGACGTACGCCGCCTTCGGGAGCATCCGGCTCGACCCGAAAGGCTTCAGCGCCAACGCGAGGTCGTCGGGGTCCAACGGGGCCACGCCATTCTGATTGAACATACAGTCAGGGTAGTCCTCGGCAGCATCCACGTAAACTGAGCAACGAAGCCTCACGCCTCCCCTGTGAACACGTCGAGGCGACCGGACGCCTTCTCCCCGCGGGTGAGCCTCCGGTACAAGACGTAACCGATGATGACCGACAGCACCGAGGCGAGCAGCAGCAGCGTGGTCAGAGCGTTCAGGGCGGGTGTCGGGGCAGCCCGTGCCGTGTTGTAGACCTTCACCGAGACGGGCTCGGTAGAGGAGTCGCCCGACAGGTAGCGCACCAGGATGAAGTCGTCGATCACGTCGGCGAAGACGAGCACTGTGCTGGCGAAGATCGCCGGGAGCAACATCTTGAGCAGCACCCGCCGTAGGGCGCCGACCGGCGAGGCACCCAGGTCGATGGCCGCTTCCTCATAGTCCCGCCCGATCGTCAACAGTCGGCTGCGCACGATCACCACGGGATACGACAGCTGGTAGGTCACCAGGCCGACGACCTGACCCCAGGTCCCCAGGTGCAGCGGCGTCGACATCACCGTGACGACGAAGAACAGTGCGACCGCGAGCAGGATCTCCGGCAGCACGAAGGACACCAGCACCGCGAGGTTGGCACCGGCGGGCAGCGGTCCCCGCCAGCGGTCCAGGCCCAGCGCCATAGCGACGCCGAGCGGGATCGTGACGGCGGTCGCCAGCAGTCCGAGCCAGAGAGTATGGGTCAACGCAGTGTGCAGGCTGGCGTCGTTCCAGACGGCGCGGATGTCGTCCCCGTAGTACCAGCGGGTCGAGAAACCCTGCCACGAGGTCCGGGATCGTCCGGCGTTGAAGGAGAACAGGACCGCGATCAGGACTGGCATCAGTGACCACACGATGTAGAGCAGCGTGATGCCCAGGAGCACGCGAGGCTTGCGCCACGGGTCTCGCCACCACCCGAGAACGCCGCGGGACCGGGTCCGCGTGGACCCGGTCGCAGAGGCCACGGCGCTCACGACATCACATCCGCACCGCTACGGCCCGCGCGTAGGTAGATGACCATCGGCACGATCGAGGCCAGCAGGATCAGCAGCACGAAGGCGCCCGCCTGACCGGTCTGCCCGGGTGTGAGCACGGTGTTGTTGATCAGGTTGCCGATCATCGACGTCTCCGGCGACCCGGAGAGCAGGTCGTTGGTGAAGTAGTCGCCCAACATGGGCAGCGTGGTCACCAGCACGGACACCACGACGGCCTGTCTGCTCAGTGGCCAGGTGACCCGGCGGAACGTCTCGAAACGGCTCGCTCCGAGGTCGCGCGCGGCCTCCAACGTCGCTTTCGGGATCCGGTCCAGGCCGGCGAAGAGCGGGAGGATCATGTACGGCACGTACCCGTAGACGAGTCCGAGGACGACGGTCGACGAACGACCGGACAGCCAGCTCACGTTGACGTCGAAGACACCCCCCGCACTCAGCGTCTTGTTGACGAGTCCGTTGGTCTGCAGCAGGTTGACCCAGGCCAGCATGCGCATCATGTAGCTGATCCAGAACGGCGCGATCAGCGCCGCCAGCAGCAGCCCCTTCCACCGTCCCGCGAAGCGCGCGGTGTAGTACGCCACCGGGTAGGCGATGACCAAGCAGAGCAGGCTCGCCACCCCCACGTAGACCACAGTCCGCCACAACGCCGGTCGGAAGAACGGGTCTGCCCCGTAGATGTGCACGAGGACGAAGTGGAACTGCGTGGTGTCCCACTGGATCGGGTTCCAGACCGGGATCGGCCGGCGCAGGATCGGATCGACGGTGCCGAACAGGATCGCCAGGACGACGTACATCGGTGCAACGAAGAACAGCGCGAGCCAGGCTGTCCCGGGGAGTGCGAGCAACGGCCAGAGGCGATCGGTGCCTGGCCTTCGCGCGCGATCAGCCACCGGCCTTGAACTCCTGCCAGATCTGGTGCCACTCGGTGTCGGTGGTGGCAGGCAGCTGGAGCAGCGGGACGGCCGTGTCGAAGAACTTCTGGAGGACGGTCGCGGTCGCCAGGTTCTTGGGCACGAGCCCGTCGGCGACCAGAGACTCCGCGGTGACCGACTTCTGCGGCGGCTGGTACCCGGTGAAACCGAAGTTCTTGATCGCAACCTTCGCATCCAGCATGTAGTTGATGAACTGGTGCGCAGCGACCGGGTTCTGGCCCTGGGCGAGGACTGCCATCAGGTCGTTGTCGACCATGCCCTTGCCGTCGGAGGGGAACCAGTAGCGCAAGACGTCGGGCGACTGCCCTTTCGGAAGGTAGTACGGCGCATTGATCGCGTCGCCTGACCACATCTGGGCCAACCCGTACTGACCCGCAGGCAGGTCGTTGTACATCGAGATCGTGACGCGTGGACGGGTCTTGTCGCGCAGCTCGAGCAGCTGATCGCGCATCAACGCGATGTCGTCGGAGTTCGTCGTGTTGACGTCCTCGATGCCGTTGCGTAGCAGCACCATGCTCATCGCAGTGTGGAAGTCGTCGAGGATTGCCAGCTTCCCGCGGTACTGCGGATCCCAGAAGACGTCGTAGGGGTTGTCCCGGGCGGCGATGTCCTCCTCGATCATGTCCGTGCGCCAGCCGATGCCGGTCGAGTAGACGGTGTACGGGACGGAGTACTGCCACCCCTGGTCGTACCAGGGGTTCAGGTAGTCGGGCCAGACGTTGGACATGTTCGGGATGTAGTCGTGGTTCAGCGGTCGCAGCAGGTCGGCCTGGATGAGCCGGCCGAGCGAGTCGTAGCTGGGGAAGTACACGTCGAAGCCGAGGTCGCCCGAGGCCACCTTGGTCAGCGCCTCGTCGGCGTCGTTGAACGTCGACAGGGTGATGTCGACGTCGAACTCCTTCTCGAACGCCTTCAGCACGCCGGGGGCGAGGTAGTCGGCGTAGTTGTAGAGCCGAAGCGTGCTGCCGGGCTTGATCTTCTGACCGGACTCGATGATCGGATTCTTCTCGCTGAGCGGCCACTTCACCGGGTTGTCCGGTGCCGGAATCGTCTCGCCCCCGGCCGTCGGCCCGGTGCCGTTGCCGCCGCCGCCGCACGCGGACAGCAGGGTGGCGACACCGGGTGCGGCCATACCTGCCATCGCTGCCTTCAGGAGGGTACGCCGGCTGAGCTTGTGACGTGGAAGAGTCGGCCCGAACGGCGTGGCCGCGGAAGACTCGATGTCCCGTCTCGTCGGCGCCATGGCGACTCCCCTCGACGTCCCGAGTTCTTGTCCCTGTCGTCCAGACTCACATAGACTGAACGATCAGTCAATGAGTTCGAAGGAGCCTCCCATGTCTGCCCCGATGACCGAACGGACGCTGAGTTCAGCACTCGACGAGGTGATCGCGGCACAGACCGATGTCTTCGTCGAACGCCAGCCGGCCAGTCGTGCGACGGCCCTGCGAGCCAGTGCGGTGCTCCCCGGCGGGGCGACCTCGAACTGGCAGATCGCCGAGCCGCAGGCCGTGTGGATGACCCATGGTGCGGGCTCGCGGATCTACGACGTCGACGGCTGCGAGTACAGCGACTTCCACGGCGGCTATGGCGTCAACCTGGTCGGCCATGCCCACCCAGCCATCGTGGCCGCGGTCAGCGAGCGAGTCCGTCGCGGCACGCACTTCGCCCAACCGACCGAGGACTCGATCGTGGTCGCGAAGAACCTCAGCGAGCGGTTCGGTCTCCCCCAGTGGCGCTTCGCCAACTCCGGCACCGAGGCGACGATGGATGCGGTGCACCTGATGCGGGCGTTCACCGGCCGCGACCTGATCATCAAGGTCGAGGGCTGCTACCACGGCCATCACGACTCCGTGCAGGTCTCGGTCCTTCCTGACGCCGACGAAGTCGGACCGGTCGACGACCCGACGCGCGTCCCCGGCAACACCGGGATCCCCGCAGCCATCCGAGACCTGGTGCGCCTGGTGGGTTTCAACGACCTGGCAGCGGTCGACCGCGTCCTCGAGGCACACCCAGGTCAGATCGCAGGGATGATCGTGGAGCCGATCATGATGAACGCCGGGATCATTCATCCCGACGACGGCTACCTTGCCGGACTGCGCGACCGTCTCCATGCCCACGGCGCTCTCCTTACGTTCGACGAGGTCAAGACCGGGCTTACTGCCGGACCCGGAGGAGTCACCAGACTCCATGACGTGATCCCTGACCTGATCTGTCTGGCGAAGGCCGTCGGCGGCGGCGTCTCGATGGCGGCGATCGGCGGGACCACGGAGGTGATGTCGATGATCGCCGACGGGCGCTACGAGCAGGTCGGCACGTTCAACGGCAACCCGCTCGCGATGGCAACGGCTCGCGCCACCCTGCTCGACATCATGGACGACGCGGCATACGACCACATCACGATGCTTCGGGAACGCCTTACCGAGGGCGTCAACGACGTCATCACCAGGCATTCGCTGGCCTGGCACGTCACGACAGCAGGCGCCAAGGGCTGCATCACGTTCCTGCCCGAGCCCACGCGCAACCTACGGGACTTCCTGGTCATCGACGATCGCTACGGCGAGGCGCACTGGCTGGTGCAGCACAACGGCGGTGTCTTCCTGCCGCCCTGGGGCAAGATCGAGCAGTGGCTGATCTCGGTCCAGCACACGACCGACGACGTCGACCGGTTCGTCACGAACGTTGCGGCGTTCGCCGACGCCCTCGCAGAACCGAGCCGTCCGCGATGACCGATGCGGCCGGGGCCGCCAGCACCGCCCACCAGGGCCAGCTCAGCCTGAAGGACCTCGTCAAGCGCTTCGACGATGCCGTGGCGGTGGACGGGCTCGGCCTGGAGATCGGCGCCGGTGAGTTCTTCTCCCTGCTCGGTGCCTCCGGCTGCGGCAAGACGACGACCCTGCGGATGGTGGCCGGGTTCGAACGTCCGGACGAGGGCGACATCCTGCTGGACGGTGTCGACCTGGTTGCGATCCCGCCGCACAAACGGCCGGTCAACACGGTGTTCCAGTCCTACGCGCTGTTCCCGTTCCTCAACGTTCACGACAACGTCGGCTTCGGGTTGAAGTACCACAACCTCGACAAGGCCGAGGCGAAGGGCCGGATCGGTGCCGCGCTCGACCTGGTCGAGATGTCGTCGTACGAGCAGCGCAAGCCACACCAGCTGTCGGGTGGTCAGCAGCAGCGGGTCGCGTTGGCCCGAGCGCTGATCCTGGAGCCCACGGTGCTGCTGCTGGACGAGCCACTCGGCGCGCTGGACGCCAAGCTGCGCAAACAGCTCCAGCTCGAGCTGCGCGAGGTACAACGCCGCGTCAAGACGACGTTTGTCTACGTCACGCACGACCAGGAAGAGGCGATGACGATGTCTGATCGGCTGGCCGTGATCCGTGACGGACAGGTCGAGCAGGTCGGTACGCCGAGCGAGGTCTACTCCCAGCCCGCCACCGCCTACGTCGCCAGCTTCCTCGGATCCACCAACCTGTACGACGCCACCCTGCAGTCCGTGCGTGACGGCACGGCGAGCTGCCGGCTCGGCGAGCTGGACGTGCAGGCGCAGACCTCGTCCGAGGCGAGTCCCGGACAGACGATCAGTCTCGCCATTCGACCCGAGCGGGTCGAGATCAGCCCGCCCGAAGCGGCGCTGCAGGGCGGCGAGGCGAACTGCTTTCCTGCCGTAGTCGAGCGGTTGGTGTTCATGGGGGCGCACACGCATGTCGACGTGCTGATGGGCTCAACGTCGCTGACCGCGGAGGTGCCGAACGTCCACGGCGAGCTGCCCGATTGGTTGCACGAAGGTCGTGCGGTCACGGTACGCCTGTCGACCTCGGCCGTACGTGTGCTGCCTCGCACGTCCGCGGAGACTAGGGCGGTCGACTCCGACGCCTAGGGCCTGCCCGACCTGGACTTCTTGGCGGTCGGCTTGCGGGTGCCTGACCTGCGGCGAGCCGCGCGCCCCATCGGGAGACCCAACGCCTGCTCGGCGAACCTCATCGCGATGTCGTACGCCCGCTCGGCGTCCACGATCGGGTCGGCCAGCGCAACCTGGATCGACAGGCCGTCGAGCAGCACCGCCCAGGTGACGGCGAAGTCGTCGGCATCGACCTGGGGGATCTCCTTCGACGTGACCGCGTCGGCGACCACACCCGCGATCGTCGATCGCCAGCGCTTCTCCAGCTCGAGCCGGTCCTTGGCGACCAAGGGGTGGCGGAACGCCTGCGCCCACAGGTCGAACCACAGTCCCCACGCACCGCCGACCTGGTCGTTTCCGTCGGGGACGCAGGTCAGCCGAACCAGCTGCTCCAGCCGCTCGCGGACCCCAGGAGTGTTGGCCAGCATCTCGTTGCAGGCGACGTAGAACTTCTCCTCGGAGTAGCGCAGCGCGCCGGTGAGCAGCTCGTCCTTGGTGCCGAAGTAGTAGATGACCAGTGCCGGGGAGGCGCCTACCCGACGAGCCACGTCGGCGATCCGGGTCTCGGAGAACCCGCGCTCGGTGATCAGCTCAGCCGCGGCGACCAGCATCTGGTCACGGCGCTGGTCGACGATCTCTCCCGCCGACTGCTCGGCGCCCCTGCCAGCCATGGCACCCCTCGACGAGTCTCGATACCGGCGAACCAGCCTTGTGGAGGACGCTATCACCTCCATAGACTGAACAGTCAGTCAGTCGGCGGGATAGAGCGACCTCGGCGAGGATGAGGCTGTGACGGTACGACGGTACGAGCTGATCGTCCGCGGAGGACGTGTCATCCCTATCCCCCGACCAACTTTCCCCCGAGCACGTGGGTCGGCGTACGACGCCGGGTCGCTCCCCCGCGACAACTGTCCTGCGAGCCGTCGGGATGGGTAGGGCGCCGGGTCGCCTGGCGTCGCTGCTGGAGCCACGCTCGATCGCCGTGGTGGGCGCGAGCCGGCGCGCGGGGTCCTTCGGTGACCGGATGACAGACCAGGTGTTGCGAAGCCCCTCGGCCCCGACCGTGCACCTCGTGCATCCTCGCTATCCCTCGGTGCAGGGGCGTCCCTGCGTCCCGTCCCTGCACGACCTCGACGCACCGGTGGACCTCGTGGTCCTCGGCGTCCCTGACCGGGCGTTACCCGAGCAGCTCCGGTTGTGTGCCGAGCGCGGTGACCGGGCCGCAGTCGTCTTCGGGACCGCACACGGGCTCGGCACCGAGATCCGCGCCGTTGCTCGCGATGCCGGGATGTCGTTGTGCGGAGGCGGGTCGATGGGCTACGTCAACCCTGCCAGAGGCATCCGCGCTGTCGGCTATGTCGAGCGCGAGGTTCTGACAGCGGGCGGTGTGGCTGTCGTGACCCACTCCGGCTCGGCCTTCTCGTCCTTGCTTCGGACCCACAGAGCCCTGGACTTCTCCGTCATCGTCTCCTCCGGCCAGGAGCTGGTCACGTCCATGGCGGCGTACGTCGACTACGCGCTCGACCTGGCGGAGACCCAGGTGATCGGCCTGTTCGCCGAGACGCTGCGCGACGCGAGCGCCATGCAGGCAGCGCTCGCGCGGGCCGCCGAACGCGACGTTCCCGTGGTGGCCCTGACTGTGGGCGGCTCCCCCACCGGCCGTGCGCTGGTGACTGCCCACTCGGGGGCGATCGCCGGCGACGACGGCGCGTGGGAGGCGCTCTTCTCGGCGTACGGCGTCCATCGGGTGGCCAGCCTCGATGAGCTGGTCGACTCCCTCGAGCTCTTCGCGATCGGGCGCCGGGTCCGCAGCGGAAGCGCACGGTCGCAGCTGGGCATCGCGACCGTGCACGACTCGGGGGGTGAACGCGCTCTGGTGGCCGACCAGGCGCACGCCCTCGGGGTCCGGTTCGCGGACCTGGCCGACACGACCCGCGCGACGCTGTCCGAGGTGCTGGACCCCGGACTCGAACCCACGAACCCGCTGGACCTGTGGGGACGCGGTGAGGACACCGAGGAGCTGATGACCGTCGCGCTACGGGCGTTGGCCGACGACCCGGGCGTGGCGGTAGTCGTGGCCGGGCTCGACCTGGTCGAGGAGTACGACGAGAACCTGGCGTATCCCGACGCCGTCCTGACCGTCGCTGGGCGCACCGAGAAACCGGTCGCCGTCATGTCCAACCTGGCCAACGCGGTCGACCAGGCGCAGGCGGCCACGCTCCGGGCCGCTGGCGTGCCGGTACTCGAAGGCACCCGCTCCGGCTTGCAGGCACTCGGCCACCTCCTGGCACAGGCCGATCCACCGGCGCCTCGTCCCGCCGCCACAGTCGATCAGGCACGCGTCGAACGCTGGCGGTCACGGCTCGCCGGTGGCGTGGACCCGGTCACCGCGTTGGAGCTGGTCGCCGACTACGGCGTGATGACGGCGAAGTCGTCCTGCGTCGACAGCCGGTCCGGTGCCCTCGACGTGGCTGAGCGGCTCGGTTACCCCGTCGTCCTGAAGACGGCCGCATCCGACGTGGCGCACAAGACCGAGGCGGACGGCATCCGGCCTGGCCTGGGCGCTGCTGACCAGGTGCTCGCGGCGTACGACGATCTGTCGGAGCGGCTCGGACCTCGCGTCCTCGTGCAACGACAGCTGACGAGCGGTGTCGAGGTGGCGCTCGGCATGGTCCGTGACCCGTTGCTCGGGCCGCTGGTGGTCGTGGCCACGGGAGGGACCCTGGTCGAGGTGGTGCCACAACGCGCGGTGGGGCTGCCTCCCCTGACGTCAGCGTCCGCCCGAGCGATGGTGGACGGGCTTGCCGGGCTGACGACGATGCTCGGTGGGGTCCGTGGGGCAGTCCCGGCAGATCTCGACTCCGTCGTCGAGGCGGTGGTGGCGGTCAGCCAGCTGGCCGTCGAGCTCGGGGACTGCATGCTCGCGCTCGACGTGAACCCGTTGATCTGCAGCGCAACCGGTGCGGTCGCCGTCGACGCTCTCGTGGTGAGCGACCCGGCGGCCGCTTCGACGCGTTGACCGCCGGCCCAAGGGTGCGGCCAAGGGTGCGCTCGGCCGCAGGCGGAATCGGTCAGGTCTGATCGACGGTCTCGGGGAAAGGGAGGGCAATCGGGTCCACTGCCAACCTGGATCGGCCGTGCTCGTCGAAGCGGTCCAGACCCAGCTCGGTGGCGTCGACCACGTCGGTGGCTCCGCGCAGCGCCAGGTCGGCCGCCGCCCGGCTCACTCCGGGACCCCACATCATCCCGTGACCACCAGCGGCAGCCACCGTGGTTCCTGTCACCGGACCGTCGGTGGTCACCACAGGCCCGAGGATCGGCAGATGATCCGGAGTGAAGTCGATGGTGGCCGCCCAGACCTTCCGGATGCCCAGCTCACCAACGATCGGGATCAGCGAGGCCAGTCGCTTGCGGGCGATCTCGTAGTACTCCCAGTCGAAGACGTGGGCGACCCCGGGAGCCTCGGCCGGGTTGCTCATCCCCCACAGCATCCCACCCTCCTCCGGGCGCCAGTAGATGCCGGACGTGATGTCGAAGAACATCGGTAGCCGGTAAGCCGCCAGATCGGGATGGTCCTCGGTGACGACGACCTGATGACGGGCACCCCCGGACGGGATGCGGGCACCGACGGATCGCCCCACGGCCGCCAGCGTCGGACCGCCGGTGAGCACCACACGCTCGGTCGCGATCTCGCCGACCGACGTCTGCACCCCGACGACTCTCGAGTCTCGTGTCGTCAGCCCGACGAAGGCCGTGTGCTCGACGATCCGGACGCCGGCGCCGACCATCGCTGCGGTGTAGGCCAGCACGTTGCTGGGTGGATCGATGTACCCGTCGCCAGCGGCGTACGACGCGCCGAGCGTCGAACCGGGCTGGAGAGCCGGATTCATCGCGTCTACCTCGTCCGGACCGACCCAGCGCACGTCGAGACCGACCCGCTGCTGCATCGCGATCCGAGCCGTCGCCTCCTCCACCTCCCGTGCGGTGAAGCAGGGCATGAAGTAGCCCTGCTCGACGAAGCCCGAGTCGACTCCTAGGAGCGCGCGCTGACTCTGGTAGAACTTGCGCGAGAACAGGCCCAGGCGCACCGCCGTCTCGGTGCCTCCCTGTGCCCGCACCATCCCGGCTGCGCGCGAGCTGGCCCCTTTGCCGAGGGTCGCCGCCTCGATCAGCACGACGTCGAGACCCTCACGTCGCAGGAACCAGGCACACCAGGCACCGATCGTGCCGCCGCCGACCACGACGACGTCTGCAGTCCGCGGGACTCGCTCACTGGTCACGATTGTCACGCTGGCATAGACTGAACAGTCAGTCAAGAATGTCCGCGAACCGCGCAGACCCAACGGACCGGAGTGCCGATGTACGGGTTGTCCGACGACGATCTCGCCCTGCAAATCACGGCGCGCGCATTCACCGAGGAGCTCATCCCGTACGAAGTCGAGGCTGAGCACAACCACGGCGAGCTCAGCGACGGCCTGGTCGACAAGCAGCGGGCTCGGGCGATCAGCCTTGGCCTGTACGCCACCAACATGCCGACCTCGGTCGGGGGCCAGGGCTGTACGACGTTGCAGCAGGTGCTGGTGCAGGAGCAGGCCGGGCGGGTCACGAATGCCCTCGGCTGGGTGATGCACACGCCACCTGCCTGGTGGGTCGACGTGGCCAACGACGTGCAGCGTGAGCGTTGGCTGCTCCCAACCGTCCGGGGCGAGATGTCGGAGTGCTACGCGATCACCGAGGCCGACGCCGGGTCGGACGTGGCTGCCCTCCAGGCGACGGCCCGCCTTGAGGGTGACGACTACGTGCTGAACGGCGAGAAGTGGCACGTGACGTCGTACAACGACGCGAGCTATGTCTTCTTCCAGGCTGTCCTGACCGAGGGACCGCACGCAGGCGAGCACGCGATGTTCGTGGTGGAGATCCCCTCGGACGGCGTCCGCGTGGTCCGGACGCCGGAGTACTCCCACACGATCGCCCACCACCACCCGATCGTGGCGTTCGACGACGTCCGCGTCCCGGCGTCACATCTCGTCGGGCGCGAGGGCGCCGGCATGTCGTTCTCCTACGAGTGGTTCCGGTTCGAGCGGATGATGATCGCCGCCCGTTGCCTCGGCGCGGCCGAGCGACTGGTCGAGGAGGCGACGGCGTTCGCCCAGGAGCGCATCGTCGGGGGGCAGCCGCTGATCACCCGCCAGCTCGTTCAGGCCATGCTCGCCGACAGCCTCACCGAGCTCTTCGCGGCCCGGTCGATGGTCTACGAGACGGCCCGCTCCATCGACGCCGGTCTGGACAGCAAGATCGCGCACGCGCGGTGCTCGATGGTGAAGCTGTACGCCTCGGAGATGGCCGGCCGGGTCGCCGATCGCGCCGTACAGATCTTCGGCGGCCGTGGCTACATGCGCGAGAACGTCGCCGAGCGCTTCACCCGCGAGCTGCGGGTCGAGCGGATCTGGGAAGGCGCCAGCGAGATCCAGCGCGTGATCATCGCCGACCAGCTCGCCAAACGCGGCGTGTCGGCCCTCGTCTGAACACCTCCCCCGACCACGCCCTCCCCCCGCTTTCCGCGAGTTGCGGGAAAGTGCAGGGCGACACGCCGATAGGGGGCTGAACTTTCCCGCAACTCGCGGGATTGGGAGGGTCAATGGGCCTGCGGCGAGTCGTCCAAGGACACCGGTTCGGGGAGGTTCTGGGCGTTGTAGTCGACGATCTGCCAGCCGTAGGACGGGTGCTGCTCCACGACGGTCCACGCGCAGTTGGCCATCCCCGCCAACATCTCGCGTCGGCGGCCGGCGGGCGTCGGCTGCTCGTCGTCGGTCGGTACGCCGAAGAACGCCAGCACGCCGGTCCGCAGCGCCGCCCCGTGCCCGACCAGCACACCGGTCTGGCCCTTCTCGACCGCGCGGGTCGCGTCGAGCAGCACGGCCAGCATCCGCTCGCGCACCTGCGTGATCCCTTCGGCACCAGGGATCTGCACGATGTCGGTGCCGTCCAGGTACCGCTGATAGACAACGGGAAAGGCGGCGCGGAACTCATCGCGGGTCATCCCCTGCCGCGCCCCGACGTCGTACTCACGTAACCTCCGGTCGAGGACGACCTCGTGCCCGGTCAGCGTGGTCAGCGCCGCGGCCGTCTGGCGGGCGCGCATCAGGTCGCTGGACCAGACGAACGCCGGCGCGTACGTCGCCAGGAGGCCGGCCGCGCGCTCGGCCTGCACCCGCCCCACGTCATCGAGCGGGACGTCGGCGTGCCCTTGCGCGCGGCCCACCAGGTTCCACTCGGTCCGGCCATGCCGCCACAGCACCAACCGGCGAACATCGACGTCGGGATCCACGAGTCCGATCACGGGGAAGCAGTCGACCCGCTGCCCTGGCCGCTGGTCACGGACTCGGGCAGGCGGATCGCAGGGCAGTCGCGCCAGATCCGCTCGAGCGCGTAGTAGGCACGCTCCTCGTCGTGCTGGACGTGGATCACGATCTCGCCGTAGTCGATCAGCACCCACCGGCCGTCGCGCTCACCCTCACGGCGGATCGGTTTCGCGCCGACCTCCCTGAGCTTGGCCTCGATCTCATCGACGATCGACTTGACCTGCCGGTCGTTCGGCGCCGAGCAGAGCACGAACGCATCGGTGATCACGAGCTGGTCGGAGACGTCGAAGGCGACGATGTGTTGGGCCAGCTTGTCGGAGGCTGCCTGGGCGGCGACGGTGACGAGCTCGGTGGCGCGTTCGGTTGCGGTCACTGCGTTCCTTGGTCGTGGGATGTCGGAGGGTCGGGATGCGCGTTCGCGGTGCTGCCGAAGACCCGAGTCGTGCTGCTGTCAGATGATGGCCCCGCACCCAGACCGCTCGGTGTGTAGCTGGCGGGCTGGTAGAGACCCCGTTTGGCGATGTACTGCACGACGCCGTCCGGGACGAGGTACCACACCGGCTCACCCTTGTGCGCGCGCGCTCGACATTCTGTGGAGGAGATCGCCAACGCTGGTATCTCGAGGATCGTGACCCGGTCGTGCGGCAGGCCTTCCAGCGTCGAGGCGTCGATCGCCGTGCCCGGGCGGGTACAGCCGACGAAGTGGGCCAGCTCGAAGACCTGGGCTGCGTCGTGCCAGGTCAGGATCTGCGCGAGCGCGTCGGCGCCGGTGATGAAGAAGAACTCCGCCTGGGGCCGGGACGCGTGCAGGTCGCGCAGGGTGTCGATCGTGTATGTCGGTCCGCCCCGGTCGACGTCGACCCGTGAGACGGAGAAGCGCGGGTTGGACGCAGTGGCGATCACCGTCATCAGGTAGCGATCCTCGGGCGAGGACACCTCACGGTCTGACTTCTGCCAGGGCTGCCCGGTCGGGACGAAGATGACCTCGTCGAGGTCGAACCAGGCCTGGACCTCGGAGGCGGCGACGAGGTGGCCGTGGTGGATGGGGTCGAACGTTCCGCCCATGACCCCGATCCGGCGAGCGCGCTGCACCATCAGCGCCGGGTCTTCATGCCGGGGCCATCAGGAGTGTGGCCGTCCTTTGCCGAACATCAGCAGGCCGACCATCAAAGTCAGCAGCAGCACGAAGGTGACCAGACCGAACACGATCGGGTCGACCGGGAGGTCGCGGGTTTGCTCAGCGGCAGCCAGCGGAATCATCGCCATGCTCCCAGGCTATCGCCTCGCGGCCGACAGGCCCGCACCGGAACGCCTTGCAAGATGACCGGCCATGTCGCGTGTCGTGCTGGTCACCGGGCTCCAGGCCGCAGGCAAGTCCACCATCGGACCGATGCTCGCCGCCAGGCTCGGGCCTCCCGCCGTGAGCTTCGACGGGGACCACCTTTACCGGGCCGCGGTGTCCGGTGCCGAGGTGCTGCGTCAGCTTCGGCTGCGGTACGAGGCCGGCGTCCTGCTCGCTCAGCACTATGCCGACCACGGCTTCGATTTCGTGTATAACGACATCGTCCTCGGCGCTTACGTCACCGCGTGGCTGGACGCGATCGTGCGAGCAGAGCGCCATCTCGTCGTCCTCACCCCGTCGATCGAAGTCGTCGTCGAGCGGGAACGGTGCGCGGGCACGGTGACACCTACCGCGACTGGATGGGGCCGGACGCGTCATTGGCGGAGGCTGTCCGGTCGCTCGGGGCCGGACTCACCGGCATACCCGACCGTGGGTTGTGGCTCGACACCAGCACGCAGACGCCGCAGCAGACCGTCGAGCAGATCCTCGCCGACGACATGCAGGCCTCACGCTACTGACGGCGGTCAGTCCGGCAGGAGCTCGATCCAGCCACGGAGGTCATCCGCCGTCTCGGTCTCGGCCAGGTCGGGATGGTCGACGGCGATATGTGCGAGCACCAACGAGATCACCTGGCTGATCACCGCACGCCGCGGGTAGCTCAGGAGGGAGCAAGTCCAAGCAGGCCTTGCGCGCGTCACGTCTGTATCTGCTTCGTTCGGCTTCCGCGACGGTGCGCGCCCGCCGTGGCCGACCGCGTACGGTGACGGGATGTGGGCCCGCGGTGTCGCGGTCGGGGCTCTGGTTGCCGGGCTGATCAGCGCATGCACGTCGGCCGCCGACCCACCGGCCGCCCCCTCCGATGCTGCCGGCTCGACCGGTGCGACGGCTCCTCCCACGCGCCTGGGCACGCACGATCCTCCGACACGGCCGGACGAAGTGAGTCAGCCGCTCGTCATCGCGACGTCCGTACGCCGCCCGACCTTGCGGCTCACGACGCCCCAGGCGCGACGCGTCATCACGGGCCGCATCGGGTCCTGGCAGCAGCTGGACCAACCCGGACGTGGGATCGATCTGACGAGACGGCGGGCGTTGCCTACGCGGCCACTCTCGGCTGACGAGGTCGTCGTCGTACCTGGTTCGGCGGTGACGCCGTTGGTCCAGGTCGCCACCGTGGCCGGGGTCGACCCGATGCTCGACCCGACGGCGTACCCGATCAGGGTGCGTGCCACCGGGCCTGAGCCCCTCGTGAACCGAGTCAGGGTCGTCGGAGATGTCATGCTCGGGCGCCGGGTGGGTGCGGCGACGCCGGATCGGCCCGGTGCGGCTCTGGGTCCGATGGCCCGAGGCCTCGCGGCGGCCGACGTGACCATCGGCAACCTCGAGAGCACGCTGTCCGACGACGGTCGGCCTCGCCAAGGCGACGACTCGTTCTACGCCGACCCGAGGGTGCTGCCCGCTCTGGAGCGCTCAGGCTTCGACGTGTTGTCGCTGGCGAACAACCACACCGGCGACTTCGGCGCCCGCGCACTGCGGCAGACGATCCGGCGGCTCGACGGCTCCAGCATCGGTCGCGTTGGCGCTGGGACGTCTGCTCGCGCGGCCTGGCGTCCGCGCATCGTCGTCCGCCATGGCATCCGGTTCGGTTTCGTGGCGTTCAACGCGATCGGCGAGACACCGCGTGCGACGCGAACCCGTCCTGGCGCGGCGGAGATTCGCATGCAGCCGCGGACCGGACCGCTCGACCGCACCGACCTCCAACGAGCCCAGACGGTCGTCCGGCGACTCGACAAGCGGGTCGACATCGTCGTCGTCCTCCCGCACTGGGGCGAGCAGTACACCAACCAGGCGGTGCCGGACCAGCGCGTCGTCGGTGCGGCGCTGCTCGATGCCGGTGCGGACATCGTGGTCGGCGGTCATCCGCACTGGGTGCAGGGCGTCGACGTGCACGAGGGCAAGCTCGTCGTGAACTCGCTCGGCAACTTCGTGTTCGACATGGACTTCTCCGCCGAGACCCAGCAGGGGGTCATGGTCGACATCGTCAGCTGGGACGACCGGATCGTGTCCACCCGCTTCACGCCGTACATCATCGGGTCGGACTTCGCACCGCGCCCGCTCGACGGACCCATCGCACAACAGATCCTTGACCGGATGTGGGAGACGAGCGACCCGCCGTTCCGGCGGTGACGCTAACCCGACTTCAGCCACGCCCACATCAGTCGGCCCACCCGACGCAGCTGCGCGGTGTCGATGACGCGCGGCAGGTCTGCGGCACTGTGATAGCCGGCGTAGGACGTTCCACCGACCCTCGCCGCGGGCATGTCGCCCAGCTCGAACGACCAGTGGTCGCTGCTCCTGTTGACGCACGCGATGGCGGGGATGCCGAGCCGCTGGGCCGACCGTAGAAGCTGCGCGCGAACTGTCCTCGGCCGAGACTCCGCGGCACAGACCGGGACGACCGTGCCGACCCCGATCCGGTCCATCGACACCATGCCCCTGACCGCGCTGCGCTGGGGCTGCGCCATCCGCGCCACCATGGCGCGTGAGCCGAAATGGTGCAGCGCGTCCCCAACGCCGCGCGGCTCCTCGCCACCGAAGGCCACAAACATGATCGGCAGCCTGGTCTCGCGCATCGAGGCAAGCCGGGCCAGCTCCAGCAGCACGCCGACCCCGGAGGCGTCATCCTCCGCGCCCGGTGCCTGGGGAACCGTGTCCAGGTGCGCGCTGACGACCAGGTGGGGCTGCCTCGGTCGGAAGCCGGGCAGCGTCGCGATCACGTTCGTCGTCGTACCCGCGTCGACGTCGATTCCCCACGACGTGCCGGCGGGGACCGGGAGGCGTTGCTGGGCCACGTCATAGCCGGAGTCGATCAGCCGACGTGCCACCCAACGAGCCGCCTGGCGGTACGCCGGTGAGGCCGCCTCGCGGGGCCCGATCCCGAGGGCGAGCAGGCGTACGGTCTGCATCACGGCCTGCAGCCGGAACGTCGCGACCGGCGGTTCCGGTGACGAGGTCGCGGTGGTCGCCGGGGTCGCAGGCGTCCTGGGTGGCGTCGCGGTCTTCGGCGGCGTCGCGGTCTTCGGTGGAGTCGCGGTCTTCGGTGGAGTCGCGGTCTTCGGTGGAGTCGCGGTCTTCGGCGGCGTCGCGGTCTTCGGCGGCGTCGCAGCACTGGTGACGCTGGTCCCGTCGGCGGCCGAAGGGGACGCCGACGCCGGACGTGAGACACCCGTTGGGGAAGCAGACCTCTCGGGCGACTGGGTACACCCGACCAGCGTCGCCACCAGCGTGAGGAGCACGAGCAGCCGCGACGCACGCGACGGCAGGTGGAGGCTCGGGCTCACCCGTGCCACCCTGCGTAACGCCTGCGGCTGTGTCAACGCACACCCCCAGCCCGCCACCACCCCACCCCCCCCCCGTGCCCGGGCCCCCCCGGGGGGCCCCGCCCCCCCCCGGGGGGGGAGGTTTTAAAGCGCAAAAGGGGTTTTAATGGGCAAAC
>JBBSPA010000051.1:0-32944 GCA_038259225.1 Propionibacteriales bacterium
ACGGTGATCATCACCCACCCGGGGATGTCACCGCGTTCGTCACGACGCGGTCTCACGGCATACCAGCCCCTCAGCCTTGCTGCGATCCTCATCCGTCCTCCTCATCCGCCGCTACGGCGCCAACAGGTTCAGTCCTACGACTCCGGGGAAGAACGCGAACAGCAGCGTGACCGGCATGATCAAGAAGACCACCGGCACCATCATCGCGATCTCCTTGCGCGCACCGGTCTCGATCAGCGCGCGCTTGGCCGCCTCCCGCACATCCGCGGCCTGGGCGGCCAGCACGTCGACCAACGGCGTACCCCGCTCGATCGCCACCGCCAACCCTTCGGTGAATCTCGACACGATCGCCAGGCCCGACCGTTGCGCCATCGCGTCCAGAGCCTCGGTGATGGGTACGCCGGTGCGCGATTGCGCCAGCACCACCGCCAGCTCGTCGGGCAACGCGCCTCGGCAGCTCCGAACGACGCGCTCGAGGGCAGCCGCCGGACCCTCGCCGGCCGCCACCGACAGCGCCATCAGGTCAGCCACCGCCGGGAACTCGGCGAGGATCTGGTCCTCACGTCGGCGTACCTGCGATGACAGCGCCGAGTCTCTGGCCAGCACGGCGAGGACCGTGCAGCCAAGACTCACGACCAGCCAGGGAATCGCCCGTCCGGGCTCGCGCGCCGGACCCAGGACACCCAGCGCCAGACAGGCACCGAAGCCCGACAGCCCCCACACGACCTGGGAGAACCGAAAGCCCTCGACGGTCGCGCTCGCTCCGGAGCGGTCCAGCCGGCGCTGGATGGACGCCCGCCCACCCCGCACCCGCTCCAGCCGGTCCGCCCAGCCCTCGATCGTCGGTCGCACCAACGCGGCCAGTGCCGACGACGGTCGACTCGACGGGGTCTGCGCAGACCATGACACCCGCATCGTCGGTACGTCGCGAATGTAGGGCACGACACGGCTCTCCAGGCTCGGGCGCCGCGACACGAGCAGCCTCGCGGTGACCATCAGCAGACCCAGGCCGAGTGCTCCTCCCAGCGCGGCTCCGACCATCGCCGGGCTCATCGAAGTACCCGTCGCTGCTCAGGGAGCCGGCCCAGTCGCACCATCAAGCGGTAGGCGAGCAAGCATCCGGCCGCGCCGGTCACCAGCACGATGACTCCCGCGGTCGACCGGTAGCGACCGATCACCTCCGGTTGCAGTGACAGCGCCAGCAACACGGCCCAGGGCGATGCGGCGGCCAGGCGGGCACCGTTGACGACCCAGGCCTGGCGGGACTCGAGCTCTGAACGCGTCCTCGCGTCGTCGCGCAGGAACCGCGACAGCGAACGCAGCATCCGGCCGAGATCACCGCCGCCCACCTCGCGGGCGATCCGCAGTGCCTCGACCACGCGGTCTCCCACCGGGTCGGCCAGCCGCTCCTTGAGCCGGTCCAGACACTCTCCGAACCTGCCGGTCGCTTGGTAGTCGCGACCGAACGCGTCGAAGGACGGCCGCAGCGACTCCGGGCCGCGGTGGCCGAGCTGGCTCAACGCCTCCGGCAGCGACAACCCGGCGCGCACGGCGGAGGCGAGGTGGTCCACGGTCTCGGGCCAGACCTCCGCGAGGTCACGACGCCGTCGGCGTACGCGGGCCCGGACCAGGGCCAACGGCGCGTACGCCGCCATCGCCGCGAAGACCAGCGCGACCGGCGGAGTCCGCGAGACCGCCAGCACGGTCACGAACCCGGCCAGCCCGCACGACGCGCACAGCCAGACCAGGCCGGCCGGCCTGACGTACTCGATACCGGCGGCACGCAGCAGCTCGGCCAGGCGACTCGGACGCGTCGTGGAGCGGCGGGTGGGCGGCGGCGTCGTGAAAGCTCGAAGGATCAGCAGCAGCCCGAGACCGAGCACCAGTCCCAGCAGCGCACCCATGTCAGCGCGCCTCGGTGTCCAGCACCGGGGGTCCGGCCAGCAGGGCGCGAACGTCGATGTCGGCGAGCTCGAAACGCTCGACCCGCGGCGGCGTGCCCTGAGCCCGGACGAGTCGGCCACCCTGCGTCTGGAAGATCGCCTCGGTCTCGATCACGTCGGACTCGACTCGGCCGGGCACCGCGACGATCTCGCGGATCCGACGTCTGCCGCCGATCTCGACCGCTAGGTGCACGACGATGTCGACGCTGGCCGCTACCGTCGGGACGACGAAGCGTGCGGAGATGTTCTCACCCGCCAGCAGCGGCAGGGTGCACAGCTTGACCAAGGCCTCACGGGCGGAGTTGGCGTGGATGGTGGCCATGCCGGGCAGCCCCGAGTTGAGGGCGAGCAGCAGGTCCAGGCACTCCTCGGCGCGCACCTCACCCACCACGATCCGCGACGGCCGCATCCGTAGGGACTCCTTGACGAGGTGACGCAGCCTGACCTCGCCGGTGCCTTCGAGCCCAGCCTGCCGGGTCTGTAGCGCGACCCAGTCCGGATGATCGAAGCGAAGCTCGTAGACCTCCTCCGCGGAGACGATGCGCTCGCCACCAGGGACGGCGGAGCCCAGAGTGTTGAGCATCGTCGTCTTGCCCGCCTGCGTGCCACCCGCGACCACGATGTTGAGACCCGCGACGACGCACGCGTCGAGGAAGGAGGCCGCCTGCGGCGTGAGCGTGCCCAGGTCGACCAGCTCGTGCAGCCTGCTCGCCTTCACCACGAACTTGCGGATGTTCACCGCACTGAAGCCCCGGCTGATCCCGTCCAGCACCACGTGCAGCCGATGCCCCGATGGCAGCATCGCGTCGACGAACGGCGTGCTGACGTCGACCCGTCGCCCGGACGTCTTGAGCATCCGCTCGACCAGGTCACGCACCTCGGCCGTGCTGAGGATTGTCGTGGTCAGCTCGTGCCGGCCGTCGCGAGCCACGAAGACGCGCTGCGGCTCATTGATCCAGACCTCCTCCACACTCGGGTCGTCGAGGTACGGCTGAAGCGGTCCGAAACCGGCCACCCGGGCGACCAGCTCGTCCACGGTGCGGTCGGGGTCGTCGATCGGCCGCACGATGCCGGACAGGCTGCGCTCGTCGTGGGCGCGCACGGCGGTCTGGGCGAACCGGCGTACGACAGCGACGTCGGTGAGCGGGTCGACACCAGCCCGGCGGACCTCGTCGCGGACGTCGGCGTCCAGGGCGTCCAGCGCAGACCGCGCCGGCATGGCGGCCGGTGCGACGGCGTGGGTGCGGGCCATGACGAACCTCGGTGCGGGAAGGCTGGTGCTTTTGGACTCTGCTCCTCGACCAGGCCGTCCGTCCAGCCCTACGCAGCGATCTGTGGAAAACCTTTGACCGCTGCCGTCTCGTGCGCTTCCCCCGTCACATCAGCAACACTGCGCTATGGCTGAAGGTTCGTGACGACAGACTCACGAGGTTTCAGCCAGAGGGGAAACGGTCGTCCTGCAGGAGGCGTTCGCCCCGGCTGCTGAGGTGTCGAGCCTGGAAGTCGTAGACCTGTCGCCGCAGGTCGACGCCGGCTTCGGGAGCCATGCCCTGGGCCGTGTCGGGGCCGGCTGCGGCGGGCAGACCCTGGTGCTCGTCGAGCCGCGCCTTGAGATCGAGCAGGCTGGTCTGGAAGGCGTCCAGCGGTGGTACGCCGCCATCGGCCGCGTCCGCGGAAACAGTCGCCCCTGCCTCTCCCGCGGCCTGGGCGACGAGCGCGGCCCGCACCTCCGGATGCGGAGCCGACCCGAGCACGACAGGGTCGCGCCGCTCGGAGCCGGTCAACACCTCGGCAACGCTGGCCGCGACCCGATCACGTTCGAGCAGATGTCCGGGCAGGTCGAACACGTCATACACCGTCTTGACGATGCTGGAGTGGTCGAACACCGCGTCGGAGACCGCGCCCCGGGGGGACCAGGGCGAGATGACGACTGCCGGCACCCGCACCCCCAGCCGGTCGAAGCCGAACGACGTCGTGCCCGTGTCCGTGGTGACCGTGGCGGCCTGCCCCGCGACTGGCGGCGTGGCCTCGGGCGGCGGCACCCGATCGAAGAATCCGCCGTGCTCGTCCCACGTCACGATGAGCATCAGGGAGTCCCAGATCTCCTGCTTGGCGGCCAGGGCGTTGTAGACCTGTCGCAGCAGCTGGTCGCCGCGCAAGACACTGGCATCGGGATGTTGACTGTTGATCGAGAGCAGGTGACGCGGCTCGATGAACGAGTACGCCGGCAAGGTGCCGTCCTCGACGTCCTCGTAGAACGACTCCATGTTCGTCAGGCGGTGCTTGAAGGTGTCCACAAGACTCAGGTAACAGGCGGCCTGCGGAATGTCACCGGCGTAGACGACCCACGACTTCCCGGCCTCGCCTAGCGCGTCGAAGACCACCCTGTCGTCGTACAGCTTGACGTCGTTGTGCACCAAGCCGTGCGAGAAGCCGGAGTGCGCGAACATCCGGTTCGGCCAGGTCTCCCCCGGCACCGAGGAGAACCACCGCGAGCACACGGTGAACTCGCGGGCCAGCTCCGCGAGTGCCGGAGCCTGGGCCGCCGTGTGCCAGCCCATGATCTCCCGGACCCGGTCCTTGCCGTCCGCTGGAAGGCGCGCCAGGTAGTCCTTGACGAACCCGTTCATCGCGATGTCGTCAGGCCGCAGCGTCGGGCCATCGCCCTGAAGCTGGCAGACGATGTCGGCGTGGCTGTGGCCGGGATCGGTGCGTACGTCGAAGTCACTGTCGTAGGGGAAGGTCGCGAACGGTGTGCTGGACGGATCCGCCGGGTCGAGCAGGTTCACCGCTCCCTCGGTGATCGGCGGAAGTCCTGCGTGGTCGAGGTGTCCGAGCAGATGGTCGAAGGACCGGTTCTCGAACATCAGGACAACCACGCGCTCGATTCGTGCCCCACTCATCAGCGCTGCCACGGCGACCGCCTTCCCTCCAGGACCCAAGCCCGGTACGACGCTACTCCGCCGGTGTATCACCCTGCCCGACCGATCCGACGGCTACGCCCGACCACGCAGGCGTCGGATCGTTCGGAGTGTCTCAGACCAGCGCAGGCTCCTTCGGAACGTCCTGCTTCTTGGCGTTCACCACCAGCAACGCCACCAAGAAGCCGGCGAACAACAGCACCGCACCCCAGAAGAACGACACGTGGTAGCCGTGGATCAACGCGAACGGGGTCAGCCGCTTCGCGTCCGCGGTGGCGGTCACGTTGTCGGTGAGGTACGCCGTGACCGCGCCAGCGAACAACGTGTTGAGCAGCGCCGTCCCGAGCGAACCGCCGATCTGCTGACCGGTGTTGAGCAGTGCACTGGCCACGCCGGCATCGTGGTGCTCGACCCCGAGCAGCGCCGTGCTCGACGCCGGGATGAAGACGCCCGCCAGACCGATGCTCATGAGCAGCTCGGCGGGAAGCACGTGCGTCCAGTACGACGTGTCCTGGGTGATCTGGGTGAGCATCAGCATGCCGGTGACCGCCATCGCCAGACCGCCCACCATCAGCGGCTTGGGTCCGACCCGCGGCAGGATCTGCGCCACGACGCCGGCGGTGAGGATGATGCCGCCGCTGAACGGCAGGAACGCGAACCCCGCCTTCAGCGGGCTGTAGCCGAGGTTGAGCTGGAAGTAGTAGGTGAGGAACAAGAACATCGCGAACAGCCCCGCGCCGACCAGCAGGAAGACCAAGTAGGAGCCGCCGCGGTTGCGGTCCAGCACCACGCGCATCGGCAGCATCGGGTTCTTGGCCCGTTGCTCCCACACGACGAACGCGATCAGCAGCACAACAGCCACGGCCAGGAAGGTCAGCGTCGACGGCGCGGTCCAGCCCTGCACCGACGTGTCGCTCGGGTTACCGGGGTTCTTCGCCTTGGCCGCCTCGGTGAAGCCGTAGACCAGCGAGACGAGGCCGACGGTGGCCATCAGGACACCGGGGATGTCGTAGCGCGTGTCGCCGTGCGCCTTGCTCTCGTGGACCAGCGGGATCGCGGCGGCAGCGGTGAGCAGCGCCACCGGGACGTTCACACCCAGGCACCAGCGCCACGACGCGTACTCCGTCAACACACCGCCGACGATCAGCCCGATCGCCGCACCACCACCGGCCAGCGCCCCGAAAACCCCGAAGGCCTTGGCGCGTTCCTTCGGCTCGGTGAACGTCACCGTCACCAGCGAGAGCGCCGCCGGCGCCATCAGTGCCGCGAACGCGCCCTGCAGGCCGCGCGCAGCGAACAACAGCTCCTGGTTGGGAGCGAAGCCGCCGATCGCCGAGGCGCCCGCGAAGCCGAGCAGCCCGAAGATGAAGGTCCGCTTGCGGCCGTTGTAGTCAGCGATCCGGCCGCCGAGCAGCAACAACCCGCCGAAGGCGAGCGTGTACGCCGTGACGACCCACTGCCGGTTGGCCTCGGAGATGCCGAGGTCCGCCTGGGCGGACGGCAGCGCGATGTTCACGATCGATGCGTCCAGCACGATCATCAGCTGCGCAATGGCAAGGACCGCCAGCGCCAGCCAGCGGCGGGGATCCGCAGCGCCGTCACTGGTTTGTCCATGGTTCCGAGCCTGTTCTGCGGGCAGTGTCGAGTCGGTCACGATGACCCCTTCGAAGAGCGGTGGGAAGACGGTTCGTACACGTGGCGATCGCCCTCAACTGACGAGTGTCCAGTCAACCAGGCGTGAGTCCGGCGGTCGTCTGAATAACCGCACCATGGACCACCGACAGAACTCGGGCGCAACGATCCGACGTCCACGCGGTGATCACCCCGTAAACGTCGGATCGTCGGGGTTTGGCGCGTTGTGTGGAGCTGGCCTGCGAGCGAAGATGACGGCACCCACCGGATCGAGGCCGTATGCCCCAGCTCAGCACGAGCGTGACCGCGCTGCTTCTCGGCGCCGTGGCGGCCAGCCTGATGGACGCCTCGGCGGCCGCCCGGACCGACCGGCTCGGGCCCGAGCAGGTGGTCCAGGACGACTCCACGCTGAACAACGACGCACCGACCGTGGTCACCACATCCACCGGCCGTGAGGTCGTCCTCTACCGCGAGGACAACCGCGGCAGCGGTGACGTCCTGGTGGCGGCGACCCGACGGGCAGGGCAAGACCATTGGCGCCGACCCGAGCGACTGACGGGCCAGGGCGTGGTCTCGTACGCCGCTCAAGCCACCTCGGCCGGTCAGGTGGCGGTGGCCTACCGGTTTCACCGTCCCGGCTCGACGGTGGTGGTCACCCGGCTTCGCACCCTGGACCGGGCTGGGCACTGGGGACCTCCGCAGCGGCTGGCCTCCGAACGCCTCCCACCGCAGACCGGGGTCACAGCGGGCTTGGAGCTCGACGTCGACCGTCGTGGCGGAGTCGTCGCCGCGTGGCCGGCCCGGCAGGGTGTCCGGGTCGTCGTACGCCGCTCGGCCGGCTCGGCGCGGCAGCGCGAGCTGTTCCCGCAGGTCGACTCGGTCGTGCTCGCCCACCTGACGCCACGCGGTGTCGTCGACGTCGTCGGCACCCGGACCGGTGCGCACGGGCGCTCCGGGATCGTGCTCCAACAGACACCCGGAGCCGCGTGGCAGCGGGTCTGCTTCGTCAACTGTGCGAGTCCGCGCAGACCACTCACCCTCACGGCCGCCTCGGCGAACGATCGCGGTCACCTCGCCGTCGCGTGGACACACCCGTCGAGCCGCGGACTGACCGACAACGTGCGCGCCCTGGTCCGCTTCCGCACGCCCACCGGGGAGTGGTCCTCGACCACCGTGCTGGCCAAGCAGGTCACCTCCGGTGCGCAGGTCGACGTCGACGAGCGAGGGCGCTCGACGGTCAGCTGGCCGGCCCGCCCACCGCATCGGAGTGCCCTGCGACTCGGCTACCGCAACCCGGACGGCCGGTGGTTCGGCGACCGACAGCTGAGCAGTCGACGCCCGAGCGTCGTGGGCGATCCGGCGCCGGTGGCGTTGATCGCGGACCGCGCCTCGACCCTCGTGCTGTACGAGCAGGTCCGCCGGTTCGCCGACATCGACCAGATCCGGGCCGTGATCCGTCGCTGCCCGGTCCGTGGTCCGTGCGAGACGTGGCGGTGGGTGCCGACACCCAGCACCGACGTGGACGCCGCCCCGCTCCCCCGCGGCGGGGCGTCGTTGGTCTGGGCCGACGGCTGCACGGTGGTGTTCGAGAACTGCTTCGTCAAGCGCATCGCCAGCCGCCGCCTCACGGCGATGCCCTGACACGTCACCAGTCACTGGTCGCGTAGGACAAGATCACGACACCGGACTCCAGCCGGCGTACGTCGGACAACGTCAGGGTCGCCGACGTCCCCGGGTTGAACAGCAGGTCGCCGATGTCACCCACGCCGGCCAGGACCGGATGCACCCACAGGTGCAGCTCGTCCAGCAGGCCATGATCGAGCAACGTCTGCGCGACCGGGCCCAAGCCGTGCATCAAGATGTCGCCGCCGGGTTGGTCCTTGAGCTCCTTGACCGCCCCGACGAGGTCCTCGCAGATCACGGTGGTGTTCGGCCAGGTCGGTGCTGTCAGCGTCCGCGAGGCGACGTACTTCGGCATTGTGTTGAGCTTGTCCACGTAGCCGCCGTCCTCGCGGCCCGGCCATTCGCCGGCGTACAGCTCGTAGGTCCGCCGACCCATCAGCATCGCGTCGCTGTGGAGCAGCTGGTCGGTGGCGATCCGGTTGGCTTCGGCGTCGATGTAGCCGAAATGCCAGGCCTCCATCCGTTCGATGACGCCGTCCAGGCTTGCGAAGGTGGCGTTGACGAGCTTGCGCATCAGGTCCGTCCTCGGGCGCCGCTGCCGTCGCCGCCGTTGCCCCCGTTGATGTCGCCCCCACCGAGCGCTGATCCCGCAGGTGCTGCAGACGGCCGGATGTTGGCGTTCAGGTGGAAGACATTGTCCGGGTCGTAGGTGTCCTTGACCGCAGTCAGCCGGGCCAGCTTGGCCGCGGAGTAGGCACGTTGCACGCCTTCGGCACCTTCGTCGGCGAGCGCGTTCACGTAGACCCCGCTGGCGTGCTCGTCCATCGCGGCCGCGGCCGATCGGGCTGCGTCGATCCTGGCAGCGTCCTCGGTCGGGTCGGTCCAGCGCATCCCGCCGCCCCACTCGAAGACGGTGTCGCGATGGCTGAACGCCGTCTCGTCCTCGGGTACGTCGGCGATGGCCCCGCCGTAGGCCTGCAGTCCGACGTTCGGCAGCAGGTCACCGTGCCCGTCGAGGCTGCCGCGGAGCAGGAACGCCTCGATCGCTTCGTCGGGGAACGCCTTCAAGTAGTGGCCCTTGGTGTAGCGGCGGTACGCGTGACCGCCGATGCTGTCCTCGCGGGTCTGCAACTCGACGTACGACGGCTCGTGGACGCGTGACGACAGCGACCGGCCCAACGACCGCATCGACGGGAGAAGCCGCCGCCCCTGGTCGGGATCACCGACGTGCACGAACCCGACGGTCACCGTGCGACCACTCACCGACGCGTTGAACGTCGCCGAGCGTGGCGCTTGCGCATTGAGGTCTCGCCAGCGCGACAGCACCGGGAGCGCGTCGTCCAGGTCGAACGTGTACTCGGCCACCAGCGACCGGGTCCCCACCGGGTGCAGCTGGAACTCGAACTCGGTGACGATGCCGAAGTTGCCGCCACCGCCACGCAGCCCCCAGAAGAGGTCGGGGTGGTGGTCGGCGTTCACGCGCAGCACCTCCGCATCTGCGGTCACGACCTCGAACGACAGCACGTTGTCGCACGCCAGTCCGTACTGGCGCGCCAGCCAGCCCATCCCGCCGCCCAGCGTCAACCCGCCGACGCCGGTGTGCGAGACGTTGCCGGCGGTGGTGGCCAGTCCGTGAGCCTGCGCTGCCACGTCGAGCGCCCCGAGCAGTGCACCGCCCTGAACCCAGGCCCGGCGCGAGCCCGGGTCCACCCGAACCCCGCCCATCAGCGTGAGATCGATCATCAGGCCGTCGTCGGGGACGGCGTGACCGACGACGCTGTGACCGCCGCAGCGGACCCCGATCTCGAGCCCGAGATCGCGTGCGGTCGAGACCGCCGCCGCCACGTCGAAGACGCTGGCACAGCGCACGATCGCGCGCGGACGCCGGTCGACGCCGGCGTTCCACACCGAGCGGGCCACGTCGTACCCCGTCCCGCCGGGGAGCAACAGCTGCCCGTCCAGCCGCGGCCACAACTGGGCCAGCGCCTGGGCGGTCGCAGCCGAGCGGGACTCCTCAGCCGCCGGCTCCTCGCCCGAGGCGTCGGTGCTGGCAGGGATTGCGCTATGAGTTGCTGCCGACGTGAATCTCATGCCGAGGAGCCTGACATCGATCGGTCCTCTCACTAAGATCCAATCGTATGACTGTTCAGGGGACCAATTCCCGGGCCGCGACCGATCTGCTGGTCCAGCTCGACCGAGACCTCGACGTCCCGCTGCACCGCCAGATCGAGGCGTCGATCCGGGACGGGATCCGTTCGGGGCGGCTCCCCTTCGGTACGTCGTTGCCGCCGTCGCGGGCGATCGCGGGCGACCTCGGCGTGTCCCGCGGCGTGGTCGTCGAGGCCTACGAGCAGCTGGTCGCCGAGGGTTACCTGACCAGCCGGCCCGGGGGCTACACCCAGGTCGCGATCGGCGAAGAGACCGCCGAGGTCAGACCGCACCGCGCCGAGCCTGTGGAGCCGCGAATCGACTTCGGCTACGGTCGCGCCAACGTCGCCCAGTTCCCGCGCGAGGCGTGGCTGCGGTCGATCAAGACCGTGCTCAACGAAACTCCGAACGAGCGGTTCGGCTACCTCAGCGGGCGCGGTGCCCGCGAGCTGCGGGAGGCCCTGGCCATCTATCTCAACCGGGTCCGTGGCACGTCAGCCAAACCGAACCACTTCGTCATCACCAACGGCTACGCGCAGGGCATCGGGCTGATCATCCAGGTACTGGCGCGCAGCGGAGCCACCCGGGTCGCCGTCGAGGATCCCTCGGACGCCGACGTCCCCCCACTGCTGGCTGCGGCTGGGCTGGAGCTGGTCGGCATACCAGTCGATGAGTCCGGCATCCGCGTCGACCACCTCGAACAGTGCCACGCCGACGCCCTCTTCCTCACCCCCTCCCACCAGTGGCCCACCGGCGCGGTGCTGTCCCCGCGCTCCCGTGCCGCGGTGCTGCGCTGGGCTGAGAGCCGCAACGCGCTCGTCGTCGAAGACGACTACGACGCTGAGTTCCGCTACGACCGGGCACCGATCGGAGCTCTCCAGGGCTTGGCGCCGGACCGGGTCATCCATGCCGGCTCGGTCAGCAAGACGCTCGCGCCCGGGATCCGGCTGGGCTGGCTCGTGCTGCCACCTCGGCTGAGCAAGGACGTCGCCCTCGCGAAGTACGCCGCCGACCGCGGCTCCTCGGTGATGGACCAGCTGACGTTCGCGGACTTCTTGACCCGTGGCGAGTTCGACCGGCATCTGCGTCGGATGCGTCCGGTCTACCGGCGGCGGCGCGACACCCTGGTCGAGGCGCTCGCCCGGCATACCCCTGACCTCCGACCGGCCGGCATCTCCGCCGGTCTCCACGTGGTCACGTGGTTGCCACCCGATCTGCCCGAGGACGCGGTGGTGGAGGCGGCGGCTCGTCACGGAGTCGGGGTGTACGGCGTCGGTCCGTTCCGCGTCTCCCCCAGCAAACAGGGGGGTCTCATCTTCGGCTACTCGAGCCTGGCTGAGCGTTCGTTGGCGGAGGGTGTCGCGGTGCTCGCCGAGGCGATCGCCGAACTGAGAGCTGGCTGAGCGCCAGCGCCGTTTCGGGTTCGTGGGCCGTTATCGGGTAGGAATGGTCTGCACCTGCGCCGAGAACGATGGGACGTCCATGCACAGCACTGCCTCGGATTCGGCGGTCCTGGATCCCGCCGGGCCTGACCGCGCCAGTCCCGCGCGTCCTCGTGACGTGTGGGCGTACGCGGGCGCCTGGTTGCTCGGTTCCGTGCTCATCGTCGTGACGGCGATCCGTCAGCCGTTCAGCTACGACGAGCTCACCCAGATCGCGCCATACGACAGCAGCGACCCCGGCACGATCACCGGCGCGACCCGGCAGCCGCCGATCGACCCACTGCTCGGAGCCCTCTTCCACCACCTGTTCGGTGAGGGACAGCTCCAGGACCGGCTGGTGCCCGTGCTGGCCGGGATCGGCAGCCTGACGTTCATGGGTCTGCTGCTGCGTCGGCTCGGCCTGCGCTTCGCCGGAGCGGCTGCCCTGCTCGTGATGGCCACCGCACCGCTGTTCGTCCGCTACAGCGCCTACACGCGGCCGTACGCCTTGCCGATGTTCGTGATGATCGTGATGGCGTATGCCGTGCAGTCCTGGCTGAAGGAGGGGCGAGGGCGCTGGTTGTGGTTGACCGCTGTGGCGGCGTTCCTGCTGCCGTTGATCCGGGTACCCGAGCCAACGGTCTTCTTGGTGATCACCGCCGTGATCATGGGGTGGTACACCTGGCGCGGCCGGCTGACCCGACGGCAGAGCCTCCCGGTCCTGCTCATCGCCGTCGCTGCCGTGCTGTCGATGGGGTTGGCGCAGTACTTCTCCCTGGCCGAGAGCTCCAACGGCTTCTTCGACCCCAGCCCGTCGGGAGTCGTGGACCGCTTTCCCGAAGGCGTCCATGAGCTGGTGACGGCGTTCGTGCCGCTGATGGGGAACTCGTTCCCCTGGTGGCCGGTGACGCTGCTCGTGGTGCTCGCGGCCGCCGTGCTCGGCGCTGCCCGATCCAGGTTGGTCGACTGGCCGATGTGGTGGCCGCTGGTGGCCGCCCCGGTCGCCTTCGCGATCGCCTACCACTTCGTCAACCCGTTCCCGTTCGACGCGATCCCCTACCGTGCCCGTGCTGCGAGCTTCTTCATCCCGGCCTTCGTGCTGCTCGTCGCCGCACTCGCCTCGGTCGTTGAGCGTCGCGACCTGGATCAGCGGATCCGGGTCGGTGCCGCAGCACTGGTCGGTGCGGCGTTTCTCACCCAGCTGCCCCCGACCATCACCGTGGTCCGCGACGACGCGGCGCCAGACTTCGGCGTCATCTCCGAGGTGATCACCTCACAGGTGCCCGCGAACGCCATCGTGCTCTACGACCGCCCGACGCCGGCCGGCGCGTCGCGGCAGCCGTTCCTCGGCAACTGGCGCTACATGGGGGACACACCGTACGTCGAGACGCTGTCCGACCTACCGCGCCAGCTCGACTCGATGCCGTCCACCGGCCCGGTCTACCTGTTGTTCAACGGGCAGTGCGCCTACTCCGGCCGCTGCATCCCCGCCTCCAGGACGGCGGTCGACATCGCGATCTCCGGCTGGCACATCGCCTACCAGCACGAGCGCTTCACGCTCTACGCACCCGACCACGAACAGGACGGACCGGCGGGTGTCGTGGAGGCGATGCAGGCCACCCGAGCCGGCCTGGGGCTGGAGCTGGGCTACCTCCAGACCTACGTCGCGGCGACGGTCCTGGCCGAGCAGGGCCAACGCGGCCAGGGCAAGGCGCTGATCGAGCAGATGTTCGCCCAGGCGGATCCGGAGATGGCGGACGTGATCCGGCACGAGGAAGCGGCCTACGACCTCGATCCCTTCGGACTGGATCCGGCCAGCAGCGACAACTGAGGCTTACTCCATCGCCGGCGCAGCCCCGGCGGACTCGCCGGCGCCGTCCGTCGGTGTGACCTGCTCCTGCGCAGCGGCGACGTTGACGGGCGGCACTCCGGTCTCGGCCGGTGCAGCCGGCGCCGCTCCCCCGTTGTTGACACCCCGGGTCGCCGCCTTGGCGGCCAGACCTTCGGGCACTGCTGCCGCGTCGGGCTCGGTCGGCGTACCCAACCCTCCCTGCGCGGATGCGGCGCTCGGCGTGACCACGGTCTCGCTGCCGTCGGTCCGGATGATGATCTCCACAACTGACTCCCTTGCCGCTAGTTGAGGACGGCGAACCGGCCCTCGAAGGTGACGGGTACCGCCGCCAGGTTGGTCACGGTGATCCAGTAGGTGCAGTGCGTGGCATCCGCGCGCTCCACCGCCACGTCCCAATCGAGCTCGGGCGAGCCGTTCCGCACGGTCGTGGGCATCATGTACCAGACCACGTGCCAGTCGGTCGGCCAGTTGAAGGTGAACCACCGCTGTGTCTGGTTGGCCGCCAAGGACCCGTTGAACTGAACTCCTGTCCACATCTGACTTTGCCCTTCCTAGTATCGGCTGAGGATGCAGTAGCGGCCCTCGAACGTGACCGGGTCCGCGGTGAGGTTGGTGACGCTGATCCAGTACGTCGCGAACTCGGCCGAGGCCCGCTCCACCTGGACCTTCCAGCTGACCTGAGCCGCACCCGGGCGTACCGAGGTCGGCATCACGGTCCACACGATGTGCCACGTGGCCGGCCAGTTGAACGTGAACCATCGCTGGGTCTGGTTCGGGGCGAGGCTGCCGTTCCACTGGGTCCCGCAGATCGGCGACGTCATCCAGCCGTCGACCGGGATCTCCCAGGCACCCCGGTTGCGCAGGCCGGCCCGGAGCACGCGGGCGTGCTGATGGAAGACGAGGTCACCGACGTAGGCGTTGGGCAGGCTGGACGAGAACGCCGTCCAGCTCGCACCGCCGTCCTGCGTCTGGTAGACGCCCAATGACGCCGAGACCCAGGCCCGGTTGGCGTTCCAGGGATCCAGGGCGATCGCGGTGGTCGACAGGTTCGGGAGACCGGTCGAACGGTCGGTGAAGCTTCCCCCGCCGTCGGTGCTCAGGTAGACACGGCCACCGCCCACCTTGGAGTACGTCATCCAGATCCGCGAGGCGTTGTTGGGGTCGACGGCGATGTCGCTCACCGCGGCGCCCGGGCGTGGCGTGGCCAGCACGCTCAGGCCGCTCCACGCGCTCCCGGACCAGGTGGTACGAAGGATCGAGCCGTCGCTCATGCCGACCAGGACGGTGTCGGCGTTCGGGATGAACAACCCCGTCCCCGATCCGCCGCTGGGATACCCGAGTCGGGTCCACGCGGTCCCGCTGTTGCGCGAGACGTACAACGCGTTGCCGGCCATCGCGATCGTGTCGCCGTTGGTGGCGCTGGCCTCGAACGGTGGGTAGAACGAGCTTCCCTCACCCGTCGGCACCGGTGGCGGGATGTTGGTCCAGGTGGCCCAGTCCCCGCTGCTCGTCGAACGCTGCGGACTCATCCCGTAGAACGTGTGGAAGACCGTGGTCGGGTTGGTCCGGTTGACGGCACAGTCGCCTCCGTCGCCGTCCGCCACGTGCTCCCAGGTGGGTGAACCCTGCCACCGCTCGGTGCCGTTGTCCTGGGTGCCACCGATCAGCCAGCGCGCGTTGCCGATGTGGTGCCCGAGGTACTCGAACTCGGTGATCACCAGGCCGTTGTTGCGATGGGTCCAGTGGATGCCTCGGTCAGGGCTTTGGTAGAGACCTCCGTCGTTGCCGACATAGATCATGTTCGGGTTGCCGGGCTCGAACGCGACCGCATGCTGGTCGGGGTGGATCGAGTCCCCGCTGGACTTGGTCGCGATGTCGAGCCAGGTCCAGGTCGTGCCGGAGCGGGTGCCCCGGTGCACGCTGATCGCCCCGCAGTAGATCTGATCGGTGTTGTCCGGCGAGACGGACAGGAACCAGTCGTACCAGGACTGGCCTGTGGCCACCCCCGGCGGTGTCGTCTGTGCGGTCCAGGTGTTGCTGGCGCGGCGCCACAGGTACGCGGTGGGGTTGCCGTTCGCGGCGAACGGTGCCCCCGCGCCCCAGACATAGGCGATGGTGTTGTCCGTCGGTGCCAACGCGACCGCCAGCCTGGTGAATCCACTCGGTGACCCCGGCAGCGTCACGCTCGAGAACGTCGCACCGTGGTCGTTGGACCGGTACAGGCCGTCGCTGCAGGCGGCCAGGACCTGGCCACGACCGACGCCGACGGTGATCGACCAGCAGGCCGCGGTACGGCGACGGGTCCAGGTGACACCCCCGTCGTTCGATACGTACAGCCCACCCGTCGTGCCCGCGAAGAGACGGTTCGGGTCGCGGCGGTCCACGACGAGGTCGTAGAAGCCTTGGCCCACGAAGGGTGCGGTGCACAACGTCGACCACGTGGAGCCGCCGTCCATCGACCGGAGGATCCCGGCGCCCAGCCACCACCACCAGTTGCCCTCACCGAGCCCGCAATAGACCCGGGTCGGCATCGTGGGGTCGAAGGTCACCGCACCGACGGCGAGGGTGGCGGCGTAGTCGGTGCGAGGGCTCCAGCTGCCGCCGCGGTCAAAGCTCTGCCACACGCCACCGTTGGCCGCTCCTACCAGCACGTGGGCAGGGTTCGATGGGTCCACAGCGATGGCCGAGATCCGTCCTGCGACGTTGACCCGGCTTGCGCCGTACGTCTGCCCGTTCGGGACTGTCCAGGGCCCGAGCGACCTCCATTGTGGACCGGTCGCGGTCGGCGGCCCGAGCTGGTCGGCCGCGTCCATCGACTCAGCGGCGGCCTCCTCCGCGACCCCGGTCACGGCATCCTTGGAGGCTGCCTTCTTCTTGCCCTTGGCGGCTTTCCCGATCTGAGCAGGGATCGGGACGAGCGCACTCCCGCGATCACGCAGCGCCTTCTGCTGCGTGGTGTCCACGGCCAGGTTGACCGTGTCGACCGCGGCCTCGTCGTACCCCGCGTCACCGAGCAGCTGCAGCATGCGGAGCAACGCCTTGCCGCCCGGCGGTCGCTCGACGACCGCGGTGTCGGCTTTGCCGTCCGCGCTGGGCGGGACGTCGTCGACCTGAGTACCGAGCTGTCCGTCGTTGATCTCGTCGTGGGGACCGCGCACGGCTCCCCTCCTTACACGTCTTCCCTCGGCTCGCCCGGCGATGTGTCGTCCGCGGCCGTCTCGTCCTCGTCGGACGGTTCCGGTCCGGACTCCTGCTCATCGGCCCGGTCGTCGTCGTCGCTGTCGTGCGGCGGTGAGCCGGGACCGTCCGGCGGGTTGTCGAGGGGAACTTCTCCCAGGTCACGAGCAAGCTGCTCGCGCAGGCGATCAGCCGCGTGTCCTCCGCCCGATGCGGGAGGCGTGGACGCGGGGTTGTTCGTCATGGTGTGGATCTCTCTGATGGCTGATCGGTCATGGACTGGGGTCGGTGCGTCGTGCTCTGCGCTCGGGCGTCAGCCGGCTCGCGGGGCTCTGATGGTGCGTTGTCGGAGCTCGAGTCGGGCGGCCAGGGCACTGAGCGCACTGACGAGGGCGAGGCCCGCGACGAACACCCATTCGAGCGATCCGTCACCGCGGTCGGGATCCCAGCCGGTGACCTCGATCCAGTCCCGCCAGAACATCGTGACCACCGCAAGGACTGCACTGGCGACAGCGCATCCCGCCTCCAACCAGAACCTTCTTCGCAGCTGACCCATTGTCGACTCCCTCCCGGGACGCTCGTCGGCACTGACCACTTCGCGAGGCATCGCCGTTTCGGCCCGCTACGAGGTTAGGCCCGGTAGGCAAGACCCTTCGGATCCGCAACGTCCTGCGCCGTGGCTGCCCCGGCAACCAGCGCGCAGGACGCAACAGAGGGAAGGGGTTGTGCCGGCCGTGTCGCGACCGCCGGAGACTGGTTGGATCGTGATCATGCCGGTCACACCGAAGGATCACACCGCGACGATCGCCCCGTTCGGGGTGCTTTCGACCGGGGAGCACGTCGAGCGGGTACGCCTTTCCAGCGCAGTCCTGCAGATCGACGTCCTCACGTTCGGCGCCCGGATCAGCTCCGTGCTCGCGCCGGACCCGTCGGGCTCGCTCGGCGAGGTCACGCTCGGGCTCGCCGACCTCGCGGCGTACGAGCAGGATCGCGACTATCTGGGGGCCAGCGTCGGGCGGTACGCCAACCGGATCGCCGACGGGAGATTCACGCTGGACGGTACGCCGTTCGAGGTGCCGACCAACGAAGGCAGCACCGCCCTGCACGGCGGCACCCAGGGCTTCGACCGGCGGCTCTGGCGCGCCGAGCTCGGCCGCGGCGCCGAGGTCACGATGAGCCGGCTCAGCCCGGACGGGGAGATGGGCTTCCCCGGTGATCTCGAGGTCAGCGTGACGTACCGGTTGGAGGCGGCCGATCTCGTGATCGAGTACGCCGCCGAGACGACCGAGCCGACCGTGCTCAACCTCACCAACCACGCCTACCTCAACCTGGCCGGGCGAGGCAGTGTCGAGGCTCATCTGGTGACGATCGACGCCGGCCACTTCCTCCCGATCGATGCGACCCTGATCCCGACTGGGGACGTCGCGGTCGTCGACGGGTCACCGTTCGACCTGCGCTCCCCGACGCGGATCGGCACCGGGCTCCGCGCCGACCACCCGCAGCTGCGGGTCGCCCGCGGGTACGACCACACGTTCGTCCTCGCACCGTCGGACGTGGCCCGCCGGGCGGCCCGGGTCGAGGACCCGTCGTCGGGACGTGCGGTCGAGCTCTGGACGGACCGACCGGGAGTCCAGTTCTACTCCGCGAACTTCCTGGACGGGACCGTGGTCGGCCGCGACGGCACGACCTACCGCCAGACCGACGCGTTCTGCCTGGAGCCCCAACACTTCCCGGACTCCCCCAACCAACCGACGTTTCCCTCGACGGTCTTGCGGCCCGGTCAGAGGTTCACCGCCCGCGATGTCTACCGCTTCGGCTGATCGGCCGCGATCTCCTCCGGCCGCCGAGTCCAAGAGGCGTCCGGGCTCGAGCTGACCCACTGCCCGAGCCTCTGCTACGGCACACTGCCACCATGGCCACGATCGACGACGTACGCCGTACCGCCTTGTCCCTGCCCGGCGCGATCGAGCGGCCGTCCTACCACGACGCGGCGTCCTTCCGGACCAAGCCTCGCGCCTTCGCCTACCACCGCGAACCCCTGGACGCGGTCGTGCTGTTCGTCGAGTCCGAGGAGGAGAAGCTCGCACTCATCGCATCGAACCCTCGAGTCTTCTTCACCGAGCCGCACTACGACGGGACGGCCACCGTCCTGGTCAGGCTGACCGCTGTGGCGACCGACGAGCTTGCCGAGCTGGTGACCGAGTCCTGGAGGCTGCGTGCGCCCAAGCGGGATGTCGCCGGCTGGGATCGCGACCACGCTCCCGGGTGAGCCTCGACCGGCGATCGCACCGTTGACCAGGCACCATGGAGCCCATGCCTCATCATGACCTGATCATCATCGGCACCGGATCGGGCAACACGATCGCCGACACGTCGCTGCGGCATCTCGACATCGGGATCATCGAGGAGTCGACGTTCGGCGGCACGTGCATCAACGTCGGCTGCATCCCCACCAAGATGTACGTGTACACCGCCGAGCTGGCTCAGCGCACCGAGGACAGCGCCAGGTTCGGCGTCGACGCGCACGTGGACAAGGTGCGATGGTCCGACATCCGCGACCGGATCTTCGGTCGGATCGACCCGATCTCGGTGTCCGGCGAGGAGTATCGCAGCCACGGACCGAACACCACGTTCTACGGCGAGCACGTCGAGTTCATCGGGCCTCGCCGGCTCCGGCTCGCCTCCGGGACCGAGCTGACCGCCGACCGGATCGTGCTCGCGGCCGGTAGTCGACCGATGATTCCCGACATCGACGGGTTGGGCGCGGTCGACAGCTCTCGCGTGCACACCTCCGACACGATCATGCGGATCGATGACGTGCCCGGCTCGATGGTCATCCTCGGTGGCGGCGTGATCGCGGCCGAGATGGCCCACGTCTTCTCGTCGTTCGGGACCCGGGTGACGATCGTGGCCCGCACCGAGCGACTGCTGCGAAGAGCTGACCAGTCCGTCTCCACGGCCTTCACCGAGCTGGCCGCGGACGCCTGGGACGTGCGCACGTCGCGAGAAGCCGCCAGGGTCGTCGCAACCGACGACGGAGTGCGCGTCGAGCTGCACGACACGATCGGTCGGCCCGATCCGCGACCGGCCGAGGGTGAGCTGCTGCTGATCGCCACCGGACGGATCCCGAACGCCGACCGGCTCGGGCTTGCCAACGGTGAGATCGAGCTTCGCGACGACGGTCGAGTGGCCGTCGACGCCTACCAACGCACCAGCGCGGAGGGGGTCTTCGCCCTCGGAGACGTGTCCAGCGGCTGGCAGCTCAAGCACGTGGCGAACCACGAGGCGCGGATCGTCCAGCACAACCTGGCCCACCCGGACGCAATGGAGGAGGCGGACCATCGCTACGTTCCCTACGCGGTCTTCAGCCATCCTCAGGTGGCCTCGGTCGGCAAGACCGAGCAGGAGCTGGTCGGGAGCGGGACCGCGTACGTCACGAACACCGTGCGGTACGGCGACGTCGCGTACGGCTGGGCCATGGAGGACACCACCGGCTTCGTCAAGGTGCTCGCGGACCCGAAGTCGGGGCTGCTCCTTGGTGCCCACCTGCTGGGACCGGACGCCTCGAGCCTGATCCAGCCGATCATCCAGGCGATGAGCTTCGGCCTGAACGCCCACGACATGGCCCGCGGTCAGTACTGGATCCATCCTGCCCTCGCCGAGGTCGTGGAGAACGCCGTCCTCGGTCTCCCTCTGGAGGATTGAGCCGACCTCCGCTGCTTGCCTGTCTAATCCGCGGGTCTCGACAGGCTCAGAAGGGCACCGGGACGCCACGTGTTGCGTCGACCTCCTGCCGGCCGCTGAGGGCGCGGCAGAACTCGAGCGCATCAGCCATCACAGGCGCGTCGATCGAGGTCGGACCCGAGCCACCGGCTGCGCCGGCCCGGCCTTCCCCACCAGTCCACCGCCCACCGGCGGGACCGGTGAGCTCGAGTGAGAACGGCTCGCCGTGCCGGTCGGCCCACTCTTTGACGATGTCGTCGACGAGCACGCCGTCATGCTCGGCAGTCAGGTCGAGCGATGTGCCCGTCGCCCGTGCGATGTCGATACGGTGCATCCACACGTCGCGCGTCAGGATGACGTCGAGCAGGTAGCCGAACCGCCACTGCTCCAGGCGGTCCCCGACCTGTTGTCCCTCAGGCATCGTGCGGTTCCGAATGATGCCTGGTGTGCGCTTGCGTGCCCGGGCCGCCTCGGGCCCGATCCGGGCGAACAGAGAGACCAGCTCAGCCGTCCCCAGACCGGCCTCCTTCTCCACCTGGATGGCGGTCAGGGCGTCAATCATCACTCCGCCGCGCCTTTTCGCGGCCACCATCTGGCGGATGGTCTCCCGCAGCGATGCTGCCATCTCCGCCATCCCCACGACGTGCCCCGCTATCGCCCGCACGTCCCAATCGGGACAGTCGGTTGGCTGGCTCCAGTCGTCGGGCGACAGCCGTTGGAGGTGGTTCAGGAACTGCTGGTACTCCGTGGCCGCGAGCCGCATCGCCGTGGGGCGATCCAGAGCGGATCGGCGCGGCGTCAGGTGTGTCTCGGTGTCGATGGTCATGGCGTGTCCTCGTGTCGCTGTGGCAGGTTCATGGAATCGGCGTACATGTCGATGAAGCGCGGGAGCAGCCGCCGCCAGCGCACTCCGCCCGGGTCGTTGGCCATCTGCTGGTTGACCAGTCCTGACACGAGGGCGGTGAACATGTCCGCGCCGGCGGGATCGGAGACGCCCACCGTCATGAGCAGATCGGTGAGGCGGTCCATGACGGCCACGGACGGTTCGTACGCCGACGCACTGGGAACGAAGCCCGGAATCACGCGCTCGCTCATGAGCTGGTGGCGAGGCGCGTCGGCGCTGGCGAAGTCGAAGAAGTGCTCGGCAGCCGCGAGCAGGAGGTCTCGCGGCTCGTCCGGCCAGGAGAGGCGGAGGTCTTCGGTGACCTGCGCGTACTCGCGCCAGGCCTGTTCGAACATCGCGTCATAGATGGCGGCCTTGGACGCGAAGTGCGAATACAGCGACGGCGGCTTCATCCCGACGCGGAGCGCGACCTCGCGCAGCGTCAGCCCGGCGATGCCGTGCGCGCCGGCCACGTCCCAGGCCGCCGTGAGGATCTCGAGCCGTGTCGCCTCACGACGTTCGGCTTTCCTATCTCGAATAGGTGTTCCTACCATGGTAAGGAGACTCCTCCCTTACGTCCATCGGGTCAAGGTCAATCCCGGTCGAGCTCGGGCGCATGACATGTCGATGGCTGGGTACGTGGCCCGACGGACTCCACCCGGGGGGCCGCGTGGAGTCTCGCGCGAGCGATCGCACCGACAGATGGAGAAGTGCATGTCGTCAGGAGTCGAGACCGGCCGGATCACCACCGATATCCCTGCCCGGATGGACCGGCTGCCATGGGCACGATGGCACTGGCTGGTCGTGATCGGGCTCGGGACCGTCTGGATCCTCGACGGTCTCGAGGTGACGATCGTCGGTTCGCTGTCCGACGCGCTCAAGGACGACAAGACCGGCCTCGGGCTGAGCAGCTCCCAGATCGGTCAAGCCGGGGCGATCTACGTGGCCGGTGCCTGCATCGGCGCTTTGTTCTTCGGCCAGCTCACCGACCGGTTCGGCCGGAAGAAGCTCTTCCTGATCACGCTCGGTGTATATCTCCTGGGCACCGTGCTCACCGCCTTCTCCATGAACCCGATGTGGTACTTCGCCTGCCGCGCCATCACCGGCGCCGGCATCGGAGGTGAGTACGCCGCGATCAACTCCGCGATCGACGAGCTGATCCCGGCGCAGTACCGCGGCCGCATCGACATCGCCATCAACGGCTCCTTCTGGGTGGGGGCGGGTGCCGGAGCTCTCATCACGATCCCGTTGCTCGACCCGAACGTGGTCAGCAACCCCGAGATCGGCTGGCGCGCCGCCTTCGCACTCGGTGCCATCCTGGCCGTGGGCATCCTGATCGTGCGGCGCAACGTGCCCGAGAGCCCCCGTTGGCTGTTCATCCACGGCCAGGAGGACGAGGCGGAAGGCATCGTTCGCGACATCGAGGGCACCGTGGAGGACGAGACCGGCACGACACTCCCGAGCGTGTCGGAGACCTTGACGATCCGGCAGCGCAAGACGATCAGCCTGGCGACCATCGCCAAGACCGTGTTCACCTTGTACCCGAAGCGCACCGTGCTGTGCTTGTCGCTGGTCATCGGCCAGGCCTTCCTCTACAACGCCTTCTTCTTCACCTACGGCGACAGCTTGTCGACCTTCCTCGGCGTCTCGCAGACCGGCTACTACATCGCCGCGTTCGCCGCGAGCAACTTCCTCGGGGCCCTGCTGCTGGGATCGCTGTTCGACACGGTGGGTCGGGTGAAGATGATCGCCGGCACCTACATCCTGTCCGGCGCTCTGCTGGCGGTGGCCGGCTTCATGCTGGGCGACCTGAGCGCGCTCCAGCTGACCATCTTCGGCATGGTGATCTTCTTCTTCGCTTCGGCCGGTGCCAGCGCGGCGTACCTCACCGCGAGCGAGGTGTTCCCGATGGAGACCAGGGCGTTGTGCATCGCGTTCTTCTACGCCGTCGGCACCGCCGCCGGAGGCATCACCGGGCCGCTGTACTTCGGCAAGCTCATCGACGACGCCACTGCCTCAGGTGACATCAGCGGGATCGCGCCGGGCTACTTCATCGGTGCGGCCCTGATGGTCACGGGTGGCATCGTCGCCATCTTCCTCGGTGTGCATGCAGAGCAGCAGACCTTGGAGAACATCGCCAGGCCGCTCACGGCCGAGGACGACGACACACCGCGCAGCGGGCAGGACCAGAACGAACCCGCTCCCGTCTGACAAGTAGGCCGACGGCACGCTCGTCATCACCTGACCCGCCACCCCGCGTCCGGACCCAACCCGGTGCAGGACTGCCACGTCGACCGTCGGTTGCGACGGTGACGAGGCAAGGATGTCTTGGCCACGGAGAAAAGGCCTCGCCTGCCAGGCCCTGTCGAACCTAGGCTCGACACGATGACGACGATGGCGTACGACAACGTGGGGTCAGGCGCGCCCGTGCTCCTGCTCCACGCCGGGGTGGCGGACCGCCGGATGTGGCGACCTCAGGTAGAGGTCCTCGCCCGATCCCACCGGGTCATCGCCCCGGATCTCGCCGGCTTCGGAGAGACCCCGATGCAGCCTGGGACGTTCTCGTACGCCGACGCGCTCACGACCCTGCTCGACGAGCTCGGCGTCAGCCGTGTAGACGTGGTCGGCTCGTCCTTCGGCGGTCGGGTTGCCCTGGAGCTGGCCGACCAGTCACCTGATCGGGTTGCGTCCCTCGTGCTGCTCAACGCGGCATACCCGGGACTCGACACCACCCCCGCCGTGGACGCGTTCGGCGAGGAGGAGGAGCGCCTCCTCGAGAAGGGTGACCTGGACGGCGCCGTCGAGCTCAACGTCGACACCTGGCTCGGCCCGGAGGCCGACGATGTCGCGCGCGACCTGGTGCGGACGATGCAGCGCCGAGCGTTCGAGGTGCAGCTCGCGGCCGACGAGTGGCCGGATCCACCCGAACCAGTCCGGATCCATCCCGAGCTCTCGGCCCTCCGGATGCCCGCCCACGTCGTCCTTGGCGGCCACGACCTCGACCACTTCCAACACATCGCGCGCCACCTCACCGCCACCATCCCTGACGCGCACCTGATCGAGCTGCCATGGGCCGGACACCTCCCGAGCCTGGAGCGCCCGTCCGAGGTCGCCGCCTTGCTCAGCGGGCTGCTGTCCCGGTGACGCGGTCTCGGTGCCGCCTCGGTCCACGGGTCTAGCCTGATTGTCGAGGTCAGCCATGACACCAGCCCTGGACGCGTCTGTGAACGTCACCCTGCTCGGCGGTCTGGCCGTCCGCAGTCGTGGTGTCACGGTGGCCGCGCCGGCCACACGCGCGCTGGAGCTGCTCGCCTATCTCACCGTGCATGCCGACTCGCGGCACCCGCGCAGCCAGCTCGCGACCCTGTTGTGGCCCGACTCGCCCGAACCCCAGGCACGCACAAACCTTCGTCGGGAGCTCCATCACCTACGTGCTCTGGTGCCGTCGGCCTGCCTCGACGTGACGGCGGCGACGATCGGCTGGACGGACCATCCGGCCTGCACGGTGGACGTCCGCACGTTCCTGGTCGAAAGCGACGCCGCACGGAAGGACTGGGAGTCCGCCCGCTCTGACACTGCGGTCGCGCACGGCCTGGCCGCCGTGCGCAGCTTCACCGGGGCGTTGCTTCCCGGCTCGTACGCCGACTGGGTGTTGGAGTCGCGTGAGGCCCTGGCATATGCGTTCCTGGCGCTGTGCGACCGGTTGACCCAGGACCTGGGCCGCACGGATCTGGTCAGCGCCAAGGAGGTGGCGCGTCAGCGCGTCCAGGTGGCCCCTTGGGAGGAGGTCGGCTACCGGACGCTGATGTCGCTCGAGGCTGCCTCGGGTGATCGGGCCGGAGCCCTGACGACGTACCACAGGTGTGCATCGGTCCTGGAGGAACAGCTCGGCCTGACCCCGTCACCGGACACCGTCGCGCTGATGCGCTCGCTGCTCGACACCCCGGCCGACCTGACACGACCCTCCCGGCGTACGACCGGGGTCCGCGAGCGAGCCAGGAGGACGGAGGTGATGGGGCGAGAGGCGGAGATGAACGAGCTGCTCGGCGCCTGGCGGCGCACCCGCGAGCACAGCGCGCAGCTCGTGATGATCCAGGGCGATCCCGGAGTCGGCAAGACCACGCTGCTGCGCGAGCTCGGGCGGATCGTGAGCGCCGACGGTGCCGCGGTCGCGACAGGGCGATGTTTCGGTACTTCGTCAGCAGCTCTGACTCCCGTTGCGGCGTGGCTGCGCGACGACCTGTTCGCCAATGCCATCACCGCCCTTCCCACACACTGGCGCGACGAGGTGCGGCGGCTGGTGCCGGATCACCAAGCCGCGGTGCTCACTGCGCCGGAGATCCCGACCCCGAACCGGCCGGGCGGTCCGGACACCTGGCAGCGGCACCGCTTCTTCGAAGGGCTCACCCGGGCGATGACATCCCTGGATCGCCCGTTGTTGCTGCTGCTCGACGACCTGCACTGGGCCGACTCCGAGAGCACCGCCTGGATCGCGTTCATGCTCCGGTTCGCGCGCGACTGCCCCATCCTGGTGGTCGCCTCGGCCCGCCACGACGAGCTTCAGCAACGACGTGAGGTCACCGGGCAGCTGAGCGCGCTGCGGTCGGCCGGTCTCGTTCACGACGTGCGGCTGGCACCGCTCGGACGTGGCGACACCGCGGCCCTTGCAGGAGCGGTGTTCGGGCGCCCGCTCGAGGACGAGGAGTCCCGGCTGCTCCATGCGGTCTCCGGCGGATATCCGCTGTATGTCGTCGAAGCCAGCCGAACGTCCCTGAACCGGGCGGCCCCTCGGGTGTCCGAGCAGGACCTGGCGTGGGTGCTGCAGCAGCGGCTCTCCGAGGCGAGTGAGCCGGCTCAAGACTGTGCAGCTCTTGCGGCCGCGCTGGGACGCGACTTCCGGCTCGAGCTTCTCGTCGAGGCCAGTGATCTCGACGAGCCGACCGTGGTCGCCGGCATCGACGAGCTGTGGCACCGACGGATCCTGCGCCAGGTCGGCCATGGCTACGACTTCACCCACGACCTGCTTCGCGAGGCGGCGTACCAGTCCGTCCCGCCCGCGCGTCGCTGGCTCGAGCATCGTCGGCTGGCTCAGGCTCTGGAGCTGTTGCGGAGCGGGACTTCCGATGCGATGACGGCCGCTCTGGCCGAGCAGTACGACCGCGGTGGCCGACCGGAGCGGGCCATCCCCTATCTCGTGGAGGCGGCGCGGGAGGCCGAGGACCTGTTCGCCACGACCGACGCGATCGGACTGCTTCGACGCGCGCTCGAGCTCGTCCGGGAGCTTCCTGCCAGTCTCGACCGGGATCACCGCGAGCTGGAGGTGCTTCGGCTGATGTCGGCGCCGTTGAACGCGGTCAAGGGCTACGCCGATCCCGAGCTGGAGGCCGTTCTCCGGCGTAGCCGGGCCCTGGCCACCTCGCTGGGACAACCCGCCAGCGCTCTGGTCGCGACCATCGGGCTGTGGGCGTCGACCTTCGTCCAGGGCGACATCGTGGGCTCCTACGACCTGGCCTGCCAGGCTCGCGACCTGCTCAGTGACGTCCCGGACCTGGCTGGTCAGGTGCACTTCGGTCTCGGTGGGTCGACGCTGAGTCTGGGCAGGCCGGATGAGGCGGTGCACCACCTCGACCTCGCCCACGATCTCTCCCTTGGCGCGGTCTCACTGGCAGTCGGCACCCGACCCGAAGTGCACGCGCGAGCGTGGTCGGCGCACGGCTGGTGGCTGCTGGGCGACGAGGCGCGATGGCGGGCCGCCGCGATCGAATCCGTCGACCGGGCACGCGAGATCGACCACATCTACTCGCTCGTCGTGTCCCTCGCCTACGCCGCCGTCACCTGGCAGATCTGCGGTGACCTGGACCGGCTCGAGCGCACGTTGGCCGACCTGAAAGCACTCTGCCAGCGCTACGGTTTCGCGTACTACAGTGACTGGGCGCTCGTGATCGGTGGCTGGCTGCTGGGCGGGGAGACCGGGACCGAGGAGATTCGGGCCGGCCTTGCGAATCTGGCCGCATCGCGCTCACGTTCTCGACTTCCTTACTGGTTGTCCCTGCTCGCCGACACCCAGGTGTCGCAAGGACGCGAAGCCGATGCCCGAGCGACCCTGGACGCCGCCCGCGTCGGCGCCGTGCAGCGACACGACCGGTGGTGGCTACCCGAGGTGCTGCGGGCGCGTGCGTTGGTGGAGCCCGGTTCGCCGTCGGTGTCGATGCTGCGCGAGGCGGAAGCGATGGCCGTCTCGCAGTCCAGTCCGAACCTGGTCGCCCGGATCCGTACCGACCTGAGGACGCTGAAGGCCACCGCGGAGACCGCCGCCGCCGATCAAGACTGATCCGATCCTGCCCACCATCGGGGCGTTCGCGAGATTGAAGCAACGTTCGACGTTGGCCGAACGCTTCACGAACGGGCGATCCCTAGCGTCGACGTGACGCCGGTCGAGACCCGGCGCATCACGAAGGGAACCAGTTCGATGAACCCACCTCCTGCCCAGTCCGGCAGCGGACCGACCGCTGTCCACGACGCAGCAGCCCCGCAGGCGACGCCGGACGCGGGGCTCGAGGCCCTGCGGTCGCGGTTGCGCGGTCGCCTGATCACCCCGGACGACTCGGACTACGACGAGGCCCGTGCGGTGTACAACGCCATGATCGACCGCCGACCGCGGGCCATCGCTCGCTGCTCCAACGCAGCCGACGTCGTGGCCTGCGTGAACACCGCTCGCGAGGCCGGGATGGCCTTGTCGATCCGCGGAGGCGGGCACAACGCCGGCGGACTCGCCGTATGGGACGACGCCCTGGTCGTGGACCTGTCCACCATGCGCTCGGTCACGGTGGACGCCGATGCCCACACCGTCCGTGTCGACGGCGGCTGTACCTGGGCCGCCGTCGACGGAGCGACCGTGCCGTTCGGCATGGCAACCCCGTCCGGCTTCTTGTCCTCGACCGGAGTCGGCGGCCTCACGCTCGGCGGAGGGATCGGCTATCTCTCCCGGCGGTTCGGTCTGACGATCGACAACTTGATATCCGCTGACATCGTGCTCGCCGACGGCAGTCTGATCACGGCGAGCGCCGCTTCGCACCCAGACCTGTTCTGGGCGCTGCGTGGTGGCGGTGGCAACTTCGGTGTCGTCACCTCGTTCACGTTCCGTTGCCACGACATCGGGGACCACGGGTCCATCGTCGGGGGGCCGGTGCTCTACGACCTGGCGGACGCTCCCGAGGTGATGCGCTGGTACCGCGAGCTGCTGCCATCGCTGCCTGAAGAGCTGAGCGGCTGGCTCGCCTTGTTGACGATCCCGCCGGCACCACCCTTCCCCGAAGAGCTCTGGGGACGCAAGTCCTGCGGCATCGTGTGGTGCTACACCGGAGCGCCTGACCGTGCCGACGAGGTCCTGGCACCGGTCAAGGAGTTCGGGTCACCGTTGCTGGTCGGGATCCATGAGATGCCGTTCACGGCGCTGCAGAGCGCGTTCGACGGGCTCTACCCCGCCGGGCTCCAGTGGTACTGGCGGGCGGACTTCTTCGAGCAGATCACCGACACGGCCATCGATGTGCACCTCGCGTACGGCGAACGGCTCCCCACCGGCCACTCGACCATGCACCTGTACCCGATCGACGGCTGCGCCGCCCGGGTGGCAGAGGACGAGACCGCATTCGCCTATCGCAACGGTGGGTGGGCGGGCGTGATCGTAGGCGTCGACCCCGATCCCGCCAACAAGCAGGAGATCACCGATTGGACCCGCCAGTACTGGGAGGATCTGCACCCGACATCCGCCGGTGGCGCGTACGTGAACTTCATGATGGATGAGGGAGAGGACCGGGTCCGAGCCTCCTACCTGGGCAACTACGAACGGCTGACCCGGGTGAAGCGGCAGTACGACCCGGACAACCTGTTCCACGTCAACCAGAACATCCAGCCGGCCACGACGGCCGCATCCTCAGCGTGAACTGAGCCGGCGGAGCAGCGTCGACGTCGACACGGTACGTGGCGGGAGGCCCTCGCGGGCGTGGCGAACGGCCTCTCGCCGGATCACCTCGTTGGCAGGAGTCGGCACGCCGTACAACCGGCCGAGCCAGACGATCTCACCGTTGAGGAAGTCCGTCTCGATGGATCGGGTACGCCGCTGGAGACTCTGCCACGACGAACCGCCCGAACGGGGGTGGCCGGGGACGTCCCCGATCCGGAGGATGTCGCCGCGGCGTTCGCGGTCCTCCTGCTCGGTGACCGGGTCGATCCCCGCCGCCGCGAGCACCCTTTCCCCCTCGCTTCGGACCACGTCGAGCAGCGGCTTGCGATCGTCGTCGGGGCGGCACACAGCCTGCACGGCGTTGCCGAGATTCATCATCAGCTTGCGGTACTTCCAGCGCATGATGTCTCGGCGGGGTACCGACACGATGTCGGCCTTCTCGAACGCGATCGCGACCTGCTCGGCGGTGGCGTCCACGCCTACCGGGTAGCGGCCGATGTCCAGGATCGCCGGGACAGGGTGAGCGTGCGCTTCGACGAGACCGGGTTCGAGGTGCGCGGTCGGCGCCATGACGCACACGCCGTACACCCGCTCGAACCAGCGCAGCAGGACACCTTCGTTGGCGACGCCGTTCTGCATCGACACGACGGCGATGCTTGCCGGTGCTGCGGCGGACAAGGTGCGCGCGGCGTCGAGTGTCGCGTCGCTCTTCGTCGCGAGCAGGACCACGTCGTCAGGTCGCCAGTCGACGTCGTCGGGATGCCCGACGGCGGGAATCGTGACGACGGTCTCGCCGCTGGGTGAGGCAAGGCGAAGTCCAGCGCTCTGAATCGCAGCGAGGTGCTTGCCGCGGGCGATCAGCACCGCTTCGTGGCCCGCCTGATGGAGCAGGGCGCCGACCACTCCGCCGACCGCCCCGGCTCCGTAGACGACGTACCGCATCAGGTCACGCTACTCAATGCCCGGGACGGTCGGCGTACGTCGCCCGAGGTCTCGCGGCGCTGGCGCGGCTGAAAGAATCGGTGCCGTGACAGATCCGAGCGGCCCGACGCCACGCCCCCACGCCGATGTCAGCGTCCGGGTGGCCTGGGCCGACGACGCTACCGCGGTCGCGGACGTGCAAGTCCGGGGCTGGCGGGAGACCTACGCCGAGCTGATCCCGGCCGCGGCGTTGGAGTCGCTGCCGGTCGATGTCTTCGCGACCCGTTGGCTGGACGCGATCGCGCGCCCCAAGGAGGCCCGGCAGCGCGTCCTGGTCGCCCTGGACCGCGTCACGGTTCGGGGGTTTGCAGCGACCGCGCCGGCCACTGATGGCGACGCCGACCCGGCCACCGATGCCGAGATCACGGAGTTCGTCGTCGACCCCGACCACCGCCGCGCCGGGCACGGCTCACGGTTGCTGCATGCGGCTGTCGACACCCTGCGCGCGGACAAGTTCGGCCGCGCCACGATCTGGGTCAGTGCCACCAACGACGCGCTGCGGAGTTTTCTTGGTGAACAGGGCTGGGCCGCCGATGGCGCCCATCGCGAGCTCGACCTGCACGGGGACGGGAGCGTCCGGGTCAAGGCGATCCGTCTGCACACGGATCTCAGCAGCTGATCTGGTCGGCCCGGGTGCGTCAGGGCGCGTCGCCGGTCGCCAGCTGCGCAGGAGCCCGCATCCGCCAGGCGTCGGCGATCAGCTCGCCGAGCCGGTCGACGTCGACGCGCTCGAGCCGGAGCATCACCAGCGGCCAGCCGTCGTACGTCGGCGTGGTGAAGAACACTTCCGGCTCCCCCAACGCCAGCGCCTGCTTCTCGGCTTCATCGCCGACGAAGAGCACGGCGATGTCGGTACGGATCACCCGTGGCTTGCCCGGGCGGCGCTCGGGATAGGACCAGACGAATCCCTTGTTGCCCACGCGGAAGTCGAAGCCGTCGCTGTCGATCTCCTCGACGTGGGGCAGGGCCAGGGCCAGTCGTCGTACGTCGTCGGCGTCACTCATCCGACGAGCCGCCGCGGACTCGGGAAGGCATGCGCCCGATCGTAGGACGTGGCGCAGACAACCGGATCGTGGACGCCTGCGCCAGACGTGGGAGTCAGGAGTGACAAGCCGGTACGGTCCTGTTATGCCGCGTATCCCGACCGAGCCCGCGCGTCGCGCGCTGCTGGCCGACTCCCTCGGGGTCGGGCTGGCGACAGGGGCGTACGGCGTCTCGTTCGGGGCGATCGCGGTCACCTCGGGCTTCAGCGTCCTTCAGACCTGCGCGATGAGTCTGCTGATCTTCACGGGGGCCTCGCAGTTCGCGTTGGTGGGTGTGGTGGCCTCCGGCGGTTCTCCCGCGTCGGCGGCTGCAACGGCACTGATGCTCGGGACCCGAAACACGCTCTATGGCCTGAAACTGGCGTCCCTGCTGGGTCTGCGGGGCGTGCGCCGGGTGGGTGGAGCACAGCTGTTGATCGACGAGTCGACCGCGATGGCGCTGAAGGCCAAGGACCCCAGGGACGCGCCGTTGGGATTCTTCGCCACCGGCAGCGCCGTCTTCGTGCTGTGGAACCTGGCCACGCTGATCGGCGCGGTGGCAGGTGATGCGATCGGCGACACCAAGACTTACGGTCTCGACGCGGCGGTGCCGGCGGCCTTCCTCGGTCTGCTGTGGCCGCGTCTGGACTCGTGGCGGGCCCGGCTCGCGGCCTTGGCTGCCGGAGTGTTGGCGTTGACCCTGGTGCCGCTCGTTCGCCCTGGTCTGCCGATCATCGCGGCCGCCGGGATCGCCGTGTTGGCCGCCATCGGCCCCGATGAGCCGACGGTGTCCGGGGCAGATGGCTCGCCCGGAGGTCGCTCCGGGCCGGACCTCGAGCCGGGTGCGGGTGGCTGGCCCGCGGGCGATGCAGCTGGCGAGAGGCGCCGCTGATGTGGGCAGCGATCATCATCACGGCGGTGGGGTGTTACGCGCTGAAGCTGGCGGGGCTGTCCGTGCCCGATCGGGTACTGGACCGTCCGCTGGTACGACGGGTGGCCGACCTGATCCCGGTAGCGTTGCTCGGGGCGCTGGTGGCGGTCCAGGCGTTCTCGTCCGGTCAGGACCTGACTGTGGACGCGCGGTTGGTCGGACTAGGAGCGGGATTCGTCGCGCTGTTGCTCCGAGCGCCGTTCCTCGTCGTCGTCACCGTCGCGGCAGTGTCGACCGCGCTGACTCGGCTTGCGTTCTGACGGCGTTACTGCCCGCCGGACCACATCGTGGTTACGGCTCTGGGCCGCCGGCTCCTGGACACCGTCGGTGATCGCCGGATTCACGACCGTTGGAGGAGCCGTGGTCACCCCGCCCGGCAGACTCCTCGGGTACGCCGGGCCGGTTACTGGTTGGACGGGCTGTCTCCTGGGGTGCTCAGGGCCAGCTACTCGTTGGACGGCCGACTCCTGGGGTGCTCCGGGCCGGCTACTCGTTGGACGGCCGACTCCTGGGGTGCTCCGGACCAGCTACTTCATTGAAGGGCCGACTCCTGGGGTGCTCCGGGCCGGCTACTCATTGGAGGGCCAACCGGGCAGAACCGGGCAGGACTTTTCCGGCATACCGTCCGGCGAGCAAGGCAGATTCACTGTTCCCACGGGAGGTTTGCCTAGTTAAAAAGCCGAAAGGCTTGTTAACTAGGCAAACCCCGCCGGGCCGAGGCCGC
>JBBSPA010000052.1:0-32090 GCA_038259225.1 Propionibacteriales bacterium
GCCATGCAAGCCCCTGGGCCGCCGACGTCTACACCCGAGCCCGTGTCCGACACGACCATCCCCACGCCGTCCGCATCCTCGCCCGCGCCTGGACCCGCGTAATCTACCGCTGCTGGACCGAAGGAACCCCCTACGACCCCACCCTCCACGGCGGTGCACGAAGACTGGCCCAAGCGGCCTGAGGTTGACTCAGGAAGTGTCATGGCTCCTCGCGTCTCGGGTCCGGGCCTTGCCGGCCCGATGGAGGGTTTGTCCATAGCGTACAAGCGTCGCCACTGTGGTTGTGCGTTTCGATAAGGTCGGAGTACCGCAGGCAAAGCCTACGGTGATGCCATGAACGACACTCCTGTCGGTGGCCCGGCGCTCGCCCAGGAACGCCGGATCCTCACCGAGATCCCCGGTCCACGGTCTCGAGCGTTGCAGGCTCGCAAGGACACGGCCGTGTCCGGCGGGATCGGGGTCGGTCTGCCGATCTACGTCGCCGCTGCCGGCGGCGGCGTGATCGTCGACGTGGATGGCAACTCGCTGATCGACATGGCCTCAGGTATCGCCGTGACCGGGGTCGGAAACGCCGCACCCCACGTCGTCGAGCGGGTGACCGCCCAGGTCGCACAATTCACCCACACGTGTTTCATGGTGGCTCCGTACGCCGGTTACGTCGAGGTCTGCGAGCTTCTCAACGAGCTCACCCCGGGAGACCACGTCAAGAAGTCCTTGCTGCTCAACAGCGGGGCCGAGGCGGTCGAGAACGCCGTCAAGATCGCACGCACCCACACCGGCCGCAACGCGGTCGTCGTGTTCGACCACGCCTACCACGGCCGCACCAATCTGACGATGGCGATGACGGCCAAGAACGTGCCCTACAAGGACGGCTTCGGGCCGTTTGCCGGCGAGGTCTACCGCGCTCCGACCTCCTACCCCTTCCGGGAGGAGACAACGCTGTCCGGCGAGCAGGCCGCCGACCGAGCGCTGACGATGATCGACAAGCAGGTCGGAGCGAACAACATCGCCTGCCTGGTGATCGAACCCATTCTCGGTGAGGGCGGCTTCGTGGTCCCCGCCGACGGCTTCCTGCCGCGGCTGGCCTCGTGGTGCCGCGACCACGATGTGGTGTTCGTGGCCGACGAGATCCAGACCGGCTTCTGCCGCACCGGCGACTGGTTCGCCTGCGATCACGAGGGAGTCGTCCCCGACCTGGTCACGACGGCCAAGGGCATCGCCGGCGGTATGCCGCTCGCCGCTGTCACTGGTCGCGCGGAGATCATGGACGCGGTCAAGCCTGGCGGGCTCGGCGGCACCTACGGCGGAAACCCCGTCGCCTGCGCCGCAGCCCTGGGCGCGATCGCGACGATGCGCGAGCAGGACCTGGTGACCCGGGCCCGGCATCTCGGTGAGCTGATGCTGGGACGACTCCGTGACCTGGCCGAGCGCTTTCCCGTCATCGGCGACGTGCGCGGCCGGGGCGCGATGGTCGCGATCGAGCTGGTCCAGCCCGGCTCCACCTCGCCGAACCCCGAGGCTGCGGCGGCCGTCAACAAGGCCTGTCACGCCGAGGGCGTCCTGACCTTGACCTGCGGGACCTACGGGAATGTGTTCCGGTTCCTTCCACCGCTCGTCATCGATGATGCGCTGGTCGACGAGGCCCTGACCGTGCTGGAGAAGGCACTGGCCCAGGTGCCCTGACCCGCTGGACCTGACGCGCCCCCCATCACTCACGTGCACCCGGGGCACTCCCCGCCCCCCTGTTGCGGGGAGCGCCCCGGGTCCAGGTCGCGACCGCTTCGTGTCGCGGTGCGAACCGGACGGCTACGCCGACTTGACCTCGCTGCGCAACAACCGCCAGATCCCGAGCGCCAGCGGTAGCCCGACCCAGATGACGCTGTTCACGAGCAGATGGACCCAGTCCTCGCCGGTCATGTCATGAGTCTGGAGCGGACCCTGCGCCGTGCTCGGGTCGAGCCAAGGTGCGGCCGACGCGATCTTGTTCCACGCGAAGACGATCGCGAGGACGGTGGGTACGGCGAACGAGAGGACGATGGCCGCGGCACTGTTGAGCAGCACCATGCCGAAAGCCAGTCCGCCGAGGATGCCGAGCAGCTGCAGGATCGTGATGTCGGTGAACCCGTCGATCCCGAAGGTCCAGCTTCCGCTGCCGTCTCGCAACGCCATGCCGGCCAGGTTCGCGAGGGCCGCGACGGCGTACGCCAGGACCACAGCAATCAGCCCCAGCGCTACCGCCGCGACCACCTTGGCGGCTGCGATGCGCCACCGGTTCGGCTCGAGCGTGAACGTCACGAGGCCGGTGCGCTGCGTCCACTCACTGGTCACCAGCAGAATGCCGAGTACTGGGAGCAAGATGCCTTGGGGGATCCCGGTGGCTGCGGTGAAGTTGTCGTAGGTGAGGTCCTGGGTCTTTCCGACGAACAACAAGATCACCACCGCCAGTGCGCTGATCACCCCGATGGTGGTGAGCAACCAGAAGCCGGCTCGGGTGTCGTAGGACTTGCGTAGCTCGACCTTGACCAGTCGGGCGAACGGGACTCGAGCGATCTCCGGTGCGGGACGTCGTCCTGCGCTGGGTGTCGCGACCTGGCTCGTCATGAGAGAACCTCTTCTCGTGCGTCGGCGGCGGTCAGTTCCAAGAACATGTCTTCGAGGCCGCTGCCGCCGTTCCTGAGCTCGGTCAGCACGACCCCACCGGCGAGGGCCGCTGTGCCGACCTGTGCGGTACTGGCTTGGACCACGAAGGCCCCGCTCGCGTCGGAGGTGAAGTCCAGCCCGGCCGAGTCCAGGGCGCCGTGCAGCGCGTCACGATCGAGCGCCCGGACCAGGCTGCCAGCGGCCGTCAGCATGGACTCCTTGGAACCCTGAGCGACGATCGATCCGCTGCCGATCACGACCAGCTCGTCGGCGATGACCTCGATCTCGTGGATCAGGTGCGAGGACAGCAAGACCGTGCCCCCACGCTCGGCGAACCCGCGGAGCAGACCGCGCATCCAGCGGATCCCGGCCGGGTCGAGTCCGTTGGCGGGCTCATCGAGAATCAACACCTCAGGGTCACCGAGCAGGGCATGCGCGATGCCGAGCCGCTGGCGCATCCCGAGTGAGTAGTTCCCGACCCGCCGCTTGGCCTCGTCCTCGTTGAGGCCCACCAGTGTGAGCATCTCCTCCACCCGGTCGTCGGGCAGGCCCATCACCATGGCGCCCAGCCTCAGCACCTCGCGTCCGGTACGGCCCGCGTGCTGGGCCGAGGCGTCCAGCAGGACTCCGACCGTCCGGCCGGGGTTGTTGAGCTCGTGGTAGGGAACACCGAGAATCGTCGAGGCTCCCCCAGACGGTGGAGTGAGTCCCACCATCATCCTCATCGTGGTCGACTTGCCTGCCCCGTTCGGGCCGAGGAAACCGGTGACGCTTCCCGGCTCGACGGTAAACGAGACGTGGTCGACAGCCGTGTACGCGCCGTAGCGCTTCGTAAGTTGTTCGACAACGATCATGGCGACCAGTGTTGGCCATCGGTGTCGGTGCCACATCGCCCCAAGGTCTTCGATCCGGATCGACCAAAGTCGGGGATGACGGCTGCCTTGGTCGGTGGTCTCCCCGGGGTGCGCGGACCTACGCTCAATGACGTGACCACCGCAGTCGAGATCGACCGGGACTGCCCCGCCGCTCCGTTGGCCCGCTGGCAGCAGACCTGGCGCAACATGGTCGCCCTCGGCCTCGGGGCGCTGCTGTGGCTCCCGCTGGTGCAGGCGCAGTGGCGCCTGACGCCGTGGTTCGTCGCCGCAGATTTCACCCTGGGCGTGGTGTCCTTCGTCCTCCTGCAGTACCGGCGACGGTGGCCGTGGTCGGTGGCTCTGCTGACCACGCTCGCGTCGTCGTTGTCTGCGATGTCGCTGGGCTCGTCGGTGATCGCCTACGTGTCGATGTCGACCCGGCGTCGCTGGACGGAGATCGTCTCCCTCGGCGTCGTGTCCGTCGCGTGTGGACAGGTCTACTTCATGGTCCAGCCGTCGCAGGACGGCCCGTGGTACATCAACCTGGTGCTGTCGGCGGCCATTACCGGAGTGGTCGCCGCGATCGGGATGTACATCGGAGCGCGACGAGAGCTGCTGGCCAACCTCCAGGAGCGCGCGGACCGGGCCGAGCGGGAGCAGGAGCTCAAGGTCGCGACCGCCCAGGCCAACGAGCGGACCCGGATCGCACGTGAGATGCACGACGTCCTGGCACACCGGATGTCGTTGGTGGCAGTCCACGCGGGGGCGCTGGCCTTTCGCGACGACCTCAGCCCGGAGGAGACCCGCCAGACGGCTGAGATCATCCAGGCCAACTCTCATCGCGCGCTCACCGACCTGCGCGAGATCCTCGGTGTCCTGCGCGACAGGGAGCGCGGCGTCGACGTGACGGACCATCGACCGCTTCCCAGCCTCGAGGACCTCGACGGTCTGCTCGACGACGAGCGCGCGGCGGGCGCGAAGATCTCGGTCGTCGACACGCTCACCGACCACGCGGCGGTACCGGGCTCGGTCGCACGCACGGCGTACCGGATCGTCCAAGAGAGCCTGACGAACGCCCGCAAGCACGCCCCGCACGCCGCCGTGTGCGTGAGCCTCTCAGGCCGAGAAGGAGACGGTCTCACGGTCGAGGTGCGTAATCCGCTGCGCGTCGGTGGTGGGCGGCCGCAACCTGCGAGTCGCGGGTACGGCCTGGTCGGGCTGGCCGAACGCGCCGCCTCGAGCCACGGACGCTTCGAGCACGGCCTGACACCCGACGGGTCGTTCGTCGTACGGGCCTGGCTACCGTGGGACTCGTGAGCGAGCCGCTGGCGCCTCGGACGGAGTCGATCAGGGTCGTGCTCGTCGATGACGACCCGCTGGTCCGGGCCGGACTGGCGATGATCCTCGGGGGCGCTCCACACCTCGACGTCGTCGGTGAGGCCTGCGACGGGGCCGAGGGGTTGAGCGTGATCGAGGCCACCAGCCCCGACGTCGTGCTGATGGACATCCGGATGCCGCGGATGGACGGCCTCGACGCCACTCAACGACTGTCCCAGCGCAGCGGCTCGCCGGCCGTCATCGTCCTCACGACGTTCGACGCCGACGAGTACGTCGTCCGGGCACTGGCCCACGGCGCGACCGGGTTCCTGCTGAAGGACACCCCACCGGCGATGATCGTGGAGGCGATCGAGAAGGTGGCCGCGGGGCAGCCCATCCTGTCTCCCAGCGTCACCTCCCAGCTGATCCGGCAGGTCGTCGCCGACCCCGGTCGCGACGACGCCGACGACGGCCTTCGACGTGCGAAGCAGCGGCTGTCCACGCTGACCGATCGTGAGCTGGACGTCGCGGTGGCGATCGGGCACGGCAAGTCGAACGCCGAGATCGCCGGTGAGCTGTTCATGAGCGTGGCCACGGTGAAGGCCCACGTCACGCGGATCCTGACCAAGCTCGGGGCCACCAACCGGGTCCAGGTGGCGATCTGCGTGCACGACGCCCGCCTGGTCTGACCGGCTCTTCCGTACCCGGTCCACCCCCCGCCTCCCGGCTCCCGGCTCCCGGCTCCCGGCTCCCGGCCCCCTCATCTCCGCGAATTGCGGGAAGGTTCAGGTCGACACGCCGTTCACCACCTGCACTTCCCCGCAATTCGCGGGAGGGGGGCCTGGCACCTCCCCGCAGTTCCGGGGAGCCGAGGGGTGTGGGATACCTTCGACGAGACCTTTTCGGCGTACGACGGAGGAGCATCGATGGGCGCCTTGTGGCATCCGTTCTCGGACATGGGGGCTGTCGAGCGCGATGGCGAGTTCGTCATCGCCCGCGGCGAAGGCGCGTACGTCTTCGACCCCGACGGCAACCGCTACCTCGATGCGACCGCGGGGCTGTGGTTCACCAACGTCGGACATGGCCGGCGCGAGATCGCCGAGGCAGCGGCTGAACAGATGAGCAAGGTGGCCGCCTACAGCACATTCGGCGACTACGTCACCGAGCCGACCGTGGCGCTGGCCGAGCGGCTGGCGGGCATCGCCCCGGTGCCCGGCTCCAAGGTGTTCTTCACCTCCGGCGGCTCGGACTCGGTCGACACCGCGGCCAAGCTCGCACGGCGGTACTGGAACGAGGTCGGACAGCCTTCACGTCGCTTCATCCTGGGACGGCAGAAGGCGTACCACGGGATGCACTACGCCGGGACGTCGTTGGCAGGGATCCCCGGCAACCGCGAGGGGCACGGCGAGCTGGTGGCAGACGCTGCCACGGTTGCCTGGGACGACGCCGGTGACCTGCGTACGACGATCGAGCGGCTCGGCCCGGAGAACGTCGCGGCCTTCTTCTGCGAACCCGTGATCGGCGCCGGTGGTGTCTACCCGCCGCCCGACGGCTACCTGGCCGATGTACGCAAGGTGTGCACCGAGTACGACGTGCTCTTCGTGGCCGATGAAGTCGTGACGGGTTACGGCCGGATCGGCGGGGCATGGTTCGCAAGTGGCCGCTTCGGTCTCGAACCGGACATGATCACGACGGCCAAGGGCCTGACCTCGGGCTATCTGCCGATGGGGGCTGTACTGATCTCACCGCGGCTGTGGGAGCCGTTCTTCCAGCCCGACGCCGGGGTTTGGTGGCGACACGGCTATACGTACTCGGGTCATGCGGCGGCCGCGGCCGTCGCACTGACCAACCTGGACATCCTTCAGCGCGAGAACCTGCTCGACCATGCCGCCCGGCTGGAGACCAGCCTCGCCTCCGCCCTGTCCCCGCTCGCGGCTCACGAGAGCGTGGTCGAGGTCCGGTGCGGGACCGGCGCGCTCGCGGCGATCCAGCTCGGCGACCCAGCGGCCGCGATGGCGCTGGCGAAGAAACTGCGTTCGCACGGGGTCGCCACCCGAGCGGTCGGCGCCGGCGGCATCCAGATCTCCCCGGCCTTCGTGATGACCGACGAACAGGTCGGTGAGCTCGCGGCCGCGATCACGACGGCTCTGGAGGGCTGACCCGACGACGATCGTCCGACCGGCGACCACGGAGTAGTCCGTTCGGACGGTCTTGGCCGGATTGCGCCAAACCACCAGTAGTCACACAACTACCTTGCGTCACATGCCTGTTTCGCGGTGGTGGCGGCGTGTCGGCTTGGCATGCCACCTGACAGCGGTGTTCGCACTGTTCGTCGGACTCTTGGCGTTGACGCCGCTCATCCCGCAGACCTCGAACGCGACCGTTGGCACCGACGACTACCCCGCCAGGCTGAGGTCCGCCGCTCAGGACTCCCTGGCCGACCCCTGGTTGTTCTACAACCGCGAGTGCACCTCGTTCGTGGCCTGGCGTCTCAACAACGACGCCGGGGTCGCGTTCCACAACTACTACCTCGGCGTCCACTGGGGTGACGCGTCCAACTGGAAGGCCGCGGCGGCCCGGGTCGGCGTGCCGGTGGACTCCACGGCCCAGCGCGGGGCCGTCGCCTGGTGGGCGGCAGGCTCGGCGGGCTCGTCGCGCGGGCACGTCGCCTGGGTATCGGGAACGACCAGGTCCTCGATCACCGTCGAGGAGTACAACTACCTCTTCCGGGGCGGCTACGACCAACGGACGATCTCGACAGGATCGAGCATGTGGCCGAGCGCGTTCATCCACGTCGGTGAGGTGAGCCTGCGCAACACCTCGGCGCCGTCGATCAACGGCACCCCGAAGGTCGGCGGCAAGCTCACCGCCCGCGCCGGCGCGTGGAGCCCCTCGGGTGCCACGTACAGCTACCAGTGGCTGGCGAACGGCGAGACTGTCAGGGGGGCCACCCACCGCAGCTTCGCACCACGGGCTGCCCAGGTCGGCCAACGGCTTCAGGTCCAGGTGTCCGCGTCGGTCGCCGCCGGGAATCCGGTCGTCGCGACCTCCACCCGCACCCGCGCAGTAGCCCCAGGTGACCTGGTCTCCACCGCCCGACCGACGATCATCGGCGTCCCGCAGGTAGGCGTCCGACTCACTGCAGGCCCGGGCAGCTGGACCCCGTCCGGGGCGAGCTACACCTACCAGTGGCTGGCCGACGGCGCCCCCATCAGCCAGGCAACGCGTCGCACCTTCGTGCCGAAGGCAGCCCAGCTCGGCACGAGCATCCACGTGCAGGTCACGGCCTCGGCCGAAGCGATGAAACCCAGTTCCGCCACGTCCGCGCGGACCGTGGACGTGGGCCCTGGTGTCCTCCAGGCGACCGAACGACCCACGATCACCGGAACGCCACAGGTCGACAGTCAGCTCTCGGCGACCAGCGGCGGCTGGGCGCCGAAGGCAAGCTACGCCTACCAGTGGAACACCGGCCGCACACCGATCGCGGGTGCGGTGGCGTCGACGTTCTCGCCTACCGCCAGGCAGCTCGGTCGCCGGCTCTCTGTCATGGTCACCGCGACCCGGGACGGCTACACCACGGCCTCGTCCAGGTCGGTCGTCACAGACCTCGTGGCGCCCGCGACGTTCGCGACGACCGGACCACCGACCATTACTGGCACCGCCCAGGTTGACCGCCCCCTCACCGTGTCTCCAGGAGCGTGGTCGCCGGCCGGCACCCCGTCGTACCGATGGTTCGTGGCCGGCGTTGCCGTGCCCGGTGCCACGGGAACCACGTTCACGCCCGGTACGGACGACCTGCGCAAGCAGGTAGCCGTCCAGGTGACGATGACGCGACCCGGATACACCACCGCCACGTCGTCGTCGGCCGCCACCAACCCCGTGCTCCGGGGCACGTTCCAGAACTCCAGCGACCCGACGATCAGTGGCGTGCCGCGCGTCGGAGTTCCGCTCACCGCTGACCCAGGTGGCTGGTCGCCTGATCCGACCCTGCACTATCAGTGGTACGCCGACGGAGCAGCGATCCCCGGTGCCACCGCCGCCACGTTCACCCCGACCGGCGCCGAGCTCGCCAAGCACCTGACGGTCGAGGTCACCGCCCGACGGCTGGGCTACCTCACCGCGCTCACCGCCTCGACGCCTACCGCCAAGGTCGCGCCGGGCACGATCACCGTGCTCCGTCGGCCCGACATCGCCGGCACGCCGGTGGTGGGCGGCACGCTCACCGCCACGCCCGGCACCTGGACGGTGAAACCGACGAGTGCGACCTTTCAGTGGTACGCCGACGGCGCCGAGCTCGTCGGTGCCACCACGGCGTCGTACCCGCTCTCCACTGCCGTGCTCGACCAGCGCCTGACCGTACGGGTGACGGTCTCCGCCGACGGCTACCTGCCGACGAGCAAGAAGTCCGCAGCGACCGAGCAGGTGGTGCTCGGCCAGGCAGCGTTCACCTCGGCACCGACGGTCTCCGGAACTCTCGTGCTGGGTCACCGGCTGAGCGCGGACCGTGGGACCTCCAGCCCGTCCAGCGCCGACGCGTCCTACACCTGGCTGCGCTCCGGTGTCCCGATCGCCGGCGCCACCGCAGAGACGTACCGACTCGCGGCAGCCGACGTCGGCCAGCGGATCACGGTCGAGGTCACCTTGACCGCGCAGCACTGGTCTCCTCGGACAGCCCAGGTGGGTACGGGCAACCGGGTCCGATCGGTCCCCATCCTCGACGTCCGTAGCGGTGTCGTCGGGCACCGGATCCTGCTCAGGTTCTCGGTGGCCGCGCCTGGGATCAGCCAACCGCAGGGCTCGATGGTGGTGACCGAACGCGGCGAGCGGGTAGGGACCGCGCTGGTCAGGAACGGTCGCGGTCGCCTGGCCCTCTACCACGTCACCCCCGGCACGCACCGCTACCGCCTCAGCTACACCGGTCCGCTCCAGACGTCGAGGAACGCCCGGATCGACGTCACGGTGGCCTGATCGCTTGATCGACTGATCGCCAGCTGGCCCGGTCGCCTACGTGTTCGGGCCTCGCGGGCTATCGGTCCTGGAGCCCCCAAGGTGAACCGTAGGCGGTGAGCAGGTCCAGGAAGGGCTGTGCGTCGAAGGCCTCGGGACCGAGCACCCCGGCACCGGACCAGGTACCGGCAGCGAGCAGCTCCAGCGCCACCACCGGGTTGATGGCGGTCTGCCAGACCACGCACTGGTGGCCGTACTCCCGCATCGACCACTCGTTGTCGACCACGTGATACAGGTAGGTGGAACGCGGCTGACCGTCCTTGCCCTTCCCGGTCACCCAGAGTCCGGCACAGGTCTTGCCGCGCATCTTGTCGCCGAGCGTGGCCGGGTCCGGAAGACACGCCGCCACCACGTCACGCGGACTCACCTCGACGCCTCCCACGCGGACCTTGTCGGTCCTGTCGAGCCCGAGCTTGTGCAACACCTTGAGCACGTCGATGAACTCGTCTCCGAGGCCGTACTTGAACGTGGCCCGTTTCGTCTCCACCCAGCGCGGCATCAAGAGCACTTCCTCGTGCTCCACGTTCACGCACTCCACCGGGCCGATGCCCTCGGGGAAGTCGAAGACCTCCGGCTCGGAGAACGGCTCGGTCGTGTACCAGCCGCCCGCTGGATTCGACTCAGTCCTTTCCCACACCACCGGCGGGTTCAGGCACTCCTCGATCGTGGTCCAGATCGAGAACGAGGGCGCGAACTCGTAGCCGTCGACCGCGAGGTTGGCCCCGTCCCGGACACCGAGCTCGTCGATCTCGCTGAAGAGGTGGTCGGCGGCATACCGCGCGAACACGTCCGACAGCCCGGGCTCGACACCGATGCCGACCAACGCCAGTCGCCCGGCACTCTCCCACGCGTCGGCGGCGGCGAACTGCTCGTCGCCGAGCTTCACCCCGGTCTGGGAGTACGGCGCCTCGGGGTGTGGACGGGACAGGCTCATCGCCATGTCGAGGTAGTCCGCTCCCGCGGTGTACGCACCGCCGAAGATCGGCATCACGAAGCGCGGGTCGACCGCGTTCATCACGTGGGTGATCTCGTGCTCACGCACCAACGTCTCGACCGACGCCGAGTCCGACGCGTCGATCTGGGCCGCGCTGAACCGGTCGTCGACCCCCGCCGCCCGCTCGGCGCGCGCAACGTCGTAGTCCGCGATCACGATGTGCTCGAAGAAGTCACGACGCGCCGCGATCGCGCCGAACGCCGCCCCGACGCCCCCCGCACCAACGAGCAGGATTCTCACAGATACTCACTCTCACTAACGTTGCGAACAGGTGTCGAGCCAACCTATCGATGGTGGCGACGGGGACCACGCCATGGATCCATCTGCACAGGGGCGTGAGCGGCGTCCGGTGGAGTGCATGACAAGGCGGAGGAGTGAAGCGCTAGCGTGCTAGCGCGAGTGATCGACAACGCAGTCAGGTGCCCATCGGGCGTCGCTCACACTGAGATATCCGACATCACGTGCTTGATCCGGGTGTAGTCCTCGAGCCCGTACATGGACAGGTCCTTGCCGTACCCGGAGTGCTTGAACCCACCGTGCGGCATCTCCGCCACGATCGGGATGTGGGTGTTGATCCACACGCACCCGAAGTCGAGGCGGCGCGCCATCCGCATCGCCCGGCCGTGGTCTCGAGTGAACACACTCGAGGCGAGGCCGTACTGCACCCCGTTGGCCCATCGCAGCGCCTCGTCCTCGTCGGAGAACTGCTGCACGGTGATGACCGGGCCGAAGATCTCGTCCTGGATCGCCTCGTCGTCCTGGTTCAGCCCGGACACGACGGTCGGCGCGTAGAAGTACCCCTTGTCTCCGACCCGGTGCCCACCGGCCTGCAACTGCGCGTGGTCGGGCAGCCGGTCGATGAAGCCGGTGACCCGCTCGAGCTGGTTCGAATTGTTGACCGGGCCGTAGAGGACGTCCTCGTCGTCGGGCATGCCGGTCTTGGTGTTCTTCGCCTGTTCGGTCAGGGCGCTCACGAAGTCGCTGTGCACCTTGGGCCCGGCGAGCACGCGGGTGGCCGCCGTGCAGTCCTGTCCGGCGTTGAAGTAGCCCGCGCCGGCGATCGCCTCGGCGGCGGCCTCGACATCGGCGTCGTCGAACACGATCACCGGAGCCTTGCCACCTAGCTCGAGGTGGGTCTTCTTCAGGTCCGACGAGGCCGACTTCGCGACCTCCATGCCGGCTCGCACCGAACCGGTGATCGACACCATCTGAGGAGTCTTGTGCTCGATCAGCGCCCGGCCGGTGTCGCGGTCGCCGGTGACCACGTTGAAGACTCCGGGCGGGAAGAACTCGTTGGCGAGCTCACCGAGGAGCAGGGTCGAGGCGGGTGTGGTGTCGGACGGTTTGATCACCAGGCAGTTGCCGGCGGCCAGGGCGGGAGCCACCTTCCAGATCGCCATCATCAGCGGGTAGTTCCACGGCGTCACCTGAGCGACGACGCCGATCGGTTCGCGGCGGACGTAGGACGTGTGACCGGCCAGGTACTCCCCCGCCGACCGGCCTTCGAGGACGCGCGCAGCACCGGCGAAGAAGCGCACCTGGTCGATTGCCGGAGGTAGCTCCTCGGACTTGGTGAAGCCGAGCGGTTTGCCGGTGTTCTCGCTCTCGATAGCCACGAACTCGTCGGTTCGCTTCTCCATCGCGTCGGCCAGCTTGAGCAGGGCCAGCTGGCGGTCGGCCGGAGTGGAGTCGCGCCAGGTCTCGAAGGCCGTCGACGCCGCCGACATCGCGCGGTCGACATCTTCCGCGCCGGACACCGCGGCGGTGGCGAACTCCTCCTCGGTCGACGGGTTGACGATGCCGGAGGTGCGGCCGTCCGCGCTGTCGACGTACTCGCCGTTGATCAGGTTCTGCAGTGTCCGGGTGGTCATGTGGCCCCTTGCGCGCGGTCGATGTATTCGGACTGATTCCACGGGTAAAACTAGTCTGCGACCGCCGATTACGCCAGTCCTCAGGTCGCATCTCAACGCATTTCGTTGATGGACGGACCGCGCGGCGAAGCCGCGCGGTCCGGCTCAACAAACCACCTGCGCGGTCCGGCTCAACAAACCACGTTCAGCTACCGGACGTCAGAGTCGGCCGCCGGTCTGGTCACCGGACAACTTCTGCGAGAGGTAGATCGGGATCACCGAGAGCAGGATCAGCGCGGCAGCAGCCACGTTCACGATCGGCGCCTGCTGCCTGCTGAGCAGGTTGGCGTAGATCCACAACGGCAGCGTCTGGATGTCGGCCGGTGCCGTGAACGTCGTCACCACGATCTCGTCGAACGACAAGGCGAAGGCGAGCAGTCCCCCGGCGAGCAGCGCCGAGCCGAGGTTGGGCAAGGTGACCAGCCGGAACGTCGTGAACCGGGTCGCGCCGAGGTCCATCGACGCCTCCTCGATGTTGCCACCCAGACGACGAAGCCGTGCCACGACGTTGTTGAACACCACCACGATGCAGAACGTCGCGTGCGCGATCACCAGTGACCAGATCGACAGGTCGATCCCCAGGATGGTCGTGAAGGCGTTGTTGAGGGCAATACCGGTGACGATGCCCGGCAGCGCGATCGGCAGCACGATCAGCAGCGAGACGGCTTGCCGGCCGAAGAAGCGGTTGCGCTGGAGCCCGAAGGCGGCCAGCGTCCCGAGCGCGAGCGCGATCAGCGTTGCGAGCACGCCGATCTTGAGGCTCTGCTGAAGCGCATCGATCATGCCCGTGCTGTCCTTCGCCCGCCTCCACCACTCGAGGGTGAAGCCCCTTGGCGGCCACGAGAACGTCTGGTCGGAGTTGAACGAGTTGATCACGACCACGGCGAGCGGGACGTAGACGAATGCGAGCACCAGCGCGACCAGGGCACGCAGTCCCCAGGTGCTGCCACGGGAGAGGCGGAATCCCGGCGTACTCACAAGTTCTCCAGTGCGCCGGTACGCCGAACCAGGCTCAGGTAGATCACCATGATCACCACGGACAGGGTGGCCAGGGCCGCCGCGAAGGGGATGTCGGTCGCCTGCCGGTCGAACACCAGGTTGCCGAGCATCTGCGTCTTGCCACCGACGTTCTTCACCGCGATGTAGTCACCCAGCGACAACGAGAACGTGAAGATCGACCCGGCGATCAGAGAGGGGACGACCATCGGCAGCGCCACGGTCCGCAGCGTCCGGGCCGGCTTCGCTCCGAGGTCACTGGACGCCTCGAGCAGTGAGTTGGGCAGCTTCTCGAAGCCGGCGTACAGCGGGAGCACCATGAACGGCAGCCACAGATAGGCCAGCGTGATCACCACCGCGCTGACCCCGAAGCCAGGTGTCCATCCGAACGCCGAGTCCAGCACTCCCCCGGGCGTCACCATCGCCCGCCACGCGAACGCCTTGACCAGGTAGCTGGCCCACAACGGCATCAGCAGCGCCACCACGAGCAGCTTCGCGACGAGCGGTCGGGCGATCTTGGCCATGTAGAACGCGATCGGCAACGCGAGCGCGGCATCGATCACGGTCACCGACGCCGCCACCACGATCGTCCGGAGCACGACCGTGCGGTAGACGTCCTGCTCGTAGAGCTTGGTGAAGTTGTCGAGGTTCCACTCGCGCGACACCGTGACCCCGAAGTCCACCCGCCAGAACGCCGTGACGAACAGCGCCAGCAGCGCCACCAGGTAGATCAGCCCGAGCCACAACACCGGCGCGGCCACCAGTCCGGCCACACGCACGCCGCGGTGGCGGTGCAGGAAGGCCGAGGCCCGCCGCAGCCCGGTGGACCGCGGCGGCTCGACCTCCTGCGCCGCCGACGTGCTCATCGCTCGGCCCTAGACCTCAGCCCCTGACCTCAGCCCTTGACCTCGGTCCAGGCGTCGGTCCAGGCGTTGTAGTCCGTGCACTCGATGTCGGTCCTGCCGTCCAGGCACTGCTTGATCGGCGTCGTCCAGTAGTGGATCTTCGCTGCGTAGTCGGCGTCGGTCACGTGGTAGGTGTCGCAGAAGCCCTTGCTCGTGGAGTCACACGCCTTCGGGTTGGCCGGAGCCTCACCGAACCACTCCGCGACCTGGGCCTGGACGTCCGGGCTCGCGATCCAGTCCAGCCACATGTAGGCGCAGTTCACGTGGTCGTTGTTGGACGAGACCATCCAGGTGTCGGACCAGCCCGTCGAGCCGCTGTCCGGGAAGACCGTCGCGACCGGTGCGTCTGCCTCGGTCAGGTTCGCGATCACCTGCCAGGTCGTGCCGATCACCGTCGATCCGCTCTTGAAGGCCTGGACCTCCTTGGTGTAGTCCGACCAGTACTCGCCGACGTTTGCCTTCTGGTCCTTGAGCACCTGCACGGCCGCGGCGAGCTGGTCCTTGTCGAGGGCGTAGGGGTTCTTGATGCCGAGGTCCGGCTTGGTGTTCATCAGGTACAGGGCCGCGTCGGCGATGTAGATCGGGGAGTCGTACGCCGTCACCTTGCCGGCGTACGCACTCGACCCACCGAAGACGGCGTCCCAGTCGGTGGGCGCCGGCTGCACGACGTCCTTGTTGTACATCAGCAGGTTGGCGCCCCAACCGTGCGGGATCCCCCACATCTGGCCGTCGACGCTGTTGAAGTCCTGGTCCTTGAGGAACGCCGAGAGGTCGGCGTAGTTGGGCACCAGGTCGGTGTTCACCGGCTGCACGTCTCCTGCCGCGATCAGTCGCAACGTGGCGTCGCCCGAGGCCGACACGACGTCATACCCGCCGCCGTGCATCAGGCTGACCGCCTCGTCTGAGGTGCCGAACTCCTTCACGTTGACCTGGCACCCTGTCTTCTTCTCGAACGGGGTGACCCAGTCGACGGTCTTGTCGTTCTTGCCGGACTCGGCGTACCCGGGCCAGGCCAGGACGTTGAGCTCGCCCTCGCCGGCTCCCAAGGAGTCGGCCATCGGGATGTCCGGGGCCTGGAAGCCGTTTCCGCCGGGTTGCTTGGCGGATGAGCCACCGCTGTCGGACGTGCCACAGGCGGTCGCAAGAAGTGCCGCTGCGGCGAGCACGGCGAGGCCGCTCGTACGCCGATGATGCCGGGTGGGGCGGACGGGGCGGCGCTGGCTGGTGATGGTCATGACTCCTCCAACGAAGGTGGACTGGGACGGTCGTCGATCGCAATGCAATGCTGAGTGCGCCAGCTGAGCCGCACGGGTGCGTCGCGGTAGTCGAGCACGTCCATCGACGACGTCTGCAGGTTCTGCTGCACTGCGACGAGTCGTGCTCCGGCGTCCAGGTCGACCACGAAGCGCGTCGAGGCGCCTGCGTAGACCACGTCTGCCACGGTTCCCTCGACCGTGATGACGTCGGGATCATCCGACGTCTCGCGACCGGTGGGGTCGATGTGGATCTTCTCCGGTCGGACGCTGTAGGTGCCCGCCCGCCCGAGCAGCGTCGCCGCCGCGTCGCCAGAGATCAGGTTGCTGGTGCCGACGAAGCCGGCCACGAACGCCGACGCAGGCTGTTCGTAGATCTCGGCCGCCGCACCCACCTGCTCGATCCGGCCGTCGTTGAAGACAGCGATCCGGTCGCTCATCGTCAGCGCCTCGTCCTGGTCGTGGGTGACGAAGACGAACGTGATGCCAACGTCGCGTTGCAACGCCTTGAGCTCGACCTGCATCTCCTCGCGGAGCTTGAGGTCGAGCGCGCCGAGCGGTTCGTCGAGCAGCAGCACCTTGGGCTTGATGACGAGGGCACGCGCGAGGGCAACGCGCTGGCGCTGGCCGCCGGAAAGCTGGCCGGCTCTGCGGTCGCCGTGCGCGTCCAGCCGTACCTGAGCCAGCGCCTGGTCGGCGAGCTCGCGTCGCCGAGCCTTGGCCACCCCGCGAACGCGTAGCCCGTAGGCGACGTTGTCACGCACGTTCATGTGTGGGAACAGCGCGTAGTCCTGGAAGACGGTGTTGACGTCGCGCTCGAATGGCGCGCGAGTGGTGACGTCGACCCCATCGAGGTGAACGGTGCCTGCGTCCGGGATCTCGAAGCCGGCGATCATCCGGAGCACGGTGGTCTTGCCGGAGCCGGACGGGCCGAGCATGGAGAAGAACTCGCCGTTCTTGATGCTGAGGTCGACGTCATCGACGGCAGTGACCGGGCCGAAGCGACGAGTCAGACCGCGCAGGTCGACTGCCGCGCGGGAGCGGTCGCCCTTGTCCTCGTCGGCATCCTGACCCCCGTCGGTCGTGTTCGCCACAGAGGAACCCTACTCATGGCCTCGGCGTTCGCGCACGCGATCCGGCGTCGGGGGACTTTGTCCGTGTCGCTCGCCGGACCGGTGAGCTCACGGCGACCGGAGGTCCGGTCGCCGCCAGGACTTCCTCTATCGTGGGAGCACAGCAAGCCCACCGCCGTCACACCCCGATCGCCTGGAGCCATCCGTTGTCGAAACCGTCCTCCCAGCCGCTCGCACCCTTCGACCTGTTCGGGATCGACGGGCTGCTCGACGACGACGAACGCGCCATCCGCGACACGGTGCGCCGCTTCTGCGACGACCAGATCCGGCCGCACGTGGCGCAGTGGTACGAGGAGGCGGCACTGCCGGCACGAGACCTCGCGAAGGAGCTCGGCTCGCTCGGTCTGATGGGGATGCACCTCGAGGGCTACGGGTGCTCGGGCACCAGTGCGACGGCGTACGGTCTGGCCTGTCTCGAGCTGGAAGCCGCCGACAGCGGGGTGCGGAGCCTGGTGTCGGTCCAGGGATCTCTGGCGATGTTCGCGATCTGGCGCTACGGCAACGACGAGCAGAAGCAGCACTGGCTGCCGCAGATGTCGGCCGGCACGGCGATCGGCTGCTTCGGGCTGACCGAGGCCGACTTCGGCTCCGATCCTGCTGGCATGCGCACCAAGGCGAGGCAGGACGGCAGCGACTGGGTGCTGAACGGCACCAAGATGTGGATCACCAACGGAGCGATCGCCGACGTGGCCGTCGTCTGGGCGCGCACCGACCCTTCGACAGGCTCGGGACAGGGGCCGATCCGCGGCTTCGTGGTGCCGACGGATACAAAGGGTTTCTCCGCCCCGGAGATCAAGCAGAAGATGTCGCTGCGCGCCTCGGTGACGAGTGAGCTCGTACTCGACGACGTCCGGCTCCCCGGGTCCGCGATGCTGCCCGAGGCGAAGGGTCTGTCCGGTCCGCTGTCATGCCTGTCGGAGGCACGTTTCGGAATCGTCTTCGGAGCCCTTGGCGCTGCGCGTGACTGCTTGGAGACGACGATTGCCTATGCGCAGAGCCGGAAGGTCTTCGACAAGCCGTTGGCGGCATACCAGCTCACCCAGGAGAAGCTCGCGAACATGACGCTCGAGCTGGGCAAGGGTATGCTGCTGGCTCTGCACCTGGGACGGATGAAGGATACGACCGGCATCCGCAACGAGCAGGTCAGCCTGGGCAAGCTCAACAACGTCCGGGAGTCGATCGCGATCGCCCGGGAGTGCCGCACGATCCTGGCCGCCAACGGACTCACGTCGGAGTACCCGGTGATGCGGCACGCCAACAACCTCGAGTCGGTCCTCACCTACGAAGGCACCTCCGAGGTCCACCAGCTGGTGATCGGCCAGGCACTTACCGGCGAGTCCGCCTTCCGCTGACCGAGTTGTCAGGGTCTCCACTCGCGGGCAGCGCTCACGCGACCCCTGACAGGTCGGTCAGAAGACGTGGTTGCCGTCGACGTAGGTGGCGACCACACGTGCCTCGGCGACCGCCTCGGGCGTGAGCCGGACGTCGCGGTCGAGGACGGCCAGGTCGGCGGCCTTCCCGACCTCGATCGTGCCGGTCGTGTCGTCGAGGTGATTCACCCACGCCGATCCCGCGGTGTACGCCGTCAGAGCCGTCGTCACGTCGAGCGCCTGCTCCGGCAGGAACGGCCGCCGGTCGACGTCCGGACCGCCTTCACCGTCCGACAGCACCCGGTTGACCGCGACGTGGATCGCCTCGAGCGGGTCGGGAGTCGACACCGGCCAGTCACTGCCCATCGCCAGTGTCGCGCCGGACCGGGCCAGGTCGCCGAACGGGTACTGCCAGCCGGACCGCTCCTCACCGAGGAACGGGATCGTGAGCTCGGTCATCTGCGGCTCGTACGCCGCCCACAGCGCCTGCATGTTCGCCGCGACCCCGAGCGCGCCGAACCGTGGCACGTCGTCGGGATGGATCAGCTGCAGGTGCGCGATGTGGTGACGCCGGGTGGCGAACGACGCGGCGCCGTTCGCCGTCCGGGCCGCCTCGAACGCGTCCAGCGTCTCGCGGACCGCCGCGTCACCGATCGCATGGACGTGCACCTGAAAACCTTCCCGGTCCAACGCCGTGACGTGCTCCGCCAGCGCCGCAGGGTCGACGAACGCGATGCCGTGGTTGGTGGTCGCGGCAGCGCCTGCGTCGAGGTACGGGTCGAGCATGTGCGCGGTGAAGTTCTCCGCCACACCGTCCTGCATGATCTTCACGCTCGTGGCGCGGAACCGGCCCGCCGTGAGGCGCTCGCGTTTGTCCGCCAGAGACGCAATCTGATCGCTACCCTGGTCACGCTGCCACCAGAGCGCGCCCACGACCTTGGCGGTCAGCCGACCGTCGGCGGCCAGGGCGGCATAGGCGCCTGCAGCGTCGTTGATGCTCGCGTAAGCGCCGACGATCGCGTCCTGCCATGCGGTGATCCCCAGGGAGTGCAGGTAGCCCTGGGCCCCGATCAGCGCGGCCGTCAGCTCCTCGATCGTGTCGGCCGGTAGGTGACGGAAGATCAGGTCGATGGCGCCCTCGTGGAGCGTCCCGCTCGGGCGTCCCTCTCCGTCTCGCTCCAGACGTCCGTCGGACGGGTCAGGAGTCGAGGCGTCGATGCCGGCCACCTCCAGCGCTCGGCTGTTGACCCAGGCCCCATGGTGGTCGCGGTTCGGCAGGTAGACCGGGCGGTCCGGGACGACCGCGTCCAGGTCGGCCGCGGTCGGCGTACCGCCCGGAAAGGCAGCCATCGCCCAACCGCTGCCCGTAATCCACTCGGCCTCCGGATGCGCCTCGGCGTAGCTCCGGATCCGGTCGAGGTACTCCTCTCGGGTCCTGAGCTCGGACAGGTCGCATCGCATCCGCTCCAGCCCGCCCTGGACCGGGTGGACGTGCGCGTCCTGGAATCCGGGGACGAGCAGTCCCCCCGCGAGGTCGACGATCTCGGTGCCGGGGCCGGCAAGGGCGCGAACGTCGTCGTCACCTACTGCGACGATGCACCCACCGCCCACGGCGACCGAGCTCATCGCCCGGGAACTCGCGGGCGGTGCGAAGACGGATCCGTTGGTGAACACGAGATCAGGATGCGAGGCCATGGGGTCAGTCTGCACCGTCCTCCGACATCACCTCCCCCGACAGCCGGACCCGGGCATCGGGGAACCAGCGCTGGACGCCTGCGGCAATGGCCAGGATGGGGATGCCGAGCAGGGCCACCAGCATCGGCACCGTCGCTACCCCTGCGAAGACGGCAAAGAGCGCGTAGACGACGAGCGCGAAGACCTCGGTCAGGAAGCCGTGGACCGAGGTCACGGTGGCCCGCGCCGGACCGGTGATCACCTGCTGCAGTCTGGCCTCCGCGACCAGCATGACGTTGTTGAGCACGCCGTAGCCGACGGCGATCGCGGCGAACCCGGCGTACGGACTCAGCAACGCACCCAGCGAGATGAGCGTGCCGCCGACGGTGACGGCCAGCCCCATCGTTCGCGGTGACATCCGCGCGGCACGCCCGGCCAGCGCGGTGCCGATCACCTGGCCCACGACGGTCAGGCCGATCAGGAAGGGCACGACCTTCGTCAGCACACCGTGGTCCCTGGCGATCAGCGGAAAGTACTCGTCGTATGCCGTCAGGCCGATCAGCACGGCCGCGATCACGACCACGCGCCGTACCTCCACCGACGTCGACGCCTCACGCAGCCCCGAGCGCAGCATCGCGACGTACCGCGTCGCCAGCCGCTCGGACTCCTCCACCACCTCGTGCGCGTGGCCAGGCGCTGAACCGGCGGCGACGGACCCGGCGGCAACGCTCGACGGACGTCGCGCCGCCTCGGAGACCGGTAGCGTGGCGGCCAGCACGGCCTGGACCCCGGCGATCGCGACGGAGGTCCAGCCGACCAGCGCGAACCCGCCGAGTGCGATCAGCGGCGCGGCGACGACGGTAGCGGCCAGGTTGGCCATCATCGCGGTCGAGTGCGCCCACCCGATCACCCTGGCGTACTCCGTCTCGGCGCCCCGCTCGGTCAGCTCGTCGTAGAGCATCGACTCGAACGTGCCGGACATGATCGCGCTGGACAATCCCCAGCACACGAAGCCGAGTGCGAAGCCGGCGTACGTCTGCAGCAGCAACCACGAGCTGAACCCGGCCGCATAGATGAGTGCGGACAACACGAGGAGGCGGCGGCGGTCGATCGTGTCGGCCCAGGCTCCGGACGGGATCTCGCAGACGAACGACGTGACCGACCAGATGATGAACAGCGTGGAGATCTGTCCGAGCGGCACGCCGTGGTCGACGAACAGCAACGCGTACACGCTGTAGAGCGGGACCAGGTCCCGCGACGCGTGGTACGTCAGCACGCGGAGCGTCAAGCCCCGCGGCAGGACCTAAGTCGGGCTCGAGGAGAACATCATGCTCCGAGGGTAACGCCGGTGCGTCGACGTAGGTGGTGTGTTGAGCCGATCCCGGCGACTCCGTGGCTCGCGACCGTCCATCAACGGCCGTCGAGGAGAGGACCCGCCGGGTCGTGCGTCAGACCGCCGCGTTTGCGCACCGCCATCCCCGAAAGCGCCTCGAGCACGACCCGGTTGGCCAGGAACGCCGTGATCTCGGCGTGGTCGTACGGCGGCGAAACCTCGACCACGTCCATCCCGACCACCGGCAGCTCGAGGCAGATCCGGCGTACGGCGTCCAGCAGCTGACGGGCCGAGAGCCCACCAGGCTCGGGCGTGCCGGTACCGGGGGCGTGTCCGGGGTCGCACACGTCGACGTCCACGGACAAGAAGACACCGTCGCAGTCGTCCATCGCGATCACGAACGCCTCGCTCAGGCAGGCCTCCAGCCCGCGCGCACCGATCTCCGTCATCTCATACGACCGCATGTCCTGCTCGGCCATCCAGCTCAGCACCTCGGGTCCGGGCCAGTAGCCCCGCAGACCCATCTGGAGGAACCGGTCACCACGCAGCGCACCGGACTCGATCAGGCGCCGCATCGGTTGTCCGTGCCCGTACAACGAGCCGAACTCGATGTCCCCGGTATCGGCGTGCGCGTCGAAGTGGATCATCGACGCACGTCCGAACCCGAGGTGCCGGGCCACCCCGGTGGCGTCCGGGAGCGCGATCGAATGATCTCCCCCCAGCACGAGCGGGATCGCGCCGGACGCCGTGATCGTGTACACGGCCTCCTCGACCGCGTGCAGCGACCGTTCGATCTCACCCGGCGCCATCTCGACGTCGCCGACGTCGACGACCGTGATGTCCTGGAGCGCATCCACGCGCAGGGCCATGTGCGGGCGTGAGCCGTCGTGACCGAGGTAGTCGGTCTGCCGGATCGCCATCGGCCCGAAGCGGGTGCCGGGCCGGTGCGACGTGCCTCCGTCGAAGGGCGCTCCCAGGATCACCACGTCCGCATCGGCGTACGTCGACGGGTCGTCGAGGTCGGCCATCGGTACGCCGAGGAACGTGAAGTCGGGGCCGAACTGCTGGCCGTAGCGCGTCATGGCCCTCATCCTGCCGGTCTTCCTCGTGTCAGTCGATCTGCTCGTACACAGCGACGAAGATGTGACCGGTCACGTCGGAGTTCTTCGGGTGGGCCCGCACCATCGCTGTACGCCGGTTGAGCGGAACCAGGTCGCCGGAGGCCGTCCCGCTGACGCCACGCGACATCGAACCGAGCCCCACGCTGTCCGGAAACAGGTCGAGCCCATGTCGCACCTGCGACGCGCCCTTGACGACGTACAACCGGTTCTCGGTCACCGGCAGGTCGATCTGCGCATGCACGACCTGACGCCCGGCCAGGGATGCGACGTCGGACGACAGCATCCGGTAAGTGTGACCCTTGTAGACGACCTCACGGTCGAACCACACGCCGTCCTTGACCTGTCGAGGACCTCGCTCGTAGACAGCGATCCCGGGCTGCGGCGCCACTGCGCGGTCCGCGTGCTTGATGACCCGGACCGTGAAGGTCGAGGGCTTGCCCGGCACGACGTCGTAGCGCTCCCAAGCGCGGGCGTTCTTGTCCGGGGAGTCGGCGAAAGAGGCCTCCGCCCCCAGCGTGCCCTCCGGCTTGCCGCTGCAGGTGGAGAACGACAGCCTGTGGCCGTTCAACGCCAGCGCGAACTCGGCACCCTTGTCGATCCCGTTGACGCCGGCGTCGTAGCAGAAGTCCGTCCACATCAGGTTGCCCGTCGACGGAGTGAAGGTCACCGTGACACTGTCCTGCCCAGGTGAGGCCACAGCACGCCCGATCAGCTTGGCTCCTCCCGGCTCGCTGTAGAAGGTCACACCGTTGTCGCTGACGGTCCGTAGTGAGTCTGTCCGTTCGGTGGGCTGGGTCTCGTCGGAACGGCCCAGCACCCAGGGGGCCACCGTGACGGCAGCCACGGCAACGGCCGCGGCCGCGCAGGTGGCGAGCACCGTCGTCCGCCGGTTCGTCACCGCCTTGTGGTCGACCCCGTCCAGCCGCTGTCCGGCACCCAGGTCCTGCGTCTCGTCGGCGATCGTGGCCAGGCTCTGCTTGAGCTCGTCGATGTTCATCGTGCCACCCCCTCGGTGGTGTCTGCGTCGTGCTGCTCAAGACTCGGATCGACCCGCAGCTTGGCCAGGGCCTTGCTCGTCTGGCTCTTGACCGTCCCGACGCTGCACTCGAGCAACCGGGCGGTCTCGGCCTCGCTCAGATCCTCGAAGAAGCGCAGCACGACGACTGCCCGCTGCCGCTTCGGCAGACGCGCCAGTGCGTCACGGACGTCGAACGTCGTACTGGTGTCATCGGCCACCCGCCTCGCGTCGACGGCCTCCGGTAGCGACTCGGTGGGATGTTCGCCGTTCCACTTGCGCCGCCACCAGGTGGCATAGGTGTTGACGAGGATCTTGCGGACGTACGCCTCGGGGTGCGACTCGATACGCCCCCAGGATCGCCAGGCCTTGGCCAACGATGTCTGCAGCAGGTCTTCGGCCAGCTGGTTGTCCTGGGTAAGCAGGTACGCCGTGCGAAGCAGTCCCGCCGACCGCGCGGCCACGAAGTGCTCGAAGCCCTCCCGTGTCCCCCCGCCACTCACCGGGTCATCGTCTCGCATCGCTGCTCTCTCCCGTACCGGTTCCGGGGCGGACCGCGCGAACGCCAACCGTCTCGCCACATGTCCTCCTGGATCGTCGGGCCACGTCGGCCCGCTGTCAGCAAGGACCGGCTGGACGGCTACGCAGGTTGCCTGGCGCCCAGAGCCGACCCGCAGGGAGCCGAGCGCAACGGATTTCGTTGTTTTCGGGGCCTCTAGCCACGCATGAGGAGGACGTTTGGAGATATGACCACGGATTCGCTTGATCTGCCTCCTGTGCATACGGCAGACTGGACCCATGACGATCGACCAGAGCCTGCCCAGCACCGACACGGCCGGGATGGACCATGCCGCCTTGCAGCAGTCCGCGCGCGACCACCTGTGGATGCACTTCACCCGGATGTCCTCGTACGAGACGGCCGACGTTCCGATCATCGTCCGCGGCGAAGGCCCGTACATCTACGACGCACACGGCAAGCGCTACCTCGACGCCCTGGCCGGTCTGTTCGTCAGCCAGCTCGGCCACGGCCGCACCGAGCTCGCCGAGGCGGCGCAGCGCCAGACCCAGCAGCTGGCCTTCATGCCGCTGTGGTCCTACGCCCACCCAAATGCCATCGAACTCGCCTCGCGGATGGCGTCCTACGCTCCGGGCGATTTGAACCGGGTCTTCTTCACCAGCGGCGGCGGCGAGGCTGTCGAGACCGCCTGGAAGCTCGCCAAGCAATACTTCAAGATGACCGGCAAGCCCACCAAGCACAAGGTGATCAGCCGCGCGATCGCGTATCACGGCACCACTCAGGGCGCGCTGTCGATCACCGGGCTCCCATCGCTCAAGGCGATGTTCGAGCCGCTCGTCCCGAGCACGTTCCGGGTGCCCAACACCAACATCTACCGTGCACCGATCCACGGCGACGATCCCGAGGCGTTCGGGCGCTGGGCCGCCGACCAGATCGCGGTCGCGATCGAGAACGAAGGCGCCGAGACCGTGGCGGCGGTGTTCCTCGAGCCGGTGCAGAACGCCGGCGGCTGCTTCCCCCCGCCGCCGGGGTACTTCCAGCGGGTCCGCGAGATCTGCGACGAGTACGACGTCTTGCTCGTCTCCGACGAGGTGATCTGCGCGTTCGGCCGGCTCGGCCACATGTTCGGCTCCGAGCGCTACGGCTACCAGCCCGACATGATCACCTGCGCGAAGGGACTGACGTCCGGCTATGCACCTCTAGGGGCGATGATCGCCACCGACCGGCTGTTCGAGCCGTTCGCCAAGGGCGACGCGTCCTTCGCGCACGGCTACACGTTCGGCGGCCACCCGGTCTCGACGGCGGTGGCGATGGCCAACCTCGACATCTTCGAGCGTGAGCACGTCAACGAGCACGTGCTCGCCAACCAGGACGCGTTCCGCAACACCTTGGAGAAGCTGTACGACCTGCCGATCGTCGGCGACGTCCGCGGCGACGGCTACTTCTACGGCATCGAGCTGGTCAAGGACAAGGCCACCAAGGAGACGTTCAACGATGCCGAGGCCGAGAAGCTGTTGCGCGGCTTCCTCTCCAAGGCGCTCTACGACGCCGGTCTGTACTGCCGGGCCGATGACCGTGGAGACCCCGTCATCCAGCTGTCACCGCCGCTGATCTGCGACCAGGAGCACTTCGACGAGATCGAGCAGATCCTCCGAGCAGTGCTCACCGAGGCCAGCAACAAGATCTGATCAGCCCCCCGCGCAACGATCCGAGTCTCACCCTGCTGGAGCATGGCCAGACTCGGATCTTGGGGCTGGCAGCGGTCAGGCTTTGGCCCGGCGTCGGCGCCAGAGCTCGGCACCGGCGACGACCACGAGCGAGATCAGGAACATCAGCGATCCCACCACGAACAGCTGCGGCGGGAAGTCCTTGAGCTTGGCGCCATAGACGTAGAGCGGGAACGTGACCGACTGGCCTGACGTGAAGTTCGTGACGATGAAGTCGTCGAAGGACAACGAGAAGGCCAGCATCGAGGCCGCCACGATGCCCGGCATCGCCAGCGGCAGCGTGACCAGCCGGAACGTCTGCCACTCGTTCGCGTAGAGGTCCATCGCGGCCTGCTCGAGCCGAGAGTCCATGCCGACCAGCCGCGCCTTGACGGTGACGACCACGAAGGACAGGCAGAACATCACGTGCGCGATCACGATCGTGATGAAACCGAGTAGGCCGTCGAAGCCCAACGCCACGAACATCGCCAGCAGTGAGGAGCCCATCACGACCTCGGGCGTCGCCATCGGCAGGAAGATCACCAGGTTCGACGTGGCTCGTCCTCGGAACGTATGACGGACCAGCGCAAAGGCCATCAACGTGCCGAGCAACGTAGCGAGCAGGGTCGCGGTGATGCTGACCTGGAAGCTCAGCTTGAGGGAGCTGCACAGCCCCGCGGGTTCGCAGATCGACGACCAGTTGCCGAGCGTGAACGTGCTGTCAGCGTTGATCTGAGCGGTTGCCGATCTCGTGTTGGCCTGTACGAAGGACAGCGCGAAGATGTAGCCGATCGGTACGAAGGTGTAGATCAGCACGACGATACCGACGAACAAGATCACGTGGTCGGAGATCCACCTGCCGACCGGACGGCGATGTGGTTTCCCGGTCCGGGTCTGCGGGACGACCCGCTCACGCGTCGCGACGGTTGTCATCAGACCAGGTCCTCCGTCCCGGCCCGCCGGACGTAGGCGATCACCATCACGATCACGACCGCCATCAGGATCAGCGACAGGCTTGCGGCCAACGGATAGTTGTGCTCGATCAGGAACGCCGACTGGATCCGGTTACCGACCATGTACTGCTTCGGGGTGCCCAAGAACTCGGCGTTGATGTAGTCCCCACAGGCCGGGATGAAGCAGAGCAGCGTGCCGGACACCACGCCGGGCAAAGACAGCGGGAACGTCACCTTGCGGAAGCCCGCGAACGGGCTCGAGTACAGGTCTCCGGCGGCCTCGATCAGGCGGTGGTCGACCTTGTCCAGTGAGGCGTACAGCGGCAGCGTCATGAACGGCAGGAAGTTGTAGGTCAGGCCGGCGATCACCGCCACCGGCGTCGCGAGCAGTCGTCCGTCGTCGGGCAGGATCGCGATCGTCTGCAGGAAGCTGGTCACCTGTCCCTTGTCCGCCAGGATCGTCCGCCAGGCCAGCGTCCGCAGCAAGAAGCTGGTGAAGAACGGCGCGATCACCAGCACGAGCATGACGTTCTTCCACCGACCGGCCTTGAACGCGATCGCGTAGGCCAACGGGTAGCCCAGGGCAAGGCAGATCAAGGTGGCGATACCGGCGTACATGAAGGACCGCACGAAGAGGTTCCACGTGTCCCTGATCGCATCCACGTAGTTGCCGATGTGCCAAGTCATCGCGTAGCCCTGCTCGAACGAGCCACTCGGGTCGTACAGCGAGGTGAAGAAGAGCTGGACCGTGGGGAACAGGAAGAAGACCGCCAGCCACAACATGCCGGGCACGAGCAACAGCCAGCCCCAGCCGCGTCGGGTGGCGCGCTCGCCGTCCACGACCGGCGCGGCGGGAGGGGCTGTCGTGCCCTCGGTCACTCCGCGTCCTCCGGTGACATCATGCCGGCCTGGGCGTCCTGTCCGGCATCGAGCAGGAACGCGTGCGCCTGCGACCACGCGAGGTCGACATCGTCACCGTTCTTCAACGGGGCCCGCTGACCGGTGTTCTGCTCGAAGACCATCAGCTCCTGGTCCCAGGGCATCCTGACCAGGTACTGCGTGCTGACGCCGACGAAGCTGACGTCGCTGATGCGACCGCCCTTCAACGCGTTCGAGCCCTCGTGGTCCTCTGACCCTGCGGGGCTGATGAAGATCTTCTCCGGGCGTACGCCGAGCCAGCCCTTGCCCTCGTCGGTGTGCGAACGGGATGCGTCGATGCCTACCTTCTGGCCGTGGCAGTCGACCACGACGGTCTGGCCGGCCGGGTCGATCACATCGGCGCTGATCAGGTTGGACTGGCCGAGGAAGTTCGCAACGAACGTCGTCTCGGGATTCTCGTAGAGGTCGCCGGGCGCCCCCATCTGCTCGATCACGCCGTGGTTCATCACCGCGATGGTGTCGGCCATCGTCATGGCTTCTTCCTGGTCGTGGGTGACGTGCACGAACGTCACGTCGATCTCGGTCTGGATCCGTTTCAGCTCGATCTGCATCTGCCGTCGCAGCTTGAGGTCGAGGGCACCAAGCGGCTCGTCGAGCAGCAGCACGCCGGGTTCGTTGATGAGCGCCCTCCCGAGGGCCACCCGCTGCTGCTGGCCGCCGGAGAGCTGGGCGGGCTTGCGCGCGACGTACGGCTCGAGCTGGACCAGTTCCAGCATCGCCTGGGTCTTCTGCTTGTAGTCCTTGACACCACGTCGGCGCAGGCCGAAGGCGACGTTCTCGAAGATCGTCAGGTGCGGGAACAACGCGTAGGACTGGAAGACGGTGTTCACCGGGCGCTTGTACGGCCGCAGGCCGGTGATGTCCTGGTCGCCGATGAAGACCTGACCGATCGTCGGTTCCTCGAGTCCGGCGACCATCCGCAGGGTTGTCGTCTTGCCGCACCCCGAGGGGCCGAGCAAGGCGAAGAACGAGCCTTTGGGCACCGTGAGCGTCAGGTCGTCGACGGCCACGAAGTCACCGAAGCGCTTCGTGACGTTCTCCAGGCGCAAGTCCTCGCCGGCGGTCCGAGATGTGCTTGATGTTGGATTCTCGGTCATGTCGCCTCTCGCTTCACGCCGCAGTGGTGTCAGCCGCCCATGACCTGGTTGAACTGACGTCCGTAATCCTTCTCCTGCTGACTGCTCAGGGCCATGAAAAGGTATCCGGTCTGGAGCGTCTTGTCATCGACGAAGATGAACTTGCTGTCGACTGCGGACTTGTCGAACTGCCCGATCTCCTGCTGGGCACCCACGACCGGGCAGAAGTAGTAGTTCCAGGCGGCCAGCTTCGCCGCGTTCACCGGGTCGTAGTAGAAGTTCATCAGGTCCTCGACGTTCGTCTTGTGCTCCGCCTTGTTCGGCACCAGCATGTTGTCGGTCCACAACGCGAAGCCCTCCTCCGGCGGGAGCCACTTGTACTTCCCTCCGCCGAGCAGGTTGATCACGTCGCCGCTCCAGGCTTCGCACGCCACGATGTCCCCGGACTTCATGTCGTCGACGTAGTCGTTGCCGGCGAACCGGCGGATCTGGCCGTTGTCGACGTAGCCCTGCAGGGCGTCGATCGCGGAGGAGAACTCGGCGTCGGTGAAGTCCTCGGGATTGCTGTCCTGCAGGAGCAGCATGAAGAGCATCGTGTCGCGCATCTCCGTGAGCAGCTCGACCTTTCCCTTGAGGTCGGGGCGAGTGAGCAGGTCCTTGAAGTTGGTGACGGGATCGGTGAGCTCGGAGTTGTAGCAGATGCCGGTCATGCCGCTCTGCCACGGGACGCTGTAGTCCCGGTTCGGGTCCCAGTCAGGCGACTTCAGGAACTTGATCAGGTTGGCGTCGACGTTGGGCATCTTGGAGTGATCCAGCTTCTGGATCCAGCCCAGGTCGATCATCCGGGCCGCCATCCAGTCGGTCACCACGAACACGTCACGCCCCGTGGACTTGCAGGACTGCAGCTGCGGGGACACCTTGGAGAAGAACGACTCGTTGTCGTTGACGTCGGTCTTGTAGTTGACCGTGATCCCGGTCTGCTGCTCGAACTTCTCCAGGGTCGAGGTGTCCTTGGCCTTGACCGGGTCGACGTACCCGATCCAGTTCGAGAAGTTGATGTCCTTCTGCTCGGCGCTCAGATCCGAGCTCGTGCACGTGCTCTGGTCGACCTTGGCACCGCCCGTGCCGCACGCAGACAACAGACCTGCGCCGCCCAGCGCCAAGGCTGACAACGATGCCCCCTGGATGAAACCTCTGCGACTCACAGGCGGGGAGAGGTGCGGATGGGGCATGACGGAGTACCTCCAGAGGGCGGATTCCAGTTGCGGTGGATCTTGTCAGAATACCTCGATCGGGACAAGGGATTCCGTTGACAAGAGATCAAATCGCGACGGAATCTGAAGCGTTACGCTTGCATTACCCAGGGTATCGCCAGCAAGATGGGCGACGTGGCCCACCGCAACAACGGCACCCCCTCCGTGCTGGACGACGTCTCGAAGGGCATCATCGAGCAGCTCCAGAAAGACGGACGAATGCCGTATGCCGCTATCGGCAAGGCGGTCGGGCTCTCCGAAGCCGCGGTGCGGCAGCGGGTCCAGCGCCTGCTGGACAGTGGGGTGATGCAGATCGTCGCCGTCACCGATCCGCTCCAGCTCGGCTTTGCCCGGCAGGCCATGATCGGCATCCACGCCGAGGGAGATCTCGAACCGATCGCGGCGGCCCTGTCCACGATGGCCGAGGTCGACTACGTCATCGTGACGGCCGGCTCCTTCGACTTGATGGTCGAGGTCGTCTGCGAGAGCGACGACCACCTCCTCGACCTGCTGTCCAAGCAAATCAGGGCGATCGACGGCATCCGCAGCACCGAGTCCTTCGTCTACCTCAAGCTGCACAAGCAGACCTACTCCTGGGGAGTCCGGTAGGCGTCGTGTCGAGCTACACCAACCTGTCCTTGTGGCACGCCACCTGCGAGGACGACTTCGCCCCCCGCCCGGCCCTACCCCGTGATCTCGACGTGGACGTGGCCATCATCGGCGCCGGCTTCACCGGCCTGTGGACGGCGTACTACCTCACTACGGGCGATCCGAGCCTGCGCGTCGCGGTGATCGAGCAGGAGGTCGCGGGTTTCGGGGCATCGGGTCGCAACGGCGGCTGGGCCTCGGCCCTGTTCCCGACCTCCCGAGACGCCTTGTCGTGTCTGCCAGGCTCGTCGCGCGACGCCGCGAACCGCCAAGTGGCCGCGATGCGCGCCAGCATCGGGGCCATCGAGCAGGTCCTCGACGCAGAAGCGATCGATTGCGACTTCCATCGAGGGGGCACGGTGTCGTTCGCCAGGACACCGAGCCAGCTCGCGCGTGCGGCTGCTGAGGTGGAGGAGGCGCATGCCTGGGGCGATGCCGAGGACGACCTGCGTCTGTTGTCGGCACCGGAGTCCGCACAGGTCGCCCAGGTCCCGGACGCGCTCGGTGCGACGTACACGCCACACTGCGCACGCATCCATCCGGCGAAGCTTGCCCGGGGACTGGCGCGAGCGGTCGAGGCGCGGGGTGCCACGATCTACGAGCAGACCTCTGTCATCGGCATTGCCCCCAGCCTCGTCAGGACCTCACACGGAGTGGTCCGGGCGGATCACGTGATCCGGGCCACCGAGGGGTACACCGCGCGGATTCCTGGCCTTCGGCGCGCGGTGGCTCCGATCTACTCCCTCGTGGTGGCCACAGAGCCGTTGTCCGACCCGCTGTGGGACAAGATCGGGCTGGCTGACGCACCGACGTTCACCGACCAGCGCCACCTGATCATCTACGGTCAGCGCACGGCCGATGGCCGGGTTGTCTTCGGGGGCCGCGGAGCGCCGTACCACTTCGGCTCGTCGGTCTCGCCCGACTTCGACCGGGAGGAGAAGGTCTTCGCCGGGCTACGGAGCACGTTGACCGAGATCTTACCGGCGCTGCGCGACGTGCGTTTTACGCACGCCTGGGGTGGGCCACTCGGCGTCCCGCGAGACTGGATGGCCTCGGTCGGGCTGGACCGTGAGACCGGGATCGGCTGGGCCGGCGGCTACGTCGGCGACGGCGTCACCACGACCAACCTTGCCGGTCGCACGCTGGCTGACCTGATCGCCGGCAGGCCCTCAGACCTGGTCCGGCTCCCTTGGGTCAATCACCGCTCCCGTCGCTGGGAACCGGAGCCGCTGCGGTGGCTCGGGGTCAACGCGGGCCTGCGGGCGATGTCGGTGGCTGACCGCGAGGAGGCAAGGACGGGCAAGCCGTCGCGGATAGCCCGGACGATGGCGCCCCTGCTCGGCGGCCACTGACCCGACCTCCCGACCCCCAACCCCCGACAACCCCCTCCGCATTTCCGCGAAATGGGGGGCCGGGGAGGTGTCGTGCGGGGGGTAGTCCTGGACGGGGGCGCCAGTAGCGGGGGGCCGCCCGGGC
>JBBSPA010000053.1:0-31687 GCA_038259225.1 Propionibacteriales bacterium
AGCGGATTCGGCTCGATCAGCGGATTCGGCTCGATCAGCGGATTCGGCTCGATCAGCGGATTCGGCTCGATCAGCGGGCTCGGCTCGATCAGCGGAGCGAGCGGGGTCAGGGCTGCTTGCGGCGTGACCTGTCGAGTCGTTGTACGAGCAGCGCGTTGACGACGTCGAGCAGCGTGTCGACCACCTCCGCCTGGGTGACGTCGACGGGGCGACGAGCCGTGGCCGACGACGCGGCGGCAGCCATCGTCTCGGGAACCAGGTCGTCGAGCTCACCCACGACGTCGTAGCCAGCTGTCCGGATCCCCTCACTGATCGTCCGGCCGCGGGCGACCAGCGCGTTGTGCTCGTCCGGCGTGAGGACGATCTTGACCTTGTCCGGGACCACGTCCGCCAAGACGTCGAACAGCCCGTTGCGGAAGACCTTGCGGTAGGTCACAGGCCCGATGTCTTGGGCGTGCCGCTTGTTGAGCCGACGCAGCACCTCGGCCTCGACGATGCCCATCGAGGTGTTCACGGCGGGAACGTCGACCTGGTACGCCGGCCCGTCCAGCCCGATCACGGACATGAAACGGTTCCACAGCAGGCCAGGTGCCGATCCGGACGACGGCGTGGTCACGACATGGACTCGATCCGCCGGCAGCCCCTGAGACCAGCGCTGCAACGCCACCGGCGTGTCCTGCGCATTCCAGAAACCCTTGGCCATCCCCGTCTTGGCCGGCCCGATCACGTCGGCGACGAACTGCTCATAGGGCATCGTCCGCTGGTTCTTCAACCGTTCCTGCCATACAGCTGGGACCTGGCGCACCAGGTCGCGCGCGGTGTAGATGACGTGCACGTCCGCGTCACAGAAGCTGCCCAGCGCCCTGGCCGCCTGGGCCTCGTCGGCGTACACGAAGAGCTCACTCGACAGCAGCGCGCCCGGTCCCGGCCAGGAGAGCACCTCGTCGACGGTGCGCTGCCACGCACCACGAATCTTCGGGGAGGTCTCGCGCTCCTCCCACAGCTCGCGCAGGTCCCACACCGCCACGTGGTGCGCGTCGGCCGCGCCGCGCGGGTAGAGGACTCCAGCGTCCTGCATCGGCTCGCGGTTCATCCCGAGCGCCCGTTGGAGATAGGTCGTCCCGGTCTTCGGCGCCCCGATGTGAAGGTAGACGCGCTCAACCATTGCGCCGGAGCCCGCCACGCACTCGCTCCACCAGTCCCGGACGGCGCAGCTTGGAGGGCGGCCCCTTCTCGGGCGGCGCGCTCGCCATCGGCCCGAGCACGCGCAGGGCCGATCTCAGCAGCTCCGCGTCGCCGACCTCGTCGGGCTGCGGGCCGGTCGCCTCCTCGAACCTCGGACGCAGGTCGTCGAGGTCGCCGACCACCCGGACGCCTTGTCGCTCGATCCGCGCGATCATCCGTTCCGCCACCGCCCCGACCGCACCATGGGCGGACTCGGGTACGACGGTCCTGGGCTGACCACCCAGCGGAGCCAGCGTGCGCTCGGCAAAGCGGCGCTTGACCCGCGTCTCCCAACGCGGCCAGTCGACGTCATCGGGCACGTACGCCGTCATCCGTCGCAGCAGCTCCGCCTCCGTCGCACCGAGCGAGACGTTGTCGCTGCTGAGGTCGAACGTGTAGGGCAGGTCAGGGAGCTCGACGGCGTCGGCAAACCGGTTCCACAGCTCGTTTCGGGGCGCGCCGGACGGGGGAACGGTGACGACCACGACGTTGTCCACGCCGACGACCTTGGCCCAGCGGCGTACCAGGTCGGGAAGGTGCTGCGGGCGCCAGAAACCCCGCGCCGGTCGTTTCGCGTCGGAAGCTCCCTGGTCCGGCGCACCCGCGAGCACCTCGGCGAGGAACTCCGCATAAGTCTGTGCGTTGCGGTTCTTGACGTTCTCCTGCCATACGGCCGGGATCTGCCGCCCCAGGTCGCGCGTGGTCAGGACGACGCGGATATCGTCGGTGCCGAAGCCGTCGACGGCCCGCTGGATGACGCGTCGGCGGCACCGTGCGAGCGTCTCGTGCGAGATCACGGCGGTCCCAGTGAACTGGTTGGTCTCGCGAGTGACCTTGTCCCACATTCCCTTCGCACCCGGGTACTCATGGCCCCCGAACCCGGACTCGCGCAGGTCCATCGATGCCAGGAAGTGCGCGGCCGGGCGCTCGCCGGGATACAGGACTCCGTTGGACCTCAGCAACGAGCGATTCGCGAACAGCAGCCGCTGGAGGTACGTCGTGCCGGTCTTGGCGACGCCGACATGCAGGAAGACCGTGCGGGACAGGGAATGCTCCTTCTCGAGCCGGGTCAGGCGGAACCACCTGATCCTAGTGACCCGCGCGGCACATCGTCCTCACGCTGCGCCGGAGCAGGCGGCCCTGGTACGCCGGCTCGCCAGACCAGACCTGCTGAGTCGCCAGATCGGGACCTGGCGACTCAGCAAGGGTCAGACTGTGTTGGACGGCGCCGTCTGGACCGCCTCCGTGTCGGCGTCACCGATCGCGATCGGACGGCGCTTGGACACGTAGACAGCGACAGCGATCCCGAGTGCGGCAACCACCGCGATCAGGATCCGCAACGGGTCGTTCTCGTCCTTGCCGACGGACAGCGCGATCACCGACGGCGCGATCAGCAGCGACACCAGGTTCATCACCTTCAGCAGTGGGTTGATCGCCGGCCCGGCGGTGTCCTTGAACGGGTCACCCACGGTGTCACCGATGATCGTGGCCTCGTGAGCCAGCGAGCCCTTGCCGCCGTGGTTGCCGTCCTCGACGAGCTTCTTGGAGTTGTCCCAGGCGCCACCGGAGTTGGCCAGGAACACCGCCATCAGGGTGCCGGTTCCGATCGCTCCGGCCAGGTAGGCGCCCAGTGGCGCCGCGCCGAGACCGAAGCCGACCGCGATGGGAGCCAGGATGGCAAGCAGTCCTGGTGTGGCGAGCTCACGCAGCGAGTCGCGGGTGCAGATGTCGACGACCTTGCCGTACTCCGGTCGACCGGTGCCCTCCATGATCCCGGGGATCTCGCGGAACTGGCGACGTACCTCGAACACGACCGCTCCGGCCGCGCGGCCGACAGCGCTGATCGCGAGGCCGGAGAACAAGAACACGACCGACGCGCCGATCAGGAGGCCGACCAGGTTCGCCGGGTTTGCCACGTTCAGCACACCGAGCTGTGCGAGCACGGCGTCCACGTGATCAGGCGGCCCCGACGGGAAGTCCAGCGCACCGGAGTCCTTGGCCGCGGTCGCCACCGCATCGGTGAACGAGCCGAACAGCGCCGTCGCGGCCAACACGGCCGTGGCGATCGCGATGCCCTTGGTGATCGCCTTCGTGGTGTTGCCGACCGCGTCGAGCTCGGTGAGGATCCCCGCGCCGGTCTCGTCAACGTCGCCCGACATCTCCGCGATGCCCTGCGCGTTGTCGGAGACCGGGCCGAAGGTGTCCATCGCCACGATCACGCCGACCGTGGTGAGCAAGCCGCATCCAGCCAGCGCGACGGCGAACAACGACACCACCACGGCGCCACCGCCCAACAAGAACGCGCCGTAGACGGCGGCCCCGATGACCAGCGCCGTGTAGACGGCGGACTCGAACCCGACCGACAGACCGGACAGGATGACGGTTGCCGGTCCGGTGAGCGCGGTCTTGCCGACGTCCCTGACCGGGCGGTACTCGGTCCCGGTGAAGTAGCCGGTGAGTGCAAGGATCAACGCGGCCAACACGATGCCGATGATCACCGCCACCGAGGCGATCACCCGGGGGTCTCCGTCAGCAACCGCGGAGTTCTGCAGGAAGAACGAGTCCAGGGCGCTGGTCGCGCCGGTGGCGTCGGTCAGCTCGCCGAACGAGCCGGGCAGGTAGCTGAAGGCCCCGATCGTGCACAGGACCGCCGAGATCGCGGCCGAGATGTAGAACGCACGGTTGATCGTGGTGAGGCCGCCCTCACCGACACGGGGCCGACAGAGGTAGACGCCGACGATCGCCGTCAGCGCGCCGATCGCGGGAACGATCAGCGGGAACACCAGGCCCTCGGCGCCGAAGGCGGCCTTTCCGAGGATCAGCGCGGCCACCAAGGTGACGGCGTAGGACTCGAACAGGTCGGCCGCCATACCGGCGCAGTCACCGACGTTGTCGCCGACGTTGTCAGCGATCGTGGCGGCGTTGCGCGGGTCGTCCTCGGGGATGTTCTGCTCGACCTTGCCGACCAGGTCGGCGCCGACATCGGCAGCCTTGGTGAAGATGCCGCCACCGACACGCATGAACATCGCGAGCAGGGCTGCGCCGAAGCCGAAGCCCTCGAGCACGTCGGGCGCGTCGCTCTTGTAAAGGAGCACGACAAGCGATGCGCCGAGCAGGCCGAGGCCCACCGTCATCATGCCGACGAAGCCTCCGGTGCGGAACGCCACGCGCATGGCCGGGTCACGCCCGACGGTCTGCGCGGCGGCCGCGACGCGGACGTTGGACTTCACGGCGAGCGACATGCCGAGATAGCCGATCGCCGCAGAGAATCCGGCGCCGATGACGAAGAAGACCGAGCGCCCGATCCGGATCCCCGCGTCGCCAGGGAGGATGAAGAGCAGCAGGAAGGCGATCACGGCGAACACTGCCAGCGTCTTGAACTGCCGGGTCAGATAGGCCTGTGCGCCCTCTTCGACCGCCAGCCCGATCCGCTTCATGTTCTCGGTGCCTTCGTCTGCGGCGAGGACTTCCTGACGGAACATGTAGGCCATCGCCAACGCCACGACGGCGATGGCGGCCACGATGACCACGAAAGTGATGTTGCCGCCGGAGAGCGACACCTCCGCGCCGCTGGCGGCGAGGCTGAGCCCGGACATCCGCTACCTCCATCGAGCCCATCGGGCTCCGTTTTCGTGCGCACGCAAGCAGCGCACGACGATGTACAAGTGATCTGGACCCGTCACGACGCGGCGGTGATGCCGCTCACACCCCGACAAGTCCGCCGGAGTCTAGCGACAGGACGGTGGAACCGAAACGGCCGGGTAGGGGCGGGTCAGGCCGACGAGGCGGCTTCGACCGAGTCGTAGATGGGGAACACCTTGGCCAGACCGGTGATCCGGAAGATCTTGAGCAAGCGCTCCTGGGTACATACCAGCAGCAGCGAGCCCTCGTGTGCACGCACCCGCTTGAGCGCGCCCACCAGGACCCCGAGGCCGGTGGAGTCGAGGAAGTCCACGCCTTCGAGGTTCACGATCAGGTGGTAGTGGCCGGAGTTGATCAGCTCGACCAGGCGCTCGCGGAGCTTGGGTGCGGTGTAGACGTCGATCTCGCCACCGACGTCGACGACCATGCGTTCACCGCTCGTCCTGTTGTCCAACGACAGGTCCACGCAGGCCTCCCTTGCTGCGGCCGCAGCGGTACACCGAGCGGCCTCGATGCGCCCCATTCAACCACGACTGCGCGAGCGTGGGTGCCCGATGCGAGGATGAGGGATCGTGACCAGGTCCGCGCAGGTGTTCGACCCGGAGGCGGTCGCCTTGCGCCTTGCCGCGGGCCAGTCCCGGCAGGACCGGCTCACGCACCTCGAGCTGAGGCCCCCCAGGGCCGCGACCGTCGGCCCCTGGCCGTCGTGGGCCTCTCGTCACCTCGTCGACGCGCTGACCGCGCGCGGGGTCACCTCGCTGTGGAGTCACCAGGCCGACGCCGCGGAGCTGGCTTGGTCGGGTCACCACGTGGTCGTCGCGACCGGAACCGCGTCCGGCAAATCCCTGGCCTATCTGCTGCCGACCTTGTCGGCGATCGAGCGCAGCGTCGATCGGCCCGGAGCACGGGGCGACACCGTGATCTACCTGTCGCCGACGAAGGCGCTCGCGCAGGACCAGCTCGGCGCCATGCGAGGCCTCGACGTACCGGGTGTGCGCGCGACGACGTACGACGGTGACTCGACGCACGAAGAACGTGACTGGGCGCGCGAGCACGGCAACTTCCTGCTCACGAACCCCGACATGCTGCATCGCACGATGCTGCCCTCGCACGCTCGGTGGGCGTTGTTCTGGGGATCGCTTCGCTATGTCGTGGTCGACGAGTGCCACCACTACCGCGGCGTGTTCGGCGCTCACGTCTCCCAGATCTTGCGGCGGCTGCGCCGGGTGGCCGCGCACTACGGCGCGACGCCGACGTTCGTGATGGCCTCGGCGACCGCGGCGGATCCCGGGGTGACGGCGAGCCGCTTGGCCGGCGTACCCGTTGCGCCGATCGATGTCGACGGGTCGCCTCGGGGCCAGACGGCGGTGGCTTTGTGGGAGCCTCCGCTGACCACTGTGCCCGGTGAGCACGGTGCGCCGGTACGCCGTTCGGCGTCCTTCGAGGCAGCCGATCTGGTCGCTGACCTGGTCGCCGCCGGTGTCCGCACCCTGGCGTTCGTGCGCAGCCGTCGAGGTGCGGAGACCGTGGCCCTGCAGACCCAGGCTCGGCTGCATGACGTCGACCCCGACCTGGCCCGCCGGGTGGCGCCGTACCGTGGCGGCTACCTCCCCGAGGACCGCCGCGAGCTGGAGCAGCGGTTGAAAGAGGGCGACCTGCTGGCGGTTTCTGCGACGAACGCGCTCGAGCTCGGGATCGACATCGACGGGCTGGATGCGGTGGTGATGGCCGGCTTCCCGGGCACCCGCGCGTCGATGTGGCAGCAGATCGGCCGGTCCGGCCGTGAGGCGCAAGGCGGCCTCGGTGTGCTGGTCGCGCGCGACGACCCGCTGGACACTTATCTGGTCACGCATCCGGAGGCATTGCTCGGAGCACCGGTCGAGGCCAACGTCTTCGATCCCGGCAACCCGTACGTCGTGGCTCCGCACCTGTGCGCGGCGGCCCAGGAGATCCCGCTGACCGAGGACGACTTCGCGACGTTCAGCGGCGACGTCGGGGCCATCGTCGCGTCGCTGGTCGAGGCGGGATACCTGCGACGGCGGTCCCGGGGCTGGTTCTGGACCCGTCGCGAACGGGCATGCGACCTGGCCGACATCCGCTCGACCGGGGGCTCTCCGGTGCGCATCGTCGAGGGGTCCACCGGTCGGCTGGTCGGGACCGTCGACGCCTCGTCGGCGCACGCCACGGTGCACACCGGTGCGGTCTACATCCACTTCGGCCAGACCTACCTGGTCAAGTCGTTCGACCACGACGAAGGGGTGGCGGTCGTCGAGACCGCGGATCTGGACTACTCCACAAGTGCCCGCGACCTGACCGACATCACGATCCTGGGCACGCACTTGGTGGCGCCGTGGGGCGACGCCACGCTGACGTTCGGATCAGTCGAGGTGTCGTCGCAGATCGTGTCCTACCTCAAGAAGCGGTCCGCGACCGGGGAGGTGCTCGGTGAGGAACCCCTCGACCTGCCGGCCCGACAGCTCCAGACGAAGGCGGTCTGGTGGACGCTCACCAAGGAGCAGATCGAGGCCAGTGGTGTCGACCCTCGCGACGTCCCCGGTGCCGCGCACGCGGCGGAGCACGCCTCGATCGGCCTGCTGCCACTGTTCGCCACCTGCGACCGATGGGACATCGGGGGCGTGTCGACGGCGCTGCACGAGGACACCGGGCTGCTGACGGTGTTCGTGTACGACGGCCATCCCGGCGGGGCGGGTTTCGCGGAGCGCGGCTTCGACACGGCCGTGGAATGGCTCACGGCGACTCGTGAGGCCATCGCCGCCTGCGGCTGCGACGAGGGCTGTCCGTCGTGCGTGCAGTCACCCAAGTGCGGCAACGGTAACAACCCGCTCGACAAGCGTGGGGCGATCCTGCTGCTCGACGCTCTCCTCGCGGACCACGGCTGACCTCGCTACGGTGAGCGGGTCAGCCATCGGGGGACGGACGAGCCCACGGGCTCGAGAGGAGTCGCACACATGATCGTCCTCGGCCTCTTGGTCCTTCTTGCCGTCGCGGCCATCGCCGTGATCGCGATCGCCCGTGGTGGGGACCCCGTCTCGTTCAAGATCGGGTCGTACACCGTCGACACCGACGGTACCGGCATGTTCCTCGCCGGCGCCGGCGCATTGCTGCTCGCCATGGTCGGTCTCTGGCTGCTCCGCCGGGGGCTGCACCGCTCGCGGGAACGCCGGCACGAGATGAAGGAACTGCGTGACCGGGCCGCACACAACGAGACCTCGACTCGCCGTGGTCGAGGGGCCGAGGGAACGCGGTCGGTCGACGACTCCACCGCACCGACCTCCACGGATGTCGACGAGTCCGGGCGCCACGTCGACTCCGACGACCACTTCGACTCCACCCCCCGCGAGCGCTAGTGCCGCGCCTGGGAGCCACTCGTTAGTCCGGGCCGGCCCGAGCGCTGCTCGTCAGGCCGAGCGTTATCCCGATCGGCAGGCGAACGGTGTCGCCGACCCGCACGACGACGTCCACGCCGCGCACCGAGCAATCCACCAGTCGCACCGCGTTGGCCGCCGCGATGTCGGCTGCCGTGGTGCACGGGTCTCGACCGCGCTGCTGCGCCGCCGCCGCAGACAGTGACACCAGGTCTGCGGCGCCGTCCAGGTGGTGCTGTCGGGCCACGGCGACGACCAGCAGGAGAACCAGCCACGTCACGCTCAGACAGACGGCCATCCAGCCCGCTGCCCAGACGGTCGCGTAGCCGCGTTGGCACCGCTGCCTCACCGCTGCCTCACCGCTGCCTCACCGCTGCCTCACCGCGACCCATCTGCTTCGGTCCGGACCGTGGCCGAGGCGTGCACATCGACGTCCGGGACCGGGAGCAACAGCCAACCGGGGGGCTGCTGCCGGACGGTCACCACAACGGCGACGTCCTCAGTGCCGTGGTCGACTCGCACCGTCGAGGACTCGGGCACGGTGTCGCGCGCAGCAGCGACCGCTGCTGCGTCGTCGCCGCCGCGGGCGATCTCACGGGCTGCGTCGCGCGCAGCGTCCACGGCTCGGACCTCGGTAATGCCCAGCGAGATCATCCACACCAGGGCCAGTACGAACACCGCCATCAGGGGCAGCACGATCGCCGCCTCAGCAGTCACGCTTCCGCTCTCGTCGTGCCGGTGGCCGCGGCCGGCGTCATTCCCCGGCATCGCGCTCCCTTCGTCGTGACCGGGTGGGCCGCCGCCCACCCGGTCGTTGGAGCTCAGAACGGCAGCAGACCGAGGACCTTGTCGAACAGACCCTGCAACAGGTTGCGCCCGAAGTCGGAGGTCAACAGCTGGTAGAGGAGGCCGGCGAAGCCGCAGGCTCCGACGGTTCCGACGGCGTACTCCGCGGTGCTCATCCCAGCCTCGTCGCGATCCGGAGCCACGAAGCGGCGGGTGATTCGGAAGTGGAGTGGGCGGGTGCGGGTCATGGACGGTCCCTTCGGGTACGTCGCCGACGTCGGCAACGGTGGATAGGTCCTGACCAGACAAGCGGTGTCGAAGGCACCGGAGGGAGAACGCAGACAATCTGTTGATGACCGCCGGCAGCCCGCAGAGTTGGGGATGACGGCTCACCCGATGAGATGGGTGAACCCGCCGACGACGGTGGGTACGACGCCGATCAGCATGAACGCCGGCAGGAAACACACGGCCAGCGGCGCCGCGACCCGCACCCCGACTGACCGGGCTTTCGCCTGGGCCAGAGCGCGGCGCTCACGTCTGACGTCCCCACCCAACCGCTCCAGAGTCGCCGCCAACGGAGCACCGGACCGGTGCGACCGGATCATCGCGGCACCGAGTCGTCGCAACAATGGGTCATCGGCGACCTGCTGCCATACCTCGATCGACGACGCGCCCAAGGCCCACCGGGACGAGATCGTCTCGAAGCGCCGCCGCAGCGGACCCCCGACCGCCGTCGCGACGTGCGGCAACGCCGCCTGGACCGGTAGGCCGACGTCGCTGCACGCGGCCAGCAGGTCGATGGCCAGCGGGAGGTCGCGCGCGACGGCCTCGCGTTCACGGGCCACCCCCGGCGACTCGAGGCGCCCCAGAGCACGACTCAGCACCACGCCACAGCAAGCCCCCGCCACCAGGCCGAGGACGTCGGCCACGACCGCACCGGTCACGGCACACGCCAGGACACACACCACCATCCGCCGGCCGTCCCCCTCGACGAATGACGCCGCGGTCCGGCCCAGATCATGGCGAGACTTGCCCGTGCTGGTGCGGCTGCCGCTGTCGAGGTCCCGGTACAGGTCGCGGGGCAGCGCGTGCCCCGAACCGGGCGGTGCGACCAGCCACCCCGCCAGCGCGGCCATGAGCACCGCGAGCGCTTCCGCCATGTCAGATCTCTGCCGCGTCGGCCAGACGCTCGACCCACAGCACGCCGCCCAGGGCCAACCCGACCCCCATGGCCAGACAGCACAGACCGAGTCCGGTCCCCAGCAGGAAGTCCAGCGGTCGTGCGCCCATCGACGCTCCCAGCCCGAGCCCGAACACTGGGAGCCCCGCGAGCAACTTCGCGGTGGCCCGGGCTGGAGCCAGCGAGGCCGCCACCTCGACACTGGCATCCTGTTCGTCACGAAGCGCGCCGGCGACTCGGTCGAGGACTCCGGCGAGGCCTGCTCCGGAGCGCGCCGACACGTCCCACGCGGCGGCCACGGCCAGCAGACCGCGAGCACCGGGTCGTTCGGCACCGGTCCGCAGTGCCGCGCCGACGTCGCCGTCGAGGCGGGCAGCGGTGGTGATGACCGACCAGTGCGGGTCGTCGTGACAAGCCCACGCGATGGCATGCCGTGTCGGCAACCCGGCATGGAGCTCGGCAGCGAGGGCGTCGCACAGCTCGATCACGGCACCCTGCCGGTGCCGGCGGACCTGCCGGTGGCGTGCGTCGCCAACCAGCCGCCGCACGGCCAGACCGACGAGACCTGCCCCGACGGCGTACGCACCGATCCACGGACCGAGGACGAACACGGCCGTGACGACGCCCCCGGCGACCGCGAGCAGGGTCGGGTAGCGACCGCGCTGCGCCGACGGTGTCGAGCCCCATCGGGAGGTCCGGGCCGCGAGCGCCCAGGCTGTCGAAGCCGCGAGCGCCACCGAGAGGGCGAGGGGACTCATCGGTCGGAGGGCTCCAGGAGGGCGTCCCAGCGTTCGGCTCCGACGCCGAGCTGCGGTGCCTGCCCAGGTCGGAACTCCACGGCCGTCTGTACGGATACGAACCCGCTTTGGTCCCGTGTCACGACCGCTAGCTCGGTCAGGCGACGCACGCCCTGCGCGTCTCTGCGAAGGTGCAGGACCACGTCGACAGCTGCCGACAGCTGGGCATGCACGGCAGAACGGCTCAGCCCGGCGGCCACCCCGAGGGCTTCGAACCGGGCGGGCAGGTCTGTCGCGGAGTTCGCGTGCACGGTGCTGCATCCGCCGTCGTGGCCGGTGTTCATCGCCGCCAACAACTCCACCACCTCCGCTCCGCGTACCTCCCCCACCACCAGGCGATCCGGACGCATCCGCAGGGACTGTCGAACCAACGTGCGGAGCGATATCTCACCGGCTCCTTCGACGTTGGGCTGCCTCGCCTCCAGACTCACGACGTGCGGGTGGCAAGGACGTAGCTCGCCGGCGTCCTCGACGATCACGATGCGGTCGCGAGGATCGACCAGGGAAAGTAGAGCGTTCAGCAGAGTGGTCTTGCCGCTGCCGGTACCCCCGGTGACCACGAAGGCAAGGCGGGCGGTGATCAGATCGCGCAGCACGACGGCGGCGGCCTCATGCACCGTGCCGGCACGTACCAGCGCATCCAGGGTCAGCATCCGTCGGGCCGGCACTCGAAGCGACAGGCAGGTACCGGGGCGGGCCAACGGCGCGAGCACAGCATGAAGGCGGGTGCCGTCGTCCATCCGCACGTCGACGTAGGGGCAGCCGTCGTCGAGGCGTCGCCCGGCTGACGCGGCGAGACGTTGGGCGAGGCGCCGTACGGCCGCGTCGTCCTGGAACCGGACGTCGGTCCGCGTCAGTCCGGCGCCTGTGTCGACATAGACCTCGTCGGGACCGTTGACGAGCACATCTGTCACATCCGCCAGGCTGAGGAGTGGATCGAGCAGACCCGCTCCGTGGCTGTCGCGACGCAGAGCGTGGAAGACGTCGAGCACGGCGGCATCGCTGAGCAACCGGCCCTCGGCGCGAAGCGCGTCCGCCACATCACGCGCTGACCCATCGGCACCTGCCTCGGCCAGCCGTGTCCGGACCCGGTCCAAGACCGCTGGTTCGAGTGCGTTCATCGCGGATCGGGCTGACGGAGACCGGCGAGGATCTCACCACACCGACGCATCAGGACTCCCCGACCCGGCGGTCCGCATCCTTCGTCGATGCTCCGGGTCACCGAGCGCCGGGTCGGAACCGTCCCCGCAAGGCGAAGCCGAACAGCTGCGGCGAACGTCTCCGGTGCAGCCGCCCCGGCCCGGGTCGTGCGCACGACTACCGAGACATCCGGCGCGTAGGCCCTCACCAGCGGGACCAGGACCGACGCCGCGGCTGCCGAGCGAACGTCGTTGGTGGCGACGAGCAGCACGTGTCCGGCCGCGGCAACTGCCTCGACTGCCGCGGGATCGAGCACCCGCGGCAGGTCGAGGACGACATCGGCGAAGGACCGCCCCGCTGCACCCACCATCGACCGCATGGTCGTGGCCGAGACCGGCGAGGCGGCGCCGCGCGACCAGGACAGCAGCGTCACCCCGCGGTGGTTCGGCAACGCCGTGCGGAGTGCGGAGGCACTGAAGCGCCCTTGACTGAGCGACACCTCCGGCCAGCGAAGACCTTCGACGTCCTCGCTGCCCAGCACGAGCTCGAGACCACCAGAGAGCGGATCTGCGTCGATCAGGCAGACAGGTCCCGCGCGGGCGGCACAGACCGCCAGGCTGGTAGCAAACGTCGATGCACCGACGCCGCCTCGGGCTCCCACGACGGCGATGACACGCGCCTGTGCGACGCCGTCGACGGTGTCGGCCAGCCAGCTCACCAAGTCGTCCTGGCCGGCGGGCAGCAGGATGACCCGGTCCGCGCCGGTCGTCACGGCGTCGCGCCAGATCGTCGGATTCTCGCGGTCGCTGACGATCGCGACGTCGGCTCGGCGCATGAAGGGCTGGTCGACCGCGAGCAAGCCGACCGCATCGGGGCCGAGCAGCACGCAGGACGAGACACGCCATCGACTCCGGACGTCGTGGCCCGGATCCGTCGGGTCGACGACCTCCGCCGTCGCTCCCGCAGCGGCGCAAAGCAGCAGGACACGATCACGCAGTCCGGGGTCTGCGGTGACCAGGAGCGGACCACCCGGGGACGACGGCGATGGCGGCGACGTGTTCATACCGCCAGGTTGCTTCGCAGGGCGGCTCGGCGGTTCCTGGCCGGAGGATCTGTGGACGGCTGCCCAGACGGTGTACGACTGTGGAGAACGTCTCACCAGGCGCGGCCCAGGCGCACCGCGCCGTCCGACCCCAGGACGAGAGGCGGCCCCCGGTGGGGGGTACCGGGGGCCGCAGAGCAGGTCGCGATTCCGGGGGGGATGGAATCGACCTGCGTGGTTCCAGCGACGAGGGGGGATGCCGCTGGCTCGCTTTCACCATACTCCTGGGTCCGCGGCCTGACGCAAACTGCCATGTCAGAGCCGTATGCTCGGTGCGGAGGCCCGAAATCTCAGCACGGCGCCGTGGCGCCCCACTCGTAGGGACCGCCGGACGAGCCGACACGAATCGGGAGGTAGGCCGTCGATGTCACCGATCTCCGGTCGACCTGCTGCCTTCTTCGATCTCGACAAGACCATCATCGCCAAGTCGAGCACGCTCGCCTTCAGCCGACCGTTCTACGAAGGCGGGCTGATCAACCGGCGCTCGGTCCTGCGTAGCGGCTACGCCCAGTTCGTCTATCTGGTCGGTGGCGCCGATCACGACCAGATGGAGCGGATGCGCGCCTACCTGTCGGCGCAAGCGGCCGGCTGGCACGTGCAGACGGTCAAGGACATCGTCGCCGAGACGCTGCACCACATCGTGGATCCACTGGTCTACGACGAGGCGGTCAGCCTGATCGAGCAACACCACCTCGAAGGCCACGACGTGGTGATCGTGTCGACGTCCGGCGCCGAGGTGGTCGAACCGATCGGGGAGATGCTCGGGGCCGACCGGGTGATCGCGACCAAGATGGTGCAGCAGGACGGGCGCTATACCGGCGACATCGAGTTCTATGCCTACGCCGGCAACAAGGCCGCCGCGATCAAGGCGCTGGCCGAGGCAGAGGGCTACGACCTGACGGCCTCGTTCGCGTACTCCGACTCCTCGACGGACGTGCCGATGCTGGAGGTGGTCGGACACGCGTACGCCGTCAACCCCGACAAGGCGCTGCGCAAGGTCGCTGGGGAGCGGAACTGGGAGGTGCTGGACTTCGTCCGGCCGGTCGAGCTACGCAAGCGGGTGCCCTTCGAGACGCGGAAGGGAACATTGGCGGCCGTGGCGATCGGCGCAGGCGTGGCGGCGGCCGGGGCGGTCGTACTCTCGGCCAGGCGTTCCCGGCGTACCTGACGCACGCGCGCTCGGTGCGCGGCGGTGACTGGCTTCGGCGCGGCCGCGGTGGTGGGAAACGTGCGGTGCACCCGTCCGACGGCGTGATCAACTCGAGCGGTTCTCCCGATCACCCCAACTCTGCAAGGCAAGACTCAACTCTGCAAGGCAAACTCCCACTCAGCACGGCAAGTTTGCCTAGTTATCTATCCACCTGGCTTGTCAACTAGGCAAACCGCGACGGAGGGCAAGCCTCGGTGGCGACGGGAGAGCCGTGGACATGCGAGCGGCGCCCTCGGAAGAAGACGCCGCCGCTGACACACAAGCGTTCGGCTACCAGGCGTGCAGGTTCTCAAACGTCGCCCCGGGAGTATCCCGAAATCGACTGCCCTCAAAGAAGGGTGGGTCACCGCGTGGGTACCGGGCTCGTGTGCGGGTCTTGAGTTGTGCCTTCCTTTGTACGCCGATCACGACCCCAGCGGAAGGCCTATCGGCGTGTCGAGCCGACGTCCGTGTGACGTTCCCGGACGAATCGCGGCGGTCAGCGAAGCGGACTCGCCTCCACCCCATGGGTCACCGCGGCGGCAACGTGCATCAACCAGACCCTCCGTCCGACGATCTCCCCCTCGGCGTAGGCCGACAACGCGGAGCGGTACGACACCTCCAGCGACAGGTGCCCGATCTCTGGCACGACCATCGAGGTCGGATCGACACCCCGGCCGACCAGGATCAAGCGTTCCAGCGCGCGCGCCACCAGCCCGTTGGCCACTTCGAACGGCTCCAACGCCATCACTTCACCATGCGCGACGCCGGCAACCGCGATGGCCGGGGCCGACGTGGTGGCGGTCAGCAGGGCCGCCAGCGCCTGCAGCCGTACGGCCACCCCGTCCATCGGCCGCGGCCTCCCGAGCAGGTCGTCGTCGACCAGGCCCGCCGCAGCGAGCGTGTGCAGCCGGGCCATCGCCTGGAGCGGGGAGCGCGAGACCACCGGCAGCAGCGCGAGGAGTTCGGCGTTGACGCGTGCCGCCGCCGTGGCGAGCGGGTCACCGGCCCCGTCGCGCAGGGTGTTCAGGCCGGAGGTGCTGCCTGCGAGATCGGCACTCGCAGCCGCTCCGAGTAGCAGGGACTCAGCCGTCAACTCAGGCGTCGTACGCCGAAGCCCGCGATCACGCAGACGAGCGTCGACCGCGTCGCGTGCCGCCACGAGGGCCGATGGCACGCCTTCCAGCGCGCACCACGACTCCACTTCGGCGACGGTCGGCACACGCCAACCCTAGGTGTGTCCGGCATCGCGCTGGCCGCCGCCCGCGCCGGGCGGGACGACCCGGGTGAGCACCGGACGGCCAGCGAACCCGACGCACCGTGGCTGCGATACCGACCAGCCGACAACCATCGACACGACGTGAGTTCGGCTAACCTCGGCAGACATGGACGCCGACGAGAAGGCCATGCGCGCCGCAAGCTTCGGCTCCGTCGCCGCCGCCTACGCCGCGCACCGTCCGGGCTATCCCGATGACGCCGTGGAGTGGCTCGTGGGCTCCAGCCCCGGACGCGTTCTCGAGCTCGGCGCCGGCACCGGCAAGCTCACGCAGAGCTTGGTCGCCCTGGGCCATGACGTGGTGGCGAGCGATCCGTCTGGCGCCATGCTGGCCGAGCTGGGCCGCACGGTTCCGCGGGCACGTCGGTTGGTTGGCAGCGCTGAGAGCATCGCCTTGCCGAGCAGCTCAGTCGACGCGGTCGCGGCCGGCCAGGCGTTCCACTGGTTCGATCTCGACCATGCGCTGCCCGAGATCGCCCGGGTGCTGCGCCCCGGAGGGGTTCTCGCGCTGGCTTGGAACGTTGGTGACCAGACCGTGCCCTGGGTCAAGAAGGTCTTCTCGCTGATCGGCGTCCCTCCCGACTCAGACGTCGGCAAGGATCCGGTCGCGGACTCCGAACTGTTCGCTGCCAGCGACCAGCGCGTCATCCGGCACTGGCAGAAGCTCGACCGCGACGCGCTGATCGGGTTCTGTGCCTCGAACTCGATCATGACCACCAAGTCGGAGTCCGAACAGCGTGCGCTCCTCGACGAGGTCGGGGACATCTACGACTCCTACGGGCGTGGACCCGACGGCATGCTGCTGCCGTGGAACGCGTACTGCTACCGGTCACGGGTCAGCGGCCTCCCCGAGCCCTCCCCGTCCGCAGACCCCGAGCCCACCGACGAGGACGACCTCGACGACGGCCTGCTCGTCGACTTCCGTTGATGGACGGTCCGGTCCGGCGAAGCCGGGCGGACCGGCTCAACAGACCAGTCCCGCCCACCCCGATGGACGGTCCAGCCCGGCGGGACCGGGCGGACCGGCTCAACAGACCACTCGCGCCCACCCGGATGGACGGTCCAGCCCGGCGAAGCCGGGCGGACCGAAGCGCTGGCGTCGATCTTCGCGGCCCCGGACGGCGTACCGGATGAGTGGCCTCCAGGTTCTCGTCCTGGTGCTGGCCGCCATCGCGGCAGCAGCGGTGGTGCTGGGTGTCGTCGTACGCCGCCGAGCCGACTTCGGCACGACGGCTGACCGGGCCACCTTCCGTACGCTTCACACCGCAAGCCTGGCCTCGCCGCCACTGCGCGAGGGACTGACCGAGGTCTCGGCGGAGAAGTCGCTGCGCTACCTGCGCACGCTGCTCGGTGCCCCAGCCGCCGCCCTGACCGACACCGAGGCGACGCTGGGCTGGGACGGCGGTGGCGACCACCACCGCGACGCGGCGTACCAGCTGGCCGGGGAGACCCTGCGGACCGGCGCCACCGCGGTCGCGCGGGCGAGCTGTCAGCGATCCGACTGCCCGCTGCGGCACGTGGTGACGGCCCCGCTGACAGTCGCCGACCGCGTCGTCGGGAGCCTCCAGGTCTACGTCCCGCTGCCGAGTGCCGGACTGATCCGGGCTACCAACGAGGTCGCCGCCTGGGTCTCGACGCAGCTCGAGCTGGCCGAGGTCGACGAGTCGCGGGCGCGGCTGATGGAGGCCGAGGTGCGTGCGCTGCGTGCCCAGATCTCACCGCACTTCGTCTACAACTCGCTGTCGGCGATCGCCTCTTTCGTGCGCACTGACCCTGAGCGCGCCCGCGAGCTGCTGCTGGAGTTCGCCGACTTCACGCGGTACTCGTTCCGCCGCCATGGTGAGTACACGACACTGGCGGAGGAGCTGCGATCGATCGAGCGCTATCTGGTGCTGGAGAAGGCGCGGTTCGGCGAGCGGCTGCACGTGACGCTGCGGGTGGCGCCGGAGACACTGCCGGTGGTCGTGCCGTTCCTGTGCCTGCAGCCGTTGGTGGAGAACGCCGTCCGGCACGGTCTGGAGGGCAAGGCCGACACCGGCCACATCACCATCGACGCCGAAGACGTCGGTGCCGAGGTGGTGATCGCGATCGAGGACGACGGTGCGGGTGAGGACCCCGAGCGGGTACGCCGCTCACTGGCCGGCGACAGCAGGGTCGACTCGGTCGGCCTGGGGAACGTCGACGAGCGGCTACGGTCCACGTTCGGCGACGAGTACGGCCTGGTCATCGAGACCGCCGTCGGCGCCGGGACCCGGGTCGTCGTACGGGTCCCGAAGTTCGCCCCCGGGGTCCACACCTGACCTCCCGCCCCACCCCTCTCGCGGTTTGCCTAGTTATCTATTCCGAAGGCTTGTTAACTAGGCAAACCCCCCTTGCAGAGAGGGGATTTGCCTTGCTCAGTTGGCCGGAGGTCTGGACTGGCCACAGGGACCGAGGGCCAGAGGGATCGGGGGCCAGAGGGACCGGGGGGCCAGAGGGACCGATCACCCGCCCGAGCCAGTACGCCGCATCGGGAGATGAGGAATCCCGTCCTCGAGATAGCCCGGGCCGGTAACGACGTAGCCGAATCCGGCGTACCAACCCTCGAGGTGAGCCTGTGCCTCGAGAACGGAGTCACGACCACCGAGATCCGCCACCGCTCGCTGCATCAGGCGGGTGGCCAGACCGGCGGAGCGGTGCTCGACCGCGACGCAAACCCGGCCGATTCGAGGGGTCCCGTCGGGCTCCTCGAGCACCCGCAGGTACGCCGTCGGACGCCCGGCCTCCAGCGCGAACACGTGACGGGTACCGGTCTCCACGTCGCGGTCGTCGAGGTCGGGATAGGCACACTCCTGCTCCACGACGAACACGTCAGCTCGCAGCTGCCACAGCCGGTACGCCGTCAGGCCGTCCAGCTCCTCGAAGGCTCGGCTCACGATCTCCACCGCCCCATGATGCATGGCCGCTGGACTCCGCAGGCGACGGAGACTGCCCAGCGACTCGGCAGCGCCGAGCCCGGCCAGCCACCCGGTGTCCTCGTCGCGTGGCACAGTGCTTGGGTGCGGATCTTCCACATCGCCGAGCCCGCCGACTGGGGGGCTGCCCTCGATTCCGGCCGTTACTCCTGGTCGACCCGTGGTCGCAGTCTCGACGCGGTCGGCTTCATCCACTGCTCGCAGTCGCAGCAGGTCTCTGCCGTCCTCACAGCGATCTACTCTGATGTCGACCACGACCTGCTGCTGCTCGTGATCGAGACCGAGCTCTTGACGTCACCGTGGCAGCTCGACGACGTCCCCGGCGCTGCTGACCCGTTCCCCCACATCTATGGCCCACTCGACATCGATGCGGTGACCCAGACGGGGCCGCTACGCCGTACCACCCAGGGTTTCGTCCTGCCCGACCTGGCCGACCTGGCCGACCTCGCTTGAGCCTCGGGCGAGGTCGGGTTGGTGGGGCAGCACGACGCTGATCCCGAGGTAGGTGCGTCGCCCGTCGGGCCCGGTGGCGCGCGCACGTCGCTGCCCGCGCCGCACCCACTTCTGCAGTACGCCACTGACCTCCTCAGCCATCTCCTCGGCCTCGTCATCGGTGAGGAACATCGGCTGATCGTTGATGCGCCAGACCTGGTCCGGCGGGCGCGCACCGCTGAAGTAGCGTCCCAGCAGCGCAGTCCACCAAGCCAACGCGTGTCGATTCCGCATCCGCAGCGCCGCGTCTCCGCCCGGCTCGTGCTTGACCTTCGCGGAATCGATGACCAGGCCTTCGTCCGAAGCCATCCGCCACCAGCGTTGCCGCCCGTCTCCGCCGCGGTTGGGCACCTCGTCGACAAGGCCGTACGCCGCGAGCCGGCGCAGGTGGAAGCTGACCGAGTTGACCGGCTCGTCGATCGCCGCGGCGAGCTGCGTGGCTGTGCTCACCCCGCGGGCGTAGAGCTCGTACGCGATCGCCGAGCGAGTGGGGTGAGCCGCCGCGCGCAGGACGCGAGCGTCGGCGTCGACGTACCGAGTCACGCGATCACCCTAGCAAGATAGACGCGCTTAATTGCGCAATTTTTCTTGCCTAGTTTCCCTGATCTGCGCGACCATCAACCGGTGACCGCTCGCGCAACCCCAGCTCAGGCGCTGTGGCGCAACAGGGACTTCATGGCGCTGTGGACCGGGGAGACGGTCTCCCAGCTCGGCAGCTCGATGAGCTTCTTCGTCTTCCCGCTGGTCGGCTACAGCCTCACCGGGTCGACTGCGCAGGCGGCCTTCACCGCTGCCGCCTTCTCAGTCGGCGGGGTCGCCAGTCGCTTGCCCGCCGGTGCCCGTGTCGATCGATGGCACCGCGGTCGAATCCTGCTGCTGTCGAACCTCGCCGGAGCGGGCCTGTATGGAAGCCTGGCCATCGCTTTGGCCCTCGGGCAGCTCAGGCTGGCCCACCTCGTGGCCGTCGCCTTCGCGACCGGCGTGGCGGGCAGCTTCTTCAGTCCGGCCGAGACGGCGGCGCTGCGCTTGGCGGTTCCGGCCGAGCAGCTTCCGACGGCGTTCAGCCAGAACCAGGCGCGGCGGTACGTCGCCGGCCTGGTGGGTCCGCCGCTCGGTGGAGCGTTGTAGTCGGTCGCCCGGTCGATCCCGTTCGTCGTCGACGCGATCACGTACGCCGTGTCAAGTCTGGCCATCTCCACCATCAGGACCCCGTTACTTGCCCCCCTCAGCGCCGAGGACGCCCCGCCGACGCGGATCCGCCACGAGATCGGCGAGGGCGTCCGGTTGCTCTGGTCACACGGTTTCCTACGGGCGATCGCGCTCTACGCCACGCTGATCAACTTCGCTACCTCTGCCGTGTTTCTCGTGCTTCCCCTCAAGCTGCTCACGGCAGGGGTGAGCCCGGTGGCCATCGGCAGCATAGAAACCGTGGTCGCGGTCTCCGGCATCGTGGGCTCCCTCGCTGCACCGTCGATCATCAAACGAGTGCCGACCGGTCTGGTGTCCATCGGGTCGGGCGTGGTCGCCGCACTGACCATCCTGCCGATCGCCTTCACCGACGATGTCCTCACCATCGGGGCGATCTTGGCGGTCACGATCTTCTTGCTGCCGGCGGGAAACGCGTCGGTGTCCTCCTACATGGTCGCGGTGATCCCTGACCGGCTGCAGGGTCGCACGCAGGCGGCTCTGACGTTCGCCGGTGGTGGCCTGATGCCGTTCGGCACTCTCCTGGGTGGTGCGATGCTGAGCGGGTTCGGCGGCGAGACCGCGATGTTGGTCGGCGGTCTGCTGGTTTTCGTCAGCATCGTGCCCCTGTTGGCCAGCCGAGAGGTTCGAGAACTCCCGACTCCCGACCAGTGGACGATCGAGGCTTGGCCAGGGCAGGGCAAGCGGTGACAACTGGCGGGTGCCTGCCACGACGCGACATCGACGGCATACGTGGCTATCGTCGGCGCCATGCCCGACCGCTCGGCAGGCTCCGACCGGCGTCCCGACGGCCTCCTGCGCGTCCTCGTCGTGGATGACGAGCGGCCGGTACGCGAAGAGCTCGGCTATCTGCTGGGCCGCGACGACCGGGTCGCCACGGTCGAGACGTCGGGCTCCGCCTTGGAAGCGCTGCGGGTCCTCGAGCGCGAGGACACCGACGCCGTGTTTCTGGACATCGCCATGCCGGAGCTGAGCGGTCTCGACATCGCCCGCGTGCTGGCCCGCTTCAAGACCTCACCGGCGATCGTGTTCGTCACCGCCCACGAAGGACATGCCGTCGAGGCGTTCGAGATCAACGCCGTCGACTATCTGCTCAAGCCGGTGCGTGAGGACCGGTTGACCGAAGCCGTACGCCGGGTCGTCGAGACCCACGACGGAACCGGCGAGGGGACCACCGCTGCAGCGCACGACGAGACCATCCCGATCGAGCTCGGGGGTGTCACGCGTTTCGTCCAGCGCCGCGAGGTGCTTTACGCCGAAGCGCAGGGCGACTACGTGCGGCTGCACACCGCGGAGGGCTCGCATCTGCTGCGCTCGCCACTCACCTCGCTCGAGGACCGGTGGTCTGATGCGGGGTTCGTACGGATCCATCGCAGCCTGCTCGTGGCCGCCGCGCACATCACCCAGGTGCGGTTCGATCACGGTCGGGCAGCGGTCCGGGTCGGGACGGTCGAGCTGCAGGTGAGCCGGCGACACACCTCCGAGCTGCGCGACCTGCTGGTGCGGCGGGGATCACCCCGCACGGCCCCGGCAAGGACGGCGGACTGATCCGATGCCCTCCGTTCCTCGACGTGTCACGATCACGAGTCCACGCACGGCGGCCGCCCGGCGCCGACGTACCCCGGTAACGCAGGAGATCGACGCCCGGACCGGGGTCGGAGATGCCTTCATGGCCTCCTTGATCCGCAGCCAGCTTCGCCTCGCGCTGTTGGTGATCGCGGTGCTCGGTGTGGTGGTGGCCGCGCTGCCGGCGCTGTTCACGTTGGTGCCCGGGGTACGCGAGGCAGCGATCGGCGGCGTACCGCTGCCTTGGATCGTGCTGGGTTTCCTCGTCTATCCGCTGCTGCTCGGGCTTGGCTGGTTCTACGTCCGCCAGGCCGAACGCACCGAGCACGACTTCTCCGACCTGGTCGAGCGCGATTGAGCCGCCGATGAACCCCGGAGTCGGCTGGGCGGCGATCGCGACCGTATCGGTGGCGACGGCTGCGATCGGGGCCTTCGGACTGCGGATCAGCCGGACGACGAGCGACTTCTACGTCGCGTCCCGCTCGGTCGGACCGAAGCTGAACGCGTCGGCGATCGGCGGCGAGTACCTTTCGGCAGCGTCGTTCCTGGGCATCGCCGGGCTGATCTTGACCTACGGGGCAGACATGCTCTGGTATCCCGTCGGGTGGACGGCGGGATACCTGGTGCTCCTCGTCCTGGTGGCCGCGCCGCTGCGCCGTAGCGGGGCATACACCTTGCCGGACTTCGCGCAGGCGCGTTTGGAGTCGATCGCCGTACGCCGGATGAGCAGCCTTCTGGTGTGCCTGATCGGGTGGCTCTATCTGATGCCACAGTTCCAAGGTGCCGGGATCACGGTGCAGACCGTCACCGGGGCTCCACGGTGGCTCGGCGGTGTCGTCGTGGCGGTCGTGGTGCTGTTCAACGCGGTTGCCGGAGGGATGCGCTCGATCACGTTCGTGCAGGCCTTCCAGTACTGGCTGAAGCTCACCGCGATCACGCTGCCGCTGATCTTCCTCCTGATGGTCTGGCACGGTGACGGCTCGCCCTCCCTCGCGGCGACCGCCCAGCCGGTGGCGGCGGATCGGGGACCGGCCCTGTACAGCACGTACTCGTTGATCCTCGCGACCTTCCTCGGCACGATGGGCCTTCCTCACGTGCTGGTCCGCTTCTACACCAATCCCGATGGCCGGCAGGCCCGGCGGACGACGCTCGCGGTGCTCGCCCTGCTCGGGTTGTTCTACGTGATGCCCGCGATCTATGGCGCGCTCGGGCGCCTGTACACCCCGGACCTCGCCGGTCGCGACACGGTGGTGCTCGAGCTGCCGGGCCGGATGATCGGCGGTGTCGGCGGTGATGCCCTGGGGGCGTTGGTGGCGGCGGGGGCGTTCGCGGCGTTCCTGTCCACGTGCTCGGGGCTGACCGTCTCGGTCGCGGGTGTGCTCAGTCAGGACCTGGTGAGTCGATCGCGGCTCGGCGTACTGCGGGGTGTGACGGCCTTTCGCCTGGGCGCGGTGGCGGCGGTGCTGGTGCCGCTGGGGCTTGCACTGGCGGGGGCGGACGTCCCGGTCGCGAACGCCGTCGGGCTGGCCTTCGCGGTCGCCGCCTCGACCTTCTGCCCGTTGCTGGTGCTGGGGATCTGGTGGCGTGGCCTCACCGCGGCCGGGGCCCTGGCCGGGCTGGCCGTCGGCGGGACCCTGAGCGGGTTCGCCGTGGTCGTCACGATCGTGGCCGATCTGGACTCGGGCTGGTTGGACACCCTGCTCGCGCAGCCGGCGGCCTGGAGTGTGCCGGCCGCCTTCGTGACGATGGTCTGTGTGTCGGTGTACGGCAGGGGCCGCGTACCCGCCGGGGTGGCCCGGTTGATGGTCCGCCTGCACACCCCCGAGCACCTCGACGTCGACCGTGGCCCGGAGGCCGCCGCCCACCATCGTTGAGCGCGCACTTGCTCAGGGTTGAGTGCGCAGGTGGTGAGGGTTGAGTGCGCACTTGCTGCAGGTCCAGTGCGCAGCTAGTGCGGGTTTGAGAGCGCCAGTCCTGGGCCTGTGGATACGTGCCGCGCGCTCTCCTCGAATTGGTGCAGGCTGCGGAGCCATGCAACTTCCCAGCTCCGTACCACGCGGGCCTTTCACCTGGGCTGAGTTCAACTCGCTCGGGCTGCAACGCGCTCAACTCAACGACTGGCTCGACGTTCGGCTCCTGCGCCGCGTCCTTCGCGGGGTCTACCAACGGTGCGACGAGTCCGACACGCCCATCAGTCGGGCACGGGGGGTGGCGCTGGTGAGCCAGCCCTTCGCCGTGATGTGTGATCGAACGGCGGCCTGGCTGCACGGCGTCGACACCTTCGATTTCCGTGAGTTGGAGATCCTTCCGCCGATCGAGGCATGGGCGCTCCGACACCACCCGAAGATCCGACGACATGGATGTGCCGGGGGGCGTCGAGATCTTGCAGCGATCGACGTGATGGACCTCAACGGCGTACGGGTGACCACGCCGCTTCGCACAGCCCTCGACCTTGGGGCGAGACTACGCAGGGGCGACGCGTTGGCCGCACTCGATGGTTTCATGCGCGTGCACGGACTGACCCGAGACGACTACCTCGGACTGCTGCCGCGCTATCGACGTCGCCGTGGCGTCATCCAGTTGCGTCAACTCGTCGCCATCGCGGATGGCCGTTCGGAGTCTCCTGGGGAGTCATCGACTCGACTCGCGATCCTCGACGCCGGCTATCCCGATCCCGTGCCGCAGTACTGGGTATGTGAGGGCGGAATCCCGATCTGGAGACTTGACCTCGCCTATCCCAAGCACAAGGTCGCGATCGAGTACGACGGCGTCGCCTTCCATGACTCGCCGGAGCAGCGGCGTCATGACGAGGAACGCCGCGCCTGGCTTCGTGCCCGTGGCTGGATCATCATCGTCGTACGGAAGGGCGATTTCGAGCAGTTCGCCCGCGAGAGTTGGCTGCGCGAGCTCGGCGAGGCCCTGCGGATTCGTTGACCGGCGGCGACACCCCGACGCGCGACCTGCACCACCTGCGCACTCAACCCCAACCACCTGCGCACTCAACCCTCACCACCTGCGCACTCGGCCCCCACCACCTGCGCACTCAACGAGGGGGACCGTTCGTCGTCGAGATGACGCCGCTCGTCGTACGCCGAGCGGCCGCACGGCGAGGGAACCGAGCCGTTGACCGCACGGCGGGCCTGCACCCCTGCCGAGTCGTGGCCCAGCCCTCTAGCGTTCGGGCGAGCGTGGCCTGCGTCACACCGCATCGTCACACCGCATCGTCACACCGCATCGTCACACCGCATCGTCACACCGCATCGTCACCCCTGCTGCAGGCAGGACCGACCCGCGCCACGCAAGCACCATCCGCGCACATCAGCCCCGAGGTGGAGTCATGACCGAACCCGTCACCCGGCACGGTGAGCCACCGAGCGCCGAACGCCACGCCCTCTACCAGGAGCTGCATGCCAGTGCCGACTTCCATGACCTGCGCAAGCGCTACCGCAGTTTCGCGATCCCCTGGACCGTCGCCTTCTTGGCCTGGTACCTGCTCTACGTGGTCTGCAGCAACTGGGCCACCGGGTTCATGAGCACCGACCTGGTCGGCAACATCAACGTCGCCCTGGTGTTCGGGCTGCTTCAGTTCCTGTCGACCTTCGTGATCGCGTGGATGTACTCCCGACACGCCAACAAGCAGCTGGACCCGATAGCGGCACGCCTGGACGAGACCTACATCCGCGAGTCCGGCAACCAGGAGGGCGTGCGATGAGCGCCACCACGACCATCCGCCTGGCAGCAGGCTCCGACAACCAGGCGCTGACGGCGTCCTTGTTCATCGCCGTCGTGATCCTCACCGTAGGCATCACGTTCTGGGCGAGCCGGCAGAACCACAGCACAGCGGACTACTACGCAGCCGGACGCTCGTTCACCGGCCCCCAGAACGGACTGGCGGTCGCCGGCGACTACATGTCCGCCGCGTCGTTCCTCGGTATCTCCGGCGCGATCGCTCTCTCGGGGTACGACGGATTCCTCTACTCCATCGGCTTCCTCGTGGCATGGCTGGTGGCGCTGCTCCTCGTCGCGGAGCTGCTGCGGAACTCCGGCCGGTTCACGATGGCAGATCAATTGGCGTACCGGATGCGGCAGACGCCGGTGCGCACCGCGGCCGCGACGTCCACGGTCGTCGTGTCGATCTTCTACCTGCTCGCACAGATGGTTGGCGCAGGTGCCCTGGTCACACTCCTGCTCGGGGTCACCAGCGAAGGCGCCAAGAACTGGGTGATCGTCGGCGTCGGCCTACTGATGATCTTCTACGTGACGGTCGGCGGGATGAAGGGCACGACCTGGGTGCAGATCGTCAAAGCCGTCCTGCTGATGGCCGGAACGATCCTGATCACGTTCCTCGTGCTGCTGCACTTCCACTTCAACATTTCGGAGATGCTCGGGAGCGCGGTCGAGAAGACGGGCAAGCCGAACTTCCTCGACCCCGGCCTCAAGTACGGCGTCAGTACGACGAGCAAGATCGACTTCGTCTCACTCAGCCTTGCGCTTGTGCTCGGCACGGCCGGTCTGCCCCACATCCTGATCCGCTTCTACACCGTGCCGACGGCCAAGACCGCGCGGACCTCCGTGCTCTGGGCGATCGGTCTGATCGGGTTCTTCTACCTGATGACCCTGGTGCTCGGGTTCGGTGCCGCCGCCTTGCTCAACACGGGCCCGGACAGCGCGGTCGCCAAGAGCACCGGCAACCTGGCGTCGCCGTTGCTGGCCGAAGAGGTCGGCGGAGGTGCCGGCTCGTTCGGCGGCGCTGTCCTGCTCGCGTTCATCGCCGCGGTCGCGTTCGCCACGATCCTTGCCGTCGTCGCCGGCCTCACCCTGACGTCTGCCTCGTCGGTGGCGCACGACATCTACGCCAACGTGATCAAGAAGGGCAAGGCGACCGAGAAGCAGGAGATCAACGTCGCGCGCGGCGCCGCCTTCGGCATCGGCTTCATTGCGATCATGCTGGCGATTCCCGCGCAGAAGCTGAACATCGCGTTCTTGGTGGCCCTCGCGTTCGCGGTGGCGGCGTCGGCGAACCTTCCGTCGCTGATCATGAACCTGTTCTGGCGCCGCTTCAACACTCGCGGAGCGGTGTGGAGCATCTACGGCGGCCTCATCTCGTCGGTGGGTCTGGTCGTCTTCTCGCCTGTCGTCTCAGGAAAGGTCAACCCGGTCACGGGTGAGAGCGCCTCGCTGTTCGGCCTGGGCACGGACTTCCACTGGTTCCCCCTCGACAACCCCGGCATCGTGTCGATCCCGATCGGATTCCTGCTCGGCTACCTCGGCACGATCACGTCTCGGGACACGACGTCGGAGGACCGTTTCGACGAGCTCGAGGTGCGCGCTCTTACCGGAGCCGGATCTGAGAAGGCGATCGTCCACTGACCCAACGGCTCACGAGCCATCCGTAGGATCCGGTTACCCCACCGGTTGTCAGCCAACCGCCGACGTGCTGAGGTGATCTTGTGACTCCATCTGATGCAACCGAGACCTCGCAGCCCTCCGAGGGCAGCAGCGCGACGCTGTCCAACCTGATGCACGAGGAGCGGCGCTTCGACCCGCCTGCCGAGCTGGCCGAGCAAGCCAACGTCACGGCTGCCGACTACGACCTGGCAGAGCAGGACCGGTTGGCCTTCTGGGCCAAGCAGGCCGAGCGGATCAGCTGGGCGAAGCCCTTCGACGAGGTGCTGGACTGGAGCAACCCGCCGTTCGCGAAGTGGTTCGTCGGTGGCAAGGTCAACGCGGCGTACAACTGCGTGGACCGGCACGTCGAGGCAGGCAACGGGGACAAGGTCGCCTACCACTGGATCGGGGAGCCGGAGGGCGACACCCGCGACATCACCTATGCCGAGCTCAAGGACGAGGTCTGCCAGGCGGCCAACGCGTTGGTGGACCTCGGCGTCGAGACCGGCGACCGGATCGCGATCTACATGCCGATGATCCCCGAGACCGTCATCGCGATGCTGGCGTGCGCCCGGATCGGCGCCCCGCACACCGTCGTCTTCGGCGGCTTCTCCGCCGACGCTCTCAAAGGGCGGATCCAGGACTGCGATGCCCGAGTGGTCATCACCGCCGACGGTGGCTACCGCCGTGGCGCACCCTCGGCGCTCAAGCCGGCCGTCGACGCGGCTCTGAAGGAGTGTCCCGACGTGCGCCACGTCCTGGTCGTACGCCGCACGGGCCAAGACACCGAGATGGCCGAGGGCCGCGACCTGTGGTGGCACGAGGCCGTCGACACGCAGTCGGCCGAGCACGAGCCTGAGGGCTTCGACGCCGAGCACCCGCTCTACGTCATGTACACCTCGGGTACCACCGGCCAGCCCAAGGGAATCCTGCACACTACCGGTGGTTACCTGGTCGGGACGTCGTACACGCACTGGGCGATCTTCGACCTCAAGGCGGACACCGACATCTACTGGTGCGCGGCCGACATCGGCTGGGTGACCGGCCACTCCTACATCGTCTACGGCCCGCTCGCCAACGGTGCCACCTCGCTCATGTACGAAGGCACGCCGGACACCCCGCACAAGGGTCGGTGGTGGGAGATCATCGCCGAGCACAAGGCGACGATCCTGTACTGCGCACCGACCGCCATCCGGACGTTCATGAAGTGGGGAGCAGAGATCCCCGCGAAGTACGACATGAGCTCGCTGCGCGTCATCGGGTCGGTCGGCGAGCCGATCAACCCCGAGGCGTACGTCTGGTACCGCTCAGAGATCGGCGGCGACCGGGCACCTGTCGTGGACACCTGGTGGCAGACCGAGACGGGGATGATCATGATCAGCCCGCTGCCCGGCGTGACGTCTGGCAAGCCGGGCTCGGCGATGAAGACGATCCCCGGGGTCGAGGCCCTCGTGGTCGACGAAGCCGGGAAGGCGGTCGAGCCGGGCTCGGGTGGCTACCTCGTGCTGACCGAGCCGTGGCCCTCCATGCTGCGCACCCTGTGGGGCGACGACGAGCGGTTCAAAGAGACCTACTGGTCGCGCTTCCCGGGCGTGTACTTCGCCGGAGACGGTGCGAAGCTCGACGAGGACGGTGACATCTGGCTGCTCGGGCGGGTCGACGACGTGATGAACGTGTCGGGTCACCGGCTCTCCACGACGGAGATCGAGTCGGCGCTGGTGTCGCACCCCAAGGTCGCCGAGGCGGCCGTGGTCGGGGCGAACGACGCAACGACCGGTCAGGCCGTAGTGGCGTTCGTGATCCTGCGCGAGAGCGCCGGAGACGGCGGCGAGGACGTGGTCACCGAACTGCGGACCCACGTCGCCAAGGAGATCGGCGCCATCGCCAAGCCGAAGTCGATCATGGTCGTGCCCGAGCTGCCCAAGACGCGCTCCGGCAAGATCATGAGGCGACTGCTCAAGGACGTCGCCGAGAACCGCGAGACCGGCGACGTCACCACGCTGGCCGACTCGACGGTGATGGACCTGATCAAGGAGAACCTGTCCTCCGGCAAGGCCGACGAGGACTGATCCTGCCTGTCTCCACGAGTCCAGCAACCGACTGTCCTCAGGACGATCGCGATGCGGTTCGCCGCCCAGGATTCGCGAGGGGTGGGCGGCGCACAGTAGGCTAAGCCGCGTTCAGGGAGTGCCGGGAAGTCTGGTCGGCGGCGTCGTACGGCGTCTGACCTCTTATGCTCGAGGAAACGTGACGTCCCTGACCACCCGCACTCTCCTGGAAGGGCAGAGCCGGTGACCTCTGCCCCACGCACCTCTGCTCCCCGGATCCTCAGCCCCGGTTCGTGGCCGGAGACCAGCCGGATCACTCAGATCCTGCGTACCGAGACGCTCGGCGGTGCGCTGCTGCTGCTCGCCACCGTCCTCGCACTGACGTGGGCGAACTCGCCCTGGTCGTCCGGCTACGAGTCGTTGATCTCGTACGTCGTCGGACCGGAGTCGCTGCACCTGCACCTCACGATGTCGACCTGGGCGGGCGACGGGCTGCTCGCGATCTTCTTCTTCGTCGCCGGCCTGGAGCTCAAGCAGGAGTTCATCGCCGGTGACCTTCGCGACCCGCGACGCGCTGCGGTGCCGATCGCCGCCGCGGTCGGCGGCGTGATCACGCCCGCCGTGATCTACCTGGTGGTCACCGCCGGCACCGGCGCCGCGGAGGGGTGGGCGATCCCGACCGCCACCGACATCGCGTTCGCGCTCGCGGTCCTGGCCATGATCGGCAGTCATCTCCCCGCGGGACTGCGGACGTTCCTTCTCACGCTGGCGGTCGTCGACGACCTGCTGGCGATCACGATCATCGCGTTCTTCTACACCAAGGACCTCTCGATCGGGTGGTTGCTTCTGGCGGTTGTCCCGCTGGCGGTCTTCGCGTTTCTGGTTCAGCGGCACAGGCGCACGTGGTGGCTGCTGATCCCACTGGCGCTGGCGACCTGGGGTCTCGTCCACGCCTCCGGCGTCCATGCGACCGTCGCAGGAGTCCTCCTAGCATTCGTCGTGCCGGTGGCGCCCCCGTCGGTGCCGGGCAAGTCCGACGACCGGGCCGGTCTCGCCGAACGGTTCGAGCACGCCTGGCGACCGGTGTCCACGGCGTTCGCGGTACCGGTGTTCGCGTTCCTGTCCGCCGGTGTCGCAGTCGGCGGCCTCACCGGGCTTGGGTCAGCACTGAGCGACCGGGTTGCGGTCGGGATCATGGTCGGTCTGGTGGCCGGGAAGGCGATCGGTGTCTTCGGGGCGACGTATGTCGTGGCGCGCTTCACCCGCGCCGACCTCGACGACGAGCTCTCCTGGATCGACGTCATGGGACTCGCCGTGCTCAGCGGCATCGGCTTCACCGTGTCGCTGCTGATCACCGAGCTCGCCTTCAGCGAGGGCAGCGCCGCCTACGACGACGGCAAGGTGGCGGTGCTGGCCGGATCGGTGTGCGCCGGCATCCTTGCGGCGGTGCTGCTCAGGATGCGCAACCGGGTGTACCGGAAGATGTGCGAGGCCGAAGAGCGAGACGTCGACCACAACGAGATTCCCGACCTCTTCGAGAGCGTCCCCTCTGCGCCGAGGGCCGCGGACCCGACCGCGGCAGAGCGCGGAACCGACAGCGGACCCGGGCGGCGATCATGAAGCCCGCCGACGGCCACCCCTACCCCCAAGGAGCCCAGCATGCGCGCACGTGACCTCGCCGAGGAGTATCCGACCGTCTCGCTGGACGACGACGCGCTCGGCGCCGCCCGGACCATGGCGGGGAGCCGGCTGCCCGGGTTGATCGTGTTGGGTGAGGACGGTCATCCGTACACCGTCCTGCCTGGTTCGCAGGTGCTGAACTTCATCATCCCGAAGTACATCCAGGATGAACCGGCTCTGGCGCGAGCCTTCGGCGAGAAGGCGTCCGACGAGCTGTGCGGCAAGCTCGTCCGGCATACGGTGCGTGACCTCCTTCCGAAGCCGGCCGAGGTCCGCGAGCTACCCGTCGTGGATGCCGACGCGATCACGATCGAGGTGGCCGCCGTGATGGCGCATGTGCACAGCCCGGTCGTCGCTGTCGTCGACGACAACGACCGGCTGCTCGGGGCGATCACCGTGAGTCAGCTGCTGACGCGCCTGCTTGCCGCATGACACTTCCTGAGTCAACCTCAGGCCGCTTGGGCCAGTCTTCGTGCACCGCCGTGGAGGTTGGGGTCGTAGGGGGTTCCTTCGGTCCAGCAGCGGTAGATTACGCGGGTCCAGGCGCGGGCGAGGATGCGGACGGCGTGGGGATGGTCGTGTCGGACACGGGCTCGGGTGTAGACGTCGGCGGCCCAGGGGCTTGCATGGC
>JBBSPA010000054.1:0-31231 GCA_038259225.1 Propionibacteriales bacterium
CCCCCCCCCCCGCGGCCCCCCCCCCCCCCGCCCCCCCCGCCCCCCGCGCGGCGCCCCCGCCATGTGCGGGAACGGCCCGGCCCCGCCGGGCGTGTCCCCCGGCCCTGCCCCGCATTTCCGGGGGTTGTGGGGTGGCGGCAGGGCGACTCGTAGACTTCGGGCGTGACAGCCCCTGCCGTCGAGGTCACCGATCTGATCATGAGGTACGGCGCCAAGACCGCCGTGGACCGGCTGTCCCTGACCGTCGAGACCGGCTCGGTGACCGCGATCCTGGGCCCGAACGGTGCCGGGAAGACCACCACGGTGGAGACCTGCGAAGGTTACCGTCGTCCTCAGTCCGGCCGGGTCCGGGTCCTCGGCCTCGACCCGATCGCTCAGCACGCCGCCGTGGCGCCGAGGCTGGGCGTGACGCTGCAGTCGGGCGGGGCCTGGAACGGCGTACGTGCCGAGGAGATGCTCCGGTACGTCGCCTCGCTGCACCGCAACCCGCTACCGGTGGACGCCCTGGTCGAACGCCTCGGACTGGGGTCCTGCGGCACGACGCGGTACCGACGCCTCAGTGGTGGCCAGCAGCAGCGGCTCGGACTGGCGATGGCGCTGGTCGGGCGGCCGGAGGTGGTGTTCCTCGACGAGCCGACGGCCGGGCTGGACCCGCATGGCCGGCGTACGACCTGGGAGCTCGTGGAGGAGCTGCGCGCCGACGGCGTCACCGTCGTGCTCACCACCCACTACATGGACGAGGCCGAACGGTTGGCGTCCTACGTCTACGTCGTCGACGAGGGACGCGTTCTCACGCAGGGTACGCCGCACGAGCTCACCTCGGCGCGCGCGCAGAACACGATCAGCTTCCAGGCCCCGGCCGGCCTCGACACCGCGCCCCTGCTGTCGACACTGCCGCCGGACTGCCGGGTCATCGAGTCTCCGGCAGGCAGCTACCGCGTGGACGGCCTGGTCAACCCGCAGGTACTGGCCGCCGTCACGGCCTGGTGCGCCAAGCTCGACGTGATGCCGGAGCGGCTGACCGTGGCCCGAAGCACCCTGGAGGACGTGTTCCTCGAGCTGACCGGACGTGAGCTGCGCTCGTGAGCACCCCCGACACCTTGAACTTCACCCCTGACCCCGGAGCCGCGCCGGCGGGGCCGATGGTGCGTGCCCATGCCCGGATGGAGACGCGTCTGCTGCTCCGCAACGGAGAGCAGGTCGTGCTCGCGCTGGTGATCCCGCTGCTGCTGCTGATCGGTGGCGCGGAGTCCGGCAACGTGCTCGACCTCGGTAGCGGGCGCCGGATCGACGTGCTGACGCCGGGGGTGATGGCGTTGGCGCTGATGTCGACCGCCTTCGCGTCGCTGGCGATCGCCACCGGCTTCGAACGGGACAACGGTGTGCTGAAACGCCTCGGTGCCACGCCGCTGCCGCGATCTGGCCTGCTGCTCGGCAAAGTTGTCTCGCTGGTGACCGTGATCGTGCTGCAGCTGATGCTGATCGGTGCGGTCGCGCTGGTTCTGGGCTGGCAGCCGCACGGTGGTGCGACCGCGCTCGCCTGGGCTGTCGTGCTGACCGTGCTCGGCACGGCCGCCTTCGCCTCCCTGGCGTTGCTGATGGCCGGCACGCTTCGCGCGGAGGCCACGCTGGCGGCGGCCAACCTGGCGTACGTCCTGCTCCTGGTCGGCGGCGCCGTGGTCGTGCCCTTGTCGTCGTACCCCCACGCCATGCAGGACATCATCACGCTGCTGCCGTCGGGTGCGTTGGCGGAGGGACTGCGCGAGGCGCTGTCCGGTCAAGGTCTGCACCTGACGCACGCTCTCGTGCTGGCCGCTTGGGCCGGCGTTGCCGCGTTCGTCACGACCAGGACGTTTCGATGGGAGTGATCGAGAAGGCGACCCCTGTTGCGAATCGGCTCCGCTCTCCGTCGCGGCAGCTGATGAGGCGGCTCGCGGTCGCATCGCTGGTCAGCAACATCGCGATCGTGGTGACCGGCGGAGCGGTGCGGCTGACCGGCTCGGGCCTGGGTTGTCCGACGTGGCCGCGGTGCACCGACCAGTCGTTCGTCGTGCAGGACGCGATGGGCGTGCACGGGTTCATCGAGTTCGGCAACCGGATGCTGACGTTCGTGCTGGCAGCGGTGGCGATCACTACCTGGGTCGTCGCGATGCGCTACCGCCCGCGTCGGGCCGCGCTGCGGCGGCTGGCCACGGTGCTCGCCCTGGGGGTACCGGCCCAGGCCGTGCTCGGAGGCTTCACCGTGCTGACCGACCTGAACCCGTACGCCGTGGCGCTGCACCTGTTGTTGTCGCTGTCGATGATCGCGGTCGCCGTCGTCTTGGTCCGCCGGGTCGACGAGCAGGACCGGCCGCCGGTCTCGACGGTTCCGCTGCCCGTGGCGCGACTGGCCCAGGCGACGTACGTCGTGACCTGGATGGTGCTGTACGTCGGGACGGTGGTCACCGGCTCAGGTCCACACGCCGGTGACGCCGACTCACCCCGTACCGGACTGCGCCCCGCGGCCGTGAGCCAGGTCCACGCGGATCTGGTCTTCCTGCTGGTCGGCCTGACGATCGGGACGCTGGTCGCCTTCGTTGTGGTGCGGGCACCCGAGCGGGCCGTGCGGGCCGTGGTCTGGCTGCTCGGTGTCGAGCTGGGTCAAGGGCTGATCGGCTTCGTCCAGTACTTCACGGACCTTCCCGTCCTCCTCGTCGGGCTGCACGTGCTCGGCGCCACACTCGTCGTCGCGGCCGCCACCTGGATGCTGCTCGGGACCCGAGACCGCGGCCTCCAACGCAACGATCCGACGTTTGCGGCGTCCTGAGTGCGGAGACGTCGGATCCTTGCGGGGTGGCGGGTGAGTCCGTGAGAGTCTGGCGCCCATGAGCGCACCGGACGCGGGTTGGTACGACGACCCGTGGAGTACCGACCAGTACCGCTACTGGGACGGCGCCGTGTGGACCCCGCACGCAGCACCCAAGAACGCTGCCCCTCCTGTCGGCCCAGGACCTGCAGTGACGTCGTCAGGCCCGCCGCCGTACGCCAGTTACGCCTCCGGGACCGAGACCTGGCGGCCGACGTTCGGACCGACCACTCCGGACGGCGTACGTCTGTCGGGGTGGTGGCGCCGCGTCGGGGCCAAGGTGTTGGACCAGCTGATCATCTACGTGATCGCGCTGCCGTTCGCCGGCTACTTCTGGTTCCAGGCGGCCGGCGACTTGTCCACCTATCTCGACGACGTGGTGAACGCGTCCCGGGACGGTCGTAGCTCGGCGAGCGTGACCATGCCGGCCGGCCTTGAGACCTCCATCCTCGTCGCATCGCTGATCACCGTGGTGATCGCGGTGGTGTACGAGGTCGTGCTGCTGCGTCGCTCGGGCGCGACGTGGGGCAAGCGTGCCGCGGGGATCCGGGTCCGGCCGCGTGAGCGGGACGTCCAGCTGAGCTGGTCGACGATCGGGCGTCGGGTCGGCTTCGCCCAGGGACTCGCGCTGCTGTCGGTACTGCCGGTGCTCGGGATCGCCGCGGCGATCGTCTCGTTCGTGGACATCCTGTGGCCGCTGTGGGACTCCAAGAAGCAGGCGCTGCACGACAAGGTCGCCGCGACGAACGTCGTACGTACCCGCTGACGCCTACCCCGCAGCCAGCCGCCCACCCCTCGGCGCCCCATACCCAGGTCCGCAAGGCCACTTCGGCGTCCGGACCCAGGTCCGCGAGGCCACTTCGGCGTCCGGACCCAGGTCCGCAAGGCAAGCCCCCTGTCTACAAGGGAGGTGTGCCTAGTTAACAAGCCTTCTGGCCTGATAACTAGGCAAACCGCCAGGGGCGGGGGCGGGGGGCGGAGAGGGGGGTCAGGGGGTCAGGGGGTCAGGTGGTCAGAGCGGGGTCAGCGGGTCAGCAGGGGGTCCAACGCGACCGCGAGGAAGAGCAGCGCGAGGTAGCCGTTCGACCCGTGGAACAGTCGCATCGCCTTGAGCTCGACCGGGTCCTCGGTACTGCGAGACCGCCGCCACAACGCATGCGACTCGGCCACGAACGCCACTCCGAGGACACCGGCCACGAGCGGGTAGAACGCTCCGGTGTCCGCCACCGGCCACAACAGCAGGGACGTGCCGAACGTCAGCCAGGCGTAGACGACGATCTGGCGGCCCACCTCGTAGGACGACGCGACCACGGGAAGCATCGGCACGGAGGCGGCCGCGTAGTCGTCGCGATACCGGATCGCGAGGGACCAGAAGTGCGGCGGCGTCCAGAAGAACACGACCATGAACAGCACGACCGGCGCCCACGCCAGGGACCCGGTCACCGCCGTCCAGCCGATCAGCGCAGGAAAGCATCCGGCGGCCCCACCCCAGACGATGTTCTGAGAGGTACGCCGCTTGAGCACCATCGTGTAGACGAGCACGTAGAACGCGTTCGCCGTCAGCGCCAGGAACGCGGACAGCCAGTTGACGGCCAGTCCGAGCAGCAGGGTGGCGGCCACACCGAGCGAGAGTCCGAAGACCAGCGCCCCGCTCGTGGAGACCTGGTGTCGCGGCAGCGGCCGACGTCGGGTCCGCAGCATCTTCTCGTCGATGTCGCGGTCGACGACACAGTTCAACGAGTTCGCGCTGCCCGCGGCGAGCGTGCCACCGACGACCGTCGCGAGGACCAGCAGTGGCGACGGAACCCCTCGCTCAGCGAGGAACATCACCGGCACTGTCGTGAGCAGCAGCAGCTCCACGATCCTGGGCTTGGTGAGCGCGACATAGGCACGAACGACGTCGCCGCGCGACGGGGGCGACTTCGGCGTGTGCGCGGCCTGCTCGACACCCTCCGCAGTCGCCGGCACCTGCGCGAAGACAGGGGCGTGCGGGTCGACAGCGGTCACGAACACCTCGGGTCACGGTCACACGGAACCTCGCCGGTCGACTCCCACTGCACCACGAGGCTGACTACGACCGTCAGTCTAATCCCGCAGGCGGGCTACGAAAGCACGGGGGCAGGCAGCCCGCTGGGCGGGGCAGTAGGCTCGTTCCCGCAGCCCTGAGAAGGCTCATCGTGCATCCCCGGACGCGCGCCGAAGCACCCGCGAACCAACCCTGTACGACGCGTCACACGACCGGTTACCGCCGTGTCGAGGAAGGACCGCCGACGTGACAAACGCCCCCTCCAACCACTACGCCAAGCTCGACTGGTCCGAGGTCGACGACCAAGCCGTCGACACGGTTCGCGTCCTGGCGATGGACGCCGTCCAGAAGGTCGGGAACGGCCATCCGGGTACGGCGATGAGTCTGGCGCCGGCGGCGTACCTGGTCTTTCAGAAGCTGATGCGTCACAACCCGGCCGACCCGCACTGGCCGGGCCGGGACCGGTTCGTGCTGTCGTGCGGCCACTCCAGCCTGACCCTCTACATCCAGCTCTACCTGGCGGGCTACGGCCTAGAGCTCGACGACCTCAAGGCGCTGCGCACCTGGGGCAGCCTGACCCCCGGGCACCCCGAGCACGGACACACCGCCGGGGTCGAGACGACCACCGGTCCCCTGGGCCAAGGTGTCGGCAACGCCGTCGGCATGGCCATGGCGGCCCGCCGTGAGCGTGGCCTGCTGGATCCGAAGCCGGCCGTCGGGGAGAGCATCTTCGACCACGACGTGTTCGCCTTCGCCAGTGACGGAGATCTCGAGGAAGGCCTCAGTGGCGAGGCCTCCTCCATCGCCGGGCACCAGCAGCTCGGAAACCTCGTCCTGCTCTACGACGACAACAACATCTCCATCGAGGACGACACCAACATCGCGTTCAGCGAGGACGTCGGCCGACGCTACGAGGCGTACGGCTGGCACGTGCAGACCGTCGACTGGACCAACGACGGCAAGGGCTACGACGAAAGCGTCCAGTCGCTCTTCGCCGCCTTCAAGAAGGCTCGGGCGGAGACGACCCGGCCCAGCTTCATCCGGCTGCGCACGATCATCGCCTGGCCGGCCCCTACCGCGCAGAACACCGGCAAGGCGCACGGGTCCGCGCTCGGCGACGACGAGGTGGCTGCCACCAAGAAGATCCTCGGCTTCGACCCGGAGCAGACCTTCGAGGTCCCTGCGGACGTGATCGCGCACACCCGGCAGGCGGTCGAGCGCGGCAAGCTCGAGCAGGCCGCCTGGCAGGAGCAGTACGACGCGTGGGCGGCCAAGGCCGGTGACCGCAAGGACCTCTTCGAACGGCTTCAGACGCGGACCTTGCCCGCGGGCTGGACCGCTGCGCTGCCCACGTTCGACGCCGACGAGAAAGGTGTCGCCACCCGCAAGGCGTCCGGTGAGGTGCTGTCGGCGATCGTCGGCGAGCTTCCGGAGCTGTGGGGTGGCTCGGCCGACCTCGCGGAGTCCAACAACACCACCCCCAAGGGCGAGCCGAGCTTCATCCCGTCCGAGCACGCCACCAAGATGTTCCCCGGCGACCCGTTCGGCCGCGTCCTGCACTTCGGCATCCGCGAGCACGCCATGGGCTCGATCCTGAACGGCATCGCCCTGCACGGCGGCACCCGGCCGTACGGCGGCACGTTCTTGGTGTTCTCCGACTACATGCGCCCGGCGGTCCGGTTGGCTGCCCTGATGAAGCTGCCGGTCACCTACGTGTGGACCCATGACTCGATCGGCCTCGGCGAGGACGGGCCTACCCACCAACCGATCGAGCACCTGGCCGCACTGCGGGCCATCCCGGGACTCGACGTCGTCAGACCCGGCGACGCGAACGAGACAGCCGCGGCGTGGCGCACGATCCTCGAGCACACCGATCGTCCCGCGGGCCTGTGCCTGACCCGCCAGAACGTCCCGACGTTCCCGCGCGGCACCGACGGGTACGCCGACACCTCCAACGTGGCACGCGGCGCCTACGTGCTCCTCGACGTGGACGGCGGCGCCCCCGACGTGGTGCTGATCGGCACCGGCTCAGAGGTCCAGATCGCCGTCGCCGCCCGCGAGCAGCTCGCTGAGGACGGCATCCGGGCTCGGGTGGTCTCGATGCCGTGCCGTGAGTGGTTCGAGGAGCAGGACAAGTCCTACCGCGACACCGTGCTCCCACCGACGGTCAAGGCTCGGGTATCGGTCGAGGCTGCCGTCCCGATGGGCTGGCGCGACATCGTCGGCGACTCCGGCCGGATCGTGGGGATCGACCACTTCGGGGCCTCGGCCGACTACCAACGCCTCTACCTGGAATTCGGCCTCACCGCCGAGACCGTCACCCAGGCCGCCAAGGACAGCATCGCCGCCGCCGATGCGCGCGGCTGACCTCGAGGCACCAGACGCCGTACTCACGCAGCGAAAGGAAGCAGCGATGAACGACCGACTGCAAGCACTCTCCGACCAGGGCGTGGCCGTCTGGCTCGACGACATCTCCCGGGACCGCCTGAAGAGCGGCAACCTCGAAGAGCTCATCCGCGACAAGCACGTCGTCGGGGTCACCTCCAACCCGACGATCTTCGCCAAGGCGGTCTCCGACGCCGACGACTACGCCGACCAGGTGAGGGACCTGGCCGTGCGCGGCGTGAACCTCGAGGAGGCCGTCCGGGCCATCACGACCTATGACGTGCGGTGGGCCTGCGACGTGCTGCGGGACACCTACGACCGCACCGACGGCCAGGACGGTCGTGTCAGCATCGAGGTCGACCCGCGGCTGGCGCACCAGACCGACGCGACGACCGCAGAGGCCCGGGCGCTGTGGTGGATGGTCGACCGCGCCAACGTGATGATCAAGATCCCGGCGACCCAGGAGGGGCTGGCCGCGATCACGGCCGCCACCAGCGAGGGGATCAGCGTCAACGTCACGCTGATCTTCAGCCTGGACCGCTACCGCGCGGTGATGGACGCCTATCTCAGCGGGCTCGAGCAGGCGCACTCCAAGGGCGTCGACCTGTCCACGATCCGCTCGGTGGCATCGTTCTTCGTCAGCCGCGTGGACACCGAGGTCGACAAGCGGCTGGACGCACTGCCCGGGAGCGGCGGCGACGAGGGCGCAGCGCTGCGCAGCAAGGCGGCCGTCGCGAACGCACGACTGGCGTACCAGGCCTTCGAGGACGTCTTCAGCACCGACCGCTGGACCCCGCTGGAGGCTGCCGGCGCACACAAGCAACGACCGCTGTGGGCCTCCACGTCGGTCAAGGACCCGCAGCTTCCGGACACGATGTACGTCGTCGAGCTGGTAGCACCCGACACCGTCAACACCATGCCGGAGCCCACGATCGAAGCGACCGCCGACCACGCAGAGATCGCCGGCGACATGGTGACGACTCACTACGACGACGCCCAGGACGTCCTGAACCGGCTGGAGAAGCTCGGTATCTCCTACGACGACGTGGTCCAGGTGATCGAGGACGAGGGCGTGGAGAAGTTCGAGAAGTCCTGGCTCGAGCTGCTCGACACCGTCCAGAAGGCGCTGAAGGGCGACGCCGACGTGGCCGGTTCGCGATGAAGACTCCGCTCGTCGTCACCACGTCGGCGGCGTACGACGATCGGGTGGCTGCTCTGGTGGACGACCAGGTCGCGAGCCGGATCGCGGCCCAGGACTCGACGCTGTGGGGAGCCGACGCGGAGCCGGAGGCGTCGATCCGGTTGTCGTGGGTCGGTTTGTCGACGTCGTCGCGGCCGCTGCTGGCCGAGATCGACGCCTTGCGCGCCCAGCTGTGGTCAGAAGGGATCGACCACGTGGTCCTGTGCGGCATGGGCGGCTCGTCGCTTGCGCCGGAGCTGATCTCCCGCACCTACGACGTGCCGCTGACGATCCTGGACTCGACCAACCCGAACGTCATCCATCGGGCAGTGTCCAGCGATCTGTCCAGGACCGTGGTGGTGGTCTCCAGCAAGTCCGGAGGAACCCTGGAGACCGACAGCCAGCGCAGAGCGCTGTGTGCCGCATTCGAGTCGGCGGGGATCGACGCCGCCTCGCGGATGGTCGTCGTCACCGACCCCGGCTCCGACCTCGAGAAGCTGGCCACCGACGAGGGCTACCGCCAGGTCTTCCTCGCCGATCCGAACGTCGGTGGGCGCTACAGCGCGCTGACCGCCTTCGGACTGGTCCCGACCGGTCTGGCCGGGGTGGACATCGCCGAGCTGCTCGACGAGGCCGAGGCCGTGACCGGGCAGCTGCACGCCGACTCTGCCGACAACCCGGCGCTGATCCTGGCCGCGGGGCTGGCCGGTGACCCGAGTCGCGACAAGGCGGCCATCGGCGACCTGGGATCGGGGATCTCCGGCTTCGCCGACTGGGCCGAGCAGCTGATCGCCGAGTCGACGGGCAAGCACGGCCGAGGTGTCCTCCCGGTCGCCGTGGACTCGCCCGACGCTCCTGAGATCCAGTGGCCGGCCGCTGACGTCGTGGCGGCGGCCCTGGTCCCGAGCGATCGCAGTGGCGCGCCGCCGGAGGCCGTCGGCGAGCCGTGGGTCACGGTCTCCGGGACGCTCGGCGCGCAGCTGCTCACCTGGGAGACGGCAACGGCGGCGATGGGCCAGATGCTCGGGATCAACCCGTTCGACCAGCCCGACGTCGAGAGCGCCAAGAAGGCGGCCCGCGGTTTGCTCGACTCCCAGCCCGACGTCGAACCGGCGCAGATCACCCAGGACGGCATCGAGGCCCGAGGATCGGCCGGGCTGCTCGACGGTGTCGACACGATCGGCGCGGCCCTCGAGGCGCTGCTGGCCCGGCTCGAGCCGGACGGCTATCTGGCCGTGATGGCCTACCTCGACGCCGAGCGCGACGCGTCCCTTCAGGGCGTACGCGGGACGCTGGCCCGGCGTACCGGACGGCCGACGACGTTCGGCTGGGGACCGAGGTTCCTGCACTCGACCGGTCAGTACCACAAGGGCGGCCCGGCGCAGGGCGTGTTCCTCCAGATCACCTCCGCAGAAGCCCAGGACGTCGACATCCCGGACCGACCGTTCTCGTTCGGGACCCTGATCGCGGCGCAGGCCGCCGGGGACGCCGGGGTGCTCGCCGAGCATGACCGGCCGGTGCTTCGGCTGCACCTGCAGGATCCGACGACCGGCGTCACGACGCTGGAGGGGCTGTTGCGATGACGACGGACACCCTGTCAGATCCCGCCAACCCGCTGCGCGACCCGCGTGATCGGCGGCTGCCGCGGATCGCCGGCCCCTGCGGCGTGGTGATCTTCGGTGTGACCGGTGATCTGGCGCGCAAGAAGCTGATGCCGGCCGTGTACGACCTGGCCAACCGTGGCTTGCTGCCACCCGGCTTCTCGCTCGTCGGCTTCGCTCGTCGGGACTGGGCCGACCAGGACTTCGCGAAGATCGTCCACGACGCCGTGATGGAGCATTCACGTACGCCGTTTCGTGAGGAGGTCTGGAGGCAGCTCGCCCAGGGCTTCCGCTTCGTGCCGGGTGACTTCTCCGACGACGTCGCCTTCGGTCAGCTGCGCGACACCATCGAGGAGCTCGACCGCGAACGCGGCACAGCAGGCAACCACGCCTTCTACCTGTCCATCCCGCCGAGGTTCTTCCCCGACGTGATCGGGCAGCTCAAGGAGCACGGTCTCGCCGAGATGCAGGCCGGTTCGTGGCGGCGCGTGGTGGTGGAGAAGCCGTTCGGTCACGATCTCGCGAGCGCCCAGGAGCTCAACGCGATCGTGTCTGAGGTGTTTCCGCCCGAGTCGGTGTTCCGGATCGACCACTACCTCGGCAAGGAGACAGTGCAGAACATCCTGGCGCTGCGCTTCGCCAACCAGCTGTTCGAGCCCATCTGGAACTCCAACTACGTCGACCACGTCCAGATCACGATGGCCGAGGACATCGGTATCGGTGGCCGGGCCGGCTACTACGACGGCATCGGAGCCGCCCGCGACGTGATCCAGAACCACCTGCTCCAGCTGATGGCGTTGATCTCGATGGAGGAGCCGGTCTCGTTCGAAGCGCGCAGCCTGCGGATCGAGAAGCAGAAGATCCTGACGAGCGTTCGACACCCGGCGCGGCTCGACCTGCATACCGCACGCGGGCAGTACACCAGCGGCTGGGCCGGAGGCGAGAAGGTCAAGGGCTTCCTCGACGAGGACGACATCCCCAGGACCTCCAAGACCGAGACGTTCGCCGCCATCAAGCTCGAGATCGACACCCGTCGTTGGGCCGGCGTGCCGTTCTACCTGCGTCACGGCAAGCGGCTCGGTCGCCGGGTCACCGAGGTGGCGGTGGTCTTCAAACGGGCGCCACACCTACCGTTCACGCAGACCGCCACCGAGGAGCTCGGTGAGAACGCCCTGGTGATCCGCGTCCAGCCGGACGAGGGGGTGACCGTGCGGTTCGGATCGAAGGTCCCGGGTACGGCCATGGAAATCCGTGACGTCAACATGGACTTCGCGTACGGCGGTGCGTTCGTCGAGTCCAGCCCAGAGGCGTACGAGCGGCTGATCCTGGACGTCCTGCTCGGTGATCCACCGCTCTTCCCGCAGCACGAGGAGGTCGAGCTCTCGTGGCGGATCCTCGACCCGATCCTCGACTACTGGGCCGCCGAGGACACCAAGCCGCAAGCGTACGAGGCAGGCACTTGGGGCCCGGAGTCCGCCGAGGAGATGCTGGCTCGCGACGGCCGTACATGGCGACGGCCCTAGAGAGGACCCGATGGGTATCGAACTGACGAACACCAACGCCAGCAAGATCGCGAGCGCCCTGCTGACCGAGCGCCGCAAGGCCGGCTCCCCCGCGATGGGGATGGTGATGACGTTCGTCGTCGTCACCGACGAGGGCGACCACTACGAGGCCCTCAGGGCGGCCCGCGACGTCTCGCGTGAACACCCCTCGCGGGTGCTCGGAGTGATTCGCGGATCCGGCCGCGGCCCGGCCCGGCTCGACGCCGACGTCGAGATGGGCGAGGGGGGGTCGCAGGTGCTGTTGCGGATGTCCGGTGAGCTGGCCAAGCATCCTGAGAGCGTCGTGCTGCCCTTGCTGCTGCCGGACTCCCCCGTTGTGTGCTGGTGGCCGGGCAAGGCGCCGCAGGACCCGCAGCAGGACCCGCTCGGGAGCTTGGCGCAACGCCGGATCACCGACACCGCGGCACTGGCGCGGGGTCGTACCTCGGCGATGGTCACCCAGGCGCACAACTACGCCGACGACAACACCGATCTGTCCTGGACTCGGCTGACGCCGTGGCGAGCCCTGCTCGCGGCCGCTCTCGACCAGTACCCCGCGCGGGTCCGGGGAGGGCAGGTGGCGGCGGAGAAGTCGAACCCGAGCGCGGACCTGCTCGTCGCCTGGCTCAGCAAGCGGCTGAAGGTCCCGATCGACCGGGTGACGTCGAAGGGACCCGGTATCACCTCCGTCAGCTTGATGACCGGTGGCGGTGAGATCAACATCTCGCGCCCGGACGGACGGTTGGCCCAGTTCTCGATCCCGAACGCGCCGAACCGCCCGGTGGCGCTCAAACGCCGCGACCTCGCTGAGCTGTTGGCCGAGGAGCTGCGTCGGCTCGACCCCGACGACATCTACCAGGAGACGGTCACCACGCTGTGTCGGATCGCCGACAAGAACGGCATCCGGCGTACCCAGGCCGCCAAGAAGGCCGCCCGCGCCCCGCAGGCGACCGCGGCGGTCAGCATCAGCGACGCCACGCTCATCGCGGGCAAGGCCACCCAGCGCGAGCGGCGTGCGGCGGCGGCCGATACCAAGGGAACGTCATCGGCCGCCAAGAAGACCTCGGCCAAGCGCAATGCGCGGAAGCGGTCCGCAACGAAGCGAACCAGCGCGAAGGCCACCGGGAAGTCCTGATGAGTGGTGGTCCGACCGTCATCGTGCACCGCACGCCGGAGGAGCTGGCCTCCGCGGTCTGTGCGCGGCTGATCACCGCGCTGCTGGACGTGCAGTCCGCCGGGCGGGTGCCACACTGGGTGCTGACCGGAGGTTCGATCGCGGACCGGGTGCACCGCGCGGTGGCTGCGTCCTCCGCCCGGGACGCCGTGGACTGGACCCGGGTGTCGTTCTGGTGGGGAGACGAGCGATTCGTGGCAGCCGACGACCCGGACCGCAACGAGCGTCAGGCACGGCAGGCCCTGCTGGACGGCTTACGGCTGGAACCCGCCCGGGTGCATCCCATGCCGAGTGCCGACGGACCCGAGCCCGACGCTGACTCAGCGGCCGCGGCGTACGCCGAGACCCTCCGACGCGCTACCCAGCCCGAGGACCACGGGGTCGTCCCGACGTTCGACGTGGTGATGCTCGGGGTCGGGCCGGACGGACACGTCGCGTCGCTCTTCCCGGAGCGGCCGGCGCTCTACGACGAGCGGTCGGTCGCGGCCGTGCACGGGGCGCCCAAGCCGCCGCCGACTCGGCTGTCGCTCACGATGCCGACACTGCAGCGCTCCCGCGAGGTCTGGTTCGTGGTGTCCGGGGAGGACAAGGCCAAGGCGGTCCACCTCGCCCTGTCGGGGGCGGGCGTCGTGCAGATCCCGGCCGCTGGTCCACGGGGTATCGAGCGCACGTTGTGGCTGCTGGACCAGGCGGCCGCCTCTCAGCTCCCGTCCGGCCTCGCCCGCCTCTAGCTCCCCCGCCCTGTCCCTCTGTCCCGCCTCTTCCGCGAATTGCGGGAAAGTGCAGGCCGACACGCCGTACTGCCCCTGAACTTCCCCGCAATTCGCGGGTTTGGGGGACGTGGGTGGGGCGGGTTTCGGCGGGACCGGGGTCAGTCGGGTCCGGGGTTGGACGGGTGTCGGCGGGGCCGGGTTGGTCAGAGGCCGCCGAGGGCGTTGGTCCGGGCCATGGCCGCCAGGTCCGGCGTCGCCCAGATCGAGCGAGGCTCAGGGACATCGGGATCCACGTCGTGCGTCTCGACCAGGCGGGACACGTCGACGTCCTCGGGCAGCCGTGCGTAGTCCGGTACGTCACGTCCTTCGGCGACGGCGCGTACGTGCTCGGCCGCTGCGCTGCGTGGCCTGGTCGACATACCCCCAAGAGTACCTGCCAGTCCTGCGCGGCAGGCCCGCGATTGCGGGAACCTCCAGCCCCATTTCCCGCGTTTGCGGGGAACTTCACGGCCGGTACGGCGTGTCGACCTGCACTTTCCCGCAATTCGCGGGGCGGGGGGCGGGTGTACTGGCGGGGCGTGGCGGGCTAGAAGATGATCTCGCCGGACTTGCGCTTGGCGCGCAGCGTCTGGAGCGCCTCGTCCAGGATCTCTTTCGCCTCGGCGTCGGAGCGGCGTTCCTTCACGTACGCAAGGTGCGTCTTGTAGGGCTCGATCTTCGGCGGCGGCGGCGGGTTGTCGGAGTCCCGGTTCGCCGGAAGGCCGCACCGCGGACAGTCCCAGGTATCAGGGATCTGCGCGTCGACGGCGAACATCGGCGCGGTCTCGTGCCCGTGGGCACAGAAGTAGGTGATGCGTTGGCGCGGTGCGGCGTCCCCCCGCTCGGCCTCCCCCATCGGCCCAGCACCCACACGGCTTCCTCGGATGGCACTGCCACCAGCCACGGAAAACTCCTCGCCTCAGGGGTCAGGATGTCCGGCCCCACCGGCCCGACATCAGGTCACGTGATTGTACGTCTTCGATCAGCGCAGGCGAGCCGCCACACTCAACCGGTCTTGAGCAGCAGGCCCAGCGCGATGATGCAGGCGAACCAGATCATCGCCACGCCGATCGTGATCCGGTCCAGGTTCTTCTCCGCGACCGACGAGCCGCCGAGTCCGCTCGACACGCCGCCTCCGAACATGTCGGACAATCCGCCGCCGCGTCCCTTGTGCAACAGGATCATCACGATGAGGAGCGCGCTCGTCAAGACGAGCAGGATGCTGAATGCCGTAACCACGAGGAGACACCTTACCTGGTGATCGCTCGGCCACGAAGCGGCGTCCGCGACCCCATCAGAGCTGAGGCATGTCGTAGAAGCGGCAGATCCCGCCGAACTCGTCGGCCTGGAGCGATGCACCACCGACCAGACAACCGTCGACGTCCGACATGGCCATGATCCCGGCGACGTTGGCGGCCTTGACCGAGCCGCCGTACAGGACCCGTACCGCGGCACCGACCTCGGCTCCGTGCAGCTCGCCGAGCCTGGCCCGCAGGGCCGCACAGACCTCCTGCGCGTCCTCGGGCGTGGCCACCTCGCCAGTCCCGATCGCCCATACCGGCTCGTATGCGACGACGAGGTCGGCGACCTGCTCGGCGGAGAATCCGGCGAGCGACCCCTCGACCTGATGCACCGTGTACGGCACCTGGTCCCCGGCCTGCCGCACGTCCAGACCTTCGCCCACGCAGACGATCGGGACCAGGCCGGCGGCGACCGCCTTGTGCGCCTTGGCATTGACCAGGGCGTCGTCCTCGTCGTGGTGCTCGCGCCGCTCGGAGTGTCCCACCACGACGTAGGAGCACCCGAGCTTGGTGAGCATCCCGGTCGTGATCTCTCCCGTGTACGCGCCCTCGTCGTGGGTGGAGACGTCCTGAGCGCCGTACTTGATCTTCAACCGGTCGCCGTCGACGAGCGTCTGCACGCTGCGCAGATCGGTGTACGGCGGCACGACGACGACCTCGACCTTGCTGTAGTCGTGCTTCTTGTCGGTCAGCGTCCAGGCCAGCTTCTGGACCAGGACGACGGCCTCTTGGTGGTTGAGGTTGGCCTTCCAGTTGCCGGCCATGATCGGGGTTCGGGAGTGCTTCGCCATGAAGGAGCCTGTCCTGGTCGCGAGGTGGTGGGGGTCAGTCGGCCAGTACGTCGAGCCCGGGGAGCTGCCTGCCCTCGAGATACTCGAGACTGGCACCGCCACCGGTGGAGATGTGGCCGAACTGGTCGTCGTCGAAACCGAGCTGCCGCACCGCTGCCGCCGAGTCGCCGCCTCCCACGACGGACAACCCGCCACGCGCGGTCACCTCGGTCAGCGCCAGCGCAACCGCCTTCGTGCCGGCCGCGAAGGCCGCCATCTCGAAGACCCCCATCGGGCCGTTCCAGAACACGGTCTCGGCGTCGGAGAGCACGTCGGCAAAGTGCTGGGCGGACTCGGATCCGATGTCGAGCCCGAGCTGGTCTCCGGGCATCGCGTCGGCCGGCACGACCGTCGCGGGGGCGGCGGCGTCGAGCTCCGGCGCCACCACCACGTCCGTCGGCAGCACGATCTCGACGCCGGATGCCTCGGCCTCGGTGAGATAGCGGCGTACGACCGCGAGCTGATCGGCCTCGAGCAGGCTCTTGCCCACCTCGTGACCCTGGGCCTTGAGAAACGTGAACACCATGCCACCACCGATCAGCAAGCGGTCCGCCTTGCCGAGCAGACTGTCGATCACGCCGAGCTTGTCCGACACCTTCGACCCGCCGAGCACGACGGCGTACGGCCGCTTGGGGGTCTCGGTCAACCGCAGCAGCACCTCGACCTCGGCCAGCACGAGGGCCCCGGCAGCATGCGGAAGTCGCAGCGCCACGTCATAGACGCTCGCCTGTTTGCGGTGGACGACGCCGAAGCCGTCGCTGACGAACGCCTCCCCGAGCGCGGCGAGGTCATCGGCGAACGCCTGCCTCACCGCGTCGTCCTTGCTCGTCTCGCCGACGTTGAACCGGACGTTCTCCAGCAGCACCACGTCGCCGTCGCTCATCGCCTCGACGGCGGCGTGTGCGGAGTCACCGACCGTGTCCGACGCGTGGGTGACCTCGGTCCCGAGCAGCTCACCGAGCCGGGTGGCGACCGGCCCGAGCGAGAACCGGGAGTTGTCCGCACCGGGATCGGCCTTGGGACGGCCGAGATGCGCCATCACGACAACCCGGGCGCCGCGAGATCGCAGGTCCTCGATCGTCGGGACGCTGGCTCGGATCCGCCCGTCGTCGGTGATCGTGGACCCGTCGAGCGGCACGTTCAGGTCCGAGCGCACCAGGACCCGCTTGCCCCGGAACCCGCCGATCTGGTCAGCCAGCGCGTCGACGGTCTTGACCACGGCGACCCCTTCCCTTACACGATGTCCTGCACCTCGGCTGCTCGCGCGACCAAGGTGCAGGACGTTGCGGACTCAGAGGGTGGAGCCGACGTAGTTGACCAGGTCGACCAGGCGGTTGGAGTAGCCCCACTCGTTGTCGTACCAGCCGACGACCTTCACCTGGTTGCCGATCACCTTGGTCAGGCCGGAGTCGAAGATGCACGACGAGGGGTCGGTCACGATGTCGCTGGAGACGATCGCGTCCTCGGTGTACTTCAGGAACCCCTTGAGCTCGCCCTCGGCCGCGGCCTTCACGGCGGCGTTGACCTCCTCGACCGACGTCTCGCGAGACGCCTCGAACGTCAGGTCTGTCGCGGAGCCGGTAGGCACCGGGACGCGGAGTGCGTAGCCGTCGAGCTTCCCCTTGAGCTCGGGCAGCACCAGCCCGATGGCCTTGGCCGCTCCGGTGGAGGTCGGCACGATGTTGATGGCCGCGGCCCGCGCCCGCCGCAGGTCCTTGTGTGGCCCGTCCTGCAGGTTCTGGTCTGCGGTGTAGGCGTGGATCGTGGTCATCAGGCCCTTGACGATACCGAACTCGTCGTTGAGCGCCTTCGCCATCGGCGCCAGGCAGTTGGTCGTGCAGGAGGCGTTGGAGATGACGTGGTGTGCGGACGGGTCGTAAGCCGTGTGGTTGACGCCCATCACCAGGGTCAGGTCTTCGTTCTTGGCGGGCGCGGAGATGATCACCTTCTTCGCGCCGGCGTCGATGTGAGCCTTCGCCTTGGTGGCATCGGTGAAGAAGCCGGTGGACTCGACGACGACGTCCGCGCCGAGGTCGCCCCACGGCAGCTGCGCAGGGTCGCGCTCCTCGAGCACGGCGATCTTGCGACCGCCGACGATGATCGCGTCGTCAGTCACCTCGACGTCGGCGTCGAGGCGGCCCAGGATCGAGTCGTACTTGAGCAGATGCGCCAAGGTCTTGTTGTCCGTCAGGTCGTTCGCGCCGACGACCTCGACATCGGCACCGGACGCGACCACGGCCCGGAAGAAGTTGCGGCCGATCCGGCCGAATCCGTTGATTCCTACGCGGACAGTCACGCGACGATCTCCCTCATGACGAACTGGTGGGTAGGGCGCTCAGCCCTGCTCTTCGACCCTACCAACTACGGGACCGGCCTCCGTCCGGACGTCCAACCGATGATCCGGACCCAGCCGGTGGTCGACCGTCACCTGCACGGACCACGCGCGGGGCGTGCATCGAGTCACGCCACTACCAGCGATTCCGTCGCCGGCCCGCCCCGTGGATCAGGGCGCCTCAGAAAGCATGTCGGGCGTGAGGGACGCCTCGGTGTCGGGGATGCCGAGCTCCTGGGCCCGCTTGTCGGCCATCGCCAGCAGACGACGGATCCTCCCGGCGATGGCGTCCTTGGTCAGCGGCGGGTCGTGCAGCTGTCCGAGCTCCTCGAGACTGGCCTGCTTGTGCTCGACCCGGAGGGACCCGGCCATCTTGAGATGGTCGGGGACCTCGTCGGCCAGGATCTCCAACGCGCGATCGACCCGAGCCCCGGCGGCCACGGCGGCGCGGGCGGAACGCCGAAGGTTGGCGTCGTCGAAGTTGGCCAACCGGTTGGCGGTGGCTCTCACCTCGCGCCGCAGCCGCCGCTCCTCCCAGGCCAGCAACGACTCGTGGGCACCCAGCCTGGCGAGCAGGGAGCTGATCGCGTCGCCGTCGCGGATCACCACACGGTCGACGCCGCGCACCTCGCGGGCCTTGGCCGAGATGCCGATCCGACGGGCGGCTCCGACCAGTGCCAAGGCCGCCTCCGGCCCCGGGCAGGTGACCTCCAGAGCTGAGGAGCGGCCGGGCTCGGTCAGCGAGCCGTGGGCCAGGAATGCTCCGCGCCACGCCGCGACCGCGTCGCAGCCCGAGCCGGAGACAACCTGCGGCGGCAGCCCTCGTACGGGACGCCCACGGTTGTCGAGCAGGCCGGTCTGGCGGGCCAGGGCCTCACCGTCCTTGACCACGCGTACGACGTACCGGGTGCCCTTGCGCAGCCCGCCTCCGCTGATCACGACGACCTCGCTGGGATGGCCGTAGATCTCCAGGATGTCGCGTCGGATCCGGCGCGCGGACGCCCCCGAGTCGAGCTCGGCCTCGACGACGATCCGGCCAGCCTGGATGTGCAGGCCACCAGCGAAACGGAGCATCGATGACACTTCCGCCTTGCGGCAGCAGGACTTCGTGACGTTGACGCTCGCGAGCTCTGCCTTCACCTGGGCGGTCATAGCCATGAGCCCGATCCTGCCACGCCGCAGTCCCGGATTGTCCTCGTGCGCCCTGGTGGTCGCGGCGGTCGTCATCGGACCGTCACCTGGCCTTTCATGATGGACGCGTACGCCTGTGCCAACTTCGTCACGTCGTGTCGTCCTTCTGTCCCATCAGCGGCCACGTCTGCGACCACCAGCTCTGCCCCTAGTCCGTTCACAGTCTCCTCGAGCATCGGAAGGTCCGCGACTCCGGCCGCGTCGGCCAGCACGACATCGATCTGCAGATCGGGCGCGTGCACGGCCAGGACTTCCAGGTACGTGCTCGACGAGAACCCTTCCGTCTCACCTAACTGTGGTGCAAGGTTGAGCGTTACGCATCGACGTGCACCGGATTTCGTCAGTGCCGCCTGGAGCTCAGGGACCAGCAGATGAGGCAAGACACTGGTGTACCACGATCCCGGCCCCAAGATCACCCAATCAGCGGCATGGATCGCCTCGACGGCCTCTGGACAGGCTGGCGGGTCGGCCGGCACCAGCTCGACCGACTCGACGAGTCCGGCCGTGCTCGCGACCTCCACCTGCCCACGGATCGTGGTGAGGTCGTCCGGACGGTCCGGGTCGGCTCCGCGTACTCGCGCGGCGATGTCGAGGGGCACGCTGGACATCGGCAGTACCCGGCCTTGTGCGCCAAGCAGCCGGGCGACCCAGTCCAGGCCCTCGACGTGCCCGTCCAGCAGCTCCCACAACGCCACGATGAGCAGGTTCCCGACGGCATGGCGGTGCAGCTCGCCGGCGCTCCCGAAGCGGTGTTGCAGGACGTCGGCCCAGGTACGACCCCACTCGTCGTCGCCGCACAACGCGGCCAGCGCCTGCCGCAGGTCACCCGGTGGCAGCACCCCCAGCTCGCGCCGCAGACGTCCGGACGATCCACCGTTGTCGGCAACCGTGACCACAGCGGTCAGCTCACGGACGAAGGTGCGCAGCGCACTCAGGTTGGCGGCGAGGCCGTGCCCTCCACCGAGTGCCACCACGGTCAGTCCGGCGTCCACCGGGTCGGACACGTCGCCCGACGGATCGTCGTCGGCCGCGCGGTCCCCGACGCCCGCGGTCACTCGCGCCCCAGATCGCGGTGCACCACGGTGGTCTCGATCCCCCGCTCACTCAACCGCTTGCCGAGCTCTTCGGCCGTCGCCACGCTGCGGTGCTTTCCGCCGGTGCATCCCACGGCCAAGGTGAGGTACTGCTTGCGCTCTCGCAGGAAGCCGGTGTCGACGGTCTCCAACAACGCCTCCAGCCGCTCGAGGAACGCCGCAGCAGCTGGTTGGCCGAGCACGTAGTCGCTCACGTCGGCGTCCAGCCCGGTATGCGCCTTCAGCTCCGGGACCCAGAACGGGTTCGGCAGGAAGCGCATGTCCACGACCATGTCGGCGTCGACCGGGATGCCGTACTTGAACCCGAACGACACGACCGTCGCCCGCATACGGGGCGAGTCCCCTTCGCTGAACGCGGTACCGACCTTCTCTGCGAGCTGGTGGACATTGAGGTTCGAGGTGTCGATCAGCACGTCGGCCTCACCGCGCAGGTCTCGTACCATCTCGCGCTCGCGGGCGATCCCGTCGAGCAGCCGGGCTCCGCCTTGGAGCGGGTGAGGCCTGCGGGCTGCCTCCTGACGGCGTACGAGCACGTCGTCTGACGCTTCCAGGAAGAGCAGCCGGGGATTCGCCCCACGCTCGGCCATGGTCGCGATCGCGCCGCGCAGATCGGCGAAGAAGCCGCGCGAGCGGACATCCACGACGACCGCGATCTTGATCTCGTCCTCGTCCTCGGCGTTCAGCATCTCGACGACCGCCGGGAGCATCGAGGGCGGCAGGTTGTCGATGACGAACCACCCGATGTCCTCAAGGGCCTTGGCTGCTGTGCTCCGACCCGCTCCGGTCATACCGGTGACGATGATCAGGTCCCCGAGCGGGTCGCTCATCACGATTCCTTCACTTCAGCGGGCGTCGTAGCGTCGTCGATGATCTCACCTGTCGCGGTGTTCACGGCAGGGGCGGTCTGCCGCGACGACGCGGCCAGGGCCACCGCGATGGCTTCCGCCGTACGCCGTCCAAAGCCCGGCAGCGCGGCGATGTCCTCGATCGAGGCGGCTCGAAGCTTCTTCAGCGACCCGAAGTGCCGCAGCAGAACCTTTCGCCGCACCTCGCCGAGACCTGGCACGTCGTCAAGCAGGCTCTCGACCATGCTCTTCGAGCGCCGGTTGCGATGATGGGTGATCGCGAACCGGTGTGCCTCGTCGCGGACTCGCTGCAGCAGGTAGAGGGCCTCGCTGGTCCGCGGCAGGATGACCGGGTCCTGCTGGTCGGGGCGCCAGACCTCCTCCAGCCGCTTGGCCAGGCCGACCACCGGCACCTCGTCGATGCCGAGCTCGTCCAGGGCGCGCTGGGCGGCCGCAACCTGGGGCGGCCCTCCGTCGACCACCACGAGGCCCGGAGCGTAGGCGAACTTCCGCGGACGTCCCGTGTCGGGATCGATCAGCGCCGGACCGCGCTCCTCCGGGGTCTCCCCGAGGTCGAGCCCGGTCTGCTCGGCACGTTCGTCGAGCAGCCGTCGGAACCGGCGGGAGATGGTCTCGTGCATCGCGGCCACGTCGTTCTGCCCGTCGACGCCGCGAATCACGAACCGCCGGTAGTCGCTCTTGCGTGGCAGGCCGTCCTCGAAGACCACCATCGACGCCACCACCTCCGTGCCCTGCAGGTTGGACACGTCGTAGCACTCGATCCGTAGTGGCGCCTCGGCCAGCTCGAGCGTCTCCTGGAGCTCCTCGAGGGCTCGGCTGCGCGTGGTGAAGTCACTCGCGCGCTTGGTCTTGTGCAATGCCAGCGACTGCTTCGCGTTGCGGGCGACGGTCTCCATGAGGGCCCGCTTGTCGCCACGCTGCGGCATCCGCAGGGAGACCTTGCTGCCGCGCTTGTCGCTCAGCCACGTCGTCAGCGCGGCCAGCTCGTCGAGTTGCTGCGGAACCAGCACCTCGCGCGGGATCGCGTCACCCTCCTCGGCGTCGTACACCTGGATCAGGAAGCGGTCGATCAGCTCAGGCAGCTCGGCGTCATCGACCCGGTCGGCGACCCAGCCGCGCTGTCCCCGCACCCGGCCGCCGCGAACGTAGAACACCTGCACCGCGATCTCGAGCGGGTCCTCGGCCACTGCGATCACGTCGGCGTCGGTGCCGTCGGCCAAGACCACCGCATTCTGCTCCATCGCCCGTCGCAGCGCCCCGATGTCGTCGCGGATCCGGGCGGCCCGTTCGTACTCCGTCGCGTCACTGGCCGCTCTCATCTCGCGCTCGAGTCGCTTGATGTGCTGGGTCGTCTGACCGGCGATGAACGTGCAGAAGTCGTCGACGATGTCCCGGTGCTCCTCGGCAGAGACGCGGCCGACGCAGGGGGCCGCGCACTTCCCGATGTAACCCAGCAGGCAGGGCCGGCCGATCTGAGCACTGCGCTTGAACACCCCGGCCGAGCAGGACCGCATCGGGAAGACGCGCAGCAGCAGGTCGACGGTCTCGCGGATCGCCCAGGCGTGGGAGTACGGGCCGAAGTACCGAACGCCCTTCTTCTTCGGGCCGCGTCCGACCATCACGCGAGGGAACTCCTCGTTCACGGTCACCGCGAGCCAGGGGTAGGACTTGTCGTCGCGGTACTTGACGTTGAACCGCGGGTCGAACTCCTTGATCCACGAGTACTCCAGCTGCAGCGCCTCGACCTCGGTCTGCACCACCGTCCACTCCACGGAACCCGCCGTTGTCACCATCCGCGCAGTGCGCTCGTGCAGGTTCACGACGTTCTGGAAGTACGACGAGAGTCGCGCCCGGAGGGACTTGGCCTTGCCGACGTAGATGACCCGGCCCTTCGGGTCACGAAAGCGGTAGACACCCGGCGCGTCAGGGATCGACCCGGGCGCGGGCCGATAGGTAGCGGGATCGGGCACGACCCCACCCTACGAGCAGGTGGCGACACGAGCAGGTGGCGACGATGGCCGCCGCGTCCCGACGTGTCAGGCGGACGGGTCGCTATCGCGCTCCCTCCGTCGGACACGTCGGGCAAGGCGGTAGCGTTTCCGCAGCGCTTCGGGGAAGGGAGGACCGCGCGATGCATCATCTTGCAGACCTGTACGGGCTTGCCCTGTCCACCTCCCCTGCCGCCGCCGAGGCCTACAACCGCGGTGTCGGCTCCTTGCTGAGAGTTCAGGAGGGTGCGCTTGCCGGCATCTCGGAGTCGATCACGCACGATCCGACCTTCGCTCTCGGCCAGGCCGGCTTGGCCCTTCTCGGCCACGAGTACGGCGCGAAGGTCGACGTCGAGTCTCGTCTCGTTGCGGCGGTGCGGCACTCAGCAGGTGCGACGGAGCGCGAGCGCAGCCACGTGCATGCCGTCGTCGAGCATGTCGGCGGCAACCCCCGGCCGCTGATCCGACACCTGCGCGACTACCCGCGCGACGCGGTGCTGCTGTCCGTCGCGGTCCCGACGATCGCCTTCGCCGGCGTCACCACAGTGCCGCAAGAGTCCTGGGGCATCGTCGAGCGGGCAGCGCCGTCGTACGGCGACGACTGGTGGTACTGCGGGCTGCTCGCCTTCATCCGGCAGGAGCAACGGCGTTGGGACGAGGCGATGGCCCTGTCCTGCCGGTCCTTGGAGCTCGAGCCGGCCGCCGGGCACTCGGTGCACGCGCGGACCCACGTGCACTACGAGACCGGCGACCACCGGGCCGGGTTGGGGTGGCTGGACGGCTGGATCCAGGGGGTCGGCCGAGCGTCGGACAACCTGGCCCACTACTCCTGGCACGCCGCATTGCACGAGCTGTCGATGGGTGACTTCGCGGCCGTCCAGGACCGGTACGCCGCCGAGCTGGCTCCGCCGACCGTGGTCGGTTGTCGCGCCTTGGTGGACTCCTGCTCCTTGCTCTGGCGCTGGGTCATCACACCCGGCGCCGACGAAGTCCCCGCCATGCAGGACGTCGTCGACGTCATCGAGGACGACCTACTGGAGCGACCGCCCACCCCGTTCATCGCGTTGCACTCCGCGGTGACGTTGTGCGCAGTCGGTGAGGTCGACCGGTTGCACCGGCTGGACGCGTGGGCCCGCCGCCACGACGACCCGGCGTACGCCGAGGTGGTGTCCCCGCTGTGCGCCGCGCTGCACTCGTTGGCCGCCGGCGACCCCGGCACGGCGGCGGACCGGCTGAGCGACCTGCTCGGAGCCGTCTGGCGGCTCGGCGGCAGTGACGCGCAGCGCGAGGTCGTCGAGGACACCTTGATCGCGGCGCTCCTGGCGGCCGGACGGTTCGACGAGGTGCGTCCGGTCATCGACCGGCGGTTGGATCGCCCTCGGTGCCGACGCGACGAGGCGTTTCTCACCGCAGCGGCTGGCTGAGAGCGTCTCGCTTCGTCAGGCCAGCGAGATCTTGTCGCCCTTGACTGTGACCGGCTTCTCCGGGAGCGGCGAGGGCGCCGGTCCACCGACCACACTGCCGTCCTTGATCGAGTACATGCTGCCGTGACAGGTGCAGTTGATGGTCCCGTCGGTGACGTTGTCGACCGGGCAGCCTTGATGCGTACAGATGTTGGAGAACCCCTTGAACGTGCCGGCCTCGGGCTGCGTGATCACGATGCCGTCCTGGTCGAGGATGACGCCGCCGCCCTTCGGTACGTCAGCGCTGGTGGCAAGGGCGGCGCCACTCTTCGTCGACCCTCCGGCGCTGGTCGACCCTCCGTCCGACCCGTTGCTGCTACCCCCGCACGCGACCAGGAACGGCACCCCAACACCGGCCAGCGCGGCTCCGCGCAGGACGGTACGCCGACTCGGGTGGCCGGGGTGACCGGGGTGGCCGGGAGCCGTCGCGCTCGGGTCGGCCTCGGGCGTCTCGTGGGTCATCGGGTCTCCTCGTCAGCGGGCGTTCGGCGTGTGTAGCGAGCCTAGCCAGGCAGCGCGTGGAATCCACCTGTCCGCAGCCTGTCCAATGGTCGTAGCACCACCCGGCCCGCGTTCCCGCTGAGTCCGTGTGACTGGTCAGCGCCGGGTCACGACTTCGCGCTCCGCGCACGCGTCGCGGTGGCCGCCCTGGCGGCGGCCTTGCCGGTAGCCTTGGTGGACCTGGTCGCGGGCTTCTTCCGCACTGCGGCCTTGCTCGCCGGCTCCTTGGCGACGGGCTTCTTTCGCGCCGTGGCCTTGCTCGTCGCCCGCTTCGCTCGGGTGGACTTCCGCGTCGCTGTCGGCGCACTCGAGGTGGCAGCCGCCGTGGCTTTCCGCGGCGGCTTGGCGACATCGACGCCTCGGCCTTCCAGGACCGGGGCCAGGAACTGACCGGTGTAGCTCTCCGGGACCGAGGCGACGTACTCCGGGGTGCCCTCGGCCACGACGAGTCCGCCCTTGTTGCCGCCCTCGGGCCCGAGATCGATCAGCCAGTCGGCCGTCTTGATGACGTCGAGGTTGTGCTCGATGACCAGCACCGAGTTGCCCTGGTCGACCAGCCGTTGCAGCACGCCGAGCAGCTTGCGGATGTCCTCGAAGTGCAGGCCTGTGGTCGGCTCGTCGAGCACGTAGACAGTGCGTCCGGTCGAACGCTTCTGGAGCTCCGACGCGAGCTTGACGCGCTGCGCCTCTCCCCCGGACAACGTAGGGGCGGGCTGGCCGAGCCGGACGTAGCCGAGCCCGACGTCGACGAGCGTGCGCAGGTGCCGAGAGATCGCGGGGATCGCCTCGAAGAAGTCGACCGCCTGCTCGATCGGCATGTCGAGGACCTCGGCGATCGTCTTGCCCTTGTAGTGGACCTCCAGGGTCTCCCGGTTGTAACGGGCGCCATGGCAGATCTCGCACGGGACGTAGACGTCGGGGAGGAAGTTCATCTCGATCTTGATCGTCCCGTCGCCCGAGCACGCCTCGCAGCGGCCGCCCTTGACGTTGAACGAGAAACGGCCCTGTAGATAGCCGCGCATCTTCGCCTCCGGCGTCGAGGAGAACAGCTTGCGCACGTGGTCGAAGACACCGGTGTAGGTCGCCGGGTTGGACCGTGGGGTGCGGCCGATCGGCGACTGGTCGACGTGGATGACCTTGTCCACGTCGTCGACGCCGCTGATGTCACGGTGCCGCCCCGGGACCTCGCGGGCGTTGTAGATCCGCTTGGCCAGCGCGGTGTAGAGGATCGAGTTGACCAGGGTGGATTTGCCTGAGCCCGAGACGCCGGTGATCGCGACGAAGCAGCCCAGTGGGAACGAGACGGTGACGTCCTGCAAGTTGTGCTCGTACGCGTCGTGGACGATGAGCTCACGTCCAGGGGTGGGCGGACGGCGTACGGCGGGAAGGGGGATCTCCTCGCGGCCCGACAGGTAGGCGCCGGTCAGGGAGTCCGGGTGGTCGAGCAGATCCTGGACCGGCCCGGAGACGACGACCTGGCCGCCGTGCTCCCCCGCGCCCGGCCCGATGTCGACCGCCCAGTCGGCGGTCCGGATGGTGTCCTCGTCGTGCTCGACGACGATCAGCGTGTTGCCGAGGTCCTTGAGCCGGACGAGTGTCTCGATCAGCCGGTGGTTGTCGCGCTGGTGCAGCCCGATCGACGGCTCGTCCAGGACGTAGAGCACGCCGACCAGCCCTGCCCCGATCTGGGTCGCCAGTCGGATTCGCTGCGCCTCACCGCCGGACAACGAGCCGGTCGGCCGGTTCAGCGTGAGGTAGTCGAGCCCGACGTCGAGCAGGAAGCGCAGCCGCTCGTTGATCTCCTTGATCACCCGCTCGGCGATCTGCTTCTCGCGCGGAGACAGGTCGAGATCGTCGAGCAGAAACGCCGCGGCCTCGTCGACCGGCATCGCACAGATGTCCGCGATGTTCTTGCCGCCGACCGTGACCGCGAGGGAGATCGGCTTCAGGCGGGCGCCGTCACAGGCCAGGCACGGCACCTCACGCATGAAGCCCTCGAACCGCTCCCGGCTGGTGTCGGTCTCGGCCTCGCCGTGCCGCCGCTCGATGTAGGGCACGACGCCCTCGAACTGCGCGTAGTAGGAGCGCTCGCGGCCGTAGCGGTTCTTGTAGCGGACGTGCAGCTTGCCGGGGAACCCCTGGAGGACCGCCTGCTGGGCCTTCTGCGGCAGCCGCCGCCAGGCGGTGTCGGTCGAGAACCCCATCTCCTCGGCCAGCGCGTCGAGCAGCCGGGTGAAGTAGTCCGAGACGTGCGCGGCCGACCACGGCGAGATCGCACCCTGGGCCAGCGACTTCTGGCCGTCCGGCACGACCAGCTCCGGGTCGACGATCATCCTCGTGCCGAGGCCGTGGCACTCGGTGCAGGCACCGAAGGGCGAGTTGAACGAGAACGACCGGGGTTCGAGCTCCTCGAACGACAGGTCGTCATACATGCACGCGAGGTGCTCGGAGTAGACCCGCTCGCGATGCGGGTCGTCGTCGGACAGGTCGACGAAGTCCAGCGTGACGAGGCCGCCGGACAGGCCAAGTGCGGTCTCGACCGAGTCGGTGAGCCGACGCTTGGCCGACGCCTTCACGGCGAGCCGGTCAACCACGACCTCGATCGTGTGCTTCTTCTGCTTGTCGAGCTTGGGTGGCTCCGTCAGCGAGTACGTGTCGCCGTCGACCCTGGCCCGGGAGAAGCCCTGGGTCTGGAGCTGGCGGAACAGGTCGACGTACTCGCCCTTGCGGCCGCGGATCATCGGCGCCAGCACCTGGAAGCGCGATCCCTCCTCGAGCTCGAGCACCCGGTCGACGATCTGCTGCGGTGTCTGCCGGGCGATCGGGCGCCCACACACCGGACAGTGCGGCCGGCCGGCCCGCGCGAACAGCAGGCGGAGGTAGTCGTAGACCTCGGTAATCGTGCCGACCGTCGATCGCGGGTTGCGTGAGGTGGACTTCTGGTCGATCGAGACCGCCGGCGACAAGCCCTCGATGAAGTCGACGTCCGGCTTGTCCATCTGACCGAGGAACTGACGTGCGTACGCCGACAGGGACTCGACATACCGGCGCTGACCTTCGGCGAAGATCGTGTCGAAGGCAAGGCTGGACTTGCCGGAGCCGGACAGTCCGGTGAACACGATCAGGGAGTCCCGCGGCAGGTCGAGCGAGATGTCCTTGAGGTTGTGCTCGCGCGCACCACGCACGATCAGTTGGTCGGCCACCAGTCACCCTTACTCACCCGCGGGCACGTCACAGTCGCCAATGGTGGCACAGGCCACCGACAGTCCTGGAGCGGTCTCAGGCCGCCCTCGTGAGGGGACACCGGCGTCGGAGGGACGTCCTCGATTCGAACAGACGTTCGCAGTCTAGCGGCCCACTCAAGCGCCTGCTCGGTACGCCGGACGCGCGTGTCGAGCCGCCGCGGATCTCCCGTCGCCCCTCCGCGGCCACCGGCTGCCGGAAGCGACACGGTAGGTTTTTCGCATGGCTGAACCGGCTGACTTCGCTCCCTCCGCACCCGACTCGGTGGAGGCTTCCGTGGCCGCGCTGGTGACGTCGACGGAGTCGCTCTTCACCACGGTCGCCGACCTTACCGACCCGCAGGTGCGCGAGGCCTCGCTGCTCCCCGGCTGGAGCCGCGGCCACGTGCTCACCCACATCGCGCGCAACGCGGACGCGATGGTCAACCTGCTCACCTGGGCGCGCACCGGCGTCGAGACTCCGATGTACCCGAGCCGGGAGCAGCGCAACGCCGACATCGAGGCCGGATCCGGGCGGACCGCCGCCGAGCTGGTGGATGACGTGCACGGCTCGCACGAACGGATGCAGGCCGAGATCGAGGCAGCGCCGCCGGACACCTGGACCAATACGTTCCGGTGGGGCGGGCGAAATCGCGAAGGCGTCGGCAGCGACATCCCGTACCTGCGTCGGGTCGAGGTGGAGATCCACCACGTCGACCTCAACCTCGACTACACCCTGGCCCACCTGCCCGAGGACTTCGTCGAGAGGATGCTGACCGACGTGGCCGCGGACTTCTCCGCCGACGGCGGCAAGCCAGGCATGGTGCTGGTCGGCAACGACGACGAGGGTCGCTGGACGGTCGAGCCCGGCGGTCCGGAGGTGTCTGGTCCTCCGCCGTCGCTGCTCGGTTGGCTGCTCGGACGGACCGACGGGGTCGGCCTGCACAGCGAGGAGCCGCTCCCCGCGCTCGGGGCCTGGCGATGAGCTATCACGGCCGCGTCCGACCGGGTTCGCCCGCCGTACGCGAGCTCGCCGAGCTACGGATCACCAAGGCCTCGGTCGGGCCGATGGACAACGACACCTACCTGCTTCAGTGCCTGGTCACGGACCGGCTCCTGCTCATCGACGCGGCCTCCGAGCCGGACGTGCTGTTGGGGCTGCTCGGCGGGCAGCAGCTGTCCACGATCGTGACGACCCACCAACACCGTGACCACTGGGACGCCCTGAAGGCGATCGTGGCTGCGACCCGGGCCACCACGGTGGCCGGCGCCGACGACGCTGCGGGTATCCCGGTGCCGACCGACCGTGCTGTCTCCGACGGCGACGTCGTTGAGGTCGGGCGCTGCACCCTGGAGGTCATCCACCTCGTCGGTCATACCCCCGGATCCATCGCCTTGCTGTACGACGACCCGACCGGTCCGCCGCACCTGTGGACCGGCGACAGCCTCTTTCACGGCGGCGTGGGCAACACCCACGGCAGCTCAGCCGACTTCGAGTCCCTGCTCGACGACGTCGAGACCAAGATCTTCGGTCGACTCCCGGACGAGACCTGGGTTTACCCCGGTCACGGCAACGACACGACGCTCGGCGCCGAACGCCCCCACCTCGGCGAGTGGCGCTCTCGCGGCTGGTGACCGAGTGTCGGGGTGAGGTGACGGTCATCAGGCGTACGCCGCCCTGACAGGTCGGGGAGTAGTGTCGAAGCGGAGTCTTCGTCGGAGGGAGAACTGCGGTGTTTGTCCAGGTGATCCAGGGAAAGCTGTCCGACAGCGGGAAGGCCCGAGCCGGGATCGAACGTTGGCTGACCGACTGTGCGCCCGGCGCGATTGGTTGGCTCGGCACCACAGCCGGCGTCACGGACGACGGTCAGCTGGTCGCCTTGGCGCGGTTCGAGTCCCAAGAGGCTGCCCAGCGCAATAGCGAGCGTCCAGAGCAGGACGCCTGGTGGGCCGAGATGTCCACGCTGTTCACCGAGGAGCCGACCTTCCAGGACAGTACGCACGTGACGGTCGACCTGAGTGGTGATCCCGACGACGCCGGCTTCGTGCAGGTGATGCAGGGCAAGGGCAGTGATCCGGAGCGGGCGCGAGAACTGATGAACGACGACTCGGTCGACTGGTCGGCGTTGCGGCCCGACATCCTCGGGAGCGTATCCGTGGAGCACGACGGTGGGGCGTGGACGATGGGGATCTTCTTCACGTCCGAGGAAGCAGCTCGCAGGGGTGAGAGTCAGGAGCCGCCGCCGGAGGTCAAGGCGCAGATGGAGGAGCTGAACTCGCTGATGATCGGCGAGCCGACCTTCTACGACTTGAAGGACCCCTGGCTCTTCACGCCTCGGTGACAGAGCTGTCAGGGTGAGGTGACGGGCGTCAGACAGACGGGCGTCAGGCGTACGCCACCCTGACAAGTCGGTCAGGGAGTGAAGCAGCAGAACTCATTGCCCTCCGGGTCAGCGAGCACGTCCCACACCAGGTCGTCGGTGCCCTTCGCACGCAGCACGCTCGCGCCCTGGGCCAGCAGCGGCTCGATCGAGTCGGCGGCGACGTCCCAGTGGATCCGGTTGGCCCCGGTCTTCGGTTCCGGCACCGAGGCGAAGTCCACGGTCATCGACGGCAGCTCGACAAGGTCGGTGACAGTCCACCACGCGCCCTCGTCGATCAACCGTCCTCCCAGTACCGCGTGCCACCACCGTGCCTGAGCGGGCGCGTCTTCACAGTCGACGCCCAAGCCATGCAGCCGGCGCTCGGGCAGCGGATCTCGCACGAAGGCGCAGAATTCGCCCCCCTCCGGGTCGGTCATCACCGTCCAGCGCCGGTCGTCCCCCTCGGGCCGCAGGATCGTCGCGCCGAGCGCCTCGAGGTCGGCCAGGGCGCGGGTGTAGACGTCGAAGTGCACCCGGTGCTTGACCGACGCGCCCTGCGGCACCCGGTTGAACCAGA
>JBBSPA010000055.1:0-30616 GCA_038259225.1 Propionibacteriales bacterium
AAATCAGCCGTTCGGCCACCCTGAGACCAGGGTGGCCGAACCAAAGGCAAATAGCCGAGGCGCCGCGATCGACGTGATCGTCGCGACGCTCGGTAGTGCTACTCGCAGCCCATCACCGTGTCGCCCGGGTCTGCAGCGCAGTTGTCGGTTCCGCCGGAGCCGCGAAGCACGTCATCACCGACTCCATCGGCGGCGTCGAGCGCGTCGTTGCCGTCTCCACCGTTGAGGTGGTCCTTCCCGCGCCCGCTGAAGACCATGTCGTCTCCCGCGCTGCCGTAGACGAAGTCGTTGCCGCGCCCGCCGGCCACTCGATCGTCGTTGGCACCGCCGACAACGCGGTCATAGCCACGGTTGCCGTTGGCGATATCGAGCCCGGGGCCGCCGGAGATCTTGTCGCCGCGCTTTCCACCATTGAGCCTGTCGTTACCGGTGCCGCCGCGCAGGATGTCCTTGTTGCGCTCGCCGCTGAGCTTGTCATCGCCCATCGCACCGGACAGCACATCGTTGCCGGCCCCGCCACTCAGCGTGTCGTTGCCGCCGTTTCCACAGATCCGGTCTGCTCCCTTGCCGCCGTAGATCTTGTCGTTGCCGCCGAGCCCGACGATCACGTCGTTGCCCGCCGTACCGCGGATCACGTCGTCCCCCGGTGTACCGACCTTGGTGGCCGCATGACCGGCACAGGTCTGGACCCGCGCAGCGGTGCCCGTGGATGCCAAGGCGGGAACGGTCGCCAGCACGATGGCGGCCGCCAGGCCTAGCGTGCGATTCTTGACCATGTCTTCATCTCCTCGGTCGGAGTACGGCGTCAGTGCGACCGGGCCGACCACTCGGTTGTTCGTCAGGGGTTAGATCAGTCGTACCCGACTTAAAGATGCTTCTCACCGGATACGGCCGATCTTGCGTAAAGACGTAGGTTTTGCCCACATATTGAGATGTAGTGAAACGCTCCGTGTCATGCCAAGTTCGCAGAGTCAGGAGCCCGGCGTCAACTGACGCTGGCCTCCTCCAGGTAGCCGTTGTACCAGTCGCCACCTTCGGCCTTGGCGCCGATCACCAACGGAGCGGTGTTGGACACCGACCCCAGGCTCGACACCGTCTTCGTGCGCGCCGCGAGTTCGTCGACGTACATGGTGACGCCCTTGCTCGACTTCGCGCAGGTGATGGTGTGCGTCCGACCGTCGGTCAGGTTCGTGATACCCCGGATCGAGGCGGTCACCTTCCGGGAGTCCTTGACCAGGCACAGCGCACGGGACTTCCCGTTCGCGTTGATCACCTCGACCTTGTACTCACCGCCCTTGGTCGCCGCGATGCCCTTGCGCATGAGGTCGTAGTCCTCGCCGTTGCCCGGGGAGACGTCGGTGGAGAACGTCACCGAGAACGAGAAGTCCGCGCTCTCGGGGTTGAGCGAGGGTGAGCTCGGCACGAGGACCTTCGAGCTCGAGCCGTTGAACGTGTACCCGGAGCCGTCCTGGCCGACGTCCTGCACCGATCCGTCGTTGCCGTTGCCGGAGGAGTCGAACGCCGTTGGCCCTGTCTCGTCAAACAGCCAGCGCGCGCGGTCGGTCGCTGCCACCGCCGGTGCGGCCAACGCCACGGTTGCCGCGAAGGCGACCACGACACCCAACGCGGGAGGGGCCACGATGCGGGCTATCGCTCGGGCCTGAGCAGGCTCAGCGGCGCTGCTCCGATCGATCTGTTGCGCTCGGAAATTCATCATGGCACGTGGGGTCCCAACCATCGCGTGTCGCTCAATACGAGCCGAAGTTGTCCGTAGGGTAATCGCGCAGATGGGGTGTGGCTACCCCCCATCGCGTGTCATGACCGTATGAGATCAAACAACGTCAGAGCGTTCAGAACCGGACGCATCGCCGCCATTGTCGCAGCGTGCTCAACTCTGTCGATGCCGCTTGCGCAACGCCGTCCACAGTCCGGCCCAGAATCCGTAGCCCCAGGCGATGTGCATGGCCGCGAACGCTCCCGGTACGTACACCCGCGCCGCAGGGTCGTCGAGCTCTGCGCTGGTGCGTACCGAGGCCACGGTCAGCGCAGCAAGGTAAGGACCGGCCAGCAGCACTGCCCGACCAGGACGTCGTAGGCCGATGACAGCAGCCGCGCCGAGCCAGAGCACCAGCGCCGGCGCGACCAGGTGCCGCGTCTTCAGCGACCCAGGGTGCAGAACGGCGACGTCGGCCTTTCCCCGGCCGTAGCGCACGTACTGGCGGTACAGATCCGGCAGAGTCTGGCGACATTCCCACTGGATCGAGATCGCAGGGTCGAGCAACAGCCGCCCCCCGCCGGCGCGCAGGCGATGGTCGAACTCGTAGTCCTCGTTGGCCGTCAGACCCTCGTCCCATCCGTCGAGCTCGCGCACCAGGCCCGTGGGGTAGGCACCGAACGGCAGGTGGTCGACCTCCTCCGGCTGCGTCGCGTAGTGGTACTTGGAGTTCCCAACGCCGAACTTGCTGCCGAGCGCCGCCGCGATCGCCCGCCCGGCGGGAACCAGACCGACGCCGTCCTTGCGGCCACCGACACCCGCCCACGTCCCTTCACGGAGCCGGTCCACCAGCTGGGCGACGTACGTCGGTGGCACCGTGCTGTGTGCGTCGACCCGGACCAGCCAGGTGCCTCGTGCCTGTGAGAGCGCCAGGTTGAGCGACATCGGGATGCTCGGCACGAGGTTCGTCAGCATCTCCACGCGCGGGTCGCGTTGCATCCGGCCGGCGATGAGCTCGCGCGTCGCGTCGGTCGATCCCCCGTCGACCACCACGACCTGAAGGTGGTCGTAGGTCTGGGCGAGCACCGAGTCCAGCGCCGCGCAGATCGCAGCCTCCTCGTTACGGGCCGGGATGATCACGCTGACCAGCTCGGGCTGCGGATCGGCGGCACGCTGACCGCGCCGACGCACCGTCCCAACGACCTCGCTCATCCCGCCCCCTCGTCGTCTGATTGGCACTCGTTGGCACTCGTTGGCACCCGTTGGCACCCGCTCGCAATCGCGGCCTGTCGCCGCGCGCAGCATCCGGACCAACGTAGCGCGCGGCCCGTCACCCTCTCATTCGTTCAGCTCATCCGTTCAGACCATTCCCTACCAGCCCTTCGGCCCACCTCGACGGGAAGTAGCCCTGTGTAGTCCATTGCCTACTTAGTGTTACAGCACGTTCGGCCGTGCGCCCCCGGCCCTGGATCTGGAGGATCGCGATGAGCACCGGAACAGAACTGTCCAGCCGACCACAGCACAAGAAGCCGGTCTGGAGCCGCCGCGGCATCCTGCGGGCCGGCATGACCGCTGCGGTGGTCGGAGCCGGCGCGATCGTCGCCGGTCCCTCGGACGCCGCGAGCCGACGACGCCGGATTCCCCGACCAACAGTGGCCGGGGAAGCCGCACCGTTCCTCCCCTACGCGGCGGACTCGTTCTTCCGTACGCCGGTGACCGGTGCAGCCGTGGACTCCGCCCGCACCAGCGCCTTCCGCACGTTCATGGCGACGCACCCCGACCAGCGTTCGTTTCCGTTCCCGCGGATCAATGGAACCGACTCGAACCGGTGGGGCACCGCCTACGCCCTGGGAACCGCCTCGGATCCGGTCTGGACCTTGACCGGGTCGATGTCGAAATACTGCGCCTGCCTACGCACGACCGGGTTCCACGCCCCGGCCTGGCTGGGCAGCGTGCTCTCCGGCACGTCGGACAGCCCGTTCTGCGTCATCGACCAGTCCTCCGGGATCACCGTCTTCGGCACCAAGGCCAAGGTGGTCGGCCCCACGACGATCGCCGTCTCGTCCGCAGGTGTCAGCTACCACGCGAGCAACGGACTGCACCGCTCGAACCCGCAGAGCGACGACAAGCGCAACTTCACCAGCCGAGGTCGGATCTCTGAGGCCATGGTGATCCGTTCGGACCTGGTCACCTACGGGATGGCCAACAACGCCGACCTCGGTCACGTGCTTCATCTGTTCCTGTGCGAGACCCGCAGCAGCGAAGGCTTCCGCTCGCCGATGGTGGGTGCCGAGGGCGGGAAGTACGGGTTCGGCGCCGAGGGCGATCGGATCGCCATCGCGCCTTCGGTCGATCTCACCAAGCGCGGGCTGTCCCCGGCGGGACTCGTCATCGCGCGCACCTTGCAGCGGTACGGCTGTTACTTCGGCGACAACGCCGGCTCGGCGTCGGCGCTCAAGGCCGAGCAGGACAGCCCCGCCCATGCGGTGTGGAACGGTGCGTTGAGCCGCGACAGCCTGGCCGGGCTGCGCTGGGACGACTTCGTGGTCCTGAGCCGCTAGCCGTCCGGCCAGCAGACGATTCGCGGAGTGCCCTCCGGCCACGGCGAAGTCCGGCTACCGTAGCCCGGTGAAAGTCCGGGATCAGGTGGATCGGGGACGCCACCACCTTCGGCGGCCGCTGTCGAGGACGCCGTACGTGTGGGATCTGTCCATGTGGCTGCGCGCCGACAAGCGCAAGACGCTGGCGCGCCGGGGCACCGCGCTGGTCATCGACGGCTTCCTGCGATCGGGCAACACGTTCAGCGTGGCCGCGTTCCAGATCGCCAACGGCGCAGACCTCCACCTCGGTCGCCATCTCCACGGTGCTCCACACCTGCTCCGGGCACGTCGCCTCGGTCTCCCCGCGATCGCGCTGATCCGCGCACCGCAGGACGCGGTGCCGTCGTACCTGATCCGCCGACCGTCGCTGACACCGGACGACGCCCTGCGGGAGTACCTCGACTTCTACCGCACGACCTGGAAAGCGCGAGACGCTTTCGTCGTGGGGCTCTTCGACGACGTCATCGAAGACTTCGGTCAGGTCATCACCCGCGTCAACGCCAGGTTCGGAACCTCGTTCGTCACGTACGACGCGACGCCTGACAACGAAGCCGCAGCGTTCTCACTGGTCGAGGAGATGAACCGCCTGGAGTGTCGAGGAGCACTTGTCGAGACCCACGTCGGGCGACCTTCGGCCGAACGCGCCGAACGCAAGCAGGAGATCGCGATCTTGATGAAACGGCCCAGGACCCAGGCGCTGCTTGCGCAGGCGCAGGAGTGCTTCCGCGGCTACGTCGACCTCGCGCACGGCGCACCGACGTCGCAGCCCGGGGGGTCGGTGTGACCAGGATCCTGCTGGTCGGCAAGGGCTATCCGGACCGCGGCGGCATCCCAACGTTCCTGAACACCCTGAAAGAAAGTGAGCTCGGAGAGCGTCACGAGGTCACGTTTCTCAACGTCGCCCACAGCGGCACCCCGGAAGGCGGGGAGGTGACCGCCGGCAACGTCAGCCGGACCCTGCACGACGCCCGTCGGGTGTTCGCCTTGGCCAAGACGCACGACATCGTGCACATCCATTCGGCCCTCGCACCTGCCGTGACGGTGGTCCGTGCCGGGTTGCTCGCCCTGGCCGGGCGACTCCGAGGATGCGGAGTGATCGTGCACGCGCACGGTGGGAACATCGAGACCTGGCTGAAGTCCCCGGTGAAGCGGTCGATGATGCGCCTGGCCATGCTTCCTGCCCACCGGGTCGTGGCCGTGTGGTCCGCCGGCGAGCGTGCGCTGACGAGTGCTCTGGGTGCGAACAAGGTCCGACTGATCGACAACGGTGTCGACGCGTCGAAGTACCTCGACCCCGAACCCGGCCACTCCCCGCCCCGGGTGCTGTACGTCGGACTGCTCACGCCCCGAAAGGGAGTCCTGGACCTGATCGAGGCCTCCCGGCTGCTGAACGCCGAAGGTGTCGAGCACGAGCTCCAGCTCCTCGGCGGAACTCCTGACGAGGGCCCGGCCGCGGCCGAGCCGGTTCTCGCTGCGGCCGACGGGACAGCCACGCTGCTCGGTACTCGTCCGCCCGAGGAGATGCCGCAGGCGTACGCACAGGCCGACATCTTCTGCCTGCCGTCGTGGTGGGAGGCGATGCCGTTGAGTGTGCTGGAAGCGATGGCAGCCGGGCTGCCGGTCGTGGCCAGCGACGTCGGTGACGTCGCGCGACTGGTGAGCCCCGAGTGCGGGCGGGTCGTGCCCGTCAAGTCACCGGCCGCGCTCGCCCATGCGCTGCGCGAGCTGTTGTGCGACGTCGACGTACGCCGACGAGCGGGCGAGGCCTCTCGCGACCGGGCATCAACAGTCTTCTCCAGCTCCGCGACCGCCGACGCGGTTGACGATCTTTACCGAGAAATCCGGACATGACCCATGATCGCGTCCTCCCGGCGGGACTCGCCGTATGACTGACAGGTCGGCTGCACACCGCTAGCGTCTCGTGGGTTCTCCGTCCCCCCCACCGAGGATCTCGCTTATGCGCCATCGTCAACGACGAACCCCCTTTCCCTTCTCTGTCCTCCCCCTGTCGGTCGCGGTGCTCTGCCTCGCGGCCACCCTTGGGCCTGCAGTCGCCGACACCTCCTCGCCGAACTCCGGCCCGGCGACGCCCAACGACACGACCACGTCCTCGAGTGCTGCGGCCGCGAAAGCAGGCATCGCGGCGCGACCGTTCCGGGCATCGTCGTACTGGAACACCCCGCTCGGACGTGCCCCACGTGACCGGCACAGCCGGGCGTACATCCGCGACTCACAAAAACGTTCCCACACCCAGGGCTACCTCAAGCTGATCCTCGGCGACTGGGGGATGCCGATGTACCGCTCGAGTGCGGCCAACCCGTTGTACCGGATCTCAGCGGGGGGCCAGACCGTCCGCGTGCACATTCCCCGTCGGGCCCGCCAGATGCCCACCGATGACGCGGCCATGATCGTGACCGACAAGTCCACCCGCCAGGTGGTCGGACTGTTCGGCGCCCGCTTCTCCGGCGGCCGCTGGACGGCCTCGGGGATCTCGCGCTATCTCACCGGCAGCTCCGGCATCGCCAAAGGGCTACCGACCGGGCACAAGAGCAACTACGGGCACCGCGGCATCCCCGGGTCGGTCCAGGCCGTGACCCGCGCCGAGATCCGCCGCGGCGTGATCCGTCACCGGCTCGAGGTCTACTGGTGGGAGACCGCCTCCAAGACGCCGAGCGGGCGGGACGCCTACTTCCCGATGACCAACTCCGAGTCCGGCAAGAGCGGCATCGTGCCGGAAGGCTCCGTCATCCGGATCAGGCCGTCGGTGAACCTCAAGGCCTTGCACCTGTCTCGTGGTGCGTACATCATCGCGCGGGCTCTGCAGCGCTACGGCGCCGTGGTCGGCGACAACGGCGGCTCCGGCAACAGCATGAAGCTACAGGGCAACGCGAAGTGGGGCGGCGTCCTCAACCGCGACTCGTTGCGCAAGATCAAGTGGCGGGACTACGTCTTCGTCAGGGGAGGCCATCGACCCTGACCGACACCTGATATCTCAGCCGAAGGGGCGGCGCCACCGCGCGGCGCCCCTTCGGCGCGCTCTAGCTCGATCGGCCGGCTCGAAGGTCGGGTCTGGAGACGCTCGAACTGCGAGTATTTGGTTCATCGGTTAGCGTCATAGGTGCTGTCGAGGAAAGGGACACCCGACGTGACGCACAACTCGAGCGCGGCCGCGGGCATGCGCCTTCCCAACCTTGCAGTGGTTGGAGTAAGCAAGGCCGGGACGACCTCCCTGTTCGAGTACCTGGGTAAGCACCCGCAGGTAGGACAGTCCGACCTGAAGGAACTGCGCTACTTCACACCACTGCGCTACGACGAGCCGCTCGAACCGTTGGACTCGTACATGCAGCACTTCCGTGACTGCACGCAGCGGTATGCCGTCGAAGCGACACCGGGATACTTCTACGGTGGCCGACCCCTGGCCCGAGCGATGCGCGAGACCTGTCCCTGCTTGAAGGTTGTCCTCAGTCTGCGCGAGCCAGGTGATCGCTGCTACTCGTGGTTCCGCTTCGTCAAGAGCCGACTCCGCATCCCGAACACGCTCACGTTCGAGGCGTACGTCGACCGCTGCGAGCAGCTGCATCGCCAGGGAGTCGACGGCGTGCTCGAGAACCAGGCGTACTGGGGCCTTGGGGGTGGGTGCTACTCGGAGTGGCTGGACGACTGGACACAGGAGTTCGGGCAGGATCTCAAGATCGTGTTCTTCAACGATGTCGTCGCAGACTCGCGCGCCGTGATGGACGATCTCTTCGGTTGGTTGGGTCTGGAGATCGGGGACGCCGGGACCAGAGATCTGGGCGCCACCAATGAGACCGTGCACTACCGGAACTCGGCCGCCCAGCGACTGGCGGTGTCCCTGAACCGGCGAGGCGAACGCTTCTTCCGTCGTCACCCAGAGCTCAAACGCGCACTGCGCCACGCGTACTACACACTCAACCGGGCAAAGCCGGAGCCGGGGATGTCGGCTGAGATGCGGACCCGGCTGGATGAGTTCTACCGACCCGACCGGTTGCGCCTGGCGGAGCAGCTCGCGAAGCTGGGCCTGGAACTTCCCAGCAGCTGGTCGACACCGGTCGCGGCACCCGCCGCACCGGTCTGAAATCCAGGCACCGCCCCGAACTCACCCGATCGGCCACTTCCACACCCTGCGGCAGACCATACTGACCACAATGAGCGGTGTGAACGAGCGTGCTGATGTCGACTCGACCGCCGGAACACCCGGCAGCGACGGCCCGATCTTCGTCGTCGGCTCGATGCGTTCGGGGTCGACCATGCTGCGGCTCATCCTGGACAGCCACCCACGCATCGCGATCGGGGCCGAGACCGGCTTCATGGGAGCGTTGCTGGCGAACCGCCGAATCCCCGGGTGGAAGTACGGCGCGGAATGGTTTCAGCGGCTGGAGTGGTCGGACGAGGAGATGGACGAGCGGCTTCGCACGTTCTACACCGAGATGTTCTCCCGCTACGCCGCTTCCCGGGGCAAGGCCCGCTGGGGTGACAAGACCCCGTTCCACACCGCCCACATCGAGGACATGGCCGCAATCTTCCCGAACAGCGTCTTCGTCGGGATCGTTCGGCACCCCGGAGCCGTCGCGACGTCGCTGCACAAGACCTTCCACTACGCCTTCGACGAAGCCGTGTCCTACTGGATAGCGACCAACCTCGACATGGTCCGGGCGGCATCGACGCTCGGTAAGCGGTTCGTGCTGTGCCGGTACGAAGACCTCGTGACGCACAATGAACCAGTTCTGCGGGAGGTCATGGCCACCGTCGGAGAAGAGTTCTCGCCGGCGCTGCTGAATCACCACGAGATCCAACGCGAGCAGGGCGCACCGCGCGTCGTCGACGGGAGCACGAGCTCTCGAGACGCCATCGACGCACGGCGTGCGGTCCGCTGGGCCGACGGTGCCGGCACAGAGCACATCGAGGCGCTCGGCCAGGCGAGTGATCTCGGGTCCTTCTTCGGCTACTCGTCGCTCGACACCGAAGCCCTGCCGCCTGCGGCACAGGGGCGCACGTGCACGCTGGGCGGCGACGACCTGGCCCGGCTGCGGGCGAGGAGCTCGGAGCGGATCGACTTCACCACCACCCCGCCCTCACTGGCCATCGACGCCGACCCCGAGGAGCTGGCTCGACGTCTCATCCAGGTCGAGGCAGCACTGGCCCGGACCCGCAGCCGGCGGGCCGTGCGGGCCGCGGAGGCGGCGCGCAAGGTGCAGCGAGCCCGGTCCTGGACCGACCTCCGGGCGGCCTGGTCGACGGTGCGCGACGCTCGACGGAGCTGAGTCAAGCTCGTCGGACCCTGCTCTTCACGGCTTAGTACGCTTTTGACGGACAGCAAGGGACTGCACACGGAAAGTACTTATTTTCTTGAAGATTCTCAGCACTGAGTAACCCTCGAGTGACTGCCAGTCAACGTTTTCCAACCGCGTGCACGAAGCCCCTTCTGTCTGATTGGATGTGGTTATTCAGACAGCGGCGGGCCGGTGCTCAGATGCACTTCACATGCTGTTCACCTGGGGGGTGAAACAGAGCCTGTCGCCCTGTTGAGGGGAGGAATGTCCGCGTGTCAACGGACAACATCGTGTCGCGTGCGTCAATCGCGGGGGCGCGGCACATCTCGGTAACCAAGCAAGACTTCCAACCTCCGGTGATCCTGGGCCCGAGCGTCCTGGGTGGACGGCGGTGGTTCCGACGGCCGGGAATCGGGCTGGCGCCCGTGGCCTTCGCGATCGACTTCGTCGCCATGCTCACGGCAACAATCGCGCTCCAGCTGTCGGGGAAGTCCACGGTCCTCCTGATCGTCCTCGTGCTTGCTCTGAACGCCGGCGCCGGGGCCTACCGTGCCCGGATCGCACCCTCACTGCTCGATGAGCTGCCGGGCCTGATGGCTCGAGCCTTGGTAGCCGGGGCGGTGGCGACGTCGCTGCGAGTCTTCTTGGAGCTCCCGGTGCGCGACGGCCTCGTCTACGCGTCCTTGGCCTTCATCGGCTTCTCCGTCGCCGGTCGCGCCGTGGCGTACCCGATGATGCGCGTCTATCGCCGCAGTGGTGGCTTGGGTGACCCGACGATCATCGTCGGAGCAGGTCAGGTCGGTACCCAGCTCGTCGACACGTTGCTGGACCACCCTGAGTACGGGCTGCGTCCGATCGGCTACGTCGACGACGACCCGTTGCTTCACCCTGAAGACCGCCGCATCCCGTTGATCGGGGGGATCGCCCAGCTGGCTGATCTCCAGCGCCGGTACAAGATCCGCAACGTGATCGTCGCGTTCACGACCAGCCGCGAGTCGCAGATGGTCGAGGCACTGCGTACGTGCGATCGACTGCGGTGCGAGATCTTCTTCATTCCTAGGCTGTACGAGCTCCACGGCTCCGGTCCCGGCACCGAGGCGGTGTGGGGTCTTCCGCTCGTCAGGTTGAGCCGGGCCTCGTACCGCACGGCGCGGTGGCGCTCCAAGCGGGTGTTCGACTTCGTGCTGGCCAGCCTCGCGCTGGTGGTACTGAGCCCCATGCTCGCGCTGTGCGCACTCGCCGTACGGATCGAAGGTGGCCGTGGCGTCATCTTCCGCCAGGAGCGGGTAGGCCTGGACGGCCAGCCGTTCATGATCTTGAAGTTCCGTTCGCTCAAGCCGGTCGACGACGAGGAGTCCGCGCAGCGGTGGAACATCGGTGACGATCCCCGCCTCGGCCCGGTCGGAAAGCTGCTGCGCAAGCTGTCGCTCGACGAGCTCCCCCAGCTGTGGAACATCGTCCGCGGCGACATGAGCCTGGTCGGACCGCGCCCGGAGCGTCCCTCGTTCGTGGAGGAGTTCAGTACCCATATCCCCCGCTACGTTGCGCGCCACCGCGTGCCGGCGGGCCTGACGGGCTGGGCCCAGGTCCATGGGCTTCGTGGAGACACCGACATCACGGACCGCGCCGCGTTCGACAACTACTACATCGAGAACTGGTCGATGTGGTCGGACATCAAGATCATGCTGCGCACGGCGAGCCAGGTCCTGGGCGGCCGAGGACGATGACCTCGACGCCGTCTTCTCGGTCGGCGTCGCACTCGAAGCACCAGCAGGATTTTGATCTGCATGGTGTGGTGGGAGTGCGGGTGCTGGACGGTTCCGCCTCGGACATCGCCGCGGTTCGTCGACAGCTCGGGCCGTTGGAGTGCTCACTGGACCGCGAGCCGGACATCACCATCCGTTTCGTCGACGCACTGCCACGGTCGATCACGCTCGTCGATGTCGACGAGACCGGTTTCGACGACGGCAACTTCTACCTGCTGCAGGCCAAGGGCGGGAACCAGCGGCGCACCCTGATCCCGTTCGACCAGCTCGGTCGCACAGTCGAGCTGGTCTGCGAGCACGGTATCTCGGCCGTGCCCCACCTGTTGGCGGCGATCAACCTCAACGCCTTGGCCAAGAAGGTGCTGCCGCTGCATGCGACCGCGCTGCTGCACGACGGCGCCGGAGTCCTGGTCACGGGCTGGTCGAAGGGCGGCAAGACCGAGACCCTGCTCGCGGCCACCCGCGAAGGGGCTCAGTACGTCGGGGACGAATGGGTCTATCTCACGCCCGACGGTCAGATGCTCGGGTTGCCCGAGCCGATCCGCCTCTGGTCCTGGCAGCTGGCCCAGTTCCCCGAGCTCCTCGCAGCACGCTCCGCGAAGGAGCGAGGTCGGCTGCGCACCTGGCGGACCGCCTCACGCGTGGCCGAAACGGTCGGCTCGCGGGCCTGGCCGGGGACCGGACTCGTACGCCGGGCAGCACCGAGAATCGCCCGACAGAGCTACCTTCAGGTCCCGCCGACAGACCTGTTCGGCCAGGACGGCGTGGTGCGCCAGGCATCGGTGGACGCGGTCGTGCTCGTCGTCAGCCACGAGTCAGCGGACACCGTTGCCCAGCCGGTCGCACCCGGCGAGATCGCAGCACGGATGCGCGCGTCCCTCGCCGAGGAGCGCGAGCCGCTGATGACGCACTACCGGCATTTCCTGTTCGCCTTCCCTGATCGCCACAACTCGGTGCTCGAGTCCGCAGAGGACATGGAGGCCAACCTGTTGACGGCCCGGCTGGACGGCCTCCCGTCCGCCAAGGTCGCGCACCCGCATCCCTGCGACATCCGCACCCTGGGGCGCACTGTGCTGGACGCTGCCCGTGCTGCCCGGGGAGGTCCTGATGAGCGTTGACAGCGTCGTCGCCGAGCCGGGTCGTGGAGCCTGTGTGTGCGACGGTGCGGACGCCGTACACCCGATGGACTGTGAGAGTCGCGTTACATCCGGTGGACAATCCGCTCGTTTCCTCCGACAGGGCCGGTGGAGCGGGTTATGGTGACGACTCTCGATCACCAGGTCGCCTCCCACCCGTATGACGAAAGGGGTTCGTTCGTGCGCCCACGTCTCACGGTGGCTCTGGTCGGTCCCGACGGTGCCGGCAAGAGCACGATCAGCGCCCGACTGGCGCAGGCCGACCTGCCTCGACCGGTGCGCACGATCTATATGGGTGTCAACCTCGAGGCCAGCTCGCTGATGCTCCCGACCACGCGGCTGCTGCTGGCGGCCAAGCGGGCCAGGGGCGGTCGCCCGGACCTGGTCGCGAGCAGTCTGCGCGACGTCGACGCCGACGACCAGTCTGACCCCACCTCCCGCGCCTCCGTCGGCTCTGCGCTAAAGAGCAGTGTCCGGCTCGGCGTGTGGATGCTCGAGGAATGGCTGCGCCAGATGGTCGCCTTCACTCATACGCTGCGCGGGCGCATCGTCGTGTTCGACCGGCACTTCTTTCTCGACTACTACCATGCCGACGTCCAGCACGGCGGCCGGCGCAGAGGGGTCGCACAACGGCTGCACGGCTGGGTGCTGCAGCACGCCTATCCCAAGCCCGATCTGGTCATCATGCTGGATGCGCCCGCAGAAGTGCTCCATGCCCGCAAGCCGGAGGCCACGGTGGCCTGGCTCGAAATGCGGCGCCGGCAGTATCTGGAGCTCGCACCCCTCGTTCCTGAGTTCGTGATCGTCGACGTCAATCGCTCGCTCGAGGCTGCGATGACCGACGTGGTCGACGCGATACGACACGCATGGAAGGCAAAGAACACGTGAAGATCTTGCTCGCAAGCCCGATCGACCCGGGAACGGTCGCCACTCTCGAGGACGTCTACGACGTCAAGCAGGCCTCGAAGGCCGAGCCTGACGGGCTGATGGCTGCGATCGCTGATCGCGACACGGTCGTGCTCCGCAGTGGTGTCCAGCTCACCGCCGAGGTGATGGCCGCAGCTCCCGACCTGCGCCTGCTCGTGCGCGCCGGAGCCGGTCTGGACAACATCGACCTGGACTACGCGGCCAAGCACGGCATCCGGGTCGTACGTATTCCCGGGATGTCGGCGCCGCCGGTCGCGGAGTTCACGTTCGCGTTGCTGCTGTCGTTGGCCCGCAAGGTCACGGTGGCCGACCGGCTGCTGCGCGAGGGGCACTGGCCCAAGCCGTCGCTGGGTGGTTTGCTGCTGCACGGCAAGACGCTGGGCATCGTCGGGGCCGGCAACATCGGTGGCCTGGTCGGCCAGATGGGTGCCGCCTGGGGGATGCGCTCGATCGGTTGCGTAGCGCGACCCAACGACACCATCGCCCAGCAGCTGCTCGGGCGCGGCGTCACGCTGACCAACTTCGACGAGGTCCTGACCACATCGGACTTCTTGTGTCTGCACGTGCCGCTGGACGAATCGACCCATCACCTGATCGACACGACCAGCCTGGCCCGGATGAAGACGGGCTCGATGCTGATCAACGTGGCACGCGGCGGCGTCGTCGACGAGGCGGCCCTGCTGGAATCGCTCACTGCCGGCAGGACCGTGGTCGGCGCCGCTATCGATGTGCACGAGACCGAAGGCGAAGGCACGATGTCGCGCTTCGCCGAGCTGGACAACGTCGTCCTGACTCCGCACATCGGCGCGATGGCCCTGGACTCTCAGCGGCTGATCGGGGATCGCGTGGTGCAGCTGCTCCGCGCGTCCGCACACGGACAACTAGACGAAGAAATCCGAGAGGGAGAACATGTCATCTGATCACCGCCCGGCCATGAGCCGGGCTGACGCCAAGCGAGCGCGCCTGCGGGAAGGGCTCGCCGGATCGACTCCGGTGGTCGCCGTCGGCGCCCATGACGCCATGAGCGCGCGCCTGATCAGCAACTACGGCTTCGACGCCGTCTGGGTAAGCGGCTTCGGCGTCTCAGCCATGGCATACGGCCTGCCTGACCTCAACCTGGTGACGATGAGCGAGACGCTCGCGGTCACTCGCAACATCGAGGGGATCACCGATCTGCCGGTCGTCGTGGACTGCGACAACGGCTTCGGCGGGTTCAGCAACGTCGTACGCACGGCCGTCGACTTCGACCGCGCCGGCGTTGCGGCAGTGTGCATCGAGGACAACCTGTTCCCGAAGCGCAACAGCCTGTATCAGGGCGCGTCGCGTCGCGAGCTGATCAAGACCGAGGAGCAGGCACGCCGGCTGCGGGCCGCCAAGGAGGCCCAGGAGTCCGAGCTGTTCGTTCTGATCGCCCGGGTCGAGGCGCTGATCGCCGGACATGGCGTCGAGGCCGCCATCGAGCGTGCGACGGCGTACGCCGAGGCGGGCTCCGACGCGATCTTGATCCACAGCAAGGACAAGAGCCTCACCGAGATCACGGAGTTCCTGGCCGCCTGGGAGAAGACCGGGATCTCGACTCCCCTGGTCGCGGTCCCGACGTTGTTCCCGGACTACACTGCCGAGGAACTGCACGCCAAGGGCTTCTCGATGGTCATCTTGGCCAACCAGCCGATGCGCGCTTCCGTGCAGGCGATGGAGGAGACACTCAAGCTGTTGCGGGTCGAGGGCAAGCCCGCGGCGGCCGACCCGCACATCGCGAAGGTGGACCACATCTTCGACCTGGTCCAGACCAAGGAGACGATCGAGGCCGAGGAGGCCGATGAACCGGCGTAGTCGACGTCGTCGCCCGGTGGCGAGGTCGGGACCAGCCGCAGTGGTGGTTGGTCTCGACAACATCACCGGGCTCCAGTCGGCGCGGATCCTGGCGGACCGCGGCGTCCCGGTGTACGGGATCGCCGCGGACCTCCGGCACTTCGGTTCGCGGACGAACGCCTGCCTCGAGGTGCTTGAGTCGCCGCTGGCCGGGGACCGGCTCGTCGAGACGCTGCGCGACCTCGCACCACGGCTCGGGCCGGGGCCTGCGGTGCTCTTCCCCTGTACCGACGGCGCGGTCTGGTCGCTGTCGCAGCGTCGCGACGAGCTGTCCGACTGCTACCGCCTCCCCCTCGCAGCTCACGACTCCGTCGACCTGCTGATGGACAAGGTCCGGTTCGCCGACCACGCGCGCACCACCGGCCTGGCGGTCCCACGTACCGAGGTACTTCGAAGCCGCGAGGACGCCGAGGCCGCGGGGTCGGTGCTGGCGTTCCCGTGCGTGATCAAGCCACCGGTGAAGTCGGTCTCGTGGCTGGCACACACCAGCGCCAAGGGGCTCCCGGTGTCGAACGCTGCTGAACTCATAGCCGTCTACGACCGGGTCGCATCCTGGACTCCGGTCCTGCTCGCCCAGGAATGGGTCGAGGGCGGGGAGGACGGCTTGTTCTCGTGCAACGCGTACTTCGACGCCGACGGCACGGTGCAGGTCACGTTCGTCGCCCGCAAGCTTCGTCAGTGGCCACCGAACGTCGGCACCAGCGCGTCCGGGGTCGAGTGCCGCAACGACGCCGTACGTGAAGAGACGCTGCGGGTCTTCGGAAGCGTCGGCTACCAGGGTCTGGCCTACCTCGAGATGAAGCGTGATGCGCGCACCGGCGAGATGTACATCATCGAGCCCAACGTCGGGCGGCCCACCGGACGTTCGGCCATCGCGGAGGGGGGTGGCGTTCCGCTGCTCTACACGGCGTACTGCGACGCCGCCGGCCTGCCCTTGCCCGCTGAGCGTGCTCAACGCTACGTCGGGACCGTCTGGCTGGACCTGCGACGCGATGTCCAGGCCGCAGCAGTAGCGATGCGGCGGGGTGAGCTGACTCCGAAACGTTGGGCCTCGTCGTTGCGGGGACCCAAGAGCCACGCGATCTGGTCAGCGCACGACCCTCGACCGTTCGCGACGGACCTCGCGAACGTGCTGACCGCGCGACTGCGCCGGCCGCGCCCTACCCCGGCGCAGAGCCGCGCCGGGTCAACCGCCCAGGGCAGCACAGCAAAGGCCACTCCACGCTGATGGCCAGCCGTCGCCACCGGCAGAGGTCGGCCGCTCCCCGTCGAAGAGCACTTCGACGGGGCTGGGCAGGGTGCTGCCTGACCGTGATCGTCATGGTCCTGCTCTCCTCCTGCAGCAGCGGCAGCAGTAGCCCGCGCGAGCCAGTGCGGACCAATCCGGAGCACAGCGCGGCCTCTCCTGTGATCCCGACCAACACGTCGTTGCTGCGTTACGTCAGCCCCACCGGCAACGACCAGGCGCCCGGCACCCGGGAGCGACCCTGGAAGACCCTGGCCTTCGCGTTCACCCGGTTGTACGCCGGTCAGGTGCTGTTCGTCACCGGCGGTGAGTACCACGAACAGATCGAGCGGTTGAGTCTGCACGACGGCACTCCGAGCGAGCCGATCACTGTCCTTCCCCTGCCTGGAGAGACCGCTGTCATCCACGGGTCGATCTCACTGTCGCGCCCCAACTACTGGCTCATCGACGGCCTCGATGTCACCTCGGATGCCCAGGTGCCCAACCCTCCCCAGTTCATGGTCAAGATCACCGGTGGGATCGGCTGGACCTGGCAGAACAGCACGTTCTGGGGATCTCGAGGCTCCGCCAACGTGTTCATCACCGGTTCGGGAGCCACCGAGCCGAGCGGCTGGAACTTCGTGCACAACTGCCTGTACGGGCTGCGCCCCGCGGGGCAACCGGCGAGCAACCTGGTCATCGGGCCGATGAGGCACGCAGGACGCGGGTTCATCGCCCGCAACGTGATCTTCAACCTCGACGGGCAGCAGAACGTGTCAATCGGTTCCGCCGCCGGTGGCCCCGCGCGAGTGCGGCTGCGTTACAACACGATCTACGGCGGCGACCTGGCTATCGGTGTGGCGGGTTCGCCGCGACGGATCAAGATCACCCACAACCTGATCGGTGGGGCGACCGCGAGCGCGCTGGTCCGGTTCAGCGAGGGGGTGCCGGACGGGACCACAGCGAGCCAGAATCTGGCCGTGACCGCGGACCAGCTGTTCCGCCCCGAGGTGACGAAGCTGATCAAGGGGGTCGGGAACGTGTTGACCGACCAGGATCCCGACTTCGCCGATGTAGAGACCTGTGCCGGTTACCGGCCCGGGCTGGACGCTGCGATCCCTTACGGAGCATTCGCGCCATGATCTCGACGGCTGAGCAAACCATGAAGTTTCGCACACAGACTGGCGCCCGAAGCCTACGCTGGACGCAACATTGGAGGGAATCCTGATGAACCGTGGAAGCGACGTCTTCACGACGTTGATGTGGGGACTGCGACGGTATGCCTGGATGGTTGCGATCTTTGTGCTCGCTATCGGCGTGCTCGTGCCCACCGGACTCAACCAGCGCACACCCACGTTCGAGGCGCGCGCCCAGGTCGGACCGACTCTGCCGCTGCAGCTGAACAACGCGGACCCGCTGCCGCGCATCGGAGAGTCGCTGTTCAACAACGGCGCCGTCGAGCAGTCGGTTCGAAAGCTTCTCAGGCAACCCAACGGCAACATCATTCCTGCCCACGTCAAACTAATCGCTGCTCAGGACAACCTGGTGCTCGAGGTCGTGGCGCACGCCGACAACGCTCAGGAGGCCATCGCGGTCGCCAACATGGCGGCCGCCACCTTCGTCACCGAGCTCAACCGGTACAGCCAATCAGTCGCACCGTTCCTGCTCCAGCACCGCGCAGTCCAGGCGAAGAAGATCCCAAAGATCGCAGGGGGATCGTTGTCGATCGCCTTCGGACTGATCGCCGGGCTGGTCGCCGGCGTGGGCTTCGTCGCGTTGCTGCTGGTACTCAGGCGCCCGGTGGTCGACTCCTCGGCCGCCGAGGACTCCACCGGTGCGCCGGTCCTCGGGCGAATCAGTCTGCCGAAGGGCGGGGGACATCTCGAACCGGCCGACTTGATGGGCATCGGCCTGCTCTGCCGCAGGATCTTGTCGACCCAGGCCAAAGTCGTCTACTTGGCCGGGCCGGTAGTCGGGCACCTCAACCAGCTCGGCGACGCGATGCAGGACTTCATGACTCGCGTTCGGCAGGCCCGCGACGACGCGAGCCCGGACGATGCCGGTGACTCCGTACGGCGATCGGGCGAGGTACCGGAGATCGTCGTGCTGGACGGACCTTCTCTGGAGCTGTGGGCCCGCGTCCCGAGCGACAGCTCCACCACCTTGCTGCTGATTCCGGAGGGGATCGGCGCCCGTCGGCTCCGCACCTTGGCCGAAGAACACTTCACCGGAACTCCGGCCGGGGTCGTGCTGATGACGACGCACCGCCGCTCTCGAGGCGCCGAGCCTCCCGCAGCGTCGCCGGCCGAGAAGCCCCAGGAGTCGAAAGACGGCTCGAGCTCGACACCGACCAGGGACAAGGATCAGTCGAAGCAGACCGAGCAGACCAAGCAGTCAGGGCAGGCGGATCAGTCGAAGCAGACCGAGCGGGCCAAGGACGCGGATCGGTCGAACAAGACCGAGAAGTCCACGGAGTCTGAGCAGTCCAAGGGTGCCAAGCTCCCGAAGGACCCGAGCGACGCCAGTGCTTCCAGCCGCTGAGCCGGTCCGGTCTGGTCCAGGTCAGCGAGTGGCGTCCTCCACCAGGCCGACGACGCGGGACGCTTCGGAGAGCGCGAAACGTCCCGCAAGGAGTACTGACCGATGAACCGTCCACCCGGCCCATCCCCGTCCGCCGCTGCTGAGCAGTGCGGTCCACTTGTCCAGCGTGATCAGCAGCTGGTAGCAGCGCAGCGCCGCGATGCACTCGGGATCCGTGCCCAGGTAGCCGTCGACCGCGGAACTCTCGAAATGATCCATCGTCGCGGCGTCGAAGGCCCAGCCGTGGCTGTGGACCTGCTCCCCCAGGAGACGGAGGCCGACCACGAAGCGGCTGAGGTCTTCGTACACCGGGACGCGCCAACGCGGCATCGGGTCGAACACGACCAGCCTCCCCCGGTCGAGGAACATGTTGCGTGGTGCGAAATCACCATGGCCGACGGCCAGCGGCAGCGCCTCCGGCAGCACCCGTTCGGCCAGCTGTGCGCCGTGGCGAGCGATGGTGCCCCAGCCACGGCTTGCGTTCGAGGCGGTGAGGAAGTCGGCGTACGAGTGGAACTGTGCCACGATCTCTGCGCGGGTGGACTGGCGAGCGGGCAGCTCGTGCCCGGGGATCTCGCGCTGGAAGTTGCGCAGCCACCGACCGGCCAGCTCGCACCCGTGGGCAGCATCACGGGGCCGGGCCCGTCCCGGTCGGGAGCGCAGCCGGCTCTCGGCCAGCACGAGTTGACGCAGCGTCGGCGCCTCGACGTACGTCATCACCAGCGTCGCCTCGCCAGGCAGCACGTCCAGCGGGCGGATCGCTCCCAGCCCGGGGGCCTGCGGGCTGGTGTCGGCGATCGCGCGCAGCCCGTCGTACTCGAACCTGGTCATGTCGGAGGCGGAAACGACATCAGAACGCAGCCGTGGTCGTCCGCTCTCCGGCGACGGCTGGCTGTCCGCGGGGACGTCGCGACGAATCTTGGCCAGAGCGGACGGTCGGGACTCACCGTCGAGGTAGATCCCCACCAGGACGCACCGCGGGCGAGCGCTCAGGACACGCAGGTCGTACGCCGAGGTGCCACGATCGGGGAACCAGTCCTGTCTCTGGTCGCCGACGCGCGCTCGCAGCGCAGCCAGAGCGGACGACAGCGCACCCTCGGACGCATCCTGATCAGCCGCCACTGCGCTCCCACTACGCTCGGTCCGGGTCCTGGTCTCCCGGGGCGCACGACCCACGGGGCTGGGCCGGTCACGCTAGCATGTGCGCCGCCGTCCGAGGTGCGTCTTCGGCAGCACATGAGCGGAGGTTGCTCGCGTGCCTAGTCCCCTGCTGCTGTTGATCGCTGCTCCGGTCGTGATCGGCCTGGTGATCGCCTGCCTGAAGCGGCCCCTGACCTTTGCACTGCCTGTCTTCGCCGCCCTGGTCCCCTTCGGCGGCCTGATCGCGGTGGGCACGTCCCGCTTCGGGTCCTTGTCGTCATTGGTCGGGGTCCTGCTGGGGGTCGGGCTGGTGCTCCGCCTCATCGTCGCCCGGCGGGTGTCTGTCCCCTTGTCGGCCACCGTGCCGCTGTGGCTGTTGTTCCTGGCCACGGCTGGGGCCACCACCTTGTGGAGCCTGGACGCCAACAAGACGGCCACCGGATTCGTGATCCTGGGGAGCCTGTCCGGCGTCTACATCCTGATCGCGTTGAGCGGCGTCGACCGTGACATCCTCCATCGCACCGAGCAGGGGCTGATCCTCGGTGGCGTCGCCGCTGTCGGGTGGGGGCTTCTCCAGCTCACCCTGCTCGGCGGCTTCCCGAACGACGTCCCCGGTATGCCGCCCGGGCCTGGCGGCCGCTTCGGCAACGACATGCTCGGGCCCAACAACGAGGCCGTGGCGCTGCTGCTGCCTCTGATGATCTGCCTGCACCGCTCCGTCACCGCTGCACCCGGGCGGTTTCGCAATCAGCACACGGCGCTGGCCGGGGTGCTGTTCCTCGGCGTCGTGATGACCGGGTCTCGTGGCGGCATCCTGGCGGTGTTCCTGTCCATCCTGATTCTGATCGCCTCGGCTCCGGCCGGTCGTCGCAAGCTGCTCAGCTATCTGGCGATCGGTGTGGTGGCAGGGGCGATCGCGTTCTTCCTGCATCCCTTCGGTCTGGCTCAGCGCGAGGTTCAGACCACCTCGTCGTCGGGACGTACCGACATCTGGCGGGTGGGCTTGGCGGCCTGCCCGGACTACTGCCCGCTCGGCGCCGGTTGGGAGAACTTCCCGCTGGTGTACGCCGAGACCCAGCCGAAGGTGCCCGACGCCGCCGTTCTCGTCGGTACCGGTGGCGCCTACCAGCCGCACAACGTGATCTTGCTGGTGGCCATCGAGCTCGGCCTTCCCGGGCTGATCCTGCTCTTCGCCGTGCTGGGCCTCACGATGGTCGAGGCATGGCGGCTGCCTCGCACCCGACGGGGGCCTCCGCTGGCCGCGTTGCTCGGGACGTACGTCGCGGCGATGTTCTTGTCCAACCTGGAGTTCAAGTTCTTCTGGATGGCCTTGTTCATGGTTGCTCTGCACCGCAACCTCAGCTACGCCGAAGATCCTCAAGGGCTGACCCGGCCCTCAGCAGCACCTACGGAGCGGCTGGTCACCCGACACGGCTGAGCCGACGCCCCTCAGGCGCTCGGTTCGTCGACGCGGTAACCCCAGCGAGCCGAGATCGACGTGTCGAGCAGGCGATCCAGGTGCGATACCTCGTCGGCGAACACACGACGCAGCTCGGCGGCCACCGCAGGGTCGAGCTGCGGCTTGTCGTCCTTGTAGGAGCGGTAGAGGGCCGAGCGCACTGTGACAGACCGCTTGACACGGGACCGAAGCTTCCGAAGACCAACCTTCTTGGCCAGTGCCGACGCCGACTTCGCCGCTCCCGCCAGGGTCGTGTTGCGCGGCCGTCCGGCGGGCATCCGGCTCCGCAAGGCGGCGGGTGGCAGGTCCATCGCCTCGACACCCAGAAACGCGAACACGTCGTCGGCGTACGCCTGTGCGTCCTGTTTGAGATCGTCGAACAGTCCTACGTGCAGCTGCTCGTCCGGAAAGAGCTCGCGAAAGCGCTCCAGGTGGCTGGCATAGCGGCCGCGGTCGACCAGTCGGGGGTAGTGCTCCAGAGCTTCACTGAAGCTCCCGGTGAACTGATTGTTCTTCACCAGGTCGAGATAGTCGGAGAAAGCGCGGTCGACGGGTTCTCGCAGACAGACCAGGAGCTTCATCCGCGGGTTGAACGCGGCGATCCGTGGCGCCGCCTCCGGCGACGAAAGATAGGAGTGCGAGATCTCTCCCGCGGCCGAGCGGTTGCCGACGGCACTGAACTGGTCGCGATACCAGTCCACGCCACGGTCGAAGTGCTGGTCGAAGAAGTACAGCCCCTTGTTGGACGCGAGGTACACGTCCGGGTGTACGGCGAGGGCGTTGAACAACCAGGTCGAGCCTGCCTTGCTGGTGCCTATGTAGAGAAAGTTGGGCAGGGCCTCAGCGTCCACTCGGGTCGTATCCTTCCGGCAGCACGTCCCAGTAGGTCGACGTGAACGGCATCACGCACAGATCCTCCGCGGTCACGTCCCAGAACTTCCCGCGGCCCTCGGATCGGGTGTCTTCAAGCTTGAGCGCGGTGGCGCCCCCGGAATCGCCGATGTAGACGCCGTACTGCTGGATCGCCGTGGCGATCACCAGCGCCTGCGGGTGCAGGCCGAGCTGATCGAGGTCGACCGACGGCTTGATCCGAAGCCGTAACCCCTCGGGCGGGATCGCCGGGTCGGTGCCACGGTAGTCGCCGTCCGATCCGGTCATCGGGAAGACGGCCCGATCCGCCAGCTCGGGTCCGGACGCGATCTTGAGCACGTTCTGCACGGCGCCGGCGGCTACCATGTCCCACCGGACGAAGGACGTCGCTCCGTTGTTGCCGCGGTGGGTGCCGGTGTTGCGCGGGTTGTCAGCCTTGCCGGTGAGCTCGTGCAGACCGTCGGAGTTCAGGTAGGTCACGGTGGCTCCCGACGCGGACCACTGCTTCGTGGCCGGGTCGAAGCTGGCGTCGGTGAGCAACACCACATAGCCGCGCCGGATGTCGAAGACCGTCATCGTGCCATCGGAGTTGTCCGCGGGCACCGAGTTGCGCGGGATCCGAAGGTCGCGCAGCTCCGGTGGCGCGCCCTTGGGAAGGCCCTGGACGTCGTACGTCGGATCGCCCGGCCTGGCCCAGTAGGCCGGCTGACCCCACGGGTTGTGCTGGGCTCCGGCTAGGCGCAGGCAGCCCTCCCCGCTGTCGGGTCCGGTGTGCAGGTAGTTCAAGATCGCGGTCTCGTTGACGTTGTGCGGCGCGCTGGGCGGAACCGGCGAGTTCCACCACGAGCGGGCCTCGAAGGCCTGCAGCGGCCGTCCTTGGGCGTCCACGGGGGGCTTGCGGGTGTGGTGCACCGGGACGTCGGAGCGCTTCTTCGCCTCGGGCGCCTTGTCACGATCCGTCAAGAGGTAGACACCGAGAGCGATGAGGCTGAGGCACACGACCACTGCCCCGACCGAAGCCGCGATCCAGCGCCTGCGCCTGCGTGGAGGCGGCGACTGTTGACCGGGTCGGACGGAGGTCGGATCCTCAATCGTGCTCCAGACCTTCGCCACTCAGCCATGATATAGACCGACGGCGGACATGCAGGTCAATCGGCCAGATCGTGGGGTCACGACAGCCAGGACCGACCGCCACCGGCGGCGACCAACGTCGGTGAACCAACGAGGAGGAGTGGCGACGTGGATGAGCCCGAAGACCGCATCACCGTGTTGTCGGTGGTCGGGGCTGGTCGCAGCGGCACGACCGTTCTCGCCAGCATCCTGGGAGAGGTGCCCCGGTGCGCCAGCGCGGGCGAGCTGCGATGGCTGTGGCAGCGCGGTCTGAAGGAAGGCCGACCCTGCGGTTGCGGGAAGGCTCCCGCCGACTGTCCGGTCTGGTCGCCGGTCGTGGCGCGCTGTCTGGAGACGATCGGGCCTGATGGGACCACGCTCACCGTCGACGCCATCATCGACGCACAGCGCGAGCTCAACCTCACGCGGAACCGGCTCCGCGTGCTGCGAAGCGCCAACGACGCGACGACGACCTGGCCTGCGCTGCAGATCGTGCGTCAGGTCACCGAGGTGGCGATCCACGCTTTTGCAGAGACGACAGGGGCGGAGGTCGTGATCGACACGTCCAAGCGGCCGCACGACGCCGCGGTCGTGGCCGCCATCCCCAGCGTCGACCATCGCGTCCTGCACGTGCTCCGGGACCCGCGTGCCGTCGCGCACTCGTGGAGGCGGGTCAAGTCGTTCTCGGTCAGCGGAGAGACGAGGACGATGGGGACCCGTCGGCTCCCGTCCAGCGTTCGGCGTTGGACGGCCAGCGCGCTGGGCTCGGAAGCCCTACGTCGTGAGTTGGCAGACGAACAGTGGCTGCGGCTGCGCTATGAGGACTTCTGCTCCGAACCGGCGACAAGCCTGGACCGGATCCTCACCATGGTGGGCCAGGACGGAAGACCGCCCTTCGAGGCCGCCGACACGGTAAGCCTGACTCCGAACCACATCGTCGCCGGCAACCCGAGTCGCTTCACCGTGGGCTCGGTCAAGATCAGCGTCGACGAGGAGTGGCGACGCGCGATGAGCCGCCGCGACCAGTGGCTGGTGGCGGGCGGGACGTTTCCCTTGCTGCGCCGCTACGGCTACTCCCTGCGTTCCTGAGCACTGGATGAATCCCCCTCGCTCCCCTCGTCGTCGCCCTATGCTGGTTGATTGCCGACCTCGGTCGTACGGTCGTGGCCCGACGAGACGACGGCACCACCTGAACGCGAGACTGTCGGCCGCACAGTGGTCACACACGCACCTGGGAACGACGGGGAGACGATGACAGACGAGGTCGGGTCAGCCGACACGTCGGGGGCACCCCACGGCGACAAGGACCGTCGTGGAGAGCAGGGGCTCGTCGTGGAACCGGATGCTGCCGTGACGTCGGGTGACGCCGGGGCACCCCAGGGAGACGCCGGCCGGATGAACCGACGGCACGTTCGGGGCTCCATGCTGTTGCTCCTCGGCCGGTTGGTGTCGCTGCTCTTCACGGTGCTGACCCAGATCGTCATCGTGCGTGCCCTGAGCAAGGCCGACTACGGCGTGTTCGCCTACGCCTTCACGCTCACCGCATCGGGCCGGATCCTGCTCAGCCTCGGACAGGGCAAGCTGCTCAGCCGCTTCATGTCGAAGTACGAGGAGGAGAAGGACTACGCCCGGATGTTCGGGGCGATGTTCCTGGCGGTCGGCACCATCATGGTCACCGCGATCCTGCTGATGGGCTCTTTGACGTTCGCTGCCGAGCCGCTGCTGGGCAGCTCCTTCGACGACCCACGTGCGGTCCATGTCCTGCTGGTGCTGATGTTCCTCGCGCCGCTGGAGGCGCTCGACCAGGTCTTCGTGTCGCTCTTCGCGGTGTTCTCCAAGCCGACAGCGATCTTCTTCCGCAAGTACCTTGTGACGCCGGCGTTCCGGCTGGCCGTCGTGCTGATCATCGCGATCACGGACGGAACGGTGTACGCGCTAGCGGTCGGGTACGTCGTCACCAGTGCGCTGGGGATCGCGATCTACATGCTGCTGCTGGTCAGCGTGCTGCGCGAGCGTGGGTTGGCCCAGCACCTGCGACGCGACAACATCATCTTGCCGTTCCGGGAGGTCTTCTCCTTCTCCTTCCCGACCCTGACCAGCGAGCTGGTCTACCTGGCCACCAACCTTGGAAGCGTGGTGATCCTGGGCGCGTTCTGGGGAGCACGCCAAGTGGCGGACTTCAGAGCGGTGCTGCCGGCAGCCCGGCTCAACCAGGTGGTCTACCAGACGTTCGTCACGATGTTCCTGCCGATGACGGCGCGCCTGCATGCCCGCGACGACCATGACGGCGTACGCGAGACCTACTGGCACACCTCCCACTTCCTGGCCGTCTCCACGTTCCCGGTCTTCGCCATGACGTCGGTGTTCTCCTCGGTCACGACGGTCACGCTGTTCGGGCAGAAGTACACGAGCGCCTCGTCAGTGCTGCTTGCACTGTCGATCGGCTACTACGTCAGCATCGCCTTGGGGTTCAACGTCTACGTGCTCCAGGTCTACGGCAAGCTGAAGTACCTGGTCTTCTCCAACGTCGGAGTGGCTGTCGTGAGTCTTGGCCTCGCGTTCGCGCTCACCCCGCGCTACGGCGCCACCGGGGCCGCTGTCGCCAACGGGGCCACGATGGCGGCACAGAACATCGTCAACCAGTACGTGCTGCGCCGCACGATGCGGGCCGGACCCAGCAGCATGAAGTACCTCCAGCCGTATCTGGTGATCGGTGCGGCGCTTGCAGGCCTGATCGTGCTGCGGGTGCTGGCCGACCCCGGCTTCCTGCCGGCGGTGGCGGTGACAGTGGTGGCCGCACTGGTCGTGCTACGGCTCACCCGTAAGTCTCTCGAGCTGCTCACGATGTTCCCCGAGCTCCGCAAGCTTCCGCTTTCACGTGTACTGATGGCGTGACCCAGGTCGACCGGCTGAGCCGGCGACGGAAGGGCCGGCCCGGAACAGCACGAGGCCCCCGCCCGGAGTCCGGGGCGAGGGCCGATCGTGCTGCTGAGCGGTCCTACTGAGCCGCGAAGGCGGTCAGGTAGGGCACGTGGTTGTTGGCCTGGTTCGCACCGGCACCGGTACCGTTGAAGTCGCCGCCCCCCCACAGGACGCCGTTCGTCGTGGAGATCGTCCAGGCACCCGGGTAGAGCCCGTACATGCGCGGGTGGAAGGCCTGGTCGACGGACCCGTTCGCCGGGTTGACCGCGGCCAGGACGGTCCGGGGGTTGTTGGAGTTCCCCACGAACTGACCGAAGTGACCACCGATGTAGAGCAGCCCGTCGCTGGACAACGACACGGCCTGCACGTCACCGTCGGCGTGGACGTAGCGCCACGGGTTGCTGCCGGTGGTCAGGTTGAACGCTCCCAGGTTGCCACCGGGCCCGGAGGTCCCGACGTACGCGTTCGTCCCGTCGACCGCGATGTCCCAGTAAGAGTTGCAGCCCGAGCAGAGCCGGCGCGGAGCCCAGGACGTGAGCGCGTACGTGTTCAGGTTGAACGCGGCGATCGACAGTCGGGACTGCCCGTTGGCCAAGGTGAAGTTGCCCGTCGCGATCACGGTGGTGGGCGTCAGCGCCAGCCCGTAGACGTTCTTGTCGACGGCGTTGGTGAACCCCGGCGCAGACTTACCAGTGGAAGCGATCAGGGCGCCGAGGCCCTTCTCCGTGGCTCCGTTGATCTTGGCGAACGTGCCACCGACGAACAAGGTGTCTCCGGTGGTGACGAGATCGCGGACCATGCCGCCGGTAGACGCCTTCCAGTTGGCCACCACGTCGCCCGACGACGAGTCGAGTGCGACCAGGTGCCGGTGGGTAGTGCCGTTCACCGTGGTGAACGCCCCGCCGGCGAAGACCCTCGATCCGTCCGAGGACACCGTCAGTGCGCGTACGTCTCCGTTGGTGCTCGCTGACCACAGCAACGCACCGTTGGACGAGCTGAGGGCGGCGATGCCACCCCCGCCGTTGAACTTGCCCCCGACGTACACGACCGAACCGGCGCCCACAGAGCTGTGCACCGGACCGTCCGCCTGCCACGCGCGTGACAGCGGTTCGTTGGTATACGTCGCGTCTGCCGGCGCCGCTACCCCCAGCGTGCCGACGAGTACTGTTGCCGCCCCGATGACGACAGCCCAAGACCGAGATCTCTTCATTGTTTTCCGCCCCTTCGATGCTAAAACCCACCCGAACGATAGGGCCGGATTTGCCGTTTTGCCAGCGTAATCACGGCATTCGCAGTGCTCGGTCACTCTCAGCAATCACGCCGCTCGAGCGTCCTGGATTCCCGGTCGCCGGGACCTCACGATCCGAGACCGGTCGTCAGCGCGATCAACCGCGGCGAACCGCGCGTCCGAGCCGACCATGCCGGACGGCCAGGTAGCGGCGCGAGGACTTGACCGCGAGCGTGCGGGTGGAGTTGCCGCGATGGATCCCGACCCGCGGGACGGCGAAGTCGCCAGGCTCCTCCGGACCCTCCGGGAGGGCGAAGGCGTGGGTGTACCCGGCTGCCCGGGCGGCGCGGCGTACTCCCTCGTCGTGCAGGCCGCGCGGGTAAGCCAGATACGGCACCGGGGCATGCAGCAGGTCCTCGAGAAACTCCCGACTTCTGACGAGATCGCGCGCGCACGCCTCGGGGTCGAGCTCGGGTAGATCCTGGTGCGCCCAGCTGTGGGACTGGAAGTCCACACCCAGCTCCTGCATCTCGAGCACCTCGTCCACGGTCAGCGTCGTGAGCGGCCAGGGCGGCGGCGTCCTGACCCAGTGCGTCCGCAGGCCCTCATCGGTCAGCGTCTGGGCGACCAGGAAGACCGTGATCGGCATACCGTGCCGGCGGATCAGCGGCAGTGCGTGCTCACGGACGCCGGAGAAACCGTCGTCGAAGGTCAGCACCGCCTCCCCTCGCGGCAACCGACCTCTGGAGTCCAGCCGGGGTATCGCGGCCGCCAGTGGCAGCACGGTCCGCCGCTTGGCCAGCCAATCGGCCTGCTCAGCGAACTCCTCGGGGCGGGCCGACAGCGGCGACTCCCAGGCGGGGTCCACCGAGTGGTAGCACAAGATCGTCACCGGTCCACCCCTTGCTGTCTGGGCAGGACGCCGCGCTCGTCACCGTCCACCAGGTCTCCCCCTTGCCCGTGCTTCGCGTGCTCCCCCGCGCCGCAGCCTAGGGCCGCAATGCGCCTGTACGGCAGCCTACGGGGGTCCGGTCGGATCGGCCGGCCGACAGGCTCGGCAACGTAACATGCGTGAAACACACCAGACACGGCAGGGAAATCGCTGCCTCATAGCGTGGCTCACACCGGCGGCCACCCCTGGACGCCACCGCACGGCACAGCCGGATGCAAGGAGGATCGATGTTCGCCGACCGCGACGAGTTGCTCAGCTACATCAAGAAGGAGAGCGTCGAGTTCGTCGACGTCCGGTTCTGTGACCTGCCCGGGGTGATGCAGCACTTCACCGTGCCGGTCTCCTCCTTCGGGCCCGAGGTCTTCGAGGACGGGTTGATGTTCGACGGGTCGTCGATCCGCGGCTTCCAGGCGATCCACGAGTCCGACATGGCGCTGTTCCCGGACCCGACCACGGCGTACGTCGATGCGTTCCGCACGGACAAGACCCTGGTCGTCAACTTCTTCATCCACGACCCGTTGACCGGCGAGGCCTACAGCCGCGACCCGCGCAACATCGCGCGCAAGGCGCAGGAGTACCTCAAGAGCACCGGGATCGGTGACACCGCCTTCTTCGCGCCGGAGGCAGAGTTCTACGTCTTCGACGACGTGCGGTTCGAGACCAAGCAGAACACCAGCTTCTATTCCATCGACTCAGTTGCCGGCGCCTGGAACTCCGGCCGCGAGGAGGACGGCGGCAACCGCGGCTACAAGGTCAAGTACAAGGGTGGCTACTTCCCGGTCCCGCCGTACGACCACTTCGCCGACATGCGCGCCGAGATGTCCAAGGAGCTCGAGACGGCGGGTCTGATCGTCGAGCGCCAGCACCACGAAGTCGGCACCGCTGGTCAGGCGGAGATCAACTTCCGCTTCGACGAGCTGCTCACCAGCGCCGACAACGTGATGAAGTTCAAGTACATCGTCAAGAACGTCGCCTGGAAGGCCGGCAAGACCGCCACGTTCATGCCGAAGCCGATCTTCGGCGACAACGGCTCCGGCATGCACTGCCACCAGTCGGTCTGGGCCGAGGGTGAGCCGCTGTTCTTCGACGAGAGCGGCTACGCCGGCCTGAGCGACATGGCGCGGTACTACATCGGTGGTCTCCTCGCGCATGCCCCGTCGCTGCTGGCTTTCACCAACCCGACGGTCAACTCCTACCACCGGCTGGTGCCCGGCTTCGAGGCCCCGGTCAACCTCGTCTACAGCCAGCGCAACCGCTCCGCCTGCATCCGCATCCCGATCACCGGGGCCAACCCGAAGGCGAAGCGGATCGAGTTCCGCTGCCCCGACCCGTCGGCCAACCCGTACCTGGCGTTCTCCGCGATGCTGCTGGCCGGTCTGGACGGCATCAAGAACAAGATCGAGCCACCGCAGCCGATCGACAAGGACCTCTACGAGCTGCCGCCCGACGAGCACGCCGACGTCGAGACGGTGCCCGCCACGCTCACGGCGGTGCTCGACGCGCTCGAGGCCGACCACGAGTTCCTGCTCGAAGGCGGTGTGTTCACCCCCGACCTGATCTCGACCTGGATCGACTACAAGCGGACCAACGAGGTCCTGCCGATCTCGCTGCGCCCCCACCCCCACGAGTTCGAGCTCTACTACGACATCTGATCGAGCTCGCTGATCGAGCTTGTCGAGATCAGCCCCTGACCTGTCCGTAGTTGCCGAAAACGGCCCCTGACCTGCGGAAACGCGGACTCGGGGATCGTTTCGTTGGCTCGAGATAGCCGAAATTCCGCAGGAGAATCGCTCCACGCGCTGTTCGAGCCGACAGCGCCTACCG
>JBBSPA010000056.1:0-29727 GCA_038259225.1 Propionibacteriales bacterium
CTGTGCCGTTTTGGGCTGTGCCGCTCAGGGCGGGGTCAGTCGGAGCCACGTGCCGACTCTAGTCTGGAGCTCCGACATCGGATCGACGTGGGAGACGGCAGACGTGATGCACGAGCAGGCACCGGAGGCCAGGCCTGGTCCCGAGACGACGGGAAGCCTCGACGACCTGCTCGGGCAGGTCGTGACGATCCATCAGCGGATGGGCATCGAGATCATCGAGGCGAGCCCTCAGCGGGTGGTCGGGACGATGCCGGTGGACGGGAACCGCCAGCCGTTCGGCCTGTTGCACGGGGGTGCCTCGTGCGTGCTCGCGGAGAGCCTTGGATCGATCGGCGCCACGATGCACGGGTATCCCGACAAGGTCGCGGTCGGGACCGACATCAACGCCACCCATCATCGTGCGGTCTCCGACGGAACCGTGACCGGGATCGCGACACCGGTCCACCTGGGCCGCAGCATGGCGTGCTACGAGATCGTCATCACCGACGAGTCCGACCGGCGCGTCTGCACCGCGCGGATCACCTGCCAGCTGGTCCCTCCACGTCCCTGACGCCTGCCTGCGCTGTGGCTGAAGCTTCGTGCCTCTCGTCGGACGGTTCTTCAGCCATAGGGGTGGTGACGCGGGACCTGCGCATCAACCGTCGCGCAGCGATCACGTTGGTGATCATGCTCTTCGGCGCCGACGTCCCGCCGAGCTTGATTCGCAAGCTGTTCACGGTGCATGCGCGCACCACAGCGACCTGGGCCAAGCCCAGTCGGGCCAGGAAGCGGTTGGAGTCGCGGGCGGTGGCGGCGACCGACGCGACGATGTGCTTGGAGTCCTTCTCGTCGGCCCAGTCTGCGGCGGCCTCCAGCAGCGGCTTCCCGGCGCCGCGGCGACGGAACCCGCTCAGCACGTGCAGGTAGCCGACGTGGACCGCGTCCTCCTCGTGGATCGGCGAAATCGGAGCACGACGTAGATGGACCACGCCGACCGGCTGATCCTCGAGCACAGCCACCAGCAGTCGCTCGGACGGATCGGTCTCCAGCCGGATCACGGCGCGCTCGGTCTCGGTGCAGGAGAGCTCGGTTGGTCCGGCGCGGTCAGAGAGAGAGTTGAAGTCATTCCAGATCGCCTGCAGGGCGGGCGCGTCCTCCGGGACTGCATCGCGCACGAGGACCGGACCTCGGGTCATGACCTCTCCAGTTCTGTTCACTCCCCCGAGTGCCAGTGATCGCCGCCGGCTCGTCGAGGAGCCGGTTAGGCTCTGGCGTGCCGCCATGCGCACACCAGACTACGGCCGGATGATCCAGTCTTGCCACTCGTGTGCCGAAAGTGTGCACGCCTCGGGCAATCGCGATGACAGTCGAGCAGGAGGAGGACCGCCGTGTTTCGCGGGTTCGGGACCGTTGTCAACGTCGCGACGGTCTTGGCGGGTTCCGGGATCGGCGTGGTCCTCGGCCACCGTCTTCCGCAGCGCACGCGCGACGTCGTCACCGACGGGTTGGGTCTGGTGACCCTGCTGGTCGCGGCGCTCGCGGCGTTCGCCGTGACGGACCCGGTGCTCAGCAACGCCGTCGGTGACTCCGCACCGGTGCTGATCGTGCTGGGGTCGCTGCTGATCGGCGGCATCGCCGGGTCGCTGCTCCGTGTCGAGTACCGCTTGGAGTCAATCGGTGGCTGGCTGCAACGCCGGCTGGCTCGTGCGCACGACTCCGACGAGCGGCGACGTTTCATCGAAGGCTTCGTGGCTGCCTCGATGCTGTTCTGCATCGGGCCGTTGACCATCCTCGGATCACTGTCCGACGGCCTCGGGGACGGAGCCGACCAACTCATCCTGAAGGCCACCTTGGACGGATTTGCCGCGATCGCGTTCGCGTCGACGTTCGGGTGGGGCGTCGCGGCGTCGGCTCTCGTCGTGGGGCTCGTGCAGGGCTCGCTCACCCTCGTCGGCGGCCTGGCCGGGAGCCTGCTGCCCGATCCGCACCTGGTGGCCGTCACCGCGACCGGAGGACTGCTGCTGGCCGGCGTCGGGCTCCGCCTGCTCCAGATCAAGCAGGTCCCGGTCGGCGATCTCCTCCCGGCCCTTGCGGTTGCTCCCGTTCTGACGGCTCTCGTGGTCAGTTTTCGATGACGGGCGCGCGGCTTTGATGACGGAGTTCTTGTGAACGCGATACAGTCCGGCCACCCGGTCGTCGAGACCTCCGGTAGACGCGACAGGAGTCATTTGTGCGACTACGGCTGACAAGTTTCGTGTCCGTCCTCGTGGCGGCTGTGATCGCGGCGATAGCGGCGATCACCTTTGCGGGACCGGTGCAGGCCGCGGCCCAGGCTTCGGCCTGCGGCAAGCCCGCTCCCCGCGACGACGGCACCATCCACATCATCGGTTGCATGGCCGACACCAGCGAGAAGCCGGCCGCGCCGGTCTCAGGAGTCGACATCACCGTCGAGGACGCTCAGGGCGCGGTCATCGGCAGCGGCACCAGCGACGACAACGGACGCTTCGACATCCCCCTCGGCGACGCGATCGACGTGCTCGGCAAGACGTACGTCGTCAAGATCGACGAGGGCACTCTCCCGGACGGACGGGGGCTGCGGAACCCCGACCAACTCGAGCTCGAGACCAGTACCAACCTTGAGTCCGACATCTCGATCACCTTCCCCATCGGGCAGGTGGCCGGGTCGACCGGCAAGGCGACCCAGGCACTGCAGCTCTTGGTCGGCGGCGTCGTCTTCTCGCTGCTCCTGGCCATGGCGGCCCTCGGGTTGTCGATGATCTTCGGGACGACCGGGCTGACGAACTTCGCCCACGGTGAGCTCGTCACGTTCGGCGCCCTCGTCGCCTTCGCGGTCGACCGACTTCCGGGAGAGATCCGGATCGGTGGCGCCAACGTGACCATCGTGACCGCCGTCGTCGTGACCTTCGTCGTCTCCGGGCTGTTCGGATGGGCTCAGGACTTCGTGCTGTGGGGTCCTCTGCGCAAGCGTGGCACCGGGTTGATCGCGATGATGATCATCAGCATCGGCCTGTCGATCTTCCTGCGCAACGTCTACCAGTACTTCGCCGGCGGGGACAGCAAGAACTACTCCCAGTTCTCCAGCCCCCAGCCGTACAAGGTCGGCCCGATCCTGATCACGCCCAAGGACATCATCGTGATCGTGCTGTCGATCCTCGTGCTCGCGGTCGCGGTGCTGGCCCTGCAGCGGACCCGGACCGGGAAGGCGATGCGGGCGGTCGCAGACAACCCCGCCCTCGCGGCGTCGTCGGGCATCAACGTCGAACGAGTCATCTCGATCGTCTGGATCGGAGGAGCCGCGCTGGCCGGCTTGTCCGGCGTCCTGCTCGGACTCACCCAGGGCTTCGACTACCAGATCGGGTTCAAGATCCTGCTGCTCGTCTTCGCCGCTGTCACCCTGGGCGGTCTGGGCACGATCTGGGGCGCCTTGATCGGAAGCTTCATCATCGGGATCTTCATCGAGGAGTCCACCTTGATCATCGCCGCCGAGCTCAAGTTCGTAGGTGCCCTGTTGGTACTGATCGTCGTACTGCTCTTCCGTCCACAAGGCCTGCTCGGCCGAGCCGAGCGCGTGGGCTGAGAGGGGAATCGTCATGGATTGGCACAGCATCTTCACCCAGTCCCTCCAGCAGGGCCTTGGACCGACCGCGATCGTCTACTGCCTGGCGGCCATCGGCCTGAACGTCCACTTCGGGTACACCGGGCTGCTGAACTTCGGACAAGCCGGCTTCATGGCCGTGGCCGGCTACTCGCTGGCCTCGCTGGTCGCCACCTGGGACATGTCGTTCTGGCTCGGTCTGGTCGTGGGCCTGCTGCTCACGGTGGTCCTCGCACTGCTGCTCGGTGTCCCCACCCTTCGGCTGCGCGCCGACTACCTCGCGATCGTGACCATCGCGGCGGCCGAGATCATCCGCCAGACCGTCGGGTCGGTGACGCTGCTGGAGTACTTCGGTGGGCTGGACGGCCTCCAGTCCTTCAACGGCTCCTTCGCCGACCTGAACCCGTTCACGAAGCCGATGGGGATCAGCGGACTCGTGATGTGGCGCCCGTACGACTTCTTCATCGTCGTAGTGGGCTGGACGCTGGTGGCGCTGTCCTGCTTGGTGGTGTTCTTGCTGATGCGCAGCCCTTGGGGCCGCGTGCTGAAGTCGATCCGCGAGGACGAGGACGCCGTCCGCAGCCTCGGCAAGAACGTCTACGCGTACAAGATGCAGTCGCTGATCCTCGGCGGGCTCTTCGGAGCCTTGGCCGGATTCATGACCGCCCTGAAGAGCGCGGCCATCTCTCCCGCCGGGTTCGCCACCGATGTCACGTTCTTCGCGTACACCGTGCTCCTCGTCGGCGGGGCGGCTCGGGTCCTCGGTCCGGTCGCCGGCGCGATCATCTTCTGGTTCCTGCTCAGCTTCCTCGACCTGTTCTTCAGCGCTGCGACGCGGGGGGCCGATCCGCTCATCCCGGCGTCCATCATGACCTCCAACCAGGCCAGCCTGATGCGGCTCATCTTCATGGGTCTCGCCTTGATGTTGTTGATGATCTATCGACCACAAGGGATCTTCGGCGATCGAAGGGAGCTGGCGATCGATGCCCGCTGACATGATCAAGTCCGGCGACGACACGGCGGTCAGCGCCCCGCGCGTCGACCAGTCCGTGGACGCACGCGCCGTGCTCCAGGGCGTCGAGCACGAGCCCGGTGCGTCCAAGCCCGACCCGCTCGTGGTGGCCGATGGGATCGTCCGCCGCTTCGGTGGTCTCACGGCGGTCGACGTGGAACACGTGGAGATCCAGCGCGGGGTGATCACTGCACTCATCGGGCCCAACGGCGCGGGGAAGACCACGTTCTTCAACCTGTTGACGGGCTTCGACAAGCCCGACGAGGGCAGCTGGTCCTTCAGCGGCAAAGGTCTCAAGGGTGTGCCGGCGTACAAGGTCGCACGGCTGGGCATGGTGCGGACGTTCCAGCTGACCAAGGTGCTGTCCCGGCTTACCGTGATGGAGAACATGCGGATCGGGGCCACCGGACAGTCCGGTGAGAGCATGTGGCAGGCGATGTTCGCACCGTTGTGGCGCGGACAGGAGAAGCGCAACACCGAGCGCGCCGTCGGCCTACTGCGTCGATTCAAGCTCGACGCCAAGCAGGACGACTTCGCCGGATCGCTTTCGGGCGGGCAGCGCAAGCTTCTCGAGATGGCCAGAGCGCTGATGGTCGAGCCCGAGCTGGTCATGCTCGACGAGCCGATGGCCGGGGTCAACCCGGCGCTCAAGCAGTCGCTGCTCGGACACGTGAAGTCACTGCGCGAGGACGGTATGACCGTGCTCTTCGTCGAGCACGACATGGACATGGTGCGCGACATCTCCGACTGGGTGATCGTGATGGCCCAGGGCCGGATCATCGCAGAGGGACCACCTGATTCGGTGATGGGCGACAAGCGCGTCATCGACGCCTACCTCGGCGCTCACCACGACAGCGAGCTGACCTTCGAGGAGGAGGAGAAGATCGCCGCGGAGGCTCAGCAGGAGATCGACCCGAACGGCGAGGAAGGTGCCCACGATGGCGAACGCTGAGGACTCCCCGAGCTCGCAGGCATCGGCGCCCGCTCAGGCAGCCGACGACGAGGCACCGACGATGGCTGGCCGTGCCCCTGAGACGGACTCGTCGGCGGCGACGCAGGCAGGGCAGCGCGAGGCACACCTCAAGGCCGCCGAGGGCGCCGTCTTACGGGCCGACGACCTGATCGCGGGCTACTTGCCGGGGGTGAACATCCTCAACGAGTGCGACTTGTACTGCCAGCCAGGTGAGCTGGTGGGGATCATCGGCCCCAACGGCGCCGGCAAGTCGACCCTGCTCAAGGCGCTCTTCGGCCTGGTGAAGGTCGGGTCGGGCAAGGTACTGCTGGGTGATCGGGACGTGACCAACCAGCGCGCTGACGTTCTGGTCTCGGCCGGCATCGGCTTCGTCCCGCAGACCAACAACGTGTTCCCGTCGCTGACGATCCAGGAGAACCTGGAGATGGGGATGTACCAGCGTCCTCAGGACTTCGGCAAGCGCTTCGACTTCGTGGCCGAGCTGTTCCCGGCCCTGCGCGATCGCAAGAGCCAACGTGCCGGGTCGTTGTCCGGCGGTGAGCGACAGATGGTGGCGATGGGTCGAGCGCTGATGATGGAACCGTCGGTACTGCTCCTCGACGAGCCCTCGGCCGGGCTCTCCCCGGTCATGCAGGACCAGGTCTTCGTCCAGACGCGACGCATCAACCGGGCGGGCGTGTCCGTGGTGATGGTCGAGCAGAACGCGCGGCGCTGCCTGCAGATCTGCGACCGTGGCTACGTGCTGGACCAGGGCCGCAACGCCTACACCGCCAGCGGTGCCGACCTGATCCACGACCCGAAGGTGATCGAGCTCTACCTCGGCACGCTGGCCAAGGCCTGACGCCGCATCGCCGGGCAGCATCAAGGCCCGGCCACCTTTCGGTGACCGGGCCCGGATGCTGTGTCAGTCGGTGCCGGCGACAGCTACTTGATGATGCCGGAGACCGAGTCGATCTGCTTGTACTTGTTGTCGGCGCCGTACAGCTGGATGCCGATGGTGGCCTTGCTGACGCTGCCGGTGTCGTTGAGGTCGACCGGGCCGGAGATGCCGTTGTAGTCGATGTCCTCACCCTTCTTCACCAGTGCCAGGCAGTCGGCATACGTGGTGCACGCCGTGCCGTCCTTGGAGACGTTGATGATCTCCTTCGACAGGGCCAGCCCGTCGTCGTCGCCCGCCGCTTCGGCTGCCAGAGCGATCATGATCGTGGCGTCATAGGACTGTGCACCGTAGGTGTAGTCCTTGAGCTTCTTCGGGGCCCAGATCGCGTCGAGCTTCTTGTTGAAGTCGACCGGGACCTCCGCGGCCGCCGGGAACGTCGCCTTGACGCCCTTCAGGTCGAAGCTCTGGTCGGAGTAGTCGGCGGCGTTGCCGTCCACGAAGTACGTCGGGATGTCCTGCGGGCCGACGTTCTTGGCGATCAGCTGCGGGACGATCTTGGTGGTCTCCTCGAAGCCGATCAGCGCCAGGGAGTCCGGCTTGGACGCCGCGATCTTGTTGACCTCCGCGGTGTAGTTGGTGGCATCGGCGGAGTACAGCTCGTACGCCGCGACGGTGGCGCCCTTCTGCTCGAGCACCTGCTTCAAGCGCTTCGACAGACCTTCACCGTAGGAGTCCTGGCGGGCCATGATCGCGACGTTGTTCAGGTTGTCCTCGACCATCAGGTTGGCAAGCACCTCACCCTGGAACACGTCGGACGGCGAGGTCCGGAAGTACAGGTTCTTGTCGTCGTAGGTGTCGAACGCGGGCGAGGTGTTGGCTGGGGAGACCATCACCTTGTTCGCGCCGATGATCTTGTCGATCACGCTGAGCGAGACGCTGGACGAGGCCGCTCCGACGATGACGTCGGCTCCGGCGTTGAGGAGCTTGTCGGTCTGCTCGCCACCGATGTCGGGCGTCAGGTCACCTGAGTCACCCTTCACCTGCTCCACAGGCTTGCCGAGCACGCCACCGGCGTCGTTGATCTCCTTGATGGCCAGGTCGACACCGGCGAACTCGGGCGGGCCGAGGTAGGCAAGGTCACCCGTCTGAGGGAGCAGCGTCCCGATTTTCAGAACGCCGTTGCCGGTCGGAGCCGCCGAGGACGTCGTGTCCTCCGTCGGCGAACTGGACGTGTTGTCGCCGGCATTGCTGCTGCTGTTGTCGCTCCCTCCGCAGGAACTGAGGACCAGCGCGGCTGCAGCGGATATCGCTAGCAGCTGCGCTGTGCGCGTGGGACGGAACATGTACCCTCCGATGATCGAGGTGGAACTGCCGACGCGGGGGTCAGCCTGGGGTTGGATGGTGAGAACCTAGCGCGATTGCGGCGCAGAGTCAGCGAATCCCTGAGCGCCTGAGGGCCGAAGTTGTCATTTCGTGACTTCCAATCCGTGCGTCACCACACCCTGTGCGACATCTCTCATCGAAAGCCGCAAATCCATCGCGGTCTTCTGAATCCAGCGAAACGCCTCGGGCTCGGTCACTCCGAGTGACTCCTGGATCACCGCCTTGGCCCGGTCGACCTGCTTGCGGGTCTCGAGGCGCTCGGTGAGGTCAGCCACCTCGGCCTCGAGCTGCTGGAGCTCGGCGAAACGCGAGCGCGCCATCTCGATCGCCGGAACCAGGTCACGCTTGTCGAACGGCTTGACCAGATAGGCCATCGCACCGGCCTCGCGAGCCCGTTCGACCAGATCGCGCTGGCTGAAGGCGGTCAGGATCACGACCGGGGCGATCCGCTGCTCGGCGATCCGCTGCGCGGCCGAGATCCCGTCCAGCTTGGGCATCTTGACGTCCAACATCACCAGGTCGGGACGGTGCTGCTCCACCAGTTCCACGGCGCGCTGGCCGTCCCCGGCCTCCGCGACCACGTCGTAGCCCTCTTCGGCCAGCATCTCGGCCAGGTCCAGCCGGATCAGCGCTTCGTCCTCAGCGATCACCACGCGCGGGCGGGTGGCGTGCTCAGGTGTGCTCACCACCGCAGCGTAGCGGCGCTGTATAGGATGCTCCTGGCACGGCCGGGTTGGCGGAACGGCATACGCGATGGTCTCAAACACCATTGCCCGAAAGGGCTTGTGGGTTCGAATCCCACACCCGGCACGGTCCAGATCAGGGCTGCTGCGCGTCGTCGGCGGCTGGCTGGTCCACCGAGGAGTCCTCGCCCGTCGTACCCACGGGATCGTCGATGTCGGCCCCCTCCTCGAAGGCGACCTCCGACGCGGTCGGCGCGTCGCGCTGCCTGTCGTCGACGCCGCGAGGTGCGAAGGACGCCTCATCCTTGGAGGGGTGATCGCCGCGATCCCGTTCCTCTCGGAAGGGGTCGCCAGCGCGGCCACCGTGGTAGACGAGCGGGTCTTCAGGTTGACTTGTCATACCTCCTCCCTACCCCGGTAGCCGGTTGATCACAACTAGATCACGACCATCCGGGCATGTCGGTATGAAATGTACGGTATCTCCCGCTGGAGTTCTCGGATGCTGTCAGCCCGCACCTTGAGAGCGGTACGCCGGGGCGACACCGTTGATGGCATCGCCCATCCGATGGATCCGCAACGCGTTGGTCGAGCCGGGGATGCCGGGAGGGCTGCCGGCGACGATCACCACGAGGTCGCCCTCGACGCAGCGCCCGATGTCGAGCAGCGCTCGGTCGACCTGCATCACCATTTCGTCGGTATGGTCGACGCGCTCGCCCAGGAACGTCTCGATCCCCCACGTCAGGGACAGCTGTGAGCGGACGACCGCTTCCGGCGTGAAGGCCAGCACCGGGACCTCCGAGCGGTACCGCGACAGCCGGCGCGCGGTGTCACCGGACTGGCTGAACGCGACCAGGAACTTGGCACCGACCCGCTCGGCCACCTCGGCGGCCGCCTTGGCGATGATGCCGCCTCTCGTGTGCGGCTCCCACTGGATCGCCGCCATCCTGGCCAGCCCATGGTCCTCGGTGGACTCGATGATGCGGGCCATCGTCTCGACGGTCTCGATCGGGAAGTCGCCTACGCTGGTCTCGCCGGACAGCATCACGGCGTCCGCGCCGTCGAGGACGGCGTTGGCGACGTCGGAGGCCTCGGCACGGGTGGGCCGCGGTGAGGTCATCATCGACTCGAGCATCTGGGTGGCGACGACCACCGGCTTGGCGTTGCGCCGGGCTCCTTCGACCACCCGCTTCTGCAGGAAGGGCACGTCCTCCAGCGGCATCTCGACACCGAGGTCCCCGCGCGCGACCATCACTCCGTCGAACGCGGCGATGATCTCGTCGATGTGGTCGATGGCCTGTGGCTTCTCGATCTTGGCGATCACCGGGAGCCACTGCCGTTCCTCGTCCATGACCCGGCGCACGTCGTCCGCGTCCTTCGCCCACCGGACGAACGACAACGCGATCATGTCGGCCCGCAGGCGCAGCGCCCAGCGCAGGTCGCCGATGTCCTTCTCGCTCATCGCGGGCACGCTGACGGCGACGCCGGGCAAGTTGATCCCCTTGTTGTCGCTCAGCCTGCCGCCGACTACGACGGTGGTCTTCACGTCGGTGGCGGTGACATCGGTGGCGGTGAGCCGGACGTTGCCGTCGTCGATCAGGATCTGGTCGCCCTCCCTGACGTCGCCGGGCAGGCCACCGTACGTCGTCGAGCAGCAGGCGACGTCGCCGGCGACATCACGCGTCGTGATTGTGAACGCGTCACCCGGCGTGACCGTGACCGGCCCCTCGCGGAACCGGCCGAGCCGGATCTTCGGGCCTTGCAGGTCCACCAGGATTCCCACCGCGTGGCCGGTCGCGTCGGAGGCCTCGCGGACCATCCGGTAGATCTTCTCGTGGTCGTCGTAGCTGCCGTGGCTCAGGTTGAGCCGCGCCACGTTCATCCCGGCGTCCACGAGTGCACGGATCCGCTCCGGCGTCGAGGTCGCGGGTCCGAGGGTGCAGACGATCTTGGCTCTACGCACCCGATGAGCCTACAAGCCTTCGGGCGGCTCAGACGACGAGTGGTCGGGCGGTGGGCGGGATCGGAGAGGGCAGTGTCGTGGACCCGGTCAGGAACGCGTCCACGGCGGCCGCGGCCGACCGCCCTTCGGCGATGGCCCACACGATCAGCGACTGGCCCCGCCCGGCGTCTCCGGCGACGAAGACCCCGGGCTGCGACGACATGTAGGCGGCGTCGCGCGCCACGTTGCCGCGCTGGTCGACATCGAGCCCGAGCTGAGCCACCACGGTGTGCTGCTCGGGCCCGGTGAAGCCCATTGCGAGCAGCACGAGGTCGGCGGGGAGGTTGCGCTCGGAGCCGTCGACGGGCTCGAAGCGTCCCTCACGCATCTCGACCTCGGCGATATCGAGCCCGCGCACCCGACCCGCGTCGTCACCTCGGAACCTTGTCGTCGAGACGGCGTACACCCGCTCACCGCCCTCCTCGTGGGCGGCGGAAACCCGGTAGGTCATCGGGTACGTCGGCCAGGGCTGTCCCGGCGATCGCACGTCACCCGGACGCGGCATGATCTCCAGCTGCGTCACCGAGGCCGCGCCCTGGCGGTGGGCGGTGCCGACACAGTCCGCGCCGGTGTCTCCTCCCCCGATCACGATGACGTGCTTGCCTGCTGCAGTGGTCTGGCCCTCGACCGGCCGGCCAAGGGCGACCCGGTTGGCCTGCGGGAGGTAGTCCATCGCCTGGTGGATGCCGCCGAGATCGCGGCCCGGGATGGGCAGGTCGCGGGCGAGCGTCGCGCCGGTGGCCACGACGACCGCGTCGAACCTTTCCCGCAGGTCCTCACCGCTGATGTCGGCTCCTACGGCCACGCCGGCGCGGAACACCGTCCCCTCCTTGCGCATCTGGTCCAGTCGCCGGTCGAGCTGGCGCTTCTCCATCTTGAACTCGGGGATCCCGAAGCGAAGCAGGCCGCCGATCTCCTCGGCCCGTTCGTAGACGGCGACCGTGTGCCCGGCGCGGGTGAGCTGCTGGGCAGCCGCCAGGCCGGCGGGACCGGACCCGACGACCGCGACGGTTTTGCCGGTCAGCCAGTCGACCTGCTGCGGGCGGATGAAGCCGGAGTCCCACGCCTTGTCCACGATCGCGACCTCGACGTTCTTGATGGTCACCGGATCCTGGTTGATGCCCAGCACGCACGAGGTCTCACACGGCGCCGGGCACAGACGCCCGGTGAACTCCGGGAAGTTGTTGGTGGCGTGCAGCCGCTCGATCGCGCCTTCCCAGTCGTCGCGGTAGACCAGGTCGTTCCACTCCGGGATCAGGTTGCCGAGCGGGCAACCCTGATGGCAGAACGGGATACCGCAGTCCATGCAACGACCGGCCTGCTTGGTGATGATCGGCAACAGGGTGCGGCCGACGTCGTCGGGATACACCTCGTGCCAGTCGCGGACCCGATCCTCCACGGGGCGCCGCTCGGCGACCTCGCGCGGCGTCGTCAGGAATCCTCGAGGGTCAGCCATGGAGTGCTCCCATCATCGCCGCGGTGGTCTCGTCCTCGGACAGTCCGTCCCGCTCGGCTGCCGCTTGGGCGTCGAGCACCCGGCGGTAGTCACGCGGCATCACCTGGGTGATCCGGTTGCGGGCGGAGGCCCACTCGAGCGCGACGGCCGCCGCCACCGGTGACCCGGTCTCCTCCGCGTGGCGCCGGACCAGGTGGAGCACGCGTGCGGCGCTGTCGTCGTCGAGGGGGGACAGGTCGACGAGCTCGCGGTTGACCCGATCCTCGTCGAGGTCGAGCACGTAGCCGACGCCGCCGCTCATCCCGGCTGCGAAGTTGCGGCCGGTTCCTCCAAGCACCACCACCTCTCCGCCGGTCATGTACTCGCAGCCGTGGTCGCCGACGCCCTCGACCACCAAGGCGGCGCCGGAGTTGCGTACCGCGAAGCGTTCGCCGACCTGGCCGCGGATGAAGACCTCGCCGCTCGTCGCACCGTAGGCGATCACGTTGCCGGCGATGATCTGCTCCTCGGCAACAAACGTGCTGGCCAGATCGGGGCGGACGACGACGCGCCCCCCGGACAGTCCTTTGGCGACGTAGTCGTTGGCGTCCCCTTCCAGGCGCAGGGTGATCCCGCGCGGGAGGAACGCCCCGAAGGACTGGCCGGCCGAGCCGGTGAACGTCAGGTCGACCAGCTCGTCGGGGAGTCCGTCGGGGTGCGCCCTCGTCACCGCGTGCCCGAGCATCGTCCCGACCGTCCGGTTGACGTTGCGGATCGGCAGCCGGGCCCGGACCGGCTCCCCGGACTCGATGGCGGGGCGACAGAGCCGGATCAGCTCGTTGTCGAGCGCCTTGTCGAGCCCGTGGTCCTGCTCGACGGTCTGGTGTCGCGCCGCCCCCTCGGGGAGCACCGGAACGTGCAGCACCGGCTGGAGGTCCAGGCCGGAGGCCTTCCAGTGCTCGACGGCCTGGCGGGTGTCGAGCACCTCGGCATGCCCGATCGCCTCGTCGAGGGTCCGGAAGCCGAGCTGGGCGAGCAGCTCTCGGACCTCCTCGGCGATGACCTCGAAGAACGTGATCACGTGCTCGGCCTTGCCGGCGTACCGCTCGCGCAGCACCGGGTTCTGGGTAGCGATGCCGACCGGGCAGGTGTCGAGGTGGCAGACCCGCATCATCACGCAGCCGGACACGACCAGTGGCGCGGTGGCGAAGCCGAACTCCTCGGCACCGAGCAGTGCCGCGATCACGACGTCCCGCCCGGTCTTGAGCTGCCCGTCGCACTGGACCACGATCCGGTCGCGGAGTCCGTTCAGGAGCAGGGTCTGCTGGGTCTCGGCGAGCCCGAGCTCCCACGGCCCGCCTGCGTGCTTCAGCGACGTCAACGGCGCGGCGCCGGTGCCGCCGTCGTGCCCGGAGATCAAGACCACGTCCGCGTGCGCCTTGGAGACTCCGGCGGCCACCGTCCCGACACCGACCTCGGAGACCAGCTTGACGTGGATCCGGGCGGACGGGTTGGCGTTCTTGAGGTCGTGGATCAGCTGAGCAAGGTCCTCGATCGAGTAGATGTCGTGGTGCGGAGGTGGCGAGATGAGCCCGACGCCTGGCGTCGAGTGACGCGTCTTGGCGACCCAGGGGTAGACCTTGTGCCCGGGCAGCTGGCCGCCCTCCCCCGGCTTGGCGCCCTGCGCCATCTTGATCTGGATGTCGTCGGCCTGGGTCAGGTACTCGCTCGTGACCCCGAAACGCCCCGACGCCACCTGCTTGATCGCGCTGCGTCGCGCCGGGTCCTGCAGCCGGTCTCGGTCCTCGCCGCCCTCACCGGTGTTGGACTTGCCGCCCAGCCGGTTCATCGCGATGGCCAACGTCTCGTGCGCCTCCTGGCTGATCGAGCCGTACGACATCGCCCCCGTGGAGAAGCGCTTCACGATCTGAGCGGCAGGCTCGACGTCCTCGATCGGGATCGCCGCGCGGTCGTCGTTCAGGGTGAAGAGACCTCGCAGCGTCATCAGTCGCTGTGACTGGTCGTCGACGAGCGCGGTGTACTGCTTGAAGATGTCGTAGCGGCCCGAACGTGTCGCATGCTGCAGCCGGAACACCGTCTCGGGGTCGAACAGGTGCGGCTCACCCTCACGTCGCCACTGGTACTCACCGCCGATGTCCAGACGACGGTGGGCCGGTGGGATGCCGTCCAGCGGGTAGGCGCCCCGGTGTCGCGCCTCGACCTCCTGTGCCAACACGTCCAGGCTGACTCCCCCGAGCTTGGACGTGGTGCCGGTGAAGTAGGTGTCGACCACCGACGCAGCGAGTCCGACCGCCTCGAAGATCTGTGCACCGGTGTACGACGCCACGGTGGAGACGCCCATCTTGCTCATCACCTTCAGCACGCCCTTGCCGAGCGCCTTGACGAGGTTGCGCACCGCTTGCTCGGGATCGACGTCGGTCAGGTGCACGCGCTGCCGGGCCAGGTCCTCGACGGACTCCATCGCGAGGTAGGGGTTCACCGCCGCCGCGCCGAACCCGATCAACAGCGCGACATGATGCACTTCACGGACGTCGCCGGCCTCGACCACGAGCCCGACCTGGGTCCGGGTCTTCTTGCGCACCAGGTGGTGGTGGACAGCCCCGGTGAGCAGCAGCGACGGGATCGGTGCCTGATCGGCGGTCGAGTGCCGGTCCGAGAGCAGGATGATCCGCGCTCCGTCGGCGATCGCGTCGGACACCTCCGCACAGATCTCGTCCAGCCGAGCGGCCAGCGCGCGGCCGCCACCCTCGACGTCGTACAACCCGTGGACGACGTGAGTCGCGTAGCCCGGCAGATTGCCGTCCCGGTTGACGTGGATGATCTTGGCGAGCTCGTCGTTGTCGATGACCGGGAAGCCCAGCACTACCTGCCGGCACGACGCCGGACCGGGGTCGAGCAGGTTGCCTTCGGGGCCGATCGTGCCCGCCAGCGACGTCACCAGCTCCTCGCGGATCGCGTCCAGCGGCGGGTTCGTCACCTGGGCGAACAGCTGGCTGAAGTAGTCGAACAGCAGCCGTGGTCGCTGCGACAACGCCGCGATCGGGCTGTCGGTACCCATCGAGCCGATCGGTTCCGCGGCACTGCGCGCCATCGGCGTGAGCAGGACGCGCAGCTCCTCCTCGGTGTAGCCGAAGATCTGCTGCCGTCGGGTCACCGAGCGGTGTGTGTGCACGATGTGCTCGCGTGTAGGCAAATCCGCCAGCTTGATCAGACCGGCGTGCAGCCATTCGTCGTACGGCGCCTCCGCCGCCAACGTCTGCTTGACCTCGTCGTCCTCGATGATCCGCTTCTCGTCGAGGTCGACCAGGAACATCCGACCCGGCTGCAGGCGGCCCTTGCGCACCACCGAGGCCGCCGGGATGTCGAGCACCCCGACCTCGGAGGCGAGCACGACCAGACCGTCGTCGGTCACCCAGTAGCGCGACGGGCGCAAGCCGTTGCGGTCGAGCACCGCGCCGATCTGGGTGCCGTCGGTGAAGACGACGCACGCGGGTCCGTCCCACGGCTCCATCACGGCGGAGTGGAACTCGTAGAAGGCGCGGCGTTTCGGATCCATCCCCGCGTTGTTCTCCCATGCCTCGGGAATCATCATCAGCACGGCGTGCGGCAGCGACCGGCCGCCGAGGTGGAGCAGTTCCAGTGCCTCGTCGAAGGACGCCGAGTCCGATGCACCGGGGGTGACGATCGGGAAGAGCCGCTCCAGGCTGCCGTCCGGCGCGGCGGCAGCCGAGCCACCGGACGCGCCGAACAGGTCCGAACGCAGCAGTGACTCGCGGGCCTGCATCCAGTTTCGGTTGCCCATCACCGTGTTGATCTCGCCGTTGTGGGCGATGAAACGGTACGGATGGGCCAACGGCCAGGACGGGAAGGTGTTGGTGGAGAAGCGTGAGTGCACCACGGCCATCGCGGAGGTCACCCGCTCGTCGGTGAGCTCGGGGAAGAAGCGGTCGAGCTGGTCGGTCGTGAGCATCCCCTTGTACGCCAGGGTGCGCGAGGACAGCGACGGGAAGTAGACGTTGGTCTCGTGCTCGGCGCGCTTGCGCAAGCAGAAGGCCAGCCGTTCCAGCGCCATACCGACGACTCGACCGGCGGCACCGGTCACGAAGACCTGCTCGAACGTCGGCATGCAGCCACGCGCGGTGCTGCCGAGCAGATCGGGCACCGTCGGCACGTCCCGCCAGCCCGCGACGCGCAATCCCTCCTCGGCGGCCAGCTCGGCGATGTGCTGCTTGGTCTTGGCGACGGCCTCGGTGTCGCCGGGGATGAACGCCGTCCCGACGGCATAGCTCGCCACCGGGGGAACTTCGAAGTCGCAGACCGCGCGGAAGAAGGCGTCCGGGATCTGCATCAAGATTCCGGCCCCGTCGCCGGAGTCGGCTTCGGCACCTGAGGCCCCGCGGTGGTCGAGGTTGCGCAGCGCCGTCAGTGCCTTGGCGACGATGTCGTGGGAGGGGACGGCGCTCAGCGTGGCGACGAAGGCGACCCCGCAGGCGTCGTGCTCGTGCAGTCCGTCGTACAGCCCCTGGGGTGGGGGGACAGCTCGCATGGGCTCATCTCCCGTCGTCCTGCCACCGGGTGCGTCGAGGACGTCGGACCCGGGGCCGTGTGGGTACTGCTGATGCTGCCGGGACGACGTTGGCCCTGCAATGTTTCGGTGAGACTACACGAGAGTCACAACCAGGGTCAGCGGCCACGCCACACGCTGAGACGGGCCTGGCGAGGCCTTGTGGTGCGCTGTCGCGCGGGGTCCTCCCTGCTCGCGTACGGTGTCCCTGACCCTGCGCGAAGGAGGCTCGATGGCGTCGAAGTGGCGAGAGCGGCTGTTCTCCCCCACCTGGTCGACCCGCGAACGCGTCTACGTCATCACGTTGTGGGGTGTCATCGTGGTCAGCGTGACCGTCCTGGTCGTGATGGGGATCGTTCTGTACTCGTCCCTTCAGCAGTCCGGCACCGCGCTGGGCGGACCTGGGGACACGGTGCGGGACCGTTCGACGGGCTGATCAACCGGCTACAGCAAGGGGCGCAGCGGCGCGAGGACGAGCTCACTGATCTTGGCTGCCAGCGGTCGTGCCAGCCACTGGTCCAGACTCAGTCTCCTGGCGTTCGACCGGTCAGTCCGGTAAATGCTTTCCATCTGCTCGGCGAAGCCGTCATCGACGATCTCGAGGTTGATCTCGTAGTTGCCGGTGAGGCTGAGGCGGTCGATGTTCGCAGTCCCGATCGTGCTCCAGCGGCCGTCGATCGTCGCGGTCTTGGCGTGCACCATGGCGTCCTGGTAGAGCCAGAGCTCGACACCGTTGCGGAGCAAGGTGCCGTAGAAGCCCCGCGACAGCCAGTCCGCGACCACGTGGTTGGAGACTTCCGGCACCAGGATCGCCACCTCGACCCCGCGATCGGCCGCCTTGAGCAACGCGTCGAGGATGTCGCGGTCGGGGATGAAGTACGCCTGCGTGACGTAGATGTGGTGCTGAGCGCGATCGATCGCCTCCAGGTACATCCCTCGGATGGGATAGACCAGTTGCTCGGGAACGTTGCGCTGGGTCCTGATCTTGGGTTCCCACACGCTGGTGCCGGGATCTTCCAGGCGCGGCTGTTCGGGAGACCGGAGCCGGTTCCACAGATCCACGAACGCGTTCTGGAGCTCCCACACCGCGTCACCGCGAATGCGCATGTGAGTGTCTCGCCACTGCGTCGCGTACAGGGCGCCGATGTTGTACCCGCCGACGAAGCCAACCTCGCCGTCGACGACCAAGATCTTGCGGTGGTCGCGCCCGGACTTGCGTACGTTCAGCAGCAGCAGACCCAGCCGCAGTGCCGGGTAGCGGATCACCTGGACCGATGGGGGGAACCGGAAGAACCCTCGTGGCACGACAAGGTTCGCGAAGCCGTCGACGACGACGTAGACCTCCACCCCGCGCTCGGCGGCTTCGATCAGCGCGTCCTTGAACTGCCGGCCCACCTCATCGTTCTTGATGATGTAGGACTCGAACATGACCCGGCGCCGAGCCCCCTGGATGGCGTCGAGCATCGCGGCGTACAGGTCCTCGCCGAACGTGTAGATCGTGGTGGTCGAACCCGCGACGCCGACGTCGACCGGATCCCGGCGCGGGAAGGTGTTTCGTCGCGGGCGGACCCGCTTGCGCCAGGAGTCGATCCCCATCAGGGTCGCCACGGTGGCCAGCTGCGCGCTGAGCAGGGCCACCAGAGCCCGCCGGAGGAACCTGCGCGGAATCCATGACCGGCGACGACCCATTCCGACAGCCTAGGGTTTGTCAGCCCAGCGAAGCGCCAACCAGGTCTCCGATGAAGTACGTCAGGGCAGCCGCCAGGCCACCCAGAACCATCTGTCGGATGCCGCCGTACCACCAGGTCCGCGTCGTCACGGCGGAGACGACGGCACCACACGCGAACAAGGCAATCAGGCTGATGACCAACGCCGGCCAGAGCGCGCTGGCACCCAGCACGTAGGGGGCCACCGGCAACGACGCCCCGACAGCAAAGGAGAGGAAGGACGACACCGCGGCGACTCGCGGCGAGGGCAGGTTGTCGGGGTCGACGCCGAGCTCTTCGCGGGCGTGGACCTGGACGGCGAGCTCGGGGTCGGCGTGCACCTGCTCGGCGATCTGTTCGGCGAGCTCGCGGTCGATGCCGCGGTCGACGTACATCTGAGCAAGCTCGGCCTGCTCGGCGCGCGGCCTGGCGATGATCTCCAGGCGCTCGATCTCGATCTCCTTCTCGGTGTACTCCGCCTGGCTGGCGACCGAGGTGTACTCCCCCGCTGCCATCGAGAACGCCCCCGCGGCAAGACCGGCCAGCCCGGCCAGGACGACCGCCTGTGAGTGGTCTCCCTTGGTGCCACCGACCACGCCGGCGATCAGCGCGAAGTTCGACACCAGCCCGTCCATCGCCCCGAAGACAGCCGGCCGCAGCCAGCCGCCCGTGACGTCGGGGTGCTCGTGATCGATCTCCTCGGAGATGTCGTCGTCGGTGTCGGTCGCCAGCGGGGTTGCCTGCGGGACGTTCGGGTCGGTCATCTCGCCATTGTGACTGCGTGAACCGATCGGACCCGACTCAGGTCGACCTAACCTCGTGCTCCTCACCCTCCGCCTCGTCGCTCGGCACCTCGACGGACTCCTCACGCCCGGGGTGGCGTCGGCCGACGATGACGAAGTACGCCGCAGCCAGCACGAACAGCAGGATCGACGTCCAGACGTTCAGCCGGACCCCGAAGATGTGGTTGGCGGTGTCGATCCGGAGGTACTCGATCCAACCACGCCCGACCGTGTAGGCCATCACGTAGAGGGCGAAGGCGCGACCGAACCCGAGCTTCAGCCTGCGGTCCAGCCAGATCACCAGGCCGGCGACCCCGATGTCCCACAAGGACTCGTAGAGGAACGTCGGGTGGAAGGTCGTGTACTGCTGGTAGTCACCGCGGTGGGCCGGGTCGATCTCGAGGCCCCACGGAAGGTCGGTCGGTTTGCCGTACAGCTCCTGGTTGAACCAGTTTCCCCACCGACCCACGGCCTGGGCCAGCACGATGCCGGGTGCGAGGGCGTCGGCGTACGCACGGAAGGCACACCCGTTGCGTCGGCAGCCGATGTACGCCCCGAGAGCCCCCAGCGCGACGGCGCCCCAGATGCCGAGGCCACCGCGCCAGATGTACAACGCCGCTATCGGGTCCTTGCCCGCGCCGAAGTACAGCTCCGGGTCGGTCATCACGTGGTAGAGCCGTCCACCGACCAGCCCGAACGGCACCGCCCATACGGCCACGTCGCCGACGACGCCAGGCGACCCGCCGCGGGCAACCCAGCGCCGGTCGCCCACCCACACGGCTACGACGATGCCGAGGATGATGCACAGCGCATAGCCGCGGATGGGGAACGAGCCGATGTGCCAGACCCCGTTGCTAGGGCTGGGGATCGAGGCCAGGAAGGTCGAAGTCATCGCGTGTGCACGCTACTCCGCGCGCCGCGCGCTCGGCCATCCGCCCGAGCCGCTCCTCACGAGGCGGCAAGCTTCTCGATGTCGCTCACCATGTCGGCGACGGGCGTGCCCTCGGTCCAGATCACCGGCGCCTGATCGTCGTGGAAACCGATGACCTGCGCCCCGTGCCCGACGTCGTAACCGCCGCTGGAAAGCTTGTGTCGCCCTTCGATCGCCACGCCCATCGAGTCGGCCGCCGTGACGACGTCGCGCAGGCTGCCGGTCAGCCCCACGAAGTCGGGGTTGTAGCGATCGAGATAGCTGCGCAGCACGTCGGGCGTGTCGCGGGCCGGGTCCGTCGTCACGAATACCAGCTGCGTCTGGGCTCGGACGTCTTCCGGAAGCTGCAGCAGCGTGGACGTCAGGTCGCTCATCACGAGTGGACAGACGTCGGAACAGTGTGTGTAGCCGTAGAACACCAGGGTGACCGGGTACCCCGTGTCGGTGCGCAAGTTGAAGTCGCGGTCGTTGGTGGCGGTCAGCGTGATGTCGGGCATCGAGTAGGGCCTGGGCGGCTCGGCACCGATGTAGGGGCCACTGTCGTCGGAGACGATCACGCCACCGGGGTTGTCCGGGGCGCCTTGGTCGACCTGGGGGTCCCCTCCGCAGCCGGCGATCGCAGTGATGAGCAGTGCGACGATGCCGGGACGGGTCATCCGGGCGGTGCGTCCGCTCATGTCGCCACCTCACCCACCACGTTCAGGTCAACTTGTCGCGGCACCTCAAAGTTCCCCGCGTACGCCGCGGGACAGGTCGTGGGCCAGCTCGATGACCGCGTGCGCGGCAGCACCGCCGGTTGCGCCGGCCCGGTCGACGGCACGGACGAACGCGCTGCCCACGATGACTCCGTCGGCGAACTGCGCCACCTCAGCGGCCTGGAAACCGTTGGAGACCCCGAGCCCGACACAGACCGGCTTGTCCGTGACCTCCCGGGTCCGTGCGACGAGCTCGGGCGCGAGCGAGCTGGTCTGGTCACGCGCACCCGTCACACCCATCACCGCAGCGGCGTAGACGAAACCCCGGCAGGCCTGCGTCGTCCGGACCAACCGCGCGCGCGGCGACGACGGTGCCACCAGGAAGACCTTGTCGAGGTCGTGCTTGTCGGCAGCGGTCACCCACTCGTCGGCCTCGTCCGGGATCAGCTCCGGAGTGATCAGTCCTGCGCCTCCCGCGGCCGCGAGGTCGGCGGCGAACCGGTCGACGCCGTACCGCTCGACCGGGTTCCAGTAGGTCATCACCAGTGTGGGCACGTCGGCGGCCACCGCCTCCACGACCCGGAAGACGTCCGTGGTCCGGGTGCCTGCCGAGAGCGCGATATCGACCGCCGCCTGGATCGTCGGGCCGTCCATCACCGGGTCGGAGTACGGCAAGCCGACCTCGATGACGTCGCACCCCCCTTCGACGAGCGCACGCACCAGCCGGATCGAGGTCGCGACGTCGGGAAAGCCGGCAGGCAGGTAGCCGACCAGGGCGGAGCGGCCGTCGGCGCGGGTCGCCTCGATCACCGGACCCGCACCTGCGGTCACGACGCCTCCGCGGCCGCGACGTCGTCCGCTACGTCGTTGATGATCCGCTCCGGGTCCACCAGGTCGAACCAGGAGGCCGCGGTCGTCATGTCCTTGTCGCCGCGCCCCGACAGACAGATCGCCAGCAACGCGTCAGGGCCCAGCTCACGGGCGACGTCGTAGGCACCGGCGAGGGCGTGGGCACTCTCGATGGCGGGGATGATGCCCTCGCAACGGGCCAACGCCGCCATCGCGTCCATCGCCTGTGCGTCGGTGACAGGTCGGTACGTCGCGCGGCCGGTCTCGGCGAGCCAGGCGTGCTCCGGGCCGACCCCTGGGTAGTCGAGCCCGGCCGAGATCGAGTGCGACTCGATGGTCTGGCCGTCTTCGTCCTGGAGCAGGAACGACCGGGTACCGTGCAGCACTCCCACGGCACCGGCGCTGATGGTGGCGGCGTGCCGTCCGGTCTCGACACCGTCACCCCCCGGCTCGAGCCCGTACAACCGGACCGAAGCGTCCTCGAGGAAGGCGGTGAACATGCCGATCGCGTTCGAGCCGCCTCCGACGCAGGCCAGCGCGGCGTCCGGCAGCCGGCCGGTCAGCTCGAGGCACTGGGCGCGGGTCTCGTCGCCGATCCCGCGGGTGAAGTCACGCACCATCGCCGGGAAAGGATGCGCACCGGCGGCCGTACCGAGGACGTAGTGCGTGGAGTCGACGTTCGCAACCCAGTCGCGCATCGCCTCGTTGATGGCGTCCTTGAGCGTTCGGCTCCCGGAGGTGACCGTGACAACGTCAGCGCCGAGCATCCTCATCCTGGCGACGTTGAGCGCCTGCCGTTCGGTGTCGACCTCGCCCATGTAGACGACGCACTCCAGACCGAAGTACGCGCACGCGGTCGCGGTGGCCACGCCGTGCTGACCAGCGCCGGTCTCGGCGATCACCCGCTTCTTGCCCATCCGTTGGGTGAGGAGGACCTGCCCGAGCACGTTCCGGATCTTGTGGGCGCCGGTGTGGTTGAGGTCCTCGCGCTTGAGCAGGACCCGGGCTCCGACCAGCTCGGAGAAGCGCTCGGCGTCGTAGAGCAGCGAGGGCAGACCGGCGTACTCGCGCCGCATCCGCTCCAACCGTTCGGTGAAATCGGCGTCGACCATCGCCTCGCGCCAGTGTTGCTCGAGCTCGTCGAGTGGCGCGATCAGCGCCTCTGGCATGAATCGGCCGCCGAAGCGGCCGAAGTGTCCAGCGGCGTCGGGAAGCGTGCTGCTCATGATCAGATGTGCCTTTGTTTGAGCGCCGGATGAGTGCCGGCGGCCACCAGATCGGCGACCGCGGTCCGCGGGTCCTTTCCGGTGACGAGCGTCTCGCCGACGAGTACGACGTCGGCACCGTTGCGGGCGTACTCGAGCACGTCGTGCGGACCGCGCACGCCGGACTCGGCGATCCGGACGATGCCGTCGGGGATGACCGGTGCCAGCCGCAGGAACGTGTCCCGGTCCACCTCGAGCGTCTTCAGGTCGCGGGCGTTGACGCCGATCAGGTCGGCACCGGCGTCGATACTGCGACGGACCTCGTCGTGCGTGTGGACCTCGACCAGCGGCGTGAGCCCGATCGAGCGTGCCCGGTCGACCAGGCCGGCGAGCTGGTTGTCGTCCAGCGCGGCGGCGATGAGCAGGGCCAGGTCAGCTCCGGCGGCGCGAGCCTCCCACAGCTGGTAGGAGGTGACGATGAAGTCCTTGCGCAGCACCGGGATGTCGACCGCGGCCCGGACTGCGCGCAGGTCGTCCAGGTTCCCACCGAAACGACGCTCCTCGGTGAGGACACTGATCGTGGCCGCACCGCCGGCTGCGTAGTCGACCGCGAGCGCGGCCGGGTCTGCGATCGCCGCCAGCGAGCCCCTGCTGGGGCTGGACCGCTTGACCTCGGCGATCACGGAGATCCCGGGGGCGCGATAGCCAGGCATCGGATCCAACGCCGGATCGCACCGGGCGGCCATCTCCTTCAGGTCGTCCAGGCTCACCAGCTCCTGCCGACGGGCGAGGTCCTCGCGTACGCCGACGATGATCTCGTCGAGAACTGACATCAGGAGTTCACCGCATCATGTCGGGGTTCCATCGGCTACTCCGACCCGAGTCCCATCGCTTGCATGACCTTGCCCACCACGCCGGCGACCACCAGCAACGCTGCGCCGACCCAAAAGACGACCCAGTTGTCCAGCATCAGACCGGCGGCTCCGACACAGAAGGCCAACAGACACACGATGACGGCCGTCCACGCGGCGGGGGTCGATCCATGATGGCTGTCGGCCATGTCGCTGGCTCCTTGTCTGGTCGTCGTGTGCCATTGTGACGCGTCACGCTTCGCCGTTGCGGGTCGGGTCGCGTCCCTCGTCGAGCTCTCGCCATACCTCGGCCTCCGTCGAGGCGACCTGCGGCGCAGTGCTTCCGGGCTGATCGCTCTTCGCCGCAGCCGGAGCGTCGTACTCCGCGCCCATCGTCGCCCATCGCGCCCCGTAGAGCGAAATCGCGACGCCTGCGGCGATCGAGGCGACCGATCCCGCCAAGGCCACCCACCGCCACCCGGACACTCCTGGATCCAGGGCGCCGCCGGACCACCCCTTTGCCGACAGCGCGTCCCGCAGCCCGCTGGTCGCCCCGGGCGGGTCGATCGCCGTCACCAGAACGACCGCGGCGGACGCGACGATGAGTACGCCGAGCCCGCGCCTGACCCAGCCACGAGTCGCGATCACGGCACCGAACGCGGCCAGCACGACCACTCCGAGGGCGCCGGCGAGCGGTGCGAGATCGGCACCGGTGACGTCTGCGTGGATCGTCGGCAGGCCGGGCTGGTTCGCGGTGGCGTTGGCCCACGGTCGGGCCACGCCGACGACGATCGCGGCGGCGCCGAGCAGCCCCAGCAGCAGTGTCGGGCCGTACCGCATCGCGGCGGCCGGGCGCGCGGATGCCGTCGGAGCGCCGGGCGGGCTGGTCGTCACACGACCCATTGTCAGGTGTCAGCGGCGATCCTCGCGCAGCGGGCCGTCCAGGATCCGGCGGCGCGCCTCGGTGTAGCTCAATCGTGGCGGGACATACTCCTGGAACCAGTCGGCTCCGGCCGTTGCCAGTGCGGCGACGTAGCGCCGGTCGCTCTCGAGAGCGGCTTTCTCGGTCGCCCGCTCTCGCCCGCCGACCACGATGGAGAACGCCTCACCACCGCCAGGCCGCCCCGCGGCCTCGGAGCGCAACCGGCGTACGTCGTCGGGAGTGACGTCCTGCCAGCCTTCGGACGGTGGGATCCGATACAGGCACGCGCCGTCCCAGCGCAGGGCGCGTTGACGTGGGCGGGACTTGGTCATCGCGCCGCCGACCCAGATCGGGATCCGAGGCTGCGAGATCGGGGTCGGGCGTAGCCGCGCGCCGTCGAGGCGGTACCGCTGACCGTCGAACGAGGCCGACTGTCCGGACCAGAGCCGGGTAATCACTTCGAGCGCCTCGTCGAGCAGCACGGCACGTTCGCGGAGCGTCTCGGTCTGCCCGAGCGCGGTGAAGTTGCTCGGCTCGTCGTCACCGAGCCCGACTCCGAGCACGAGCCGACCCCCGCTCAGTTGGTCGACGGTGAGGGCTTGCAGCGCGATACTGGCGGGCTTGCGGGCAGGCAGCGGCGTCACCATCGTCCCGAGCGTGACCGTGGACGTCGCCTGGGCGATCAGGCCAAGGGTGATCCAGACGTCGTAGGTGTCGACCGGACCGTCCTGCTCGGGGAAACACAGGTAGTCCTCGCAGAAGATGCCGTCCCAGCCGGCCTGCTCGGCCAGGGCGGCGAGCTCTGCGATCTGGTCGGGTCTGCCCCAGCCTCCTGCAGGTGTGATGTCGAGTCCGTATCTCATGTCGGACAGTCGACCAGCACGTGCCGACAGCTGCTGTCGGCTCCTATCCTGTCCGGATGAACCTGGAGTTCAGCGGGCAGATGTGGTTCTGGAAAGGCCCGGCACCGTGGCACTTCATCACCGTCCCCGACGACGAGTGTGGCGAGCTGGAGGCGACGTCGGCGTTCGTGACCTACGGGTGGGGGATGATCCCGGTTGCGGCTGCGACCGGAGGGACCGGATGGACGACCTCGCTGTTCCCGAAGGACGGCGGCTACATCGTGCCGGTGAAGGCGTCGGTGCGTGAGGCCGAAGGGATCGAGGTGGGCGACGTGGTGACGATCCGGCTGACCTTCGCTGTCTGACCAGCCGGAGGATCCTTCCCGACCAGACGGTCCACGGCCTCGCCGAGCCGGTCGGCGTGCCCCCGTGTGTAGTCAGTGTTCGTCATGTCGCCAGGCTCACCATCAATCTGGACATTGTGCGTCGGGGAGCCGCCGATGCAGGATGACGACGTCTTCACCAGCGGCCGTCGTGAATCTCTCTTGATGGATCCAGCTGCAGCGCCGGTAGAACCCCTCAGCCTGCCCCGTACCGACCCAGACCTGGTCGATCCCGTGGTCGACCGCCCACTGCTCGAGCTGTCGCAGCAAAGTTCGGCCGACGCCATCGCCTCGGCGGTCACGGCGCACGATCATGCCCGTCACCCACGGCGTGGTGTCGTGTCTGTCCTCCAGGTCGTACGTGTCGAGCCCGATCGCTCCTACTGTCTCGCCGGCGGCGTCAACGGCGACGAACGTGACCGGCAGGTCGACCGTGCCCGCCTCTCGTCGTGTGGTCTCTAACCACCAGGCCGGGTCCACCGGCTCGGGAGCGTGCCCCCACTCTCGCCAGCGCATCTCTGCGACCGGGCCGATGGACGTCGGGGACTCGGCCAGGAGTGTCACAGCGACGGTCATTCGATCACTGTAGGAGGATCTCCGGCTGCGACCAGAGGCCCTGTCGGGACCGGCTGGTGGCGGCTTCTTCACGCCGGGCGAACTAGCTGACGGGCCATGACCAGTCCCTCGACCGGCGTTGGCCCGGTCCGGTTGCGCCGTCACAGCGTCGGGGGCAGTCTGCTGTGTCGCAAAGAGCGATATCGCGATGACCACGATCGCAGCGCCGAGCCACTGGCGAGCGTCGAGTCGTTCTCCGACGAGGTGCCCGGCCGCGACACCGAAGACCGGAACCAGCGTGATGAAGGCTCCCGCCACCGACGCGGAGACCTGACGAAGTCCTGCCAGGTAGAACCAGAAGGCGAGCCCGTAGTACAGCACCCCGGACAAAGCAGCAGCGAGCCACATCTGCGGAGTCAACGACGTGAGGTCCAAACCCTCACCGGAACCAACCTGAACGACGCTGACGAGGAGTACGGCGAACGCGAGGGCCGCGGCCTGTTGAACGAGCGCGACTGCGACCGATGCGTCATCGAGGAGCAGTCGGCGCGCCAACACCGTGTAGAGGGCACAGCCGGTGACAGCACTCAGGGTGAGGGCGACCCCGACTGCACTGCCCGAGGCGCCTGGCCGGTACACCACCAGCACGACTCCGACCACCGCCACCGCCATGGTTGCGACAAGGGCTGCCGCGACCTGCTCTCGGATGACGGCCACCGCGAGCAGCAGGATGAGAATGGGTTCGGTGGCCCACAGCAGCACCGACATGCTGGCGGAGATCGACGTCAGGCCGAGAAGGCCCAGAGCGTATGCCAGCCCCGGGTTGAGGAGACCAAGGGCTGTCAATCGGCGCAACGACGGGGACCAGGTGATCCGCGTATCGCTCGCCCAGAAGACGATCAGCAGGAACAGACAGCTGGCCAAGAGCTGGATCGGTAACAGGGTGAGTGCGGCGACGTCGGCGAGGACTTGCTTGGTGACGACGGTGCCGACACCCCAGCAGGCGGCCGCCGCGACCAACATCGGGACGGGCGGAAGAGAAGGCGAAGCAGGCATGGCTGTGACACTCCCTGAGGAGGAGAAGGACGGAAGGCGAGGAGCAGTCGTGCGTCAGTCGGACGCGTCAGCTCGCCGGGTCGTCGTTGTCACAGCGGTCGTAGGCAGGCAGCCGGCACACCTTGATCAGGTTGCGAGGCTGCGCCATGGCCATCAGATTACTCTCCACGGGCCACCTCGGTGGTCGTCAACCGGGACTCGCTGACGCCGCAGGCCGATGCGGCCGGTCGGGCGTCAGGCGGCGTGGTGGGCTGGTTGGGTGCCGGTGTGGTCCACGAGGTAGTGGTGGCCGTGGGGTGATTGCCAGACGAAGACGCCGTTGAAGACCTGCCGGACCTGCCAGGGTGAGTGGGTCTTGAGCCGGTGGTGGCCTCGGGTCAGGGGTCCGAGGTTGTCCAACCGGGTCTGTGCGGGGGGTCCGCCGGTGTCGGGTGAACGGTAGGGGCTGGTGTGGTCGATGTCGCCGGTGCGCCGGGTGGACCCGGCGTAGGGGAAGCAGTCGACCGGGCTGCGCAGGTGCACCGCCTCAGCGAGCCGGTCCGGGATCTCGTAGCCGTCGACCGGGACCTGGTTGTTGAGGTCGATGACGGGTCTGAGGCTGACCTGGGCGTGGCCGAGCCAGTCCCGGACACGGGTCAAGGAGACCGGGCCGATGCCTTCGACCCGGGCCACCCCGGTGCCGGACTCCAGGGCCTGCTCGGCCAGGTGGACATACAACGTGACCGGGGGCCGGGTGTCGGCAGCGCGGGCGGCCGTCGAACGGCGGGGGGTCGGGGTGGGCGGGCTTTCCGGGCGGCCCCGGCGGCGGCGGCAGCGTGGTCGACACTGGCAGCGTGGGCGGCCTGGTCGAACAGGTCCAGGACGGTCTGTGGGTCGGCCAGGATCCCGACCGCGGCGGCCCGGCGGGCGTCGTCGGGTCGGGTGTCGCCGAGCAGCCCGAGACCGTGGGCGCACCGGTCCACGGTGGCCCCGAACCGGATCACGTCGGGTGCCTCGGCCCGGATGAACACCGACTTGGTGCCGTGCTCGGTCGACGGCGCGACCCACACCCCCAGCGCCTGCTCGGCATCCCGGTCGGCCGCCGCGGCCGCGTCGGGGTCGGTGCGCATCCACGCCGCGGCCACGACCGCCTCGATCCGGGCCCACGAGATCCGGTCGGCATACGGCGCCACCTGCCGATCCACCACCACCACGGTGTCGAGATCCAGGTGCCGGGTCGCCTCAGCGACCTGCCGGGCGATCCACACCTTGACCTGACCGGCCCGGACCCGGGCCCACAGCCGCGGCAGCCGGTGCCGCAGGTCCAACGCCGCCGCGACCAACCGCCACGCCCAGGCATCAGAACGGCCCAGCACCGCCCCCAGCTCAGCACAACAGAACTCCGCCACCTCCGGGGTCCCGGCACCGCCACACCCGACCAGCCGCTCACAGCCCGGCAACACCGGACCCGGCCGCCGCAGCACCGCATGCAGATCCGCCCACTGCGCGGCCACCTCCAACTCACGGACCTGGGCGCATTCACCGACCCGGGCTGCCTGCTCAGCAGCAGCCAGCGTGCCAGCCGCATCCAGAACAGCCACATCAGTATCGAACATGTGTTCGATACTACAACACCCCACCGACACCCACCACACCGTTTCCCCTTATCCACAAGGGGAAACAGAGAATCTCAGCGCGAAAAGCCGCCGGCCAAGGACGCGGCGACATGAGGACTCATCCGCCTCAACCCTCGACCAGCCCGTCGTCGAAGCACGTGAGGGCGCCGGTGTGGCAGGCAGGACCGCTCTGGTCGACGACGAGCAGCAAGGTGTCCCCGTCGCAGTCGACGCGGAGCTCGCGGACGCGTTGGTGGTGACCGGAGGTCTCCCCCTTCACCCAGTACTCCTGCCGGCTGCGGCTCCAGTACGTCGCGCGACCGGAGTCTCGGGTACGCCGTACCGCCTCGGCGTCCATCCAGGCCAGCATCAGCACACTCCTGGTCTGAGCCTCCTGCACGACCACCGGCACCAGGCCGTTGTCGTCGAACCGGATGTCGGTGCTGGGGTCGGGCATCTGTCCATTGTCCGTGACGCGCGCCGTAGGCCGTCCCAGGGTCCGTACGGAGGACGGTCCGGAGCGACCGGCACCGCCGTCCGGCCTACGCTGGACCGCATGACGCCCGCACCCGACGACGAACTTCGCCGCGCTTACGACACCCGGGCGGCACAGGGCCGCGGCCCGGCCGTGTCCGAGGTCGAGCGGGCGCTGCTGGCCGACGCTCTCCTCGGTGCCGGACCGGACGCCCCGACGCTGTGCGGGGAGTGGGACACCCACCACCTGGCAGCTCACCTCGTGCTGCGTGAATCCAATCCGATCGAGTCGGTCAAGTCCGCGCTGCCCAGCCTCGGCGACGACGCTGTCGACGA
>JBBSPA010000057.1:0-28676 GCA_038259225.1 Propionibacteriales bacterium
CCCAGGAGGTGAAGGCCCCGATGGCGCAGAAGGTGATGATCTGCCACAATCCGCCCTGATCCAGCGGGGCGATTGCCAATCCGTAGGAGAGATCCGGGGGCGCGATGCTGATCTGCCAGAGATTCCATGTCTGGCCTGCCAGCCCCTCTCCGATGGCCGCTCCCCAAACCAGGAGTGCCGTTCCCAGGATGGCGAAGAACGCCGTCGTCACCCCGAAGAATCCCACATAGAAGGGACCGACCCAGAAATCGAAGAGGTCGCCCCCCACCAGCGTGCCGCCCCGCACGCGATACCGTTTTTCAAAGCTCAACATCGACATCGATCACCTCGCAGGGTGTGGTCCCAGGGGTAGGGAGCCGCGCTCCGGTCGGGGGGGGGGGGGGCGGCCGGCCCCCCCCCCCCCCCCCCCGACAGTTTCATCAGGCTAGGCCGCGACGGCGACCTCTCCTGAGCAGCACCACACCGAGACCGCCGAGACCGAGACCGGTCGAGGCGATGATCAGTGCGATCGGGGTGGTCGCCGACGAGCTCGTGCTGGTGAGCTCGGCCGCGGCCGTCGGGTGAGCGCGATCCGGCGCAGCGGTGTACGCCGACGGGCTCGTCTGGGACCTGGTCCCGGTTCCCGACGACGTGTCCGACCCAGAGGTGGGCAGCGCGACGTACGGGAACTTGGTACGGAACGGCAGGTCGTTACGGTCCACCTTGTCGGTCAGCCCAGGAACCAGCTTGCCCGTCCGGACGGCACCCTCGAGCGCTTGCAGTTCGATGTCGACGACGTCGTCGGTGAGCCGGCGACCGTTCGGGAAGCCCTGGTTGTCACCGGCGAGGACGCCGAGACGGTTCGGGTTCTTCGTCGGCGGGATGGACGTGTTGATCCGCAGCATCTCAGCCGGCCGCACCTTGCCCTTGGGCATGTTGAGGCCCTTGATTCCGGTGAGGAACACGCTGAAGAGATCGGTACGCGGCTCCTTGGGGGCCGGGATCCCGTAGATCGCCTGGATCAGCTTCGGCACCTCGGGCCGCAGCACCTTGTCCACCGCAGGCTTGACGTTGGCGTCATTCTGCGGCTTCAAGGCGTTGAACGCGTCCTTCAGGCCGACCGGGATGACCACCTCGTTGACCAACGGGTTGCCGAGCCGGGACACCTGCACGAACTTGCCGCGGTACGACTGCGATCCGTTCGGGCTGGAGACCTTCACGCTGCGACGGTCCGTCGTGCTCCAGACACCGATGGTCTGGGAGCCCTTGCGCGTCACGCTCCAACGAGGGACCTGGAGCGCGATCGTGTTGACGTTGTAGCCCGACAGGGTGTCGTTGCCAGTCTCGCTGAGGTCCGCGCCGTACAGCAGGTCGAAGATCCGCAGGTCGAGGAAGAACGGGTCGTCAGCCTGGCCGGCGAACGACTTGCCCTTGTAGTGACCGAACGACCGGATCGCCGCGTTGCTGAGCGCCGCGTAGTTGGGCATCGACGCATCGCCCACGTCGGACGGCGCGACGGGCACGTTCCGGAGCAGGGTCTTGGTGTGTCCGTGCGTCCACTGGGTGAGGGTGTAGGTCTGGCGGAAGTTCAGGTCCTTGTCGTTGAGGTTGGTAACGACCCCGGTGTTGTACAAGAACGTGTTCTTGTTGCGGTAGCTGGACTTGAAGGTCCACCGGTAGATGATGTCGGGCTTGGCATCACCGTTGTTGTCGATGTTGATGTTGTAGCGGGCACCGTCTGCGGTGGCGAACGGATAGAAGTTCGGCCCACCGGCAGGCTCTTCGAACGGGATCCAGTTCCCGATCAGGGTGACCCGGTTCGGCGAGTCGGGTGCCACGAACGCGTAGACGTCGGTGTTGTCGACCTGCGGGTCGGCGAGCAGCAGCGGTGCTTCACGGTGGCTGGACGCGGAGCCCGGCTCGGCACCCAACATGAACGCGGCGCCGCCAAGCGCCAGTGCCGATGAGGCGAGGGCGGCGACTGCCGACCTGAATCGATGTGGTACGAGCAACGAAGTCATTACTTCGTTCCTTCCTTGAGCAAGGTTGCGATGAGGACATCTCCCAATGGCCCGCTCCGTCGCGGGTTGTTGCTCAACCTCCTGTGGTGTGAGGGGTTGTGGCCGACCCGCCTCCCAGAGTTTCGGCCACGTGTTCCATCGGTCCTTGCATGAGCAGAATGCGCCCTCTTTTCCCACAGCGCAACTGCTCTCACCGAGGGTGATTCCACCATGGCCGCACGTCACCAAAACGGCCCTTTTCCTGGGGAAATTCGGTTGCGCGAGGTATCGAGCCCTGTCACCGTGAGATCGGGCCAGCGACAGTTCCCGACCGTTCCCGGAGCTGTCCCCGAGGTGAAGGAGGCGTCGAGATGTCAACCCCTGTCGTGGGGCCGAACCGCCGCGCCCCTGTCTTCTCGAGGTCCCTGCACCGCTGAGCACTGTTGTTGGTCGGTGGCCTCGACATCGCTCGAGGAGCCATCAACCACCATGTACGTCGAAGAGTCCTCGTCCCTCGAGGGCAACCGCTCAGCCCAAGAGTTCGCAGACCCACCGGTCGACGCGGTCGACGCGGTCGACCCGTTCGGAACGTTCGACGAGATCGCCGAGATCGCCGAGGACCAACGGTGGTCGACGTGGTCGTCGGTCGAGAAGGGTGCTCACGGTCCTGAACCGCGTCCGGACTGGGTCATCACCGAGGACGGTGCAGTCGACACCGAGCTCGGCATTCTCAAGACCGGCAAGGAGGGCGACGTCTTCCTGCTCGAACGCGCCGTTCCCGGCGACCCGGACCGTCGCGTCGTCCTGGCCGCCAAGCGCTACCGCGACACCGACCATCGCCAGTTCCACCGTGACTCCGGCTACGTCGAGGGTCGTCGGATCCGGAAGAGCCGTGAAGCGCGCGCGGCCGCGAAGGGAACCCGCTTCGGCCGCGCCGTCCAGTCGGCCGAGTGGGCCATTCACGAGTTCGCCGCGCTGTCGTCGTTGTGGTCGGCCGGCGTACCTGTCCCGTACCCGGTTCAGATCGACGGCACCGAGATCTTGATGGAGTACATCGATGTCGAAGGAGCAGCGGCGCCACGGCTGGCACAGCTGCGGCCGGACCGGGCCACGCTCGAGTCCTACTTCGAGCAGCTGCGCGATGCGATGGCCGTCCTCGCTCGGCGACACCTGGCGCACGGCGACCTGTCGGCGTACAACATCTTGGCTCAGGAGGACCGGCTGGTGATCATCGATCTTCCCCAGGTGATCGACATCGTGACCAACCACAACGGTGTGGACTTCCTGCTGCGTGACTGTCGCAACGTGTGCAGCTGGTTCACGTCGCGCGGCCTCGAGGTGGACCCCGAGGAGCTGCTGGCCGAGCTGCTCGCACAGGCCTGGTGAGTCCACGGACTGCTGCTGTGGAGCCGGCCGCCCCCTCCCGCAACGTCCTGCACCTTGGCCGCCCCGACCACCCCGCCGCAGGACGTTACGCGGCGTAAGGCGCCGACAGGTCAGTGGGGACGGTCGGCCAGGCTTGGCCCCCGCGTCACGACCGCCCTTTCGCGAAAGCCAGCAGTCGATAGACGGGTGCTGGCCCTTCATCGCCTTGATCGGGTCCGACGAAGGACGTCTCGCCGACGCTGCTCAGGCGATGGCTCTCGGCCGCGGCCACCACGTCGGCGGCCGAGTCGAAGGGACCTCCGGCCCGCTCGAAGCCTGAGGCAAGGTCCTTGTCGACCGTGGTCACGAATCGCCCTCCGGGTCTCAGGACACGAGAAGCCTCCGCCACGACCACGTCAGCGGCGGAGCGAGAGCCCAACAGATGGAGCAGCCAGACACAACAGACGACGTCGACCGAGGTATCTCGCAACGGCAGCGTCAGAGCAGTCGCTCGTACCTGAACCCCCGGGAGCCGGCGCGCCGCATGCCGCAGCATGCCGATCGACAGGTCCAGCACCACCACCTGGCGCCCCGCAGTTGTCAGCGCCGCCGCGACGATCCCCGTCCCACCCGCCACGTCGACGACGGTCAAGGCACGGCTCGAGGGCAACAGGGATGCGATCGCGGCGGCTGCGGCGTCGGCGCGCGCCTGGCCGCCTCGGGTCTCGTCGTAGCACTCCGCTTCTTGGTCGTAGTCCAGCATCCGTCGGCCGGCCCTCACGTCTGAGTCGCGGCGAGCTGGCCGCAGGCGCCGTCGATCTCGCGCCCCCGGGTGTCTCGCACCGTCGTCGGGACGCCCTTGGCCTCCAGCCGGCGTACGAACTCACGCTCGTCCTCGCGGCGCGAGGCGGTCCACTTCGACCCGGGCGTCGGGTTGAGTGGGATCAGGTTGACGTGCACCCATCCCCAGTCGCCGTACGACCGCAGCAGGTCGCCGAGCAGGTCGGCGCGCCACCCCTGGTCGTTGATGTCGCGCATCATCGCGTACTCGATGGACACCCGCCGTCTGGTGACGCGCGCGTAGTTCCAGGCCGCCTCCACCGCCTCGCGCACGCTCCAGCGCGCGTTGATCGGGACCAGCTCGTTGCGTAGCTCGTCGTCCGGAGCGTGCAGCGAAAGAGCCAGCGTGACCGGGATGCCCTCCTCGGCGAGCTGCATCATCCGAGGTACCAAACCGACCGTCGACACCGTCACTCCCCGCGCGGACATGCCGAGACCGTCAGGGCTCGGGTCGGTCATCCGACGGACTGAGCCGATCACCGCGTTGTAGTTGGCCATCGGCTCGCCCATCCCCATGAAGACGACGTTCGAGACGCGACCAGGACCGCCCGGTACCTCGCCGCGGTCCAACGAGCGTGCCCCGGCAAGGACCTGTTCGATGATCTCGGCGGTGCTCATGTTGCGCTGAAGCCCACCCTGTCCGGTCGCGCAGAACGGGCAGGCCATCCCACATCCGGCCTGCGACGAGACGCACATCGTCACCCGGCCGGGGTAGCGCATCAGCACCGATTCGACGAGCGCTCCGTCGTGCAGCCGCCAGAGAGTCTTGCGGGTCGTCCCGTCGTCCGCCTCCAGCGTATGCACCGCGACCATAAGTTCAGGGAGCAGCGCCTGGGCGAGCGGCGCCCGGAGATCGGCTGGCAGGTCCGTCATCTGCGCCGGATCGCTGACCAGACGGCTGAAGTAGTGGTGCGAGACCTGGCGTGCACGGTAGCCGGGCAGCCCCGCCTGCTCCACCGCGTCCTTGCGCTCGGCCGAGGTCAGGTCCGCCAGGTGGCGCGGTGGCTGCTTCGCCCGCCGCGGTTCGTCGAAGACGAGCGGCAGCGGCGTGGTGACGGGGTCGGACATGGCCGACCTAGTCTCTCACGCCGGCCGGAGGCGTCAGGACGAGCGCCAGCTCCCCCACGGGCGTACGACGCGACCGCGCGCCGCGCTTGGCTCGGACCCGTCTTCGTCATCCTCGGCGTACAGGTCGAGGGTGCAGTGGTCCGGCATCGACATCGTGCGCCAGGCCTCCAGGTCGGGTGGCTGTCCAGTGATGGCCGCGACCAGCACCGTCCAGGCGGTCCCGTGTCCTACCAGGACCACCTCCCCCGCACCGAGCCGGTCGGCGCGCTGGACGACGTCACGCTGAACCGCTGCCCAGGTGCGCGCCCGGACCGATGCAGCAGTCTCCCAGCCCGCGCGTGCCGGGACCTCTGGCCGTTCGAGTGACCGGGCCACCGAGGCGATGGACTCCGCAGCGTCGAACCACCCGGCCGGCCGCGCCACTTCGCGCAGTCCGTCCAGTCCGGTCACCGGCTCCGCAGGGTGGAGCAGCCGGGCGGTCTGCGCCGCCTTCGGCTCGGTCGAGGTGAACCACGGCGCTCCGTACGCCGGCAGGACTCCACTGGTACCGAGCCGTTCCACCTCGCTGACTCGGTCCGGGTCCAGCCTCCAGCGCGCCGCCGGAAGGCCTGGGGTGACCAGCGGTGGACCGTGGCGGACCAGGTGCAGGAGCATCACACGACCCTAAGGTCGGCGAGTGGCTTACTAGGCTCGGTCCGTGAGCACGTACATCGGGGCCGCGCAGATCACCAGCCCCGCCAATCCCCGGGTCCGGTGGCTGCGGTCGCTGCGTAGACGCCGCGTTCGAGACCAGGAAGGCCTTACCGTCGTCGAGGGCCACGACGAGCTTCAGCTCGCCCTCGACGTCGGCGCCCGGCCGCGACTCCTGGTCCTGGCTCCCGAGCTGAGCGGACGGGTCGACGTTGCGCTCGCCGACCGCGCGAAGGACGTCGGCGCCGAAGTGATCACGATGAGCAGGTCGGCCTTCGCCAAGGCGTCGTACCGCGAGTCACCTGATGGCTGGCTGGCTGTCGTCAGGGACCCTGCGCGCGACCTCGGTGCGCTTGGCGAGGTGGTGACCTCGGCGGTCCTCGCCGGCACCACCCCGCTGGTCCTGGTGTGCGAGGCGGTGGAGAAACCGGGCAATCTCGGTGCCATGCTCCGGACGGCTGAGGCCGCCGGTGTGGACGTCGTCGTGGCCGCATCTCCGGTCGCCGACTGGGGCAACCCGAACGTCGTACGCGCCAGCAAGGGAACCGTCTTCGCCATCCCGGTGGCGGCGGCGCCGGCGGAGCAAGTGATCGACTGGCTGCGCCGGCACGACCTGAGAGTCGTGGTCGCGACACCGGACACCGATCGCCTCGTCAGCGACGTGGACCTGTCAGGACCCACCGCCGTGGTGGTCGGCGCCGAGCACGACGGCGTGTCCGACGTGTGGTTCGACGCTGCTGTCGTCGGCGAGAACGCCGTCGTGGCCAAGCTCCCGATGGCGGGCCGGGTCAACAGCCTCAACGTCGCCACCTCAGCAGCCCTGGTGATCTATGAGGCAGTCCGGCAGCGCGGCGGCTGAAGGCCGGCGGTCAGCTCGTCCCGCCGGAGTGCTCCAGGACCGCAATACGCCCGTCCGTGCCGGACCCCCAGCAAGCGCGCGGGACGCACTGGATCCCGTCGTAGCGATCGTGGTCGAACGTCGTCCAGGTGTGCCCGTCGTCCTCGCTCACGTCACTGCCGGTCGGTCCGACCGCCACCAGCGTCTTCGGTGATCCCGGTACGAACGCGACTCCGGATCGATATCCACCCAGCGGACCAGCCGGTCGCCAGCTGCGGCCGCTCGTGCGGGTCACCGCAGCGGCATCGGCGCCATTGGTGTCGTCGAGGTAGTCACCGCCCACTGCGACGCCATGGCGAGCGGACCGGAACGCCAAGGAGAAGATGCCTGCGCTGCTGCCGCCGCGCATGGGGGCGGTCGTGACGGTCCAGTGCTCACCGCCGTCGGAGGACCGGAAGACCCGGGGAGTGTCCACGCCGCCGGACGCGAACCAGTACCGATGCCCCGGCTGGGACACCAAACAGGTCCCGCTGGCGGCGAAGCCGAACTCGCCGTCGAGCGAGGCAGGCATCGAGGCGGGAGTGAACGGATGCCAGGTGCGGCCCCGATCGGTGGTCCGCGCCAGCACGAAGTGACCGTCGACCGGGTCGCTCATGGCCAGTCCAGAACCATCGGGTGCGAAGGCGATGCAGTCGTAGAACGCGTTCGGGTTCGGGTTGCGGAACGTCTCGGTCCAGGTCCGACCACCGTTGCGGGTGGCGAAGATGCGGGAGTCCTCTCCGACACCGATGGCCAGCGCCACGGCCCGGTTCCGGGAGAACGCCTCGATGTCCCGCAGGGCCATTCCCGCAGCCGCGGGCGGTGAGACATCGCGCCAGGTGTCACCGGCGTCGGTCGTCCGGAGCACGGTGCCCTTCTCCCCGCTGGCCCACACGACTCGTTCGTTCACCACCGACAGCCCACGGAACTCGTCGTCACTCCCGGTAGGGGTGATGCGCCAGCTGAACGAGCCCGACGACGCCTTGTGCTGACCGTCGGAAGCGGCCACGGCGGGCGAGCCGAAGGTCGCGGCCAGCGTCACGGCGACAGTGAACGAGATGGCGAGGGTGCGTCGGCATCGGATCATGGTCTCGACCTTAGGGAGCCCTGCCGCTCTCGGCAACGTCGTGGACCCGTGCCGCGGGGTCATGCCAACGCCGCTGATCCGAGGACCGCTGACCTGCCCACCGTCTGCACGCTTGGAGTGATCAGTCAGAATTCCTGCATGAACCAGGCACTTCGGCCGACCCTGCAGGGCGGACCCGTCAACGGTGAGGCGATCACGAGCGCCGCGCTGGTCCTGCACGGCGGTCGGGAGCACGGAACCCAGCCCACGTCGCCGTGGCAGCTGTCGCACGTCCGGATGCTCGACTTCACCTGGGGACTTCGCAAGCAGGCCGTCGGCTGCGCCGTCTATACGCTGCGTTACCGCGTACGCGGTTGGAACCCCGGCCGACGTACCCCGGACCCCGTCGTCGACGCGCACTGGGCGCTAAACCAGATCCAGGAGCGCTACCCGGGAATCACCGTTGCCCTGCTCGGCCACTCGATGGGTGGCCGGACGGCCTTCGCGGTCGCCGAACGCGACGACGTCCTGGGGGTGTGCGGCCTGGCGCCCTGGCTTCCCGAGCACGAGCCGCTCCCTCCGGTCCGGGCCGGCCAGCGCTTCGTGATTGCCCACGGTTCGTCGGACCGGATGACCTCCTCGCCGCTGAGCAAGCAGTACGCCGAACGACTGGCCGACGCCGGTCACCGGGTCGCGCGGTTCGAGCTGCCCGGGGCCCGGCACGCCATGCTGGACCGGCCTCGGCTCTGGCACCAGTTCGCGGTGCAGACCACGCTAGGTTTGGCTGGTGACGGACCACTGCCCCGGGGCGTCGCGGCGGCGTTTGAGGACGCAACACCGCCTCGGTTCGATCGGGGTATGGAGCTGTTCGACGCGGCGATGACTAGCGAACCGTGAACGGCGCAGCATTCACTTAAAGCAATCATGCAATTACTCTTTGTTGTGACCACTAGGCAACCTCAAGTAATTGTTCTACAACGCTGAGTAATGCACTCTTTTGCGAGCCTGTTCACTCAGTCTCAGTTTCCACGGTTGCAGCACGACTGAGCGGGCCCTGCGCCGTCCTCGATCCGCTGAACTCCCAGCGGAGCGGGCATTTTCTTGCACCAGAGTAATCGTGCGATAACGCTACGTATGAGAAAGGATGATTCCTGGCATGACGGGGTGTATCACTCACTGTCATCCCGTAGTCTTAGCCGCCACAGCAATCGTGACTTCATGTTCGTGAATCACTCTCGGTCTTCATTGGGGATGTCGAATGAAACGCTTGGTCTATGTACTCGTTGCCGCCGTGGCCGCTCTTGTCGCGGGATTCGGCGTCTTGTCAAATGCTTCGGCGAGCAGCTCCACCGCAGCGCTGGGCAACCCGACCTTCACGCAGGATTGGAACGGCGCAGGATCAGAGTTCCTGCCCTGCGAGGCGGGGACGCTGACGTGGGAGTTCAACCTGGCCGGACCCACCCAGGCGGATCCTTCCGTGACGCTGACCGTCAACGGGGCCAACTACCCCGGCGTTCAGACTGGTGACTTCACGTACTCGTTCACGTCACCCGGTGCGGGCGTGACGACGTCCAGCAACGTCTTCGTCACCTACTCCGCTCCCAAGAAGTTGCAGGAGGCCGCGGTCAGCATCGTGAGCTGTGACACCGAAGAGACCACGAGCACCTCTCCGACGGAGTCGACCAACACGTCGCCGACCGAGTCGACCAACACCTCACCGACCGAGTCGACCAACACCTCACCGACCGAGTCGACCAACACCTCACCGAGCGAGTCGACGCTGCCGAGTGAGAGCACGCGCACCTCCCCGAACGAGTCGACCCTGCCGAGTGAGAGCACGCGTCCGGTGCCGACAGCCGTCGACGCGGGAGTCAGCGGCCCGACCAGCGGCGGCGGCTCCTCGCACCTGGGGTCCGTGCTCGGTGTGCTGGGCGGTTTGGCACTCGCCTCGGCCGGAGCCTTCGCGCTGATGCGCCGTCGTGGACAGCATGAGGCGTGAGGCACTCGCTCCGCTCGTCGTCATCGCCGGTCTGACGCTGGCCGGCCTGTCTGCCAGCACATGGCATGACGGGCCGGCAGGCTCGGCCTCAACAGCGCCTCAACACTCCCCAGGAGCCAAGACCTGGTCGGGGCCAGGCGGTACGGCCGCGTCGAAGGCGAGGCAGCCACGGCTCACGCCGCGACCGCAGCCGGGCATCGCCGCCGGTCACCGCCGTCCGATCCCCATTCGGACGGGTACTCCGCGGCGCCTCGACCTACCTAGCCTCGGAGTCTCCGCGGACGTCTCGGCGATCGGCACGGACGGGTCTCTCGTGCTGATCCCGCCGTCGGACTACACCACGGTCGGTTGGTGGGCCCAGGGAGCCGAGCCGGGCGACGGCTCGGGGACCACGATCCTGGCCGGCCACACCGTGCACACCGGTGGTGGCGCGCTGGACAACCTCGGCGACATGAAGGTCGGTGCCACGGTCACGCTGCGGCGGGCGAGGCAAAGCCTGGTCTACGACGTCACCTCGGTCACGACATATCGCAAGGGCGCACTGGCGGCCAGGGCCGCGCGGGTGTTCGACCAGACCGGGCCCGAACGTCTCGCCATCGTGACCTGCGGCGACTGGAACGGCGAGATCTACCTCAGCAACGTCGTGGCGATCGCGTCGAACCCGCGTCCGGTCGGTACGCCCCGGCGCTGAAGCCTGGTCGAGGGCGATCCACCACGTTGCTGGGACTGCCTCACACGGCCGGCAGCAGGAAGTGCAGTACCAGCCAGACGACCGACACCGTGGCCAGCAGGGAGTCCAGGCGGTCCATCAGGCCGCCGTGGCCCGGAAGAATGTTGCTCATGTCCTTGATACCGAGGTCGCGCTTGATCAACGACTCCGCCAGGTCGCCCAACGTCGCGGCGACGGCCGCGATCGCCCCGAGCACCAGCCCAACCCACCACTCGCCGTCGAGCAGCCACACGATGCAGGCGACGCCGGCGGCCATGCTGGACACCACCGAGCCCGCGAAACCTTCCCAGGACTTCTTGGGACTGATCACCGGGGCCATCGGATGTCGTCCGACCAGCACGCCCACGGCGTACCCCCCGATGTCGGAGGCGATGGTGACGGCGATAAAGGTGAGAACGCGTCTGACTCCGTCGTCGGCAGCCAGCAGCAACGCCACGAACGATGCCAGGAACGGTAGGTAGACCAGGCAGAAGATGCTGGCGGTGATGTCCTTCACGAAGCCGTCCTGGCCACGCGGCATCCGCCACAGGAAGCACGCCAGCACTGTGGCCGCCATGATCACGATCAGGACGTCCGGGCCTCCGTAGTAGGCCCCGACGACCATCGCGACCGCGCCGGTCCACAACGGAAGCGCGGGCAGCCAGATCCCGTTCTGCGTCAGCGCCCGGCCGAGCTCCCACAACGCGATTATCATCGCGCCGGCGACCACGACGAGGAAGACGTCTTTCACGAACGCCAAGGAGGCGATGATCACGGCGATCAGCCCGATCGCGACAGCGATCGAAGCGGGCAGGTCGCGTCCCGCGCGGCTCGACTTCTCCGGGGGGTCTTCGGACAGCGTAGACATCGCGTGGTCGCTCGGACGGATCAGATCGCGTTCAGCGCTCAGACCTCGATCAGCTCGGCTTCCTTGTGCTTGAGCAGCTCGTCGATCTCGTCCACATGCTTCTTCGTCATGCCGTCGAGTCTCTTCTCGGCTCCGCTGACCTCGTCCTCGCTGACGTCGCCGTCCTTCTGACCCCGCTCCAGCGTCTGCTTGGCGTGCCGTCGGATGTTCCGGACCGAGACCTTGCCGTCCTCGGCCTTGGACTTGGCCAGCTTGATGTACTCCTTGCGACGTTCCTCGGTGAGCTCAGGCATCACGACGCGCAGGTTTTCCCCTGTGTTGGTCGGATTGACGCCGAGGTCGGAGTCGCGGATCGCCCGCTCGATGCCCGCAAGCGCCTGCTTGTCGTAGGCGTTGATCACCACGACCCGTGGCTCGGGGTTGCTGAACGACGCGAGCTGCTGGATCGGAGTGGGCGAGCCGTAGTAGTCAGCAGTGAGCTTGTTGAACATGGCCGGGTGTGCCCGTCCGGTCCGGATCGAGGCGAAGTCGTCCTTGGCCACCTCGACCGCCTTCGACATCTTCTGGTCGGCTTCGCGCAAGGTCTGGTCAATCACGCCTGAGCTCCTTCGTCGTCGAAGTCGTGCCTGCGCACGCCTCTGCAGTCCGTGAGTACGCCGGTCCGCTAGTCAGAGCCGACGTACGTGCCGATCTTCTCACCTCGGACAGCCCGTGCAATGGCCCCCTCGCCCTGCATGCCGAACACGATCATCGGCAGCTTGTTCTCCATGCACAGGGCGAATGCCGTCGCATCGGCGACCCGTAGGCCGCGCTGAAGCGCTTCGGAGTACGTGAGCTCGTCGATCTTGGTGGCCGTGGGATCGTGGCGTGGGTCAGCGGTGTAGACACCGTCCACGCCACTCTTGCCCATCAGAACGACCTCGCACTTGGTCTCCAGCGCCCGCTGGGCGGCAACGGTGTCGGTGGAGAAGAAGGGCATGCCCGCTCCGGCGCCGAAGATCACGACCCGGCCCTTCTCCAGGTGTCGGATCGCGCGACGCGGGATGTAGGGCTCGGCCACCTGGCCCATCGTGATCGCCGTCTGGACCCGCGTCTCGACACCCTGCTTCTCGAGGAAGTCCTGCAGCGCCAGGCAGTTCATCACGATCCCCAGCATGCCCATGTAGTCAGCCCGTGCGCGTTCCATCCCGCGCTGCTGGAGCTCGGCGCCTCGAAAGAAGTTGCCACCGCCCAAGACGATGGCGATCTGGACACCTGACTTGGCCGACTCCGCGATCTCTCGGGCGATGCCGTGCACGACGTCGGGATCGACGCCGACCTGTCCGCCGCCGAACACCTCACCCGACAGCTTGAGGAGGACGCGATGGTAACGGCTCGAGGTCGTCGCCTGGGCCGCGGAAGAGGCCGGGTCCGGCACTGTCTCGGGCAGCTCCACGGTCCGGCCTCCTGCGTTGGTCTTGGTGGGGTACGTCGGTCTGGTTCGAACCTACTGCCCGACCTCGAACCGCGCGAAACGCCTTACCGTGACCCCGGCGTCGTCGAGCACCGCCTTGACGGACTTCTTGCTGTCCTGGACCGATGGCTGGTCGAGCAGGACGACGTCCTTGAAGAACCCGTTGAGACGTCCCTCGACGATCTTGGGCAGCGCCTGCTCCGGCTTGCCCTCCTCGCGTGCGGTGGCTTCGGCGATCCCACGTTCCTTCTCCACCAGATCGGCCGGGACGTCCTCGCGGGACACGAACTGCGGACGCATCGCGGCGATCTGCATCGCGACGCCGCGAGCCGCCTGCTCGTTGTCGCCCTCGAAGGCGACCAACACGCCCACAGCCGGCGGCAGGTCGCTGGAGCGACGATGCATGTACGTCGTGGCGTTGCCCTCGAAGTACGCGACCCGGCCGAGTTCGATCTTCTCCCCGATGACCGAGGCGAGTGCTTCGATGGCCTGCCCGACCGTCTTGCCGTCGTCCAGGCTGACGTCCTTGAGGGCATCGGCATCGGCTGCCTGTGCCTTCTCGGCCGCGGCGACGATCTCCTCGGCGAGGGCGATGAAGCCGTCGGACTTCGCGACGAAGTCCGTCTCGGAGTTGAGCTCGACCAGTGCTCCGCCAGAGCTGGCGACGAGGCCGGATGACGCCGTGCGCTCCGCGCCGCGCTTGGCGGCTTTGGCCGCGCCTTTGACGCGCAACACCTCGACGGCCTTCTCGAAGTCGCCGTCGGCTTCCTCAAGGGCCTTCTTGGAGTCCAGCATTCCGGCGCCGGTGGCGTCGCGGAGCTTCTTCACTTCTGCGGCGGTGATAGCCATTGTCATCCATTTCCTCGTGCCGGGCTGCTTCGCGTGCCCGGCTGGTGTCACGAGCGTCGAACTAGGTCGTCGTCTGGGCCGTACGGCGTACCGACGCGGACCGGGTCGTGCAGTCCCCACCACCCAGCGGTGGGGACTTGGCCTGCTCAGGCTTGCGCGGACTGCGCAGAGCTGTCCTGGTCGCCGTCGGCGGTCGACTCCACCGGGGCCACGGCTTCGGCTGCGGTGGTCTCGCTCGTCGGGTCGGCGGTGGCTTCGGTGCTCGGGGTCTGGTCGGCCTCGGTCGCCTGGGCCTCGGTTGCCGGCTCCGCGGCGTCAGTGCTCGCGGTCTCGACCGCCTCGGTCGCGTCGGTCGCCTCGGTCGCCGGAGCCTGGGTCGCCGGAGCCTGGGTCGCCTCGGTCTCGCTCGCCGCCCGCGCGGCAGACGCGTCGGCCTCGCCCTGGAGCAGATCGCGCTCCCACTCAGCCAACGGCTCTTCGGCGCCGAGCTCCTCGCCGGTCGCCTCGTTACCGCTCTTGACCCCCGCCCGCGCCATCAGACCATCGGCGACGGCGTCGGCGACCACGCGGGTCAGCAAGGTCACCGAGCGGATCGCGTCATCGTTGCCGGGACTCGGGTAGTCGACGACGTCGGGGTCACAGTTGCTGTCCAGGATCGCGATGATCGGGATGCCGAGCTTGCGCGCCTCGTCCACCGCGAGGTGCTCCTTGTTGGTGTCGACGATCCAGACGGCCGCCGGGACGCGAGCCATGTCGCGGATCCCGCCAAGGGTGCGCTCGAGCTTGTCCTTCTCGCGCTTCATCTGGAGAAGCTCCTTCTTCGTGCGGCTCGAACCTGCCACATCGTCGAAGTTGATCTCCTCGAGCTCCTTCAACCGCTGGAGACGCTGGTGCACGGTCTGGAAGTTCGTGAGCATGCCTCCGAGCCACCGCTGGTTGACGAACGGCATGCCGACTCGCTTGGCTTGCTCGGAGATGGCTTCCTGCGCCTGCTTCTTCGTGCCGACGAAGAGCACGTTGCCGCCGGAGGCGACAGCGCTCTTGATGAAGGCGTAGCTGCGATCGATGTAGGCCAGCGACTGCTGCAGATCGATGATGTAGATGCCGTTGCGCTCGGTCATGATGAATCGCTTCATCTTTGGGTTCCACCGACGGGTCTGATGCCCGAAGTGGACGCCGCTCTCGAGCAGCTGGCGCATGGTCACGACCGCCATGTGCGTTCCTCCTTCGGCCCCCGCAGGCGAGGACCGGTTCCGCGGCGCCGGGCGCCGCTGTTGCGGTTGGTTCGCCTCGACCTCTCACCGGACCAGCCGATGCCGTCGAGACCCTGACGCTCACGCGCGTGCCACTCCCGAGGGAGACCACGACACGCGCCCGCAAGTGACTGCGGTGTGTGGGCGTGCGAAGTCGACCCGCATGGACGGGTCGCTGGTCTCAGTGTAGAGGAAAGCCGGGACGAGATCGAACCGGTGGAAGTACGCTCCGACGGATACGTTTCCCCAGGTCACGACGTGCTGGGCGAGCGTCCACAGAAACTGCTCCGTCGCTCCGCACGACCCGGCCCGCACCGGAGGCTGAAGCGATGCGCCGCTCTGCCAATCCCTCCCGCTCCGCTCGTCGGGCTGCACAGGGGTGCGCTCGGATCAGGCGGACAGGTGTCGCAGCCCTGCTGGCATGGTCCCTGCTCCCGCACGCGGCCGTCGCTGAGGATGCCTGGGCGTGGCCGCTGCAGCCCAGGCCGCGCGTCGTCCGCGCGTACGCACCGCCCGCATACCCCTGGGGCCCGGGCCATCGCGGCGTGGACCTGGCCGGAGCGCCCGGCCAGTCGGTGCTCGCGGTCGCACCGGGCACCGTTACGTTCGCCGGGCAGGTCGCCGGTGTCGGCGTCGTGGTGGTCCGCCACGGGTGGCTGCGCTCGACGTATCAACCGGTCGCGGCCACCGTGCGGGCCGGCGCGCAGGTAACGACCGGCACCGTCGTGGGGGCACTTGTCACCGTGGGGTCGCACTGCCTTCCTGAGGCGTGCCTGCATCTTGGAGCGCGCCGGGGCGAGCGTTACCTGGACCCGCTGGACCTGCTCTCAGACCTGCCGATCCGCCTCAAGCCCCTGGACGGCACGAGCGTCCAGCCCCTCGCACCACCGCTGAGCCGTCGCGGAAGTCAGCCGCGCGTCAACCAGCCCGAACCGACGGCGACGTCAGGCGCGCGGATGGGCCTGACGGTAGGCCGACCGTAGCCGCTCCGACGTCACGTGCGTGTAGAGCTGGGTCGTGGCCAGGGAAGCGTGACCGAGCAGCTCCTGCACGGCACGCAGATCGGCGCCACCTTCGAGCAGGTGCGTCGCCGCACTGTGCCGAAGCCCGTGCGGGCCGAGGTCGGGCGTGCCGGGCACGGCGGCCAGACGGCGGTGGACCACGGTGCGTACGGTCCGGGGGTCGATCCGTCGGCCACGAGCACCCAGGAACAGTGCGGGGCCGCTGCCCGTGCGCGCGACGCCCGATCGCCCGTGCGCACCCCCCTTCAGCCAGCGCCGCAGCGCCGCCTCAGCCGGAACGCCGTACGGCACCGTTCGTTCCTTACCGCCCTTGCCGAGCACACGCACGACGCGGCGGTCGTGGTCCACGTCGTCGACGTCGAGCCCGACCAGCTCGCCGACCCGGATGCCGGTGGCGTACAGCAGCTCGAGCATCGCTGCGTCGCGTACGCCGATCGGCCCGTCCTCTGCGGCACACACGCTGGCCTGATCGAGCAGCGCGGACGCCTGAGCCAGGCTGAGCGCTTCCGGAAGGCTCCGGTGCGGCTTGGGAGTGCCCAGCAGCGCCCCGATGTCGCTCGGTGCCCGACCCGTGCGCTGCGACCACGCCGTGAACACGCGTGCCGCCGTGGCCCGACGGGCCATCGTGCTGCGGGACCGTCCCAGCGACTGCTGCTTGGCCAGCCAGCTGCGCAGGGACCGCACGTCGGCATCGCCAAGGCGCCCGACGCCCAGTCGTTGCAGGTGGGTGAGCAGATCGCGTACGTCACCGACGTACGCCCGCACCGAGTGCTCTGACAACCCGCGCTCGGAGATCAGGTGTCGTCGATAGTCGCCGAGCACGGACGCGAAATCAGCGTTCAGCTCATCCGCGTCGTTCGCTGCCCTGCTCACAGCCTCAGTGTCGCAGTCGGCGAGCGAAATCCTGGCCAGGCGGGACGTGTCCGTCAGCCGCCGACCGGCCCGACAGCGTCATCCGCTCAGTCGTCGCGATCCAGGCACACCACCCAGTGTCCCGGCTCCGGCTCGCGTACCCAGCCGTCGGCGAGCAGCCAGGCCAGGTGACGTGCCACCGCGATCCGTGAAAGACCTGCCGCAAGGGCGATCGAAGCGGTCGAGGCGGGCTGCCGGCGCGGGACCGCATCGAGGACCTGGCGCGCCACGGTCTGCAGCGCGTCGGACGGTCGAACCGGATCCTCGCGCCGGGTAGCCAGTCCGGCCCCGATCGGAGAGAGGTGCTCGATCACCTCGTCGGCAGCGGTCACCAGCGTGGCCGCGCCTCCCCGCAGCAGCTCGTGCACACCGCGAGACGCAGACGAGGTCACCGGGCCGGGCACACCCATCACCGAGCGACCCAGGTCGGCCGCCCATCGTGCGGTGTTCAGCGATCCGCTTCGCAGTGCGGCCTCCACCACGACGGTGCCCCGGGTCAGGCCAGCGATCAATCGGTTGCGTACGAGGAACCGGCCCTTGCTCGGCGCGCAGCCGGGCGCGGCCTCGCTGATCAGGCAGCCGCGCTGCAGGATGCGCTCGAGCATCGGCGCGTGCCCTGCGGGGTAGAGCCGGTCGATGCCACCGGCAAGGATCGACACCGTGGCACGATCTGCAGCGAGCGCGCCACGGTGGGCGGCAGCGTCGATGCCGTACGCGCCGCCGGACAGCACCGTCCATCCCTCAACAGCACACCCGAGGGCGATCTCACCGGCGACATGCTCGCCGTACGCCGTCGCAGCTCGCGCCCCGACCACCGCCACGCTGGGTTGAGCCAGCTGACCAAGGTCGCCGGCGCCGCGCACCCACAAGCCGAACGGCGCACCGCCTCGCCGATCGGGATGACCCGCGACGACGTGCGCGAGATCGGTCAGCTGGCCGGGCCACTCGGCATCACCCGGGCAGATGAAGCGCGCCTTCAGGCGGCCCCGCTCCGCCTCGAGATGCTCCGGGTCACTGGCGCTCAGCCGCTCGGCCCAGCCGCCGATCTTGCTGTCGTCGCCCGCCGGATCGAGCGAGCCGAGCCGCTCGACCAGAGCCTCGGCCGAGTGCGCCGCCACCAGTGCACAAGCATCGACGTCCCCCGGCTCGGCGACCCGCGACATCAACATCCGTGCCCGCCGCTCGGCGAGCGTGACGGGCGACGATGGTGTGGTCGATCGCTGCACCTCAGGCCACCTGTGCCCGGCGCAAAGATTCGCCGTGCGTGCCGTCGGTGCGCAGGTGCAACGCTTCCAGGGTGTGTGGCTTGCCGGGTCGCTGTGCCCCAGCGAGGTCGGCCAGGGTCCACGCCATCCGCACGACCCGATCCGCACCACGTTGGGTGAGCCACCCCGACGCCACCGCCACCTCAACGACCCGGGCTGCCTCCGCGTCGAGCGGGCAGCGTTGGCGCAACTCCACGACCGGCACGTCGGCGTTGGTGATCCAGGGCAAATCGAGAAAGCGGTGCGCCTGGCGGTCGCGCGCCTCGCACACCCGCTCGCGCACCGCGGTGGTGCTGCCGGTCTGACCGATCGGCTGCAACATCTCCGCCGTGGACACGGGGAGCACGGTGTGCTTGATGTCGATCCGATCGCGCACCGGACCACTGATCCGCTGGCCGTAGCGCCGTCGCTTGGTCGCGTCGCACCCGCACGTCGCGTTCGCGGCATCGCCTCCGCAGGCGCACGGGTTCGCGGCCAGGATCAGCTGGAAGCGCGCGGGGAAGGTGGCCGCCCCTTCAGCCCGCCGGATCGAGATGAAGCCGCCCTCCAAGGGCTGGCGGAGCGCGTCATGCACCGTAGGGCGGAACTCCGGTGCCTCGTCGAGGAACAGAACGCCACGATGAGCCAGGCTGATCGCACCCGGCCTGATGGTCTTGCCACCACCACCGATCACCGAGGGCACGGTGTCGTTGTGGTGAGGCGCCAGGAAAGGAGGTCGGCGCACGAGCGGACAGTCCCTGGGCAGCAATCCGGCCACGCTGTGGATCGTGCTCACCTCGATGGCCTCCTCGAGGCTCAGGTCCGGCAGCAGCGGTGCGAACCGCTCAGCCAGCATGGTCTTGCCCGCCCCAGGAGGTCCCTCGAGGAACACGTGGTGGCCACCGGCCGCGGCGACCTCCACACACCAGCGCGCCTGCACCTGGCCGCGAACGTCGAGCAGGTCGCGGTCGTCCACGAAGCCCCAGGCCGGACCGGCGGAGTCGAACTCGGTGACCGGTACCACGAGGTCGTCGACCGGAGGTTCGTCGCCCGCGAGGAGCGCCACGCACTCACGCAGGGATCGAACCGCGAGGACGTCGATACCTGGCACCAGTCGAGCTTCGCCCGCGTTGGACTCGGGAACGATCAGCCGCGTCAGACCGGCAGACGCGGCTGTGATAGCGGCGGGAAGGACCCCGGCCACCGGCCGCAGACGACCGTCGAGCCCGAGCTCGCCCAGGACGACAGTGCGTCGAAGCGACTCGCAGGTGAGCCGCCCGTCGGCGACCAGCAACGCAAGACCGATCGCCAGGTCGTAGTGGGACCCCACCTTGGGCAGGTCGGGAGGGTAGAGCGCCACCGTCAGGCGTCGGTCCGGCCAACGGAACCGGCTGTTGACGAGAGCCGCACGGCACCGGTCACGGGCTGTGGTGACACTCGGGTCCGGCATCCCTGACAACGACCAACCCGGCAGACCGTTGCTCACATCCGCCTCGACCGTCACCACCCGGCCGGTCACCCCGTCCAGCGCGACGCACAGCGTCATCCCGGTCGGCATGTCAGACCACCGCGATGACGTGGTCCACCTCGGCCGCGCCGCGCGCACCCGCCGTCACGGCAAGCACGTCGACGCGGACCCGGGCGTAGCCGACGCGGTCGCGATGCGCCGCCGCCCAGCGACGACCCAACCGGTGCAGCCGATGGGCCTTCTCCGCCGTCACCGCCTCGACCGGCGTACCGAACCGGCCGCTGGTACGCGTCTTAACCTCGCAGACGACGAGATCGGATCCGTCCCGCGCCACGATGTCGATCTCGCCCTCATCACACCTCCAGTTGCGGTCCAGGACGGTCATGCCGAGCTCGGTCAGGAACCGAGCGGCGACGCGTTCGCCGAACGCGCCGAGTGCCTTGCGTTGCGCGTAGGTCGCGGTCATCGATGCACCTCCGCGACCCAGCCTCGGCCGCGCTGCCAACAGGACGCCCGTCACCGTGGCCGGGCTGTGGACAGCTGCCCTTCGACATCGACCCTGTGGACACCGCACCTGACGGGCCGAACGTAGGCTCGCCCCATGACGGCGCAACCCGACCCCGAACCTCGCACCTCGATCCGGTCGCTGCGGTCCACCGGATCGATCCTGTCGATCGCGTCCCGCCACTCGATCCTGTCCATCGGCAGCATCGGATCGATCGGCTCGATCGCAAGCATCGGCTCGGTCGGCTCACTGGGGAGCATCGGGTCGTTCGCGTCGATGCTGTCGACCGGGTCGGGTGAGAGTCGCGGGTCCACCCTGTCCTGGCAGAGCGACTGGTCGATCCTGTCGTCGCAGGCGCAGTACGGCTTCCTGGGGTCGCGTTCGACGCGTGCGGACCGGGGACGAGCGCCCGCGCTCGCGGCCGGCCTCGGTGGCGCTGCCGTCCTCGGAGCCGGTTATCTGGCCGTACGCCGACTCAGGTCTTGGGTAGCTCGAGATCGGGCGGCGACTGCTCCTCGATGTTGACGTCCTTGAACGTCACGACCTTGACGTTCTTGGCGAAACGCGCCGGCCGGTACATGTCCCACACCCACGCGTCGGACATCGTCACCTCGAAGTAGGCGTCACCTGCCTCCGTCCGCACCTTCAGGTCGACGGCATTGCACAGGTAGAACCGACGATCCGTCTCCACGATGTACTTGAAGATCCCCACCACGTCGCGGTACTCGCGGTAGAGGTGCAGCTCCATCTCGGTCTCGTACTTCTCGAGATCCTCAGCACTCATCAGCGTCCTTCCACCAGGTTCGGCAACTCTGCCACCGCCATGAAGCTGTCTGGCCCGCCGTCGGCCACCTCGAACTCATCGATCCGGGTGTCGCCGCTCTCTGCACGCCGGACGTTCACGAACCGGCGACGGTGCTCGGGGCACGGACCGTGCGTGACCAACGCCTCTTGGTGCTCTCGCGTCACGTATCCCTTGTGCACCGCGAAGTCGTACTCCGGATACACGTCGTGCATCTCCAGCATGATCCGATCACGGGTGACCTTGGCGAGCACCGAGGCAGCGGCGATGCAGGCCGCGACCCGGTCGCCCTTCCAGACGGCGAGTCCCGGGACCTCCAGACCATCCACCGGGAACCCGTCGGTGAGCACATAGGTCGGTCGGAGGTCGAGACGCGCCAGAGCGCGGCGCAAGGCCTCGACGTTGGCAACGTGCATCCCGAGGTCGTCGCACTCGGTGGATTCCACCACCACCGCCGACCATGCGGAAGCACGTCGGAGGATATGTTCGTAGCAGCGTTCGCGCGCCAAGGGGGTCAGCAGCTTGGAGTCGGCCAGCCCGGGCACGATTCCGCGGGAACCCTCCGGCAAGATGGCGGCGGCAGCGACCAACGGCCCGGCGCACGCCCCCCGGCCGGCCTCGTCGACTCCGGCGATGGGCGCGAAGCCGACCCGGCGCAACGCGCGCTCGTAGCCGTAGAGACCGGCATCACGACGGACTGTGCTCCCGCGCGGAAGCGGACTCATCCTCGACTCACCTCCACCTCATCCGGACAGTCAGCCACCTTGCGCCGGAACGGCGTTGATCACGCCCTTCTGGGGTGCTGCCTGGCCGTCGGGCACGTTGGCGTACGCGTCCGGAATGTGCAGGATCTTGCGGTGCCCGAACGGCCAGATGACCGCGAAGGCGCGTCCGGTTACCAGGTCCGTGGAGATGAAGGGATCCTGACCGGTGAGGTGTCGGGAGGAGTCACCGGACACGTAGCGGTTGTCCCCGAGCACGAAGATCGAGTCCTGGGGGACCACCACGTCGAACGAGACGTTGTCAGCGGGTTGGTTGCCGACCTTCAAGAACCCGGACTCGTCGACGGGCGTGTCGTTGATGACGAGCTTGCCCTTCTTGCAGCACACGACATGGTCGCCAGGCAGGCCGACCACGCGCTTGACGAGATGTTCGTGTCCCGAGGCCGGCAGCACTCCGATGAACTCCAGGCCCTTGCGAAGCTGACCTGGGGGTGGCGCCTGCTCGTCGGTGGGGATCCAGCCACCGGGGTCCTCGAAGACGACGACCTCACCGCGCTGCACGTCACCGATCCGGGACACCAGGATCCGGTCGTTGAGCTGAATCGTCGGCAGCATCGAACCGGAGGGGACGAAGAACGCCTGCACGACGAAGGCGCGCAGCAGCGCCGACGCCACGAGGGCGATCACGACGATGATCACGAGCTCCTTGAAGAAGCGTCCGGTCGCGCGCGCGACGCTGTCGCCAGGCTCCTCGGCGGCGGGCTTCTCGCCGGAGTCGGCGGGTACGACAGTCGCGCCGCGCTTGTCGGTCTTCGTGGCCGGCTCGGCGGCGGACTGCCCAGCGGGCTCGGCGGCGGACTCCGACTCAGCCACGTCGTCGGCAGGCATCTGCCCGGGGCGGGTCGTCTCCTCGGGCATCAGTCAGTTGTCCTCTTCGTGAAGGGTCTCAGGCGTCGGTACAAAGGACCGAACCCGACCAACGCTAGCCCCAGGGGTGCCGTACCCGAGACCAGACCCGCCGCCTGGTCGAGTGCCTGATTGTCGAAGGTGCCGGGACGATGCAGAAGTCCCCAGTGGTCCAGCGGCCACACGACGACGAAAACCTTGCCGACCACGTCGCCGGTCGGGATGAAGCCACCGCCGGGATCACCCGTATGGGCCCGTGAGTCGGCGGAGTGCTCGCGGTTGTCGCCCATCACCCACAACCGGTCCTGTGGCACCTTCACGTCGAAGTTTCCGTCGCAGGCTCGCTTGGCCAAAGTGACGTAGCCACCCTCCTCGAGCGGTACGCCGTTCACCTCAACCTTGCCCTGCACGCAGGCGACCTCGTCTCCGCCCACACCGACCACGCGCTTCACCAGATGTCCGCCGGTCGGGTAGAGCCCGACCGTGGACAGCACCTTGCTGACGCCGCCGGCGGAGGACTGGACGTCTTCTTCGCCCAGCCAGTTGGCGGGGTCGTCGAAGACGACGACGTCACCGCGCTGGATGTCGCCGAACCAGTAGGACCACTTCTCGACCAGGATGCGGTCGTTGACGCGCAGCGTGTCCCGCATCGACCCCGACGGGATGTAGAAGGCCTGGACCAGGAACGTCTTGATGAGCAACGCCAGGATCAAGGCGGTGGCGACGAGGAGCAGGGTTTCCTGCCAGAACGGGAGATGCTTCGCCTGCGGAGTCGACCTGCGCTGGCCGGGACGATGCAGTCGAGGCCGGTGCCGAGTGGCCGGCTGGGTGGTGGCTGGTTGGGTGGCCGCCTGCCGGTCGGCGTACACATCGTCGCCCCCGGCCTCACTCACCGACAGAGCCTAACCCAGCACACTGAGGGCGCTGTGAGAAACAGGTGGAGTGACCGATCAGCGACCAGCCGGCGACTCACGCTTCTCGCGGATCTTGGCTGCCTTGCCCCGCAGGTTGCGCAGGTAGTAGAGCTTCGCCCGGCGGACATCACCGCGCGTCACGACTTCGATCTTGTCGATGATCGGTGTGTGCAGCGGGAACGTGCGCTCCACCCCGACGCCGAAGCTGACCTTGCGGACGGTGAAAGTGCGACCGACGCCGGAGCCTTGCACCCGGATGCACACGCCCTGGAAGAGCTGGACACGGGAGCGGTTGCCCTCCACGACCTTGACATGCACCTTGAGCGTGTCGCCTGCTCGGAAGGCGGGGACGTCGTCGCGAAGGACGCTGCTCGCCAGGGTGTCGATGATGTTGGTCATGTCGATCGCTTTCCTCGCCGGTGCCACAGGTCACTCGCGCAGTGGTCAGGTGTTCTCGGGTGTCGCGGTGTCTCAGGCCGGGCTCGCACGTCGTCGAGCCGTTCCCCTGTGGCAGAGAGGCTCGGGCCCGACCTGTCGGTGAGGACAGCAATCGGGCACAGACGTAGGACGCCGACCCCCAAGTTTGCCACAGGCGGTGGGACGGTGTGAAATCGGCGATCAGTGCTCAGCCACGGTCGCGCCGACCCTTGGTCAGTCGTACGACGCGCGGGTCCGCTCGTCCTTCGGCATCCTGGTACTGCTGCTCGCTGAAGCGGTAGCCCGCCTTACGGTAGCGACGCAGGTTTCCGGCACTCGACGCGCCCGTGAAGAGCGCGAACGTCGTCACGTCGTCGGGCGCCGTGGCCTCGATGTGGGCCAGCAGCATCCGGCCGAGTCCCCGATCCCGCTGGTCCTCTGCAACCATCAGCCGACCGATCTGCCACACGGTGGGTTCGTCGGCGTCCCGGGCGCCTCGAACCGAGCCGACCAGGCGCGGCCCGGCCCACAGCATCCAGGTGGTCCAGGTGGACAGGTCGGCGCGCACGTCGTCGAGTGACTCCGTCAGCGCCGGCAGCATCAACATCTCGTTGTCCTGCGCCTCCTTGACCCAGCACGCGCGTTGGAGGGTGAGCAGCTGGGCGGCGTCCGCCGGGACCCCGATCCGCAGGTCCAACCCCTCGGGCGCATCGCCGAGGGCGGTCAAGGAGTCGGCCGGGAGAAGGTCCGGACGGCGCTCGACCGTACGCCGCCTTGCCCGGTCTCGGCGCCAGGCGACGATCCGGGCATGGTCACCGGAGCGGAGCACCTCAGGTACGTCGAGCCCACGCCACGAGGCGGGTTTGGTGTACACGGGGTGCTCCAGCAGGCCACCGCCCGCGCCGGTGGCGTGCGACTCCTCGGTCAACGAGGCAGGGTTGCCCATGAAGCCGGGGACCAGCCGCACCGCCGCCTCGATCATCGCCATCGCGGCGACCTCTCCCCCGTTCAGCACGAAGTCTCCGAGGCTGACCTCGCGCACCGTGACGCGCTCGGCGAAGTGGTCGACAACCCGTTGGTCGATGCCCTCGTAGCGACCGCAGGCGAAGACCAGCCAGTCGGCCCGGCTGAGCTGCTCGGCCGTGAGCTGGTCGAACGGCGTACCGGACGGGGTCGGTACGACGATGACCGGCTCGGCGGCGTCGCTCCCCGAGCCCAGGATCGCGTCGAGCGCATCGCCCCAGGGCTCGGGCTTCATCACCATGCCGGCGCCACCGCCGTAGGGCGTGTCATCGACGGTGTGATGCCGGTCGTGCGCCCAGTCCCGGAGGTCGTGGATCCTCAGGTCGACGAGTCCTGAGTCGCGGGCCTTGCCCAGCAAGGACAGCTCCAGCGGGGCCAGGTAGTCGGGGAAGATCGAGACGACGTCGATCCGCATCAGGAGCTCTCGACGTCCTGGGACGCCGGCTCCTCTCGGAAGAGGCCGGCGGTGTCGTCGACGACCAGCTGCCTCGCCGCCAGGTCGACGGCAACGACGAACGCATGGACGAAGGGCACCATCGCCGGGCCCTCGCCCTCGCCCGCACCCTCAGACTCCGGACGCCGTACGACGAGCAGATCCTGGGAGGGCAGGTGCACGACCTCGGCCACCTCGCCGACGACGTCGCCGGACTGGACCCTGACCTGGAGCCCGACCAGCTGGTGGTCGTAGAACTCCTCCGGGTCCTCCGGCCGTTCGTCGGCCTCCACCTCGACCCTCAGCTCGGTCCCACGCAGCGTCTCTGCGACGTTGCGATCGGGTACTTCCGCGAAGCGGATCAGCAGCCGACTGCTGTGCCAGCGGCTGGCGGCCACCGTCAATGGTCCGCGGCGGGTGCTGAAGACCGTGCCGGTGGCGAAGCGACGGTCGGGCTCGTCCGTGCGAACGTCGATCGTCAGGTCACCCCGGAGCCCGTGCGCCTTGCCGATCTTGCCGACCAACAGATCGACGGTCTCACTCACGTGAACCTCCTCCCGCATCACCCCGGCCCGAGTGTCCGGGCCGGGGTCGGGTCGGGCGTTGCCTCAGCGGCGGCGGTCGACGTCGACGAAGTCGATCCGGACGTTCTCCTGGCCGGACAGAGCCTGGAGCACGGTCCGCAGCGCGGTGGCCGTTCGCCCTGACCTGCCGATCACTCGACCGAGGTCGTCGGGGTTGACCAGGACCTCCAGCGTCTCACCACGACCGGCGAAACGAGGATTGCGGCCACGCTGCTGGCGGGTGCGGACCGTGACGTCGTCAGGGTTGTCGACGATGCCACGGACCAGGTGGTCGAGAGCGTCGGTCAGCACGATCAGGCCTTCTCGGCCGGAGCCTCGGTGGCCGCTTCAGCCTCGGCCGGCGCGCCCTCCGGCGCGTCACCGGCCTCGGCCTCGGCGGCAGCAGCCTCGCTTCCGATGGGTGCAGCCTGCTCGACGGGTGCCGCGTCTTCGCCTTCGACCGCTGCGACGGCGTCCTCGACCTGCGCGGTCTCGGCCTCGGCGGGCTTGTCGTCGGCGGCCGGCTCAGCCGTGGCCCCGGCTGGCTTGTCCTCGGAGGCCGGTGCCGGCTCAGCCGCGGCCTCGGCGGGCTTGCCCTCGGTCGCAGGAGCGGCCTTCTTGGCGGTCCGCTTCGGCGTCACGGCCTCGGTTCTCGGCTCGCTCTGCGCGTCCTTCAGGGCGTCGTTGAAGATCTCGGACTTGTCGCGCTTGGTCTCCTTGACCTTCATCGGCTCCGGGGCGGCCTCGCCCTTGAACTTCTGCCAGTCACCGGTGACCTTCAAGATCGCGGTCACGGGCTCGCTCGGCTGCGCGCCGACGCTGAGCCAGTACTGCGCACGGTCGGCGTTCACCTCGATGAAGCTGGGGTCTTCCTTGGGGTGGTACTTGCCGATCTCCTCGATCACGCGCCCATCGCGCTTGGTGCGCGAGTCAGCGACGACGATGCGGTAGTACGGCTGGCGGATCTTGCCCATCCGCTTCAGGCGAATCTTGACGGCCACGAGTGTGGTGTCTCCTTGATGTCTGGTGTGGTTGCAAACGCCGTACCCGGGTGGGGACCAGGGGCCTGGTTCGCGCAGGATTCGAGCGGTGCCGGGTGAGAGGGTCCGTCAGAGTCGAAGTCGGCCCACATTCTGCCAGATCGACCCCCACGATCACCAACTGAGCATGATCCTGGTCCCGGTCACCGGTCGCGACCAGGTGAAGACCGTGTCCCAACACACGGGCGGGGCATGCAGCAATGGCCCAGATGGGTGGTGGAGGTGCATCAGGACCACCCGTTTGTGTCAGGCGGTTTCGGGCACGGCCTCTCTACAGCCCCATGCCGAGGGTCACCGATCGTCCGGACGGAAGACGGGCCCACGGCGAGCGCAGAGAGGCGGCACCATGGCTGACCAGAGCACCACCAACAAGGCAGTGGCCTACAAGGGAACCGGCAAGGTCGAGGTCCAACAGATCGACTACCCGAGCTTCGAGCTGCAGGACGGTCCGGGGGTGAACCCCGACAACGTGGGTCGTCCGCTGCCCCACGCCGTGATCCTCAAGACCGTGGCCACCAACATCTGTGGCAGCGACCAGCACATGGTGCGCGGCCGGACCACGGCCCCCGAAGGTCTGATCCTCGGTCACGAGATCACCGGTGAGGTCGTCGAGGTCGGTCCGGGCGTGGAGTACATCAAGGAAGGCGACCTGTGTTCGGTTCCCTTCAACATCGCCTGCGGCCGCTGCCGCAACTGCAAGGAAGGCAAGACCGGCATCTGCCTGAACGTCAACCCTGACCGGCCGGGTTCGGCCTACGGGTACGTCGACATGGGCGGCTGGGTCGGAGGTCAGGCTCAGTACGTCGCTGTCCCGTACGCCGACTGGAACCTGTTGAAGTTCCCCGACAAGGACCAGGCGATGGAGAAGATCCTGGACCTGACCATGTTGTCGGACATCTTCCCGACCGGCTTCCACGGCTGTGTGACCGCCGGAGTCCAGGTCGGCTCGACGGTCTACGTCGCCGGAGCCGGCCCGGTCGGTCTCGCCGCCGCGGCGTCGGCGCAGCTGCTCGGCGCAGCGGTCGTGATCGTCGCGGACCTGAACAGCGACCGCCTCAAGCAGGCCGAGACCTTCGGCTGCGAGACGGTGGACGTCTCCCAGGGCGACCCGAAGGATCAGATCGAGCAGATCCTCGGCGTACCCGAGGTCGACTGTGGCGTTGACGCTGTCGGCTTCGAGGCGCGCGGCCACGGTGCGGACTCCGCGAACGAGCAGCCGGCCACGGTGCTGAACTCGATGATGGACGTGACCCGAGCCGGCGGCGGTGTCGGTATCCCCGGTCTCTACGTCACTGGTGACCCGGGCGCTGCCGACGAGGCGGCGCAGAAGGGCTCGCTGGCGATCGAGATCGGCCTGGGCTGGTCGAAGTCGCACAGCTTCATGACCGGACAGTGCCCTGTGATGAGGTACCACCGCGGACTGATGATGGCGATCCTGCACGACCGGGTGAAGATCGCCGAGGCGGTCAACGCGACCCCGATCACGATCGACGAGGCCCCGCGCGGGTACGCCGAGTTCGACCAGGGCGCGTCGCGCAAGTACGTGCTCGACCCCAACGGCTACCTGGGCGCCAAGGCCGCCTGACCCAACCAGACACCGCCCGTCGGGCCGGGTGGGCCCCCCCCGGGGGCGCCCCCGCCCGCCCCGGCGGGGCGGGGCCGCGCCCCACCCGCCGGGGCGGGGGGGGG
>JBBSPA010000058.1:0-27875 GCA_038259225.1 Propionibacteriales bacterium
GCGGCCAGGAGGAGCAACAAGTTCGAGGAGACCGTGTCGAACGCCTTCTCGCGCCGCAGTGCTGCGTACGAGCCGATCGCGATCGACAACGGGATCGAGATGATCGCCGCCCCGACGACGAGCACTGCGGAGTTGACCAGCCGCGAGCCCAGCAAGTCACCGACCGGCTGCTGCGCGGCCAGGGAGTTGCCCAGTGAGCCGTGCAGCAGGCCGCCGGCCCAGCTCAGGTACTGCCCGACCAGGGATGAGTCGAGGTTGAGCTCCTTCTGCAGCGCGGCGAGGGCCTCCGGCGTGGCGTTGCGCCCGAGGATCGCGCGGGCCGGGTCGCCGAGCGCCTGCGTCGAGACGAAGACCACGAGGGACACCAGCACCAGGACCAGCACGCCCAGCAGCAGTCGCCTGATGATGAAGCCGGGAATCCCGCTGAGTCGTAGCCAACGCATCGTCCCGGCTCCCCCTCAGCTGAACCAGATGGTCCGGAAGCCGTGCCCGAAGCTCGCCAGGTTCAAGGTGCCCTTGCTGGGTTGCAGCCCTGCCACCTTGGACGAATACCCGTCGATGAGACTGCCGAAGTACGGGATGATGTAGCCGCCGTTGTCGTACTCCAGCTTCTGCATCTCGTGCTCGATCTCGATCCGCTTCGCGTCGTCGGTCGCGGCCAGCGCCTGGCTGTAGAGGGAGCCGAAGTCCGACCCTTCGCCCGACTTCGGCGGCCAGTGCGTCTCGTTGTACGGCGAGTTGGGCAGCGAGCCCTGCTGAACCTGGTTGAGATAGCCGCGGGTGCCCCAGAAGTCGACGGAGAAGGCGAGCTTGAGGTAGGAGTCGCCGTAGTAGTTCGGGTCGTTCTTGACGTTGATCGTGACACCGGCGTCCTTGGCCTGAGTCGCGAAGACGGACGCCAGCGACACCATGCCGGCGGCACCGTTGGTGGTGTGCAGATCGACCGTGAGGCCTTCCTTGCCCGCCGCCTTGAGCAAGGACTTGGCCTGCTCGACGTCGCGCTCGCGCTGCGGGAGGTCACTGTTGTACCCCTCGTCGAAGGGCGCGTAGAGGTCGTTGCCGACGAACCCGAAACCTGAGGCGATCTGGTCGATCATGCCCTGCCGGTCGACGATCAGCCGCATCGCCTGACGCACCCGGTTGTCGTCGAAGGGAGGCATGTCGATCGCCATGCACAGGGGCAGCCAGCCACCTGTCTTGGAGATCAGCGCATTCTGACCCTTGGACTTGACGGCCGCCACCTGCGAGGCGGGCAGGTCCGTCATGGCGTCGATCTGACCGCCGAGAAGCGCGTTGACCTGCGCCGTGGCGTCGGAGAAGTCGGTAATGGTCACGGTGTCGAAGTAGGGCTCGCCCGACCGCCAGTAGTTGGCGTGGCGCTCGCTGACGCTCTGCTGACCTGGCGTGAAGCTCTTGAGCTTGTAGGGACCGGTCCCTACCTGCGTCGACGGATCGCCGGAGAACGCCTTGTAGCCGACCGGTACGATGCCGAACGTGTAGCTCGCGAGGGTCTGCGGGATGGTCGAGTCAGGAGTCTTCAACGGGAGCTGGACGGTGAACTTGTCGATCTTCTTGATGTTCGCGATGTCCATCGAGGAGGTCGCTGCGAAGCCGGTCAGACCGTTGCCCTCGGTCCCGATGCGCTGCAGGGAGTAGATGACGTCGTCGGCCGTGAGGGTCTTGCCGTTCTGGAACTCGATGCCCTGCTGCAGCCGGATCGTGTACTGCTTGGGGTTGTCGGCCTCGACGCTCTCGGCCAGCCCGTCGGTCTGGAGCTGGTACTCGTCGTCGAAGGTCAGCAACGTCTCGAACGCACTGACGAGCCGAGCCTGGTCGGGCTTCGTGACGATGTTCTGCCCGTCGAAGAGGTCCTTGGAGCCACCACCGGTCACCCCGAGCCGGAAGTTCCCGCCGCGCTTGGGCGTGCCACCCGACGATCCCGTTCCGGTCGTCGTCGAGTCGCTGCCACCACACGCGGCCAGCGCGGCCGCCATAGCGGCGGTGCCTGCGCCGAGGAAGAGGGTCCGCCGCGAGAACGGCGAGGCTAGCCAGAGCCCCTCTTGCTGATGCTGCTCGTCCCCACTCGATGTCTGGTTGTCGCGTCCCGTCATGCCCACGCCCTCCGCTGCTGATCGCCGGTGTCGTCGTCCCCACGAAAGCGTTCCGGCGTTTCCGGATGCGATTCACATCGCGAAACGAACGTTCACTATTCACACGTCGGCTGTCAAGCACTTGCGGCACAATCACCCCCGGATCGTGAGCCGTTCCGCGTAACGTCAGGAGTCATACCTGCTGACGGTCATGTCAGGTTTGGACGGTTCGGTCCGACATTCGCCAGCCCTTCTCCTGGAGGCGACAATCGTGGCCATGGGCTCTCTCGACCAGTTCGTCGAGCCGCAGCGCGGCTTCGCTCACGTCGAGGTGCCGGCCACGAACAGCCGGCCCTGGCCGCGTGAGACCAGGCCGCTGACGCCGCGGATCGTCGGGGCCGGTCGCGAGCTGAGCATGGATGAGTTCGCCGAGCTCACCTCGACCACCGCACTCGTGGTCGTGGTCGATGGCACCGTCGTCCACGAGCAGTACGCCGCCGGGGTCGGTCCCGACGACCGGCTGCTGGGCAACTCAGCGACCAAGTCGGTCCTCGCGCAGCTGACCGGGATCGCGGTGGCCGGGCGGAGCGTCCCGGACCTCGACGCGCTCGTGCCTGACTTCGTCCCCGAGCTTGAGGACTCCGGCTACGCGCTGGTCACCGTGCGCCAGGCCCTCACGATGACCAGCGGAGTCGACTGGTCCGAGGACTACCACGACCCGCAGAGCCGCGCGTCCCAGGTCCTCCGCGCCTGGCGCACCGGCACCGGCGGGACGCGTGCGCTGTTGGCTCAGATCCCGTCCGGCGTCGGTCCCGGGACCCGGTTCGCCTACTGCAGCCCGGACTCGATGGTGCTGGACTGGGTCCGGGAGCGAGCCACTGGCCAGCCCTTCGCCGAGGCGCTGGCCGAGCTCCTCGATCGTGTGGAGGCAGAGCGACCGGCCGTCGTCGGTCTCGACGCACCGGCAAAGGAGGGCGGGGTCGCGCTGGCCGCCGGCTCAGTGGCCATGACAGCCCGGGACTGGGCGCGGATCGGAGCCTTGCAGATCGACGGGCGGTGGAATGGTGCCGAGGTTCTCACCCCTCAATGGGTCGAGGCCAGCAGTCGGCCCGAACGCACGTTCCTGGTTCCCGGCCGGCTACCGAGCACGCTGACGACCCACGCCGGTTTCGGCTATCACTGGTGGCCGCTGGACGGACTCGGCACCCAGGTGACCGCCGACGGGATGCGCGGTCAGTTCGTGTACGTCGACCGGCCGCGGCGCACCGTCGTGGTCAAGACCTCGGCCTGGCCGTACGAGGACCCGTGGTGGGACCGGCAGTGTCGAGACCTGTGCTATCTGGCCCTTCCGGCGATCGCGGCCGCAGCAGCAGAACCCCCCATCGATCTGGCTGATGCTCCGTGATCGGCACGTCACGTTGGTTCAGCCACTGCGGGGTGGTCGGGATCGTGCGCGTGCCACGATGGTCACTGTGAGCAGTCCCGCGGTCAACGGCACCGGGTCCGGCAAGGTCCAGTCGGTCGATCGTGCGCTGACCCTGCTCAAAGGAGTCGCCGCTGCTGCTCCTCACGGCGAGACCGCGGCCGTGCTCGCCGGGCAGTTCCACCTCAACCGGGCGACTGCCTGGCGCTTGCTGGGGACCCTCGAGGCGCACGGGCTGGTCGAGCGAGACCCGGCGACGAACCGGTACAAGATCGGCTTGGCGTTGCTGCGGATGTCGGCGGCTGCCGGGTACGACGGGCTCGTCCGGCGTACGCAGCCCGTGCTGGAACGGGTGTCCGCACTCACGGGCGAGACGGCGAACCTGGCGGTTGCCGGACGACACGGCGTGACGTACGTCAGTGAGGCGGCACCACCGTCCGTGCTCGCGATCAGCTGGTTCGCGCGCGAGGTGCCGCTGCACGCCACGTCGACCGGCAAGGCCTTCCTGGCCTGGCTCCCGCCCGACGAGGCGGCCGGGATGATCGAGGACCCCCTCACGCGGTATACCGACACGACCATGACGGACCGCCAGACGCTGATCGACGAGCTGGCCGCTACCCGGGCGCGTGGCTACGCCGAGTGCGCCGGCGAGCTGGAGTCACGGTTGTACGGCGTGTCGGCTCCAGTCCTCAACGCGATCGACGGGCGACCACTCGCGGTCTTCAGCATCTGGGGAATGGTCGACCGGGTGCCGGTGTCGCGGTTCGCCGAGCTCGGCCCGGTCGCCATCGCCGCCGCCAACGAGGTCCAGGCAGCCATCGTTACCTGGGACTCACCGGTCCCCTGAGTCCGGACTCTTGACAAGCCGACGCGGACAGAGAACCGTTTCATCCAGTGCGACAGCTGCTCGCATCGTGCGGTGACGGGACGCGCGCTGCACACCGGCGATCAGGCGGAGGAAACACCATGGCACCAGCACGCAAGGTCATCATCACGTGCGCCGTCACCGGATCCGGCCACACCCCGACGATGTCGGACAGCCTGCCCTACACCGTCGAGGACGTCGTCGGTCAGTCGGTGGCCGCCGTCGAGGCCGGCGCCGCCATCATCCACCTGCACGCACGCGACCCGCGTGACGGGCGTCCGACCGCCGACCCCGCCGTCTTCCTGGAGTACCTCAAGGGCATCAAGGACTCCACCGACGCGGTCGTCTCGATCACCAGCGGTGGTGGCACCGGGATGTCGGTCGAGGACCGGCTTCGGGTCATCTACGAGACCCGCCCCGAACTGTGCACGCTGAACCTCGGCACGTTCAACTACGGCAGCTTCCCGATGATCCCAAAGTACGCCGGATCGTGGAAGTTCGACTGGGAGGAGCCTTACCTGGAGAGCACCCGGGTCGAGCCGTTCGTCAGCACCTTCGCCGACATCGAGCACATGCTCAAGGACATCCGGCCGCAGACCGGCGCCCGGTTCGAGTACGAGGCCTACGACATCGGCCACCTCTACACGCTCGCGCACTACCTCGACGCGGGGCTGGTCGAGCCGCCGATCTTCCTCCAGACCATCCTCGGTGTGATGGGTGGCATCGGCGCCGAGGTCGAGCACCTCGCGCACATGAAGTCCACCGCGGACCGGCTGCTCGGTGATTCCTTCGAGTGGTCGGTGCTCGGAGCCGGCCGCCACCAGTTCAACATGATCACCGCCTCCGCGATCATGGGCTCGCACGTACGGGTAGGGCTCGAGGACGGTCTCTTCATCGGCAAGGGCCAGCTCGCGCAGTCCAATGCCGAGCAGGTGGCGAAGATCCGCCGGATCCTGACGGAGCTCTCACTCGAGATCGCGACCCCGGACGAAGCGCGCGGCATCCTCGGTCTCAAGGGTCTCGACCAGGTCGGCTGGTGAGATCGCGGAGCAGACCGGCACCTGACGCGGTCCGTCGCGTCGCCGTCATCGGCACCGGGGTGATCGGCGGTGGCTGGGCTGCGCACTTCCTGCGACTCGGCTACGACGTCGCGGCCTGGGACCCCGCGCCCGATGCCGAGCTGCGGCTGAACGATCTGCTGCAAGCCGCCTGGCCCTCCCTTGAGCGGTTGGGGTTGTCCGCCGGCGCAGGCCGCGAACGACTCCGGTTCGCGACGAGCCTCGCGGACTGCCTCGAGAGGGCCGACTTCGTGCAGGAGTCCTCACCAGAGGTGTTGGACGCGAAGGTGGGTCTCCTTGCGATGATCGACGCGCACACCGATCCCGACGTCGTGGTCGCATCGAGCACGTCCGGATTCGGTATGACCGCCATGGCGGAGGCGTGCACGACACCTGGGCGATTCGTCGTCGGCCACCCGTTCAATCCGCCGTACCTGATCCCGCTGGTCGAGATCGTCGGCGGTATCAAGACAGACCCGGCGACGGTGGCCTGGGCCGAGGCGTTCTACACCTACGCCGACAAGGTCTGTCTCACCATGGAGCACGAGGTCTCCGGCTTCGTGGGCAATCGGTTGCAGGAGGCGCTGTGGCGTGAGGCCTTGCACATGGTCGCCTCCGGGCAGGCCACGGTCCAGCAGATCGACGACTCGATCGTGCACGGGCCTGGTCTGCGCTGGGCTCAGATGGGTCCGATGCTGACATTCCACCTTGCAGGTGGCCCCGGTGGGATGGCGCGGATGCTCGACCACTTCGCTCCGGCGCTGCTCGAGCCGTGGACCCGGTTGGACGCTCCCTCGCTGACACCCCAGCTGCGTGACCGCGTCGTGGCCGGGGTGGTCGAGGCGGCGGGTGGCCAGAGCGTTGCCGAGCTCGAGCAACGCCGCGACGCGTTCCTGGTCGACCTGCTCCTGCTGCTGAAGAAGCACCGGGTCGTCGATGCGTGAGGATGTCGCTCCGTTCGTGACGTATCGGGCCGAGGTGCGCCGCGAGTGGTTGGACTACAACGAGCACATGCACGACGCCAGCTACGGGATCGCGCTCAGCGACGCGAACGAAGCGGTGTTCGCAGCCCTGGACCTCAGTGCCGACTACCGGGCCGAGACGGGGGCCGCGTACTACACCGTGCAGAGCCACATCCGCTTCCTTGCGGAGTGCCGGCTCGGCCACGTCCTGACTGCCCGCACGATCATGGTCTCCGCCGACCCGAAGCGGATTCGGCTGTACACCGAGCTCCAGCGTGACGACGAGCAGACCGTCGCCACCGGCGAGTTCCTCTACCTTCACGTGGACACCACACGAGGCAGAGCTGCACCGCTCGACGAGGAGCGGTACGCGCGGGTCCAGCGACTCGTCGCCGCGCACGGGTCACTCCCCCGACCCGACCATCTCGGCCTCGGCATCGGCCCCGAGTACCCCGGCACGGGAGACGCCTGATGACCGATCGAGCCGTCACGCCGCCTGCGAGCCCGTCGTCCGAATCGCCAGACGACGGCACACCGGCCGATGCTCCCCTCCGGCTCCACCAGTCGCTCGTACTGCCCCAGTGGGTCGACTACAACGGGCACATGACCGAGTCGTGCTACCTGCTCGTCTTCGGTGACAACGCCGATGCGTTCTTCCGTTTCCTCGGCGTCGACGACGCCTACCGGGATGCGGGACACTCGCTCTACACCGTCGAGACCCACCTACATCATCGCCGCGAGGTCGGGGAGGGCGAGCCGCTCGCTCTGAGCCTTCAGCTGCTCGATCACGACCACAAGCGGTTGCACATCTTCCACGAGATGCGCCACGGCCGAACCGGCGACCTCGTGGCCACGGCCGAGCAGATGCTGGTCCACGTCGACATGCTGCGCGGGCGCTCCACCGAGCTCCCGACGCACCTGGTCGAGCGGCTGGACCTGATCCGGGCCAGTCATGTCCGGCTCCCGCGGCCGGACGTGGTCGGCAGACCGATGGCCATCCGGCATACCCACGACACAGCCTAGGAGGACGGGATGGACTTCGGTCTCGACGACGAGCAACGAGCCATCGTCGACACGGTCAGCACGTTCGTCACGCGCGAGCTCTACCCGCACGAGGACCTCGTGGACCGGCTCGGCGACGTTCCTGCGGACCTGGTCGAGGAGATCCGCACGAGGGCGCTGAAGGCGGGGTTGTATGCCGCCAACATGCCGGAGGAGCTCGGCGGCGGCGGCCTGGACGCCGTCGCGATGACCCTGGTGGAGCGCGAGCTCGGGCGGGCGAGCTACGCCCTTCAGTGGCTGGTCGCGCGGCCGAGCAACATCCTGCTGGCCTGCACCGGGGAGCAGCGCGAGCGGTACCTGCTTCCCGCGATACGCGGCGAACGACACGACTGCCTGGCGATGTCGGAGCCCGGGGCGGGTTCGGACGTCAGGTCGATGTCGACCCGTGCGGTGCGTGACGGCGACGCGTGGGTCGTCGACGGCACCAAGCACTTCATCAGCAACGCCGACAAGTCCGACTTCGTGATCCTGTTCGCGGTCACCGGCAAGGACGACAGCAGCCCGACCGGGCGCACACAGATCAGCGGGCTGTTGGTCGACCTGGACTCACCAGGTGTCACCGTACGACGCGGTCCGGCCAGCGTCTCCCACCGCGGCTATCACCACAGCGAGCTGTCCTTCGAAGGGTGCCGCGTCCCGGCGGCGCAGCTGCTGGGTGAGGAGGGCCGCGGCTTCGAGCTGATGTCTGAATGGCTCGGCGCCAGCCGACTGACCGTGGCCGCCAGCAGCGTCGGGCGCGCCCGTCGGGTGCTCGAGCTGACCACGAAGTCGGCGGCCGAACGAGTCCAGTTCGGCCAGCCGATCGGGCGGTTCCAGGGCGTGGGCTTCCCGTTGGCCGACATGGCGACCGAGCTCGAGGCCGCGGAGCTGTTGACGTTCAAGGCCGCCTGGAAGCTGGACCAGGGCACGATGACCGACCAGGACGCGGCCATGGCCAAGGTGTTCGCCTCGGAGGCGCTCGGCCGGATCACCGACCAGGCGGTCCAGATCTTCGGTGGCATGGGCCTGATGGACGAACTCCCGATCGAGCGCTTCTGGCGCGACGCGCGGGTCGAGCGGATCTGGGACGGGACCAGCGAGATCCAGCGCCACATCATCGCCCGATCGATGCTGCGGCCACACGGAGCCTAGCCACGGTGCGACAGTGTTCGTCATGACCACGAGAGAGGTGCCATGAGCGACCCGGTACGCCGTGAGGTCGACGGCCCCGTGCTCGTCATCACGCTGGACCGCCCGAAGGCCAACGCCATTGATGTCGCAACCAGCCAGGCGTTGTACGCCGGCTTCGTCCAGCTGCAAGAGGATCCCGCCTTGCGCGTGGCGATCCTCACCGGCGCCGGCGACCGCTTCTTCTCGGCCGGGTGGGACCTCAAGGCGGCCTCAGCCGGCGAGGCCGTCGACGCCGACCACGGTCCGGGCGGCTTCGCGGGGCTGACTGAGTTCTTCGGACGCACCAAGCCGGTCGTCGCTGCGGTCAACGGTCTGGCGCTCGGCGGTGGCCTCGAGCTCGCGCTCGCGGCCGACCTGATCGTCGCCGCGGAGCACGCCGAGCTAGCCCTTCCCGAGGTGCTGGTCGGTCTGGTGGCGGACTCCGGCGGCCTGCTCCGGTTGCCGCGGCGACTTCCGGAGGCCGTGGCGCGCGACATGCTGCTGACCGGGCGTCGGATGGGGGCCGTTGAGGCGGAGCGCTGGGGGCTCGTCAACCGAGTCGTGCCAACCGAGGACCTGCTGCCGGCCGCGCTCGACCTGGCCCGCCAGATCTGTGACGCCGCTCCCTTGGCAGTGGCCGCGGTGGAGGAGGTGCTGACGGAGACGTCTGCCCTCGACGTCCGGGACGGCATCCGGCTGCTGCGATCCGGCCAGCTGTCCGCCTACCAGCGGATGTTGAGGTCCGAGGACGCTGTCGAGGGACCGCGAGCCTTCGCCGAGAAACGGCCACCGGTGTGGCGCGGCGGAGATCAGGTGTAACAGTACGGAAACGCTGGCTCCCGCGATTGGACTCGAACCAATAACCTGCCGGTTAACAGCCGGCTGCTCTGCCAATTGAGCTACGCGGGAAGGTGCCCGGCCAGCTCACGCCGCCGGGCAACCCCGTTAGGTTAGCAAGCCCGAGCGGCGTACGTCGAAACGCCTTGTGGGTATGCCGGTCAGAGCCCGGTCAGCTCGCGCTCCGCCTCGCGCAGCGTGCGTTGGGCCACCTCCGCGACGTCGGGATCGGCCGGGTCCAGGCCCTCCGCGAGCAGGTAGGACCAGACGATCGAGCCCTGTCCCACGGGCGAGCGGCGACCGATCACCGAGAGGCCGGCGCGGCCCCGGACACGCGCATAGACCGTAGCCACCACACTCTTGGTGACCCGCTCGCGCAGCAGGTCCAGGAGCAGTCCCGGATCGTCGATCTCGATCTCGGTGCGGGGCTCGGGTTCGCCCCAGCCGGCCACCTCGACCACCGCCAGTCGGGCGTCGTCGTACTGCCAGTCGGCGCGCTCGATCTGCTCCCACCCGACGCGTCGGAAGTCGTCACCGTCGGCCAGGTACAACGCCCGGTCGGTGCCGATGTACCACTTCCCCTCCCGGTCGTTGGCCCATGCCAGCGGTCGTTCGCCGCGGTCGAAAGTCAACCGACCGCGCACGTCGGAGGGCAGGCGGAATCGACGCGACGGCATGCCCCCATCCTCCCAGCCGATTCCGCCCCTCCCCCCCTTTTCCGCGAATCGCGGGAAAGTGCAGCGCGACACGCCGAGCCAGGCATGAACCTTCCCGCAATTCGCGGGAATGAGGAGCGGGGAAAGGGAGGCCTGCGGAACGTCAGTGCAGGTAGTCGCGGAAGTGGTCGACGTCATGAGCCATCCGGATCTTGGCCAGCGCCTTCGCCTCGATCTGCCGGGACCGCTCACGGGTGACGCCGAGCACCTGCCCGACTTCCTCCAGCGTGTGCGTACGACCACCTTCGAGCCCGAACCGTAGCCGCAGCACCGTGCGCTCGCGGGTCGTCACCATCGTGAGCAACCGCTCCACATCGCTGTGCAACATGAGCAGCCCGACCTCGTCGACCGGCATTGCGGAGCTGTCGTCGACGATCAGGTCCGACAGCTGGCCGGACTCGCCTTCGCCTACCGCGATGTCGAGAGACATCGGCTCGTCGGCGAGCTTGAGCAGATCGCGGGTTCGTTGTGGAGTCAGCTCGAGCTGCGTGGACAACTCGTCCATCGAGGGGTTGCGACCGAGCCGTTGGAACATCGCCCGTTGCACGCGCAACGCCCGGTGCATCGCCTCGACCACGTGGACCGGGATACGGATGGTTCGACCCTGGTCGGCGATCCCCCGCGAGATCGCCTGCCGGATCCACCACGTGGCGTACGTCGAGAACTTGTAGCCCCGCCGGTAGTCGAACTTCTCCACGGCACGGATCAGGCCGATGTTTCCCTCCTGGATCAGGTCGAGCAGTCCGACACCAGGTGACCCGTACCGCTTGGCGACCGCCACGACCAGCCGCAGGTTGGACTTGACCAGCGTGGACTTCGCCTGCCGGCCACAGTCCGCGAGATGGGCCAGGTCGAAGCGGTCCTCCCAGTCCAAGCTCGCGCTCGTGTCGATCTGCTCCTCAGCCAGTACGCCGACCTCGACGGCGTGCGAGAGACGGACCTCGTCGGCCGCAGTCAGCAGCGGGATCCTGCCGATCTCGCGCAGATAGAGACGCACCGAGTCCGGAGAGTCCGGCTCTCGCTGTCGTGGTACTCGTGCAGTGGCGACCGATGTCCCCCACGTCGCCTCCGCAGCATACTGCGGCCCAGCCATGAGCCTCAGTCTCCTGCGACCCGGCCTGTAGCGCGACTACTTTTAGGAATCCCACCGTTACGTTCCAGGATGCGGACCGCAAGATGTCAGATACCTGTACCGATGGCCTGTTCGCGCAGGCCTCGTCGATGACTCTCCAACGCCACCAGCTCTCCGAACATCCGGTTGTAGTCGGTGGTCTGGGTGACCGGGTTCATCCGCTGAAGCTTCGACTTCACCTGCTGAATCCGTCGCAAGGCGGTCAACTCACGCAACCGGACCACATACGCCGACACCACCTTGGCGTCCGGCTCCCCCGTCACGTGCAGCGGCTCCACCGCCAGCGCTGACACCAGGCTGGTGACGGCAGGCTCGATCACCTTGTCGGTCACGGTGTCGGGGGCCGCGGCGGTCGGGCCGCCGAGGCTGCCGATCGCCTCGAAGATCACCCGGTAGTGCGGGTGGACGAAGTCGTCGGCTTCGACGTCACCCCAGCTCCCCGTGGTCTGCGCCGGGTGCTGGAGTGCCAGCTTGAGGACGTCGCGCTCGATCGAGAAGCGCCGCTCCTGTGGGTCGGGTACGTCGGTCGCGGTGGCCCGCCCGACCGTGCTGCCTGACTCCGGCGGAGCGTCTGTCGGGTCAGCGTCCCGGCCGGTCGCGACCTGCACCGCTCCCGATTGGCCCGACGGCGTACGGGACCGGCCCGGGTCTGGGCGCTTGGCCGCCCGTCTGACCTCGGCTCGCACCTCGTCGACGTCCACGCCGACCATCCCCGCGATCTCGCGTGCGAACGCCTCGACCTTGGAGCGGTCCCGGATGCTGGCTACCAGCCGTGCGGCCTCGCGCGTCGCGTCGATCCGCGAGTCGGCACGATCCAGGTCGTACTTCGACACCACGTTGCTCAGCACGAAACGGTAGAGCGGCACTCGACGCGCGACCAGCTCGCGGACGGCTGCGTCGCCCTCGGCCAGTCGCAGGTCGCACGGGTCTCGGCCGTCCGGCTCGATCGCGACGTAGGTCTGACCGACGAACTGCTGGTCACCCTGGAACGCGCGCAGAGCAGCCTTCTGTCCGGCCTCGTCACCGTCGAAGGTGTAGATCACCTCGCCGCGGAACTCGTCGTGATCGAGCAGCAACCGCCGAAGGATGCGGGCATGGTCCTCACCGAAGGCCGTGCCACACGTCGCGACGGCGGTCTGGACGCCGGACAGGTGGCAGGCCATCACGTCCGTGTAGCCCTCGACCACGACCGCCTTGCTGCGCAGGGCGATCTCCTTGCGCGCCAGGTCGACGCCGTACAGCAGCTGGCTCTTCTTGTACGCCGCTGTCTCCGGCGTGTTCAGGTACTTCGCCTCGACCCGGTCGTCGTCGAAGAGCCGCCTGGCCCCGAAACCGACCACGTCCCCGGACAGCTCGCGGATCGGCCAGAGCAGCCGGCCGCGGAAGCGGTCGTACGGTCCGCGCTGTCCTCGCGCAACCAGCCCGGCGGTCGCCAGCTCGTCGTCGGAGAAGCCTCGACCCCGCAGATGGTTGAGCAGCGCCTCCCCACCGCGCGGTGCGAAGCCGATCGTGAAGTGGGCGGCGGCCCCCTGGTCGAAGCCGCGCTCGGACAGGAACTGTCGGCCGGTCAGGGCATCCGGCGTCGAGAGCTGGTCGACGTAGAACTCGGTGGCGGCCTTGTGCGCCTCGACGATCCGCTGACGCTGACCCCGGTGTCCCTGATCGCGACGCGCCCCCGTGACACCTTCGTCGACGTACCGCAGCTGCACGTTGTAGCGGTCGGCCAGCCGCTCGACTGCCTCGGTGAAGCCGATGCCTTCGACCTTCTGCACGAACGTCAAGACGTCGCCGCCCTCGCCGCAGCCGAAGCAGTGGAAGAAGCCGCGCGAGGTGTTGACGTTGAACGACGGGGTCTTCTCGTCGTGGAACGGACATAGTCCCTTCATCGAACCGGTGCCCGCGTTGCGCAGGGTCACATGGGCCGAGACGACCTCCTCGATCAGGGCACGCTCGCGTACCTGCGCGATGTCGTCGTCCCGGATCCGGCCTGCCACGCGGTGAGTCTATGCCGTCATCACGAGCGAACGATGCCTGTCCACAGCACTCAGGTCCGTCAGCGACGCGACCTGGTCCACCACCACCCGGAGCCGTTGCGCGTCGTCGTTTGCAAGCGCCCAATCGGACTCCAACGCCGCCTCGAGGGTGTCCGGTGCGCCCCGCCAGATCGCGTCGACGAGCTCGGCGATCAGCTCACGCTGCAGCGTCAGCGCGGTGACCCGATCGTCGGCCTTCATCACCAGGTGGGCCGCGATGCCCTTCAGGATGACGATCTCGGTCCCTACGCTGGTCGGGACGGGGATCCGCCCGGCGTACCGGATGATCGGGCGCGGCAGGTCGGTCACCCGCACGGCCTCCTGGACTCCGCTGCAGAAGCGGTTGATCAGCCTGCTGGTGAGGTTCTTCAGGCCCGCGAGCTGCCGTCGGCTGCCGTCGTACGCCGTGTGGGGCCACGCGTCCAGACCGGCGAGCCGCGCGAACCCTGCCTCGAGCTCGGCGGTCGACGTGGCCGGCGCGTACCAGTCCCGCACGGTGTCCCACAGGTCCTGGCGAAGGGCCGGATCGGTCAGGGCCGTGAGCTCGATCCGTCCCGCTACGATGCCGTCCTCGACGTCGTGCACGGAGTAGGCGATGTCGTCGGCGAGGTCCATGATCTGTGCCTCGACGCAGGTCTCCCGATCGGGGGCCTTGGCCCGCATCCAGTCGAAGAGCGCTCGGTCGTCGGCGTAGACGCCGAACTTGCGGACGGCCCGAGGCAGCCCGTCGGCGTGCCGGCCTGCCGGGATCGGCGCCTGCTCCAGACTCCACGGGTACTTGGTGGCCGCGTCCAGCACCCCGCGGGTCAGGTTCAGCCCGAGGCTGCGGCCTTGGGCGTCGAAGGTCTTCGGCTCCAGCCGAGTCAGCAGTCGGAACGTCTGGGCGTTGCCCTCGAAGCCGCCGGAGTCCGCGGCCAGCTCGGCCAACGCGCGCTCCCCGTTGTGCCCGAACGGCGGATGACCGAGGTCGTGGGCAAGACAGGCCGCCTCGACCAGGTCCGGGTCGCAGCCGACCGCCACCGCGACGTCACGCCCGACCTGGGCGACCTCGAGAGTGTGGGTCAGCCGGTTGCGCGTGAAGTCGTCCGTGGACGGTCCGACCACCTGAGTCTTGGCGGCCAGCCGGCGTAACGCGGACGAGTGCACGATCCGTGCTCGGTCGCGCTCGAACGGCGTACGACGGGAGTCACTGGGCTCGGCCTGGAACCGTTCGACGTCGGCCTCGTCGTACGGCGCAGTGGGCGTGTCCATCGCGCCGAGCGTACTGGGCCCCAGAGCTCAGTTCTCGCCGGCCAGCACCTGGATCGAGGTCTCGCCCGGGCAGGTCGCCGACTCGCGGATCGCCCAACGGCCGTGGAAGTCCGTGCCGCGCCACTCGGCCTCGGCGTCGTGGTCCTCCGTCTCACCGCTCTCGATCTCGAAGCCGGCGGCGGCCACGTCGTTGTTCAGGTAGCTGAGGATGTCCTGGAACGGCGACGACGAGATCGCCGACACGATCGTGCCGGCATCCCCGCGGTCCTCGACGTTGTACACGACGGTGTCGGGAGGGAACGGCCAGTCCTGCGGGAAGCCGGCCCCGTACGGCTCCTGCAGGGGCGTCGCCTGATCGGTACAGACGCTGGTGTCAGCGGCCTTGTCCATGCCGGTGCCGGCATCGGTCTCCACCGCGCTCGTGGTCTGTTCCGAGGCAGACGAGTCGGACCCGGAGCCGCAACCGGCCAACGACAGTGCGGTGATCAAGGTCAGGATCGCGGCGGCGGTCGAGCGGGACGTGTTCAACGTGGCACTCCTGGGTCGAGCGAAACTGGGTCAGCGTCGGGAGGTCAGCGTCGGGAGGTCAGCGTCGGGAGGTCAGCGTCGGGAGGTCAGCGGCAGTCGGCCGACACCGTGGTGCCGGGGCTGTGACACTGGTGCGAGCCCCGACACCGCGACGTACCCCCCTGGCCTACTTCAGCCTGATCGTCCTGATCACCTTGTTGTCGCCCTCGTTGGACTCGGCGACCACGTTGGCCGGATCGACGATCGAGGTGACGGTGTGCTTTCCAGCCCCGGTCGCGGTCCAGCTGACCTTCTGCGTCACCCGCTGACCCGGCTGAAGCGTGACGGCGCTCGTCGTACCGACCGTGCGAGAGCCGTCGAGCACCTTGACCCGCACGCCCTTGGCCACCTTGGTCCCGTTGTTCACGACGGTCACTGTGTCGGTCACTGCGCGCTTCTTGGCCGAGAGGGACGCCTTCGCGAACCGCAAGTTGGCCGTCGGGTCGCTCGCAGCGAACAGCGTGTTCCCGGTCGACTGGCGAGCGATCGTGGCGTAGGCGTCGCGACCGTTGTCGGCCTCGGCGTTGCTGGTCACGCACGCGTCGATGCAGCCATCGGCGTAGCCGACCAGGACCCGACCGTGGTCGTCGATCGTGACGTCCATGAAGTCGAGCAGGTTGCGATCGTCGCCGCAGGTCGTGCCGCCGGTGCAGATCGAGCCACGCTGGACCGGGTCGTTCGGGGTGGCGTCGCTGGTCACCCAGGTCTTGCCGCCGTCGTAGGTCGTGGTGACGTACAGGTGCCAGATGCCGTGGAAGTTGGCCTGGTCCTGGTAGTTGCCGCCCGTCGGCGTACCGAGGTAGGCGAACGCCGCGCGGTCGTCGTCGCCGGCCACCATCGCCGGGAACACGGCGTTCTTGATCCCAAACTCGGTACCGACCTGCTGGGTGTACTTCCAGGTTGCGCCCTGGTCGGTGCTGGTCGCGACGCCGGGAGCGCCGTCGGCGCCGACGTAGCCGAAGTAGACCGTGCCGTTGGAGCCGACGCCGACCGAGGGGTCGGAGTCGCCGGGCGTCGAGCCCGTCACGTGATTGACGGTCCAGGTCGTGCCGTTGTCCTTGGACACCACCAGCCCGGCCGTGTCGCCGCAGCCCTTGTTCGGCAGGTACGCCGTGCCGTCGGGTGCGACCTTGATGTGACCGTGGAGTCCCCCGCAGTCCAGCAGGTTGTAGACCGGAACCCCGGCCCCGAAGGTCGTGCCGCCGTCACGCGAGAGCGCGCACAATGCGGTCGCGATGTCCTGGCTGCAGTAGTAGACGGCATTCGGGTACAGGCCGACGCCGCCAACGCCGGAGTCGGAGAAGTGGCCACCACCCAACGTCTGGTGGTCGACACCGCTCGGGATGCCTCCGCCGGTGCTCGGCAGCCACGTCTTGCCGCCGTCATCGGTGTAGCAGGTGAGCGAATCGACTCCGGACAGCTGCGACTCGAACGTCCGCCCGGTCTCGTGGTCGGTGTACAGGATCGGGTCGAGGCTGGCCGTGCTGCCGACGACGCAGCCGTTCGCCGCGTTGGCCGACACGTCCTGCCAGCTGGCCTTGGCCGGCGTCGACGAGTCGAAGTCGACCTTGTACGTGGACAGGTAGGCCTGGTAGAAGCTCGACCCGGTGTTCCAGTCGTTACCGATCGAGGGCTCGCCGGCGTTGTTGGCGTCGTTGAAGGTCGAAGGCGCCTTGTAATTCGTGAATCCTGGCGCCGGCGAGGTCCCGGGAGCCGGGTTGGCCGGCTTCGTGCCCAGCGTGGCCGTGGCCGCGTAGCTCTGTCCCAACGGCGCGAACGGGACGACCCGGACGGTGTAGGTGCCTGAGTCCGGCGGCACGATCAAGACTTCCGGATCGGCGCTGGACGCAGCAGTCGAGACGACGTTGCCCTGCTGGTCCAGCAGGTAGACGTCGAAGTCCGCGGCGGCCACCGGCCAGGAGACCTTGACCGTGAGGTTGTGGTTGCTGCCGTACCCCGCCGGGGTGTCGACCGTGAGCGCGTAGTCGTCACAGGAGTCCGGGGCGTCGCACAGCGGCTGGTCACCTGCCTGCGCGGTGACGTTGGGAACCACGAACGGCCCTCCGACCCAGCTACGGCTCGGCTGGGTGTCTGACACGGTCCCGCTCGTGGGGTCTGATGCCCCGGCCGGACTCGAGAGCCCGGAGGCGACGAACGCGGCAATCGCCGCGAAGACTGCGCCGGTGACAAGGGTCGTGCTCTTGCGCATGGATTCCTCCTTGGACAGCCCGCCCACGTTTCGGGGCACCGGGTGATCAACGACCGAACGTGACGTGCGTTACGCCAGGATGCCGCAAACCTGTCATATCCGCATTTCGACCGGTCCGGCCATCGCGCGTCAGCCGCCGGACACGCCGATCTCGGCGGCCTCGTCGATCACCAGGTCGTCGCGATCACGCAGCCAGCCGTCCGGCAGCGCAACGCGCCGCGGGCTCCCCTGGCGGCCGCGTGGACTGCCCAGCTCTGCGACCGGGAACGGCTCGGTGGGGTCGAGGCGGGCCAGCAGCCCGTCCAGAACAGCCAGGCTGTCGACCAGGCCGAGGCCCTGTCGGAGCTCACCGCCGGCGGCGAAGCCCTTGAGGTACCACGCGATGTGCTTGCGGAACTCCTTGCACCCCCGCTCTTCACCCATGTGCTGCACCAGGAGCTCGGCGTGGCGACGCATCATCGTGGCGACCTCACCGAGGGTCGGCAGCTGCGGCGCTGTCCCGCCGCCGAACGCGGCGGCGAGGTCGCGGAACAACCACGGGCGCCCCAGGCACCCGCGGCCGACAACGACGCCGGCGCAGCCGGTCTGGTCCATCAGCTGCAGGGCGTCGGACGCCTCCCAGATGTCACCGTTGCCCAGGACCGGGATGTCCACGTGGTCGGCGAGCGCGGCGATCGCCTCCCAGTCCGCCTGCCCGGAGTAGTGCTGGTCGGCGGTCCTGCCGTGCAGGGCGATGGCCGCACATCCGGACTCCTGGGCGATCCGACCGGCCTCCAGATAGGTGAGGTGGTCCTCGTCGATTCCCTTGCGGGTCTTCATCGTGACCGGCACGCCGTACGGCGCCGCCGCTGCCACGGTGGCCTCCAGGATGGCGCCGAGCAACCGGCGTTTCCAGGGCAAGGCCGCGCCGCCGCCTTTGCGGGTCACCTTCGGGACCGGGCAACCGAAGTTCAGGTCGATGTGTCCGACGGCGTACTTCTCGCAGAGAATCCTCGCGGCTCGTGCCATGTACGACGGGTCGACGCCGTACAGCTGAACCGACCTGACCGACTCCTTCGGGTCGAAGACGAGCATCGCCTGCGTCACCGCGTCGCGCTCCACGAGCCCGCGGCTGGTGATCATCTCGCAGACGTACAAGCCCGGCGCCGCCGAGGAGGGACCTGATCCGGCGACCCCGAGAACGCCCTGCTCGCGGCACAGCGAACGGAACGCGGCGTTGGTGACACCGGCCATCGGCGCGAGCACGACCGGCGGGTCGACCTTCAGCGACCCCAGTCGCAGGCCTCCTGCGACGGCGGTCAGTGAACGATCCACGAGATGGGCTGAGAGTTGTCGGGGGCACGCCACTGGATCTCGGAGATCTTGCCGTGCTTGGGCGCGAGCATCACCATGCAGCCCTTGGCGCTCTTGCCCTTCTTGAACTTCTTCGGCAGGGCTGTGTAGTCGCAGGTCGGGTAGGACGACCCGAACACGACCGGTGGGACGACCAGGTCGTCGGACACCCTGCCGTACAAGGTGATCTTCGCTCCGGACAAGGTGTCGGGGCCGAGATTCTCCAGCTTCGTCGACACGAAGTAGATCGTCGACTTGCGCGCTTGGTCGTTGAGCTCGAAGCGCTCGAGATCTTTCAGCTTGCCCTTCTTGACCTTGGTCACTGCGAGCTTGATCAGGGACTTGTGCTTCTTGTCGGCCTTGAAGCGCAGCACCGCCTGCTTGCCGAGCTTGAGCTCGGTGCCTGGCAGCGCCGTGCCGTCGTCACCGGTCGTCGGCGCCACGGTGGTCGGCGTCGGCTTGGGGTCGCCGCCGGAGCCGCCGCACCCGGCCAGCCCCACCGAGACGACGACCGCCGCCACTGCGACAACAACCTTCGGTGCACGCATGCCTAGAACCCTTCTCTCTTCCCGCGTTGTCAGCGTGTAGTGACGGTGTCCTCGCTCACCGCACCCTGACAAGTCAGCAGCCGACGAGACGTTCCGCGACGTAGCCACGGACCTGGTCGAGGGCTACTCGCTCCTGTTTCATGGTGTCGCGTTCGCGGATCGTGACCGCGTTGTCGTCGAGGGTGTCGAAGTCGATCGTGACGCAGTACGGCGTACCGATCTCGTCCTGGCGACGGTAGCGACGGCCGATGGCGCCGGCGTCGTCGAAGTCGACGTTCCAGTTCTGCCGCAGTTCAGCCGCCAGGTCACGGGCTTTGGGCGACAGGTCGGCGTTGCGCGACAAGGGCAGCACGGCGGCTTTGACCGGTGCCAGCCGCGGGTCGAGCCGGAGCACGGTGCGCTTGTCGACGCCGCCCTTGGCGTTCGGCGCCTCGTCCTCGCCGTAGGCGTCGATCAGGAAGGCCATCAGCGACCGGGTCAGGCCGGCTGCCGGCTCGATGACGTACGGCGTCCAGCGCTCGTTGGTCGCCTGGTCGAAGTACGACAGGTCCTGACCGGACGCCTCACTGTGCGCCTTGAGGTCGAAGTCCGTGCGGTTGGCGATACCTTCGAGCTCGTCGAACTCGCGACCCGGCAGGTTGAAGCGGTACTCGATGTCGACGGTGCGCTTGGAGTAGTGCGACAGCTTCTCCTTCGGGTGCTCGAGGTGGCGCAGGTTGTCGCGGTCGATACCCAGACCGACGTACCAGTCCGTGCGCAGGTCGATCCAGGTCTGGTGCCACTCCTCGTCGGTACCGGGCTCGACGAAGAACTCCATCTCCATCTGCTCGAACTCGCGGGTCCGGAAGATGAAGTTCCCGGGTGTGATCTCGTTGCGGAAGGCCTTGCCGGTCTGGGCGATGCCGAACGGCGGCTTCTTGCGGGAGGAGTTCATCACGTTCATGAAGTTCAAGAAGATGCCCTGCGCGGTCTCCGGGCGCAGGTAGTGCAGTCCCGACTCGTCCTCGATCACGCCGAGGTAGGTCTTGAGCATGCCGTTGAACGGGCGCGGTTCGGTCCAAGCGCCGCGCGTCCCACAGTTCGGGCAGGCGATGTCGGCCAACGGGACGTCGTCGGGGTTGTCGATGCCCTTCTTCGAGGCCTGCGCCTCCTGCAGGTGGTCGGCCCGGAACCTCTTGTGGCAGCTCTGGCACTCGGTGAGGGGATCGGTGAACGTCGCCAGGTGACCCGACGCCTCCCAGGTGCGGGTCGGCAGGATCACCGAGGAGTCCAGACCGACCACGTCCTCCCGTGAGGTGACCATGAAGCGCCACCACTGACGCTTGATGTTCTCCTTGAGCTCCACGCCGAGCGGACCGTAGTCCCAGGCGGAGCGGGTACCGCCGTAGATCTCGCCGCACGGGAACACGAATCCCCGGCGCTTGCAGAGGCTGACGACGCTGTCGAGGGCAGAACTGGCCACAGGAGGACTCCATCCGGCTGGCGGTCGGTGGTCGACTCCCCGATGTAGGGAGCAGCCTGCAGCCTATCGGGCCACGTCGACGGATTTTCACGTCGGGGTTCGCCGAGGCGGGGACCGCCCACGAAGACCTCGAACACTGCCTCCCAGAGGGCTACTAGACTAAGTCAGGTACTGGGCATACTCTTGCGCAATGACGACCCAGCACGACTCCCAGCTCCTGAAAGGCGTGCTCTCGTTGCTGCTGCTCCAGCTGTTGGCCGAGGAGGAGTCCTACGGCTATCAGGCGGTACGCCGCTTGCACGCGATCGGTCTGACCGACGTGCTCGAAGGGACCGTCTATCCCGCGCTGGCGCGCCTCGAGCGCGAAGGCCGGATCGCGGCTCGACTGGTGGCCTCGAGCTCCGGCCCGGCTCGCAAGTACTACCGCCTGACGCCTGAGGGCTACTCAGCACTGACGACCGGCAAGGCGAGCTGGTTGTCACTCGCCGGCAGTGTCGGCGACGTGCTCGACCGCGCTGTTCCCGCTGAACCGATCGAAGGAGTCTGACATGGCTCAGTCCGTCACCTGGCTTGACCGATTGCGCATCGAGCGGGTCGTGTGGTCGCTCGATCAACGCCTCTACGACCTGCCCCGAAAGGTGCGCATCGCCCGCCGCCGGGAGGTCCGCGACAACCTGCTGACCGCTGCCGCGGACATCGGGACCGGCCCTGCCCTCGCCCGCCTCGGTGACAGTCGCCGGTTGGCGGAGGAGTATCGCTCGGCGGAGTACGGCGAGGAAGCCCGGCCGGCCTGGGTCGCGGCCGCGGTCTTCCTTCTTACCGGACAGCTGGTCCTCACCGAGTTCTTGAACGAGGCGGCGGTGTCCTTTGGCCAAGGCCTGACCGCTGCCGACCCGCATGCAACGGGGAACTTCACCTGGAGCGGTATCGACTACCTCCAGTCGAGCGTCACCTACACCTACGTCGACGGCCAGGGCACGTTCGTGGGCGGGGCCTGGACACCAGTCGCCTACGCCCTCTGGATCATCGCGACCGTCCTCGTGGGTCGGCTGTGGCGCGTTCCCGTGCTGTGGCGCCGGCGCCGCCAGGAGACCGCGGCTGCGTGAGCCGGCGCGGTCGGGTGCCGGCCACAGGCCGCGCAGCGGGCGAGCGCCGGATGCCGAGGCACTACGTGCTGCGCCAGTGCGGCTCGTTCGGCTCGGTGGCCCCGTCGCCGACGATGACCTCGTAGGCCGAGGGTTCGTCGACGGCGTACGACAGCAAGGGCACGACGGTGGCCTTGATCTCGTACTCCGACAGCGCCCTGCGGTAGGACCCGACGTCCTGCCACGACGTCTGAAGCACCCACAGGGTCGGATCGTCCATCGCCCGACCGATCGACCCCGTCACGAAGCCGGGACGCTCACCCAGCTTGGCCAGGCAGGTCTCCAGCTCGACCCGCGCCCGATCGGTCAGGTCGTCGTCGTAGCGGAACCGCGAGATCACGAGCACGGGACGGATTCTGCCCGATCGGGTGCGCGACACGTTGGCCGGCGCCGGTCAGCCTGCCGCGTCGGCCAACTAGTGTGCAGGGCGTGTCGACACCTGACCCGCAACCCTCCGGCCAGCCTGGTAAGCCGGTCTCCGCCATCCGGGGGGCCGTCAGTGAGCGCAGTCGCGGACTCCTCTTGCGACTGTCTCAGCTGCCCTCGTTGGTCGTCCCGGTAGCGATGTTGGTGCTGATGCTGGTCGGGTTGTCGGCACCGTTGTACGTCGCCATACCCGCTCTCGGTCTGGTGGCCACCTTTGTGATCTGGCTGGCCTATCTGTCCTGGCCGGTCCTCGACACCGCAGGACGGCTCGTCCGCGCCGTGATGGTGGTTGCGGTGGCCGCGGCCATGATCGGTCGCATCACCGGCTGGTTGTGAGATCGGTTAGCGAGGCAGCGTCGGTTCGCCGTCTGGCGTCGCGGGCTCAGGCGCTGCTGACGCACCGCGCCGATGCTGGCGGGCAGCGGCGCTGAGACGCAGCACCAGGTCGCCCGCCTCTGCGACATCGCGGTGCGGAGCCAGCCAGCGGCTCGTGCCGCTCGGAAGGTCGAGATAAACGGTGGCCAGTCCGAGCCGTCGTTGCAGCCACCCCTGTCGCACGGACACGCTCTGCACTCGCGCGAACGGGACGTAGCTGAGCGTCCGCGTCAAGACGCCGGTCCGGCTCACGACGCCGTGCTCGAGCACCGCGACACCCAGCCACGAGACCGCCCACGGGTCGAGCAGCCGGGCCCGTTCACCCGGCGGGATCAGCACACTTCCCCAGTCAGCGGCGACGCCACCCACCGGCTCGATGACCTCGCCGGCGACGTCACTGGCGAGCGCGACCGCAGCCACGTCATCGGCGACCGGCATCAATGACGCCCCCGCCGCCTCACCCGCACCCGCGACATCGACGTCGACCCTGGCCCAGCCGAACCGCCGCCAGAGCAGCGGACGCTCGATCCGGACGGTCTGGACCCGGTCGAAGTCCACGGTGCGGTTCGCCGTCGAGGTGAGGCCGGCGCGGGTCCGGATGCCGGTCGGCGTACGCGTCACCGTGAAGTCCGCGTCGCGCAGGATCGTGGCGACCTGCTTGCGTAGCGCCACGAGCAGACCCAGCGTCAACGGGATGACCGCCGTAAGGGCCGGGGCGAGCGCCTTCCATCCGATCGTGAGCGCAAGCACCACCGCCAGCACCACCCATGCCAGCATCGACAGCAGCACCCCTGCGCCGTCGAGCAGGCTCGCCTTGACCAGGTGAGCGGTCTCGACATGGCCGATCACCACGTCTGTCGCAGGAGTCCTGACGGCGTCCGCCGACGGGGTTTCGGCCGAGGTATGTCGCAGGATCTCCTCGCGCAGCGCCCAGGCGTCGCCCCTGCTCAGGTACGACAGGTTGACCGAGGCGTCCTCCCCGGCGGCCATGTCGAGCTTGACCGCGGCCAGCCCGAAGACCCGCGGCAGGAACGGCTGGTTGACGTCGACGGACTGCACCCGCTTGAGGCGCACCTGACTGCGCTGGCGGATCAACAGGCCGCGGTGGTAGAGCAAGGTGCCCGGCTCCCCCGCCTCGGCCACGATCGCGAAACCCGTTGCTCGCCAGGCGAGCCAACCCAGGCCGACCGATGCCAACGCCGCGGCGAACACCAGGAGGAAGGCTCGGACCACGAGGCTGAGCTCGGCATCACCGTGCAGGGCCTGCCAGACCCAGACCAACCTGCTGAGGTCGTCGCCGAACGCCCCGTAACCGAGCGCACCGGCCAGACCGACCAGCCGCCAGGAGCGGAACAGCGGAGTCAGCGGGTGCAGCCGGCGTAGCTCCTCCGCTGCGGGTTCGGGCACGCTTTGGGGCGTGGCCTCATGGTCGAGGCTCACAGCCCCGCCGACAGCGCTTCGCCCTTGGCCGCCAACCGATCACGCAGCTCGTGGGCCACGTGCACCGGTAGCCCGGGGATGGACGCATCGGTCGAAGCCGAGGCGGTGACGAGCTTGACGGTCGCGATGCCGAGGCGGCGCGCTACCGGGTTGGCCGAGACCTCGATCACCTGCATCCGGCCGTACGGGACGATCGACAGCGACCGCCACAGCCGCCCGTGCGTGACCAGGAGGTCCTGTTCTCGCTCGGCGTACCTCCACGACGAGACCACCCGCGGGACGACCACGAACCAGCTCACGGCGGCCACCACCAGCAAGATCACTCCGGGGATGCCCTGGCCGGCGTACGACGCGCCGGTGGACGCGGCGAACGACGCCCAGGCGAGCAGTCCCAGGCCGAGGACAGCGAGCCCCGCGACCGGGACCCGGCGCTCGGTCACCAGCTTCGCCGACACCGGCTGCCAGTCCAACCCTGGTTCGAGGAAGAGCCGGTCCCCCATCTCGTCCTTCACACACCCCAGCCTAGTTCCCCGCGAATTGCGGGAAAGGGCGGGCCGACACGCCGTCGGCGGCCTGCACTTTCCCGCAGTTCCGGGAAATGTAAGGCGTCACGTTGACAATGGTTTTCAGTTTCGTTGATAATGGTTATCATGAGGAGTTGGACGGTGTTGCTGGTAGCCGTAATCGGCCTACCGCTGCTGTCGGGCTGTGCCGCCCTCACGACCGACAGCGGAGGCAAGCCGACGGTGGTCGCGGCCTTCTACCCGTACGCGTACGTCGCTCAACGTGTCGCGGGTGACCATGCCGTGGTCACGAACCTGACCTCCCCCGGCCTCGAACCGCACGACCTCGAGCTCACACCGCGGCAGGTCGCCGACCTGAGCGTGGCCGACCTGGTCGTCTACGAGAAGGGGTTCCAGCCCTCCGTCGACCAGGCTGTCGACCAAAACGCCCAAGGCACCGTCATGAACGTCACCGACGTCGTACCGCTGGAGGACACCGGGGCTCCCGCCGCCGACGGCGAGGACCTCACCGGTGACCCACACCTGTGGCAGGACCCCACCCTGCTGGCCCGGGTGGGCGACGCGGTGGCGACCGAGCTCGCCGCGGTCGATCCACGTCACGCCGCGGCATACCGGCGCAACGCAGGAGATCTCCGGGACGATCTCGCCGCACTCGACCGGGACTTCCGACGCGGTCTTGCGAACTGCCAGCGGCGGCAGTTCGTGACCAGCCACGCCGCGTTCGGCTACCTGGCCCAGCGTTATCACCTCGAAATGATCCCGATCGCCGGACTGTCCCCGGACGTCGAACCGAGCCCGCAACACATCGCCCAGATCCAGGACCTGATCCAGTCTGACGGGATCACCACAGTGTTCTCCGAGGCGCTCGGGAGCAAGGCGTACGCCGACACTCTGGCCGGCGACCTCGGGATCCGGGCCGCGGTCCTCGACCCGGTCGAAGGCCTGCCGAGTGAGAACTCCAAGCAGGACTACCTTTCGCTCATGCGGGCCAACCTGAGCGCTCTCGAGCAGGCGAACGGATGCTCATGAACTCAGCCACCCGGTCACCGGTGATCACCGTGCAGGCGGGCAACGTCGCGCTCGGCGGCCGCCCGATCCTGCGCGGCATCGACCTCGCCGTGGGTCGGGGCGAGGTCGTCGCCGTCCTCGGCGCCAACGGCTCCGGCAAGTCGACCCTGGTCCGTGCCCTGATGGGCCTGTCGCCGTGGACCTCGGGCGACGTACGCCTCTTCGACACGCCGCTGTCGCGCTTTCGCGACTGGCGGCGGGTGGGATACGTGCCGCAACGGGTGACGGCGAGCTCCGGCGTCCCGGCGACGGTGGCCGAGGTGGTCGCCTCCGGCCGGCTGTCGCGGCGCCGGGCGCTGCGGCCGATGAGCAGCACCGACAAGGCGGCCGTGCGCGCGGCCATCGCCGCGGTGGAGCTGTCCGACCGCGCTCATGACGCTGTTGGCCAGCTGTCCGGTGGGCAGCAGCAGCGGGTCCTCATCGCGCGCGCCCTCGCAGCCGAACCGGAGCTTTTCGTCCTCGACGAACCGAACGCAGGCGTCGACCACCACAACCAGGTCGGGCTGGCCGACACGCTGCGTCCGATGGTCGCCACCGGCACGACAGTGCTGCTCGTGCTGCACGACCTCGGCCCGTTGGCGCCGCTGATCGACCGCGCGGTCGCCGTACGCGACGGACGGATCGTGTACGACGGTCCGCCTCCGGACGACGACTCGCTCGAGGAGTTCCACGATCACCACCACCCGACCCGCGAGTCGGACCACATCCCGATGCGAAGCGGGTGGGACCTGTGACGTTGCTCGACTACCCCTTCATGGTGCGGGCGCTGCTGGCCGCACTCTTCACGGGTCTGGCCGCACCGGCCGTCGGCACCTATCTGGTGCAGCGGCGGCTGGCGCTGATGGGCGACGGCATCGGCCATATCGCGGTGACCGGTGTCGGTCTCGGCCTGCTGACCGGTCACTCCCCGGTCTGGACCGCCGTGATCGTGGCGATCCTCGGCGCCGTACTGATCGAGCTCGTCCGCGAGCGTGGGAACACCTCAGGAGACGTGGCGCTGGCGCTGATCTTCTACGGCGGGATCGCCGGGGGCGTGCTGGTCACCGGGCTCGCCGGGGGGAGCGCCCAGACCCTGCAGAACTACCTGTTCGGGTCGATCACGACGGTGTCGGTGTCCGACGTGTGGACCGTGGTCGGGTTGGCCGCGATCGTGATCTTCGTGGCGATCGGCTTCGCACCTCAGCTGTTCGCGGTTTGTCAAGACGAGGAGTTCGCGCGCGTCATGGGTTTGCGGGTCCGCGTCTACACGATGCTGACGTCGGTGATGGCGGCCGTGACCGTGACGGTGGCGATGCGCACTGTCGGGCTGCTGCTGGTGAGCGCATTGATGGTGGTCCCGGTCGCGACGTCCCAGCAGTTCGCGCGCGGCTTCAAGGTGACGATCTTCGTCGCGATGCTGCTCGGTGCTTCGTCGTCGGTGGGCGGTGTCGTGACGAGCTTCTACGTCAATGCCGCACCGGGCGCCACGATCGTGCTGCTGGCGCTGGCCGGCTTCGTCGCGGCCTGGCCGGTCGGGATCCTGCTGCGTCGACGGCGCCGGTTGGCCGAGCCGTTCCCGACCAGCGCAGCCTCGATGTCGCACGACGTCGTACCGGAGCAACACGGTCACGAGCACGGCGCGGACTGCGGGCATCAGGCGGTCGAGCACGGTGACCACATCGACTACGTCCACGACGGACATCGCCATGCCATGCACGGCGACCACTACGACGAGCACTGACGTCGACGAGGAGGCAGGCAATGGTCAACGAAGGCGCCGCGGACAGTACCCGGGTCCGTCCCACGCGGCAGCGCAAGGCGGTGGCTGCGGCGCTCGGAGACAGCGACGTGTTCCGCAGCGCGCAGGACATCCACGCGGCGTTGCGGGACCGTGGCGACGACGTCGGCCTGACCACGGTCTACCGCACGCTGCAAGTGCTGGCCGACTCCGGTGAGGTCGACGTGCTCCGTACCCCCGACGGCGAGTCCGTGTATCGCCAGTGCAGTACCGGCCACCACCACCACCTGGTCTGTCGGGGCTGCGGCCGCACCGTGGAGATCGAGGGTCCGGCCGTGGAGACCTGGGCCAGCAAGACCGCCCACGCGCACGGGTTCGCCGAGGTCGAGCACACCCTGGAGATCTTCGGAACCTGCGAGTCCTGCGCCACGCGACGAGGGTAAGCGGCTCCCTTGCCCTAGCGTCCTGCACCGCGGCCGCCCCA
>JBBSPA010000059.1:0-26715 GCA_038259225.1 Propionibacteriales bacterium
AGCCGGGCTCAGCCGAAGCGACCGGAGATGTAGGCCTCGGTCGACTCGTTCTCGGGGTTGGAGAAGATCTTCGAGGTGGCGCCGTACTCGATCAGGTGGCCCGGCTTGCCGACCCCGGAGAGGTTGAAGAACGCCGTGGTCTCCGACACCCGCGCGGCCTGCTGCATGTTGTGGGTGACGATGACGATCGTGTAGCTGTCCTTGAGCTCGTGGATCAGGTCCTCGATCGCGCTGGTCGAGATCGGGTCGAGTGCCGAGCAGGGCTCATCCATCAGCAGCACCTGCGGCTGGACTGCGATCGCCCGAGCGATGCACAGGCGCTGCTGCTGGCCACCGGACAGGCTGGAGCCGGGCTTGTCGAGCCGGTCCTTGACCTCGTTCCAGAGGTTCGCCTGGCGCAGCGCTCGCTCCATCACGTCGTAGGCGTCGGCCCTCTTCATCCGCTTGCGGTTCAACCGCATGCCGGCCAGCACGTTCTCCTGGATGGACATGGTCGGAAACGGGTTGGGCCGCTGGAAGACCATCCCGATCTGGCGCCGGACCTCGACCGGGTCGATGTCGACGTCGTACAGGTCGCTGCCGTCGATGATGATCTTGCCCTCGACACGGGCACCGGGGATGACCTCGTGCATCCGGTTGAGCGACCGCAGGAACGTCGACTTGCCGCATCCGGACGGACCGATCAGTGCGGTCACCGACCGGGCGGCGATGGGAAGGGTGACACCTTCGACAGCGAGGAAGTCGCCGTAATAGATGTCCAGGTCGCTGATGTCAATGCTCTTGGCCATGTCGCCGGGTCACACCTTCGTCTTCGGAGAGAAGTAGTACGAGATCAGCCGTGCCACCAGATTGAGCACCATGATGATGATCGTCAAGACGAGAGCCGCGCCCCAGGCTCGCTCGATCCCGAACTCGGGCGGGAATCCTGGGTTCTTGTACTGGCTGTAGATGTAAACCGGCAACGTCATCATCCGGCCGTGGAAGAGGTCGAAGTTCGTGGAGTCGGTGGAGCCGCAGATGATCAGCAGCGGCGCCGTCTCCCCGATCACCCTCGCGATAGCGATCGTGATGCCGGTGACGATGCCTGCCATCGCGGTCGGCAGCACGACCTTGGTGATGGTCCGCCACTTGGGGACTCCGAGCGCGTACGACGCCTCGCGCAGCTCGTTGGGCACGAGCTTGAGCATCTCCTCGCTGGAGCGGACCACCAGCGGGATCATCAGCAACGACAAGGCGACCGCTCCGCCGAAACCCATCCGGATGCCTTCGCCGAAGAACAGCACGAACAGTGCGTAGGCGAACAGGCCGGCGACGATCGACGGGATGCCGGTCATCACGTCGACGAGGAGGGTGACCCATCGGGCCAGCCGCCCACGGCCGTACTCGACCAGGTAGATGCCGGTGAGCAGGCCGATTGGGATCGACATCGCTGCCGCCATCCCGGTGACCAGGAGGGTCCCCCACAGGGCGTGGAAGATGCCACCACCTTCGCCGACGACGTTGCGCATCGAGGCGCTGAGGAACGAGCCGCTCAGCGCAGGAGCGCCGTTGCTCACCACCAGGTACAACAACGTCCCCAACGGCATCAGCGCGACGACGAAGGCCGTGGTGACCATCACCGTGGCGAGGCGGTCGACGCTCTTGCGGCCGCCTTCGTACAGCCGCGACATCACCGTCAGCGTCACCACGAAGATCAGCCAACCGAGGACGACCGACAAGGCCTTGCCCTGCCCGCCGACCGTGTTGAGCAGGACCGTGACGACCGCGGCCGCCGCGAGGACGGCCCACGGGGTCCAGCGGGGCAGCTGCGGAGAGTGCAGCCGCTCGTCGAGTCGCTCAGACGTCCCCGGGTTGGGTCGCGGCTCGGTCTGGGTCGGAGTGGTCACGTCAGTTCGCCCCGGAGAACTCGCTGCGCCGACCCACGATGGCACGGGCCACGAAGTTCACGGCGAAGGTGATGAGGAACAGCACCAAGCCTGTTGCGACCAGGACGTTGACCTCGATCCCACTCGCCTCAGGGAACTTCAGGGCGATGTTGGCGGCGATCGTGCCCGGGTTGGTGCTGGAGATGACGTTGAAGGTCACGACGCCGCTGACCGACAAGACGGTGGCGACGGCAATGGTCTCGCCCAGCGCCCGACCCAGACCGAGCATCGCGGCGCTGACCATCCCGGAGCGGGCGTACGGGAAGACGGTCATCCGTACCATCTCCCAGCGGGTCGCACCGAGCGCCAGCGCGGCCTCCTCGTGCAGCCGAGGGGTCTGGAGGAAGATCTCGCGGCACAGCGCGGTGACGATCGGCAGGATCATCACCGCCAGGACCAGCCCGACCGTCAGCATCGTGCGACCGGTCGGTGACGCAGGTCCGGCGAAGAGCGGGATGAACCCGGCGTGGTCGTCCAACCAGCCGTACAGCGGCCCCATCCGGGGCGCCAGGAAGAAGAATCCCCACAGGCCGTAGACGATGCTCGGCACGGCGGCCAGCAGGTCGACCAGGTAACCCAGCGGGATCGCCAGCCGGCGGGGGGCGTAGTGCGAGATGAACAGCGCGACCCCGATCGCCAGCGGCGCCGCCACGATCAGCGCGATGGCGGACGACAGCAACGTCCCGAAGACCAGCGGCCATGCGTACGCGAGGATCCCGTTGCCGCCAGGCACCTCGTTCTTGCCGGCCGTCAGTGCCGGGATGCCTTCGGAGGTCAGGAAGAGCCCGACACCGGCGAGGGCGACGAGGATCAGCGCTGCGGCCGCGGTGGCGAACCCGGAGAAGATCCGGTCACCGGGGCGGCGTGGCGGGCGTGGGTTGGCCCGCACCGCTGTCTCATCCATCGACTGCGCCTTCACGTGAGGTCAGAAATGAAGAAGGTCCCGTGGGTTGCCCACATCCCCCGATGCGGGCAACCCACGGGTAGGTTACTTGGCTGAGATCGTGTCGATCGCGGCCTGCGCCTTCTGGCGGATCGCATCCGTAATCGGCGCCGACCCTGCGGTGTCCGCGGCCGCGCTCTGCCCCTCTTTGCTGATCACGTAGGACTCGAAGGCTTTCACCAGGTCCGCCTTCGCCTGAGTGTCGTACGTGGAGCAGGAGATCTGGTAGCTGACGAGCACGATCGGGTAGACCCCGGAGGTGCTGGTCGTACGGTTGACGTCCACGGCCAGATCGGTGTCTGCCCGGCCGGAGACCGGCGAGGAGTCCTCGAGCACGGCGGACGCGGCATCGGCCGAGGGCCCGACGTACTCCGAACCCACCTTGATCAAGGCCTTGCCGAGATCGCCGGCCTGGCTCTCGTCGGCGTACCCGATCGTGCCGTCACCGCCCTTGACTGCTGCGACCACGCCGGAGGTACCGTCTGCGGCCTCACCGCTCTTGATCGGCCACACGTCGTCGGGCTCGTAGGTCCAGTCCGAGCTGGCGGCCTGAGACAGGTAGTCGGTGAAGTTCGCGGTCGTGCCCGACTCGTCGGAGCGGTGCACGGGAGAGATCTTCGTGCTCGGCAGGCTGGCGTCGGGGTTCTGGTCGGCGATGGCCGGGTCGTCCCAGCTGGTGATCTTGCCGGCCATGATCTGGGCCAGCACGTCGGGGGAGAGCTGGAGGTTGTCCACGCCCGACAGGTTGTAGATGACCGCGATCGGGCTGACGTAGGTGGGGACCTCGATGGCGTTGCCGTTGCAGATCTTCTGGGCCTGCTTGAGCTCGTCATCGGTCATGTACGAGTCCGACCCGGCGAACAGCACGCCACCAGCCAGGAACTGCTCGCGACCGCCGCCCGAGCCCACGGCGTCGTAGTTGACCGTGCTGTCGGGGTTGGCGCTCTGGAATCCGCTCTTCCAGGCGGCCATCGCCGCCTCTTGGGCGCTGGAGCCGGCACCGTTGAGAGTCCCGGACAGCTTGTCGCCGCCGCTACCGGCCGCGCCGGAGCCTCCGGTACTGGTCTCGTTGCTGGCGCTGCAGGCGCTCATGCCGAGCGCCACGGTGAGGGCAATCGTGCCCAAGGCCATGGTTCGGGGCAGGGTGTTGAGCTTCACGTCTGAGGTCCCTCTCTGGGATCGTGCAGAACTGGTCGTCGTACGACGTCGACGCTAGGGACGACAGGTGTCTGAACTGGTGGGCGTCGGTGAACGCCAGGTGAACGGTTGCGGGCGTGTTGGACGCGGATCAGTCGCCGCTGAGCGGTCGCGAGGCGGACGTCACGTGAACTGCGGCTCACGGACGGTCATGCTCTGCTCGGCGGGCCGACGCGGTGCCCCTACGAGGAGCAGGCTCGCGGTGGCCGCCGCACAACCGATGAGGAGGGTGCGCGGGCCGAACGTTTGAGCGGTCCAGGGTGCGAGAACGGCTCCGATCAGCGCCCCGGTCACCATCACGGAGTCAGTCAGTCCGAGCGCGAAGGCCCGGGCCCGGTCCGGCACCGAACGCTGGATGATCGTGGTCGCCACGCACTCCACCTCGGTCGCCGCTGCGCCGAGCATGAAGAGCGGAACCAAGGCCCACCGCCAGGCCGGAGTCGCGGCGACCAGCAGGAGCGGGAGAGAAACCAGGACGAGCGCGGCCCGGATCGCGGTCGGCGGCAACCGGAGGAACCGGCGTACGACTGGCGTCCCCAAGGCACCGAACCCGACTGCCGCTGTGAGCAGCCCGAACGCGTCTTCGTCCCCCCAGGTGTGCTCGGCCATCGGGAGCAGAGCCACGCCGACCGCGCCGATCACGAGGTTGATCACGGCCACGGCCGCGATCACCCTGGCAGTGCCGGCGGAGTTGAGCACGAGCGGAAGCAGTCGTTCAGGCACCGCCGGCGTGCCGCGGGATGGCCGCGATTCGCCGACCGTGACGCCGGTCAGCAGTACGCTCGCCGTCGCCGCCACGAGGACGGCGACGAGCACCGCTGCCTGCGCCCCGGCGACGGTGAGCAGCACACCGCCGAGTGCCGGCCCGACGACGAAAGCGCTGACTTCGAGGGTAACGAGCCAGCCGGTCGCAGTCTCGCTGCGCGCGCCCGCCGTCGCGGGCATCGAAGCTGCGATCGCCGGGTACGCCGGCGTCCCGGCCACGACGACCAGGGTCGCCAGCACAACCGCGGTTCCGAGACGATCCGATGCCACGGCCAGCGTCGTCAGCGCTAGCAGGACCACCCTCAGCCGTGTGGATCCCTTGACCAGCACGCTGCGCGGCACGCGGTCGCCGAGGGAGCCCGCGGCCCAGGACAGCAGGACGTACGGTGCCATCCGCGCTGCGCCGACCAGACCGAGCGCGGCGCCGCTGTGGGTGTGGTGCCAGGTCACGGCGAGCAGGGCCGGCCAGGGCATCGCCATCGCGGTGGCGGACAGCCCATGTGAGGCGATCAGTCGCTGGAGCCTGCTCATCGGTCGTGCTCGGTTCGCGGTGGTCAGCCCAGTCGGCGTACGCCGTTGCCCTCGCCGGTGCGAGTCGCCCCGGCATGCGGGCGTCGTCGCGCGGGCAGCCGGGTCGGGAGGGGCGGGAAGCCGTTGAAGCCGACGGTCGAGTAGCAGGTGGTGTAGGCGCCGGCGGAGTGGAAGCGGACCCGGTCGCCCTCCTTCAGCGCCAACGGCAGGTGTACTGGGGTCTTCTCGTAGAGCACGTCGGCGCTGTCGCAGGTCGGCCCGGCCAGGACCACCGGTCCGTCGGGCATACCGTCGTGATCGGTGGAGATGCGGTAGCGGATCGCTTCGTCGAGGGTCTCGACGAGACCCGTGAACAGGCCCGCGTCGAGGTAGACCCAGCGACGGCCGCCCCGCCAGCACACGGTCAGGACGCTCGCATGCAGGACGCCGGCATCGGCAACCAGGGCGCGGCCGGGCTCGATCACGGTCTTGGGTTGGTGGTCGCCGAAGGTCGTCCGGAGCTGGTCGCGGATCGTATCGCCGTACGCCGAGAGCTCGGGGTGGTGGCCTTCGAGCCGGGCCGGAAAGCCGCCTCCGAGGTCGATCATCCATGGCTGGATGCCTCGGGCCCGCAGGCGGCGGAAGATCTCGCCGGACGTCTCGATCGGTGCCCGCCAGGCGGCCGGGTCGCGCTGCTGAGACCCGACGTGGAACGCGACCCCCGCGACCTCGAGCCCCAGGTTGTGCGCCGCAGTGAGGATCTCGACGGCGGCCTCGGCGCGGCATCCGTACTTGCGTGACAGCGGCCAGTCCGAGCCGGCGCCTGTGGTGAGGATGCGGCAGAGCACCCGCGATCCCGGCGCCTCGTCGGCGACCTTCAGCATCTCGGGCATGCAGTCGACGACGAACACACGCACACCGAGGTCGAAGGCGTCGCGGACGTCGCTGCGCCGCTTGACCGGGTTGGTGTAGAGGAGCTGGTCAGGGGAGGTGCCGGCGTCCAGGCAGGCCACCACCTCGGCAGGGCTCGCCACGTCGAAGCCGGACCCGGCGGCCGCCAGGGTGCGCAGCACGTCCGGATGCGGGTTCGCCTTGACGGCGTAGTGGATCGCGGCGCCGGGCAGCGCGGTCGTCAGATCGGCGTGCCGGCGCGCGACGATGCGCGGGTCGAGGTGGAGATAGGGAGTGGCGAGGGCAGCTCGCTCCGGCACGGCTCCTGGAGCCCGGTGCGAGCGCGGGCTCGGTGGGGCGAGTGAGGGCGCGGTGTTGGCAACAGTGGGCATCGCAAGTCCTGACCTCGGTGGGGATGTCCGTCAGGAGGCGTCATCTGCTGAGGTGATACAGCGGTCTCGGTTGGGGGAAAGTCTGGCTGCCCAGGCCAACCTTTCGGCTGTGTGGTGCGTCTGATGGTGCGTAGGCCTGGAGAGGCCGGGCCTGGTTGTTGATCTTTGTGGGTCGCCATGCATGTTCGTCGTCTTGCCGCTGCCGCACTCGTCGGCTCACTAGTGCCGGTCACCGGGCTGGTTGCCGGGGCTCACGCGCAGTCCACTGTGCCGTCTGGGACGCGGATCAGCGCGTTCGTGTCCGACTCCACGCCGGGAAGCGGTGAGGAGTTCGTCGTGCACGGTCGGTTCTTCCGGGCCGGTGATCCCGCCGCGGACCGTCCCGTCAAGGTCCAGGCCAGACGTGACGGCGCGTGGATCCAGCTGACCGGTGCCCGCGTCACCACGAACGACAACGGTGGGTACCGGGTGCGGCTGATCTTGTCGCAGACCGGCAAGCGCGTCCTTCGGGTCGTCGGCGTCACACCACGGGGGACCCGCAACGCGTTCCACCGGTTCAGCGTCACGGTGCACTGATGCCGGGACTGATGTGTCCCGGGTCGAAAAAACGGGAGGTTTGCAAGGCAGTTGCACCGTTCCCAAGGCGGGTTTGCCTAGTTCACAAGCCACCCGAATAGTTAACTAGGCAAACCGCGCGAGGGAGGGGGACGGGCTGGGCTGGCGGGGCTGGGCTGGCGGGGCTGGGCTGGCGGGGCTGGGCTGCCGGGGCTGGGCTGCCGGGGCTGGGCTGGCGGGGCTGGGCTGGCGGGGCTGGGCGGGGGCGTCAGTGGTTCAGCCAGCGGGTGAAGGCGTCGATCGCGTACGGGCGGCCGAGGAAGGCCTCGACCAGGTCGGCGGCGTCGCGGCGGCCACCCGGCGCGAGCACCAGATCGCGATAGCGCCGCGCCGTCTCGGCAGCGAACAGGTCATCGCGGTCGAACGCCGAGAAGAGGTCCTTGGCGATCACCAGGGACCACATATAGGTGTAGTAGCCCGAGGTGTAGCCGTCGAGGTGCCCGAACGACGCGTGGAAGTGCGTGCCTTCGATGAACGGGAACAAGTCGTACGCCGCCTGGAGCTCGGCCACCGTGGCCGTCAGGTCCTCGACCTCGTCACGGTGCAGGAAGTACGACACGGCTGCGTAGAACATCTGGGTCCGGGCGGCGTACCCCTTGCCGAAGTCGTCGGCGGCGCGCATCCTGGCGACCAGCGCTGCCGGGATCGCCTCACCCGCGGCGTTGGTGGCGAACGACTGCAGCACTTCGGGGTCCCAGGCCCACTCCTCCAGCATCTGCGACGGTGCCTCGACAAAGTCCCACTCGGTCGCCACGCCGGAGAAACGCACCCAGTCCTGCTGACCGGCGACGACATGGTGCACCAGATGCCCGAACTCGTGGAACAGGGTCACGACCTCGCGGTGCTCCATCAGCCCACGCGGGAAGTTGCAGACCAGCACACCCTCGGGCAGCTGCACGCCGTTGACACCGGGCGCGATGCTGAACTGCGCGGCGTGCTTGAACTTGCCCTCCCGCGGGTGCAGGTCCAGATAGATCCGGCCGCTCCGGGTGCCGTCCAGCTCGACGTCGTATGCCGTGACGTCGTGATGCCAGCTCGGCGCGTCCTCCGCGGGGAGATAGGTCAGCCCGAACAGCCGACTCGTGACGTCCAGCAGGCCCTGTCGCACGGCCGGGAAGTCGAAGTACGTCCGCACCTGCTGCGCGTCCACGTCGTACTCCTCGCGACGCAGCACCTCGGCGTAGTGGGTGCTGTCGGCTCGATCGATCGTCGCGGCCTCCGGGTCGTCTCGCTGGAGTCGAGCCAGCAGCCGATCGCGGTCGCGAGCACCGGAGGCGGCGGCGGCCTCGGTGATCTGGTCGATGAAGGCGCGGATCTCGTCACCCGCGCCGATCATCTTGACCTCGGCATCGAAGTCGGGCCAGCCGGCGTACCCGAGCAGCGTGGCCTGCTCGGCTCGCAGTGCCAGCAGCTCCCGGAGCAGGTCGTCGTTGGCCGGCCAGGCGCGGTTGTTGAACGCCATCAGCACCTCGCGGCGCGCCGCCCTGTCTCGGGCAAACGTGAGGAAGGGGTAGACGTCGGGGTAGTCCGTCGTGAGCTCGACGCGATCGTCCGCACCGACAGGGTGACCCTCGACGAAGTCTTCGGGCAGCCCGTCGAGCTGTGTGGGATCGAGCCGGATCCGGCGGACGTCATCGCGGATGTTCTTGGCGAACGCCTGACCGACCACGGTCTGTCGCTCGGCAAGGTCTCTGAGCCGCTGCCGATCGGCGTCGCTGCGGTCCACCCCGGCTCTGCGAAAGTCCCGCAGCGTGTGCTCCAGGACCCGGCGGGCGTCCTCGTCGAGTCCGGTCGGGTCGAGCCCAGCAAAGATTGCGTGCAGATCGGCGTCCAGGGTCAGGTCGGTGGCCAGCTTCTGGGCCTCCTGCATCGCTGCCTCGGCCTGCGTACGTAACGCCTCGTTCGGCAGCACGTTGCTCATCACCGACGACGCCGCTGCGGCGTTCGAGAGTGCGGTTGAGACCTCATTCCAACTGGCGAGCAGATCGCTCGCGGTCTGGTCCGGACCGTTCTCGCGAAGGGCGTCGACGAGGGCGCGGGCCTGGGCCAGCTGGTCGTCGCAGCGCTCGACCAGCCAGTCGTTCCAACCGTCGGCGTCGGGAGGCAGCGTCAGTGGTACCGGTGCGGGTCCGGACGGTGAAGTGGTCACCTCAGCACCCTAGCCACGTCACAGCGCCTGCCAAACCGCCTTGTTGACGACGGTGTTCCTGGCCAGCCCGTGATCAGCCTTGAATGCCTTCACCGCAGCCGCGGTACGCCGTCCGAGCAGCCCGTTTCGGACGTCGTCGGGCACCCCGAGGGCAATCTGGAGGGCGTAGACGGCGCGGCCGGTGCTCCCGCGCCGCAGCACCGTCTCCGCCGCGTTCGACCGTCCCCACTGCGCGGCTTCGCGGCGAGTCCAGGTCGGCGCCGTCATCCGGCGCGAGGACGGGACCAGGCTGGCCCAGGTCGGCTTGTCCACGGCGCCCGTACGCGCGAGGTCGTGAGAGCCCTGGTAGTTGAGGACTGCGGCGCGGAACGCTGCTCCGAAGGTGCCGGTCACAGGTTGGTTCAGCAGTCGCTGGGCCTTCGACACCGTCGCGCCGGCGCTCCCCATCCACAGCAGCGGGAGCCGGGACAGCCGCGGCGCGACGGTCGGTGAGTTGCACGGCGACAGCCGTGGCTTGGCGGTGGGCGCGAGCGCCGGCTGGCCGCGGAAGGCCACGCAGGTCCCGTAGTCGGTGGCCCAGGCGTGACCGGTCGAGAACGAGGTATGGGCTCGGGCGCCGTTCCACGACAGGGAGATGTGGACGTGACTGGTATGCGGGTCGGCGCCGGAGTAGGCCTCCCAGGTCCCGCGGTAGGACGCCCACGACTTGTGGTTGTAGATCACGTACATGAGGCCCAACCGGCGGGCCATCTCTCCGCGTACGCCGCTGGGGCCCGGCCCGGTCACCCAGGCCAAGAAATCGGCGGCGGCCCGCCGGTCAGCGCGATTGTGGACGTCGACCATCCAGTCCCAGGCGCGGCCATCCTTGTGCTCCGAGGTGCTGCCTGACGTGCAGGCCCTGGGCGTGGCCGGGCTCGAGCCGCCTCGTCCGTAGGTCTTGAGCGCGAGCGCGCGCAGCTTGACGATGCCACGGCTTGGAGCCGCGACGCAGGCCTGCTGCATCTGGTAACCGGCCGGGTCGTCCAGACCCGCTCGGTACGTGCTCTGCCGAGGCAGTCCGCCCGGGTGCCGCGGGAAGGCGACCGGCGGCGCGTCCGGCGCGAGAGCCGCCGATCCGGCGATGACCGATGCCGCCGGACCGGTAGCGGTCGACGTCGCCACGGCCACGGACGGCGCGAGCGCGGCGAGCGAGACCGTCAGCGCGGCGACCGCGGTCAGCGCGACCCCCCGGCGAGTGGAGCGGGCGGCAGCGGAAGCATCGGCGACCGGGGATGGCAACGGGCGGGAGGTCACGTCGGTACGAAGCATCGGGTGGCAGTCCTCGGCAGGTCTGGGTGACAACTACTTTGAGCAATCGAACTATTACTCATTGTCAGCAACTGGCGACGGCGGGTCGGCTAGGTCTGACCGAACGGCCGAGGGGGTCCGGTCCGGCCGGCCGACCCCGGCGCGCCGACTCCGACGACTGCGCGTGAGCGTCGGTTCACCGGGTGTCCAGGCTGGGTAGTCAGGTGCCGGGACAGCATCGGACGAACCGGTCCGACGCCTTACGCACGACGGGCAGTTTTGACATAGTACGGGCGTGACGACAGGACATTCGCGCGCGAACGCACCGACCAACGGGACGGCTCTTCGCCTTGGCGCCGACCTGTTTCGTCGAGCTTCCGACCGCGTCGTGGCGGAGCTCGGCCGCCGCGCCCCCCAGATGACCTGGTCAGTCTCCCGTGTCGAGTCCGGGCAGCAGGTGCACCTGCACGTGAACGGCGATCTGCTCCAAGTCGGTCAGACCGTGGCCTGGGAGGACACCCTGTGCCAGCGGATGGTCGCGGGCGCCGCGCACGTCGTGGCCGACACGCTGGCCGATGCGGAGTACGCCGATCTGGAGCTCGCCCATACGTTCCGCGGCTATGCCGGGGTGTCAATCCAGGGCGACGATGGGTCGGCCTTCGGGGTGTTGTGCGGGGTCACCACCGAGCCTCTTGGATCCGACGTCGACTTCGACGAGGAACTGTTGACGCTGATGGCGGGACTGCTGTCGGACGTGCTCGACGGCGCCCGGCTGTCGGACTTCGCCCATGCCGCCGAGCGCTCGGCCATCGTGCTGGCGCAGACCGACCACCTCACCGGGCTGGTCAACCGGCGTGGGTGGGATCTGGCGATCACGCAGGCCCTGCAGAGTCTCGAGAGCTACGGCGACCACATGTCCGTGGTGATCATGGACCTCGACGGCCTGAAGCAGGTCAACGACGGCGAGGGTCACGTGGCCGGGGACGCGTTGCTGCAAGAAGTGGCGCGGGTGCTGAGCGGACTGGTCCGACGCGATGACGTGGTGGCGCGGATCGGTGGCGACGAGTTCGGCGTCCTGCTCCGCAACTGCGCTCAGGGCGAGGCCGAGCATCGCGCCGCCGACATCGCCTCAGGCCTGCTCGCTGCCGACGTCGCTGCCTCTACCGGGCACGCGACAGCCTCCACCGCGGCGGAGTTCGGCACGATGATCGCCGAGGCCGACAAGGCGATGTATCAGGCCAAGAGCGCTCGCCGCTCGGCCTTCGCCGACTGAGGCACCACGAGGGCTACCACCGAGTGCTATCACCGAGCGCTACCGACCTCACGACCCCCGAGGGAGGATGGGTGAGTGAGCAGCTTCCTGGCCGGCCTGTCGCCGCAGCGACGGCGCTTCCTCCTGGCGACCAGCGCGCTCGCCGTGCTGCTGCTCGTCATCGCGATCACGGTGTACGCCGTGAACCGTCCCGCGAAGGTCACCCCGGTCGTGCAGAGCGACCCCGGACCGGTCCTGCTCGTGCCCGGCTACGGCGGGTCGACCACGTCCCTGGAGACGCTCCGCGGCGCCCTCGAGGGATCCGGTCGCGACGTCACGATCGTCGAGCTGAGTGGGGACGGCACCGGCGACCTACGCGGCCAGGCGCGGGTGCTCGGTGCTGCGGCCGACAGCGCCGTGCAGCGCACCGGTGCGGCGTCGGTGGACGTGGTCGGCTACTCGGCCGGTGGGGTGATCGCGCGGCTGTGGGTCCGCGACTACGGCGGTGGCGACGTTGCGCGCCGAGTCGTCACCCTGGGCTCTCCCCATCACGGGACCGATCTGGCCGGGCTCGCTGGTGACCTCACTCCGGACACCTGTCCCGTGGCCTGTCAGCAGCTGGCCGGGGACAGCGACCTGCTGCGTGCCCTCAACGCCGGCGACGAGACTCCGGCCGGACCGGTGTGGGTCTCGATCTGGACCACCGACGATCAGACGGTGGTCCCCCCGGACTCCGCCTCTCTCACCGGCGCTCTGGACTTCTCCGTCCAGTCGGTCTGTAGCTCCGCGCACGTCGAGCACGGCGACCTGCCGCGCGATCCTTCCGTGATCGCGATGACGATGCTCGAGCTCGGCACTCCCGCCCCGCGGCTGCCGACCACCGCTGTCTGCTGAGCGAGGCTCGGCCTCAGTCCTTGATGTCCTTCGTGGTGAAGTTGGCCCAGCTCGCCCCGAGCAGGACGACGACGTAGACCAGCTGCAGGCCCGTCCCGCGACTGACGTTGCGCCACAGGATCGGATCGCGGAACAGGTCGACGAACGACAGCCAGTACCGCGTCGGCAGGTAGGGGTACAACGACTGCGCCGCGTCGAGCGTGAGGAGCAGGGTGGAGGCGATCAGCACACCGATCGTCCCCAACGCGGCGGCCAGCGGCGACTCCACCACGGTCGACAGGAACAACGCGATCGATGCCACGCCGAGCATCGACAACATCGCGTACGCCAGCGACAGCCCTGTCCGCACCAGGACCTGCTGGGTCGTCAGGGAGGTGCCCGACACACTTGCCGTTGCAAGACCCTGCTGGTCGCCCAGCAGCAACGTCCCGGTGAAGTAGGCCGTCACCGCCACGACCAGCACGGTCAGTGCCACGAAGGTCATGATGCTGACCAGCTTCGCGACGAGCAGCCGGGTCCGACCCACGGGTCGGATCAGGACGTAGCGCAGCGTTCCGGCCTGCGACTCCCCGGCGATCGCGTCGCCGGCCACGACAGCGACGGCAGCGGGGAGGAAGAGCGGTAGCACGATCGCGACGGCCGCCAAGGGGTAGAGGGTCCCGTCGGTCAGCACTGCCGACAAGAACGCCGGCCCGGTGCCTGGTCGTGGCCCGATGTCGGTGATCGCGAGCAGCACGGCCACGAGAGTCGGCAACGCATCGATCAGGCCGATCGTGATCCAGGTCCGGCGGCTGCGCACCAGCTTGCGGAGCTCGACGCCGATCATGGTCTGGCAGCCGTGTCGCGGGCGATCCGGTCCGAGCCGGCGTCGGTGGCAGCGAGCACGACGTCTTCGAGGGTGTGTCGCTCCGGTGACAGCTCCTGCACACGCACCCCTGCGTTGACCAGGCGCGCGTTCAGCGCTGCGGCGTCGTCCACGCGCACGAGCAGGCTTTCTTGGTCGTGCTGCTCCACCTGACCGTCGAGCAGCGCACGCACCTGGGCGACGTCCGGGGTGCGGACATAGGTCCGACCCGTTGGTTGCTGGAGTACGCTCAGCTCGTCCTGGATCACCAGTCGGCCACGGTCCAGAACGCCGACGCGGGTGCACAGCTGCTCGACCTCGGCCAGCAGGTGGCTGGACAAGAAGATCGTGGTTCCACGTTGATGGAGGGCCAACAGCAGCTCCCGGATCTCACGGATCCCTTGCGGATCCAGACCGTTGGTTGGCTCGTCCAGGACGAGCAGGGTCGGCGTGCGAAGCAGTGCTCCGGCCAACCCAAGTCGTTGTCGCATGCCCAGGGAGTAGGCGCGCACCGGACGACGGTCGACGCCACCGAGGCCGACCTGCTCCAGCACCGCCTCGATCCGCGCGGCACGCGATCGGCGGTCGCTCCCGGGACCCATCGCGTCGAAGGTAGCCAGGTTGGCGCGGCCCGACAGATGGGCGTACGCGGCCGGTCCCTCGACCAAGGCACCAACCGAGGGCAGCACCGTCTTGGCTGACGCCGGCATCGGTCTGCCCATCAGCTCGACCTCGCCGGAGGTGGCTAGGACCAGGCCGAGCAGCATCCGGACCGTGGTGGTCTTCCCGGAGCCGTTGGCACCGAGGAACCCGTAGATGTCGCCCTCGTGGACGTCGAGGTCGAGACCGTCCACGGCAAGGATTGGCCCGAAGCGCTTGGTCAGGCCGCGAGTGACGATCATCGGTTGATCGGCCGGGTCCGGGAGTCGAGCTCGCGTGCGGCAGCGATGACGGTGTCCTTCGTGACCGTGCCGGCGATCAGCCAGCCGCCGCCGTACCGGTCGAACTCGGTCAGCAGCACCGACAGCGGCCCGACCTGGAGGATGTCGCCCTCCGTGATCACCTTCACGCCGGGCGTCTTCTCCAGCTGGTCGCGCAGCGGGTTGGCCGCGCGGTCCCACAGCGGGATTGCGATCAGCTCGGTGACCCCGCGGCCGTAGACGCCGACGGCACGCAGCTGGGCGGTCGGTGACTGATCAAGTCCCGCGAGCCGGCGTGGCGGCGCGATCGGGGCGTACTGGTTGGCTGCGTCGGCGACGTCGATGATGCCGTCGTAGGAGACGTTGGCGTTCGCCGGGGCGGCGAACGTCGTGGACTGCTGGTCGGGCATCGCGCTGGAGAAGTTCATGAATTGTGAGCTGAACGCCGCGGTCGTGTCGCCCGTGGCATACACGTCGACCCGTAGCGGGACACCGGTGTCGGGATCGGCCCACAGGTCGACGTGGTCGATGCTCGACTGCGGAGCATTCGGGGACAGTCGCAGACCCAATGCATCGCGACCGGCAACGTGCTGGGCGCCGAGTCGCTGGAGCTCGGAAGTGTTGACGTCGCTCAGCAGCCGCCTGGCCAGTTCCGGCGGAAGCAGGTCGGCCGTGCGGGGCAGCCTGATGTCGGGGTCTCGACTCAGCGTGACGTCGTTCTTCTCGTACTCCCACATCGTCGTGAGATCGGCCTTGTGGAACACGTCGGTCTCACCGGTCGCCAGCACCTTGTCCACGCGCCAGTCGTTGACACTGCGCCACCACACCCGCATCCGGGTCCGTTCGCCGAAGAGCGCGCCGACGTCGGTGAAGCGGTCCGCAACGGGCAGCTCGAGGGTGCCCAGACTCTCGACATAACCGGAGTACGGACGCGAGGAGGACTGCTCGACCTTCGCGAGCAGAGCCCCGGCGCTGATGCTGACGTCGTCGGCGGGGACGGCTCGCCAGGCCAGCGGCGTACCGATCGTGAGGGCGACCCCTACCGCGACGATGCTCCAGCGGCGGACAGGGGTCATACCTCAGCCTACGTCCGGCTCTGGCGCCGCCCCAGATGTACCAACGGGCAGTTGCCCCGTAACGGACGCCACGGAGGATGCTTCAGCGGGCGCGGAATGGCGCAGACCGGACTACTTCGAGGGTTGGGGAACCTTGCAGTCGATCTTCGGGTTGACGCCGACGTAGTTCAGCGGACCCGCGAGGATCGTGAGCGCGGTGTCGCCGAACGATTTGCAGCTCACGTCCTTGTTGTTGCCGAAGTAACCGCGTTGCGCGGCAGCGATCACACCGATCACCAGCCAGATGACGATGATGATGCCGACCCAACCGCCAGCTCTTGATCTCATGCTGCCTCCTGCCCCGAGGCTCGATGGTGCGTACGCCGAGACGCTATCGAGACCTCGGGCGATGCACCACTCGAGATGCCCGTGCGGACGGCCGAAGCGTCAGCGATCGATGGATCGCCGTCCGGGCCGCCAACCGGCCAGTACGCTGACCGCGACGAGCACGGCAGCGATGATGAGCAGCCACTTCAGGGCCGCGACCACGAAACCGAGGATGGCCAGTACGAGCGCTGCGGCGAGCAGGATGAGGACGAGCTGCATACCTCGAGCATAGGCCGACGCCGGGGTACTACGCTCCGGCGATGGACCAGACCTCGATCACCCGGCTCGCAGAACTCGGCTCGGACGACCGGGCTGCCCTCGACGCGCTGCTCGATGACTCGACGGTGGCCCATGTCGGTCTCATTCGTGATGGTCGGCCGCTGGTCATCCCCACCGCGATCGCGCGCGACGGCGACGTGCTCCTCATGCACGGGTCAACCGGTTCGGGTTGGATGCGTGGACTGGCCAAGGGGGCGCCGGTGGCGGTTGCCGTGACGGCGGTCGAGGGACTGGTGCTGGCACGCTCGGCGTTCGAGTCGTCGATGCTCTATCGCAGCGCTGTGCTGTTCGGTTCGTGTGAAGGATTGACCGGCGATGCCAAGCGCCGTGCCCTCGACGTTCTCACCGACCATCTGGTCCCGGGACGAGCGGCGGAGGTACGTGACCCCTCGGCCAAGGAGCTTGCCGCGACGTCGGTCCTGGCGCTGCCGATCGAGCACTGGTCGTTGAAGATCTCCGACGGGTTCCCCGAGGACCCGGCCGACGACGTCGCGGGTCCGGCGTGGGCGGGTGTGCTCCCCCGCGTCACGTCATACGGCGTACCGGCTCCAGCGCCTGACCTGCGTCCCGACATCGACGTCCCCGCGTCTGTACGCGCCCTCGCCGCCCGTGTCAGCGGGACTGAACAACCTGGCTGAGGCGGTCGCGCACCGCGCGCGCCGTTGCCCGCACGCTGCTGCCCTGGTCACCATGGAGAGCGTTCAGCCGCGGGCGGGGTTCCAGGACGTTCCCCGGCGTCGCATCGGCCGGGGTACGGTCCAGTGCCGAGAGGGCCACGAGCGGTCCCACCAGCGCGTCGTAGAGTCGCGGCGTCACGGTGAACCCGAGCTCCATCAGCCGGTTGACAGGGCCGACTCGCACCGTGTGCCTCGGATGGTCGATCGCCTTGCTGATCGCGCGCGCGACACGTTCGGGCGACACCACTGGGGGAGGCGGGCGACCGACAGCACCGGCGTAGGTGGCGCCGAGGACGTAGATCGGGGTGTCGACGCTTCCCGGCTCGATGCACGTCACGTGCACGTTCGGGTGAGATCGGTGCTCGAGCTGGAGCTCACGGGCAAGGGAGCGCACGGCCCACTTGCTCACGACGTAGGGAGACATCCGCGGGACTGCGATGTGCCCGATCACCGAGGACAGCAAGATCATCGAGCCGCCGCCGCGGGCGCGCATCAGGGTGAGGGCTGATCGCGCCACATTGGCGGTACCGAGCACATTCGTGGTGACGACCTGGTCGAAGACATCCGCCGGGATGTCGACGAAATCGCCGTAGCCGACCACCCCGGCGCTGTGGACCACGGCATCGATGCGCCCGTACCTCGTGGCGACACCCCGAAGGGTTTCCTCGACCTGGGCGCGCTGTGTGACGTCCGCCGTCACGACGGTGGTGTGATCCGCACCGAGCTCCTCGCACTCGGCCGCCGTCTCCAGCAGTGGCCGCTCAGCCCGGGCAAGAAGGACCAATGCGTCGCCCTGCCCGGCCAGCTGATGCGCCGTGGCTCGGCCGATGCCACTGGAGGCTCCGGTGATCACGACCACCCGAGGCTGGCTCACGGCTTCAGGACGACCTTGAGGCAACCGTCCTCCTTCTTCTGGAACATCGCATACGCGTCGGGGGCACTCTCCAGCGGGAGCCGATGCGTCGCCAGCGTCTCCAGTCCCAGCGGGTCGTCGTCGCCGGTGACGACCGGCATGATCTCGTCAGTCCACCGGCGGACGTGGCACTGCCCCATCCGCAGCTGAAGCCCACGGTCGAAGACCTCCATCATCGGGAAGGGGTCGACTTCGCCGCCGTACACGCCGCTGACCGAGACGGTGCCGCCGCGGCGGGTGGCCTTCAACGCGGTGCGCAGCGCGTCCATCCGGTCGATCGCCAGCTTGTCGGTCAATGGTGCGGCGAGCGCGTCCGGAAGCAGCCCGACGGCCGCGTGCGCTGCCTTGCCGAGTGGGGAACCGTGCGCCTCCATCCCGACGGCGTCGATCGTGGCATCAGGGCCGCGGCCCGACGTCAGAGCGATCAGCGTCTCGGCCACATCGTCGAGCTCGCCGAGGTCCAGCGTCTCGATGCCGTGGGCGGCGGCCGCCGCGAGCCGCTCTGGCACCAGGTCGACGCCGATCACTCGCTCGATACCGAGATGGCGGGCGATGCGAGCGGCGAGCTGACCGACCGGGCCGAGGCCCAGCACCGCCAGAGTGCCGTCCTTGTCCACGTCGGCGAAGGCGACCGCCTGCCAGGCGGTCGGCACGATGTCGGACAGGTACAAGAAGCGCTCGTCCTGGAATCCGTCGGGCACCTTGATCGGGCCGAAGTGGGCTTGCGGCACGCGGAGGTACTCCGCCTGTCCACCGGGCACCGAGCCGTACAGTGAGGTGTACCCGAACAAGGCGGCACCCTTGCCCGTGTCATGGTTCTGGGTGGTCTCGCACTGGGCGTACAGCTGGCGGTCACACATCCAGCAGGCCCCGCACGAGATGTTGAACGGCACGACCACGCGGTCACCCGGCGCGATGTGGTGGACGTCGGCGCCCACCTCCTGGACCACGCCCATTGTCTCGTGGCCGAGGACGTCGCCGGGCTTCAGGTAAGGGCCGAGCACCTCGTACAGATGCAGGTCAGAGCCACAGATCGCGGTCGAGGTGACCTTGATGATCGCGTCGGTCGGTTGTTCGATCCTGGGGTCAGGTGCGTCCGTCACCTGCACGTCCCGCTTCCCCTGCCACGTGAGCGCTCGCACAGATCCTCCTCGTCCTTGTCGGGTCGCGAACGTACCCGCTGGGGAAGCGGAGCTAACGCACCGGCTGAGGGTGCAGAGGTTTCAGCCGGACATGACGAAGCCCCGGTTCGAACGACCTGAGGTGGTTCGAACCGGGGCTGTCGCTCCGACGGTCAGACGCTCACGTATGCAGGCGCCGGACGCGACGTTTCATCGTCGGAATGCGATCAGCTCGAACGCCGCCCTGGTGTCGAATTCTCCTTGTGCTTCTTGGACTTGCAGGTCAACACCTTGATGTCATCGACGTACCAACCGTCGATTCCGGTGCAGCCGTCTTGACCCACGTCGAACCGTAGCCGGATCGTGTCGCCAGGATTGACGCCGATCATGCTGAGGTCGATCTGAGACTCACCCCAGCTCCCGGTGACTTCCCCGCCGTCGGTGCCGGTGAATCCCGGCTGACCGGCAAGCGGGTTGGTATTGCCGGCAGCGGCGGTGGCGAGGGTCGTCGGTGGGTTGAAGGCGTACGCCGAGGCCGGCACCACGGCGAAGCCGGCGCCGTTGACGCTGATCTTGACGTTGCCGCCGTCGAACCCGCCCTCGGTGGCCACGTAGTGCTGGAACGTCACCTTCGGTGCCTTCTGCTTGGCGCCCGGCAGCCGGATCGCCGGACCGGTCAGCGTCGTGACGCCGGAGTGGTCGTCAGACGAACCGTCGCAGCTGCCGCCCTGGGCGTCCTCGCCAAAGGCGGCGGTGCCGCTGCGCCCGCCGGGCAGTGAGCTGTCGGCCACCCACGGGAACGTGGGTCCGCCGGCGTACACGGCCTGGCTGGCCACGGTCCACCGCTTCAGACCGTGCTCGAAGCTCTCCGACCAGATCCTCTTGCGCTTCTCCCGCGAGGCACACGGGGACGGCGCGTTCTTCGCCAACAGCGGCTGGAAGTTGCACTGTGTCGGGTCCTTGCGAAGCTCGACTGCGTACGTCATCGCCTCGACCTGAGCGCAGTCGCCGGCGTCGATCGTGGCAGCCGGTTGTGGGTCACCTTCGTTGGCCGGCTTCTCCGGCGCCCCCGCCGTGCTCAGTCCGGCCACCTGCTGGCCGACCAGGTCGTTGCACGAGTTGATCAGGGCGTCGGCGTGGTCTGCGAAGTCGGTCGTTGCCGTCTGGTAGTTCGTCTGCGCACGCCAGTAGATGTGCGCAGCCTTGGTCAGCCCGATGCCGGTAATGGTGTAGCCGTTGTACTGGCCACCGTCGACGAGCAGCGCGTAACCGTGGTTGGGCACACCGGAATTGCGGTGCACGCCACCGGAGTCGTCGCTGGCACAGTAGTACTCCGCGTCGCTGACCTTGCCCGGCGCGTTGAGGCAGGTCGGCGTCCACATGTCCCGGATCGCCCCCCCGAATGCCGTGGAGTCCTCGCCGATCAACCAGCGGTAGGAGTCCTCACGGACGGCAGGGTCGGGTCTCAACGTCACGTTGACGGACTCGTTGGCGGCGAGCCGCTCCGCGATCGCGTTCCGGTTGGCCTGACTGATCATCAGCGACGGGATCGTGATGGTCGGGTCACCGCCACCCATGGCGCTCGGTGCGAACGGAGTGCTCTGACCGACGACCACCGCGATCGCCCCGGCGTTCTGAGCGTTCTTCACCTTCACCGCGAAGCCACAGCTGCCACGGTCGAGCATCGCGACGTGACCGTTGATCGCAGCGGCGTTGGTGAGTGGGCTGCAGCCGTCGGTCGTCGACGGTCCCGCCGTGTCGGCGGGGTCGAGCGCAAGGACCACGTCACCGGTCGTGCTCGTGATCGGCGGTCCGAAGGACGCGGGTGCCGCCTGGCAGACGCGTTGGATCGAGGCTGGGCTGTTGATCACCAGGACCGGACGCGGGTTGACGTGCGTCGAGCACGCACCGTCGGCACGCTTGGCAGTGATGTCTCCTTCGTCGTCGTCCATCCGACCGTTGATCAGGTCGACGGTCTCTCCCCAGATGTCGGAGTACGACTCGTTGAGCGCGCCCGGCTGCCACTGGTAGACGAGGTTGGACGTGTACTCGGTGTAGGCGTGACCCCACTCGTGCGCGACGACGTCGTCGGACGTGACGCCGTTGCAGTAGTTGGTGGTCGTGCCGTTCCAGTTGGCGTTCGGACAGTTGATCCGCGGGTCGTTGTTGACGGTGCGCTGCGGGGCACCAGCGCCGTCGTAGGAGTCCCGGTCGAAGGAGTTCTTGAAGAAGTAGTACGACTCACCAGAAGCGCGGACGATGTTCTGCTGATCCACGGTCAGTTTGTCCGGGAAGGGATCGCCTTCTTTCCAGACCTGCGCGGCCGGCGAGTACTGCTGCTCGTAGACATGGCGCTCGATGGCGTTGTCGACCATGGAGTACCGGTTCAGCAGCTTGCCCGACCCCGCGTTCAGGAAGAGCATGTCGCGGATGTTCGCCCGGTTGCCCACCTCGACGGCGTACGCCAGCTGGGTGTCGCCGGACTGGCCGTTGAAGAGGCCGGTTCGGTAGACCACGAGCTTCGTCGTCACCGCCTTGATGCCTTCGGTGCTGCCCGCCCGGCCCTTGTCGTTGGTCGGCGGCGCTGTCCGGACCGCGTTGACGGCCATCCGGCCGGCTCGGGCGGCAGACAGCGTCGGAGTCACCGACACGTTGATGCTCGGAACGGCCGTTCCGTTGACAGCGGTCAGGTCACCGGACCTGTCGAGATGGGCGCGCACCATCGCGCCGAACACCGGGACACCCCGGTAGCGCTGGACATAGGTCACCGTCGTGCCGTAGCGATCGGTGTCGTGACCCACCTGCTTGAGCTGGCTCGGGTCCGTGGCGCCGAGCAGCGGGCCGTACCGGTCGACGAAGGCGCGGGCCTTGTCGGTCGCCCGCGCGCTGCTGCTGGGGAGCAGGTCGCCGTTGCGGCCTGCAGAGACGAATCCGACTCGTCTGGTCGAACTCTCCTTGCTGAGGCGGACCGAGCCGCGGGCGTTGTCCCGCAGGCGGTCGGCCAATGAACGGTCGGCCCTGGCCGTGGAGGACGTGGTGGAGGGTGACTCTGCCGTCGTGGTCGCGTCGCTGACGCCTTGTACGAGCACCAAGCCCGTACAGACCAGCAACATGCTGATGAGGTGTCTGGCTGGTTTCACTGGTGAGGCTCCTCGCCCAGATGGGGTGGGCCCGTCTTCAAGGGGTCTGTCCGGCGAAGGCGGGCGTGAGCCGGGGCACACCGGTCGGGCGCGGCCCGGGTTGAAGTGCGCACGATAACGGCGCGGTCGACATCACGTCTAGTGCCGACGCATGAGCGTTGTGTGATCACCAAACGCCGACAAAGCGTCCACTGTCGTAGTGAACCGGGTGGGAGCTACACGTCCCGGCCGCGAGGGGCCAGACTGGCCCGGTGAGCAAGGGGAGCGGCGCGCAGGTGGACGCCATCGCATCGCAGTTGTACGGCGTTCCGCTCGATGAGTTCACCGCGACGCGGAACGCCAAGGTCAAGGAGCTCAAGGCATCCGGCGACGCGGAGTCTGCCCGTCACGTCCAAGGCCTGAAGAAGCCGACGCTGTCTGCGTGGCTGGTCAACCAGCTCGTCCGGTCCGAGCCCGATCAGGTGGCGCTGCTGCTGGACCTCGGCCGCGAGATGCGGGTAGGCATGTCCGGGCTCAGCGCTGACGAGCTGCGCACGTTGACCAAGCGTCGCTACCAGCTGGTGTCGATCTTGGTGAACGCCGCGCTCGGCCTGGCCGGCCAGCGCCGTCCCGGGGGCGACGTAGCGGCCGACATCCAGGCCACGCTCGAGGCGACGTTGTCCGACCCTGAAAGCGCCGACGCCGTGGACAACGGCTGTCTGAGCCAACCGCTGCATGTGTCCGGGTTCGGTTTCCTGGGGCCACCAGACGCTGTACCGGTCGAGGACGAGCCCGGACCCGACGCGGACGTGGTCGACATCGCGGCGCATCGCGAGCGGCGCGCGAAAGCTCTCGAGGCGGTCCGCGCCCGGGTGACGCAGGCGCGGCAGGCCGCTGACGAGGCCGATGCGCAGCGTGCTGAGCTCGAGGCTGCGCTGGAGGAGGCTGAGCTGGCTGAGCGGGGGGCGGCAGCGGACGTACGCCGGTCGGAGATCTCGCTGGAACGCGCCACGAACGCCCTCTCGAAGCGGTCCCAGGTGACAGCGGAGATCCGGGACCAGGTGGAGGAGGCTGAGGAACTGGCCGAGGACGCGCACGAGGAGCTCGCCGACGCGACCGATGCCGAACGACGCCTCGACCGCTGACCACCGCGAGCCGTATCACCCTCCGCGCGGGCGACTCCTAGAGGGAACAGCCCAGAAGGGGGTCGTCATGTTTCCAGCCAAGCTCGGACCATTGCTCGTCGGGAGCCGGAAGGCGGATCCGCATGCCAAGCGCCGGCGGCGCACCAAACCGCGCCGCGGCGAGTCCGAATCGCGGCACGGCCTTCCGGAGCCGCGCCAGCCGGAGTAAGAGCCCCGGTCCCGCAGATCGGTCAGCCGGAAGGATCGGTCTCGGGCTCGGGTGGCGCCTGCGCGCCGTCGCGTTCGTCGCGGTCAGCCCACGCCAGAAGTGGCTCGATCGAGAACACCGCGTCGTCGATGCCGTCGTGCAGATCGCCCAGCTCGGCGTACCGCCGCGGCATCGTGGCGATCGTGAAGTCCCGGGGGGTGACGTGGTCGACCTCGTCCCACCGGATCGGCGCCGAGACCCGCGCATCGGCGACACCCCGCACTGAGTAGGCGCACGCGATCGTGTGGTCGCGGGCATTCTGGTTGTAGTCGACGAAAAGCGCGGCCGGGTCGCGGTCCTTGCGCCACCACGTGGTGGTGACGTCCTCAGGCATCCGGCGTTCGACCTCACGGGCAAAGGCCAGAGCCCCTCGGCGTACGTCGGAGAAACCGTGCGTCGCCTCGATCCGCACGTACACGTGCATGCCGCGTCCGCCTGTGGTCTTGGGCCAGCCGGTCGCACCCAGCTCGTCGAGGACCTCGTGTGCGACGTGGGCGACGCGTTGCACCGTCGCGAAGTCGCACAGTGGCATCGGGTCGAGGTCGATCCGCCACTCGTCGGGCATCTCGGTGTCCGCGCGGCGTGAGTTCCAGGGATGGAACTCCACGGTCGACATCTGGACAGCCCAGATCACGTGGGCCAGTTCGGTCACGCAGAGCTCGTCCGCGTTGCGGTTGTATCGCGGGAAATGGACGCGGACCGTCTCCAGCCAGGGAGGCGCACCGGCGGGGACCCGCTTCTGGTGCACCTTGTCACCACTGAGGCCGGTCGGAAAGCGATGCAGCATGCACGGTCGCTCACGCAATGCGTTGACGATCCCGTCGCCGACGCTGAGGTAGTACTCGACCAGGTCGAGCTTGGTCGCCCCCGTCTCGGGGAAGTACACCCGGTCGGGGTTGCTGATCCGCACTGCGTGCGGCCCGACCTCTACCTCGATCGCGTTCGACCCCGTCGCCATGCGCTCAACCTAATACCGCGTCGAACTGCCCGGAAGCCGGTCCCGACTCGTCCGCCACGGCTTCCTGGCAGCTCGGTCGGTGCGTGCGATCCGCCGGATCAGACGAGGATGTCGCGGCGCTGGAACCACCAGGCGCTGAGCAGCAGCGGCGGAACGGCGTACAAGGCGCTGACACCGAGCGCATGCCACAGCGGACTGGCCTGGATCTGTGTCCCGAGGGCGGACTGCCAGGCGGTGAACTGGTCGGTCAGCAGCCAGCGGGTGACGTCGCCCGGGATGTTGGGAAGGAAGCCGATGATCTGGTTGGCGAAGCTGAAGACGAGCATCCCGACGATCGAGGCAGCGCTGTTGCGGGTGACGGTGGACAGCAGGAAACCCCAGGCGCTGACCGCGAGCAGCGGCGCGGCGTACACCCCGAGGGCGAGGGCCAGCCTGCCGAGGATGGCGGACACACCGATGCTTGGCGCGTTGAGCACCAGACCTGCGCCGAGCGGGAACCCGCCGATGGTCACCGGGTTCGCGCCTGCCGCGAGAGTGCCGACCAGGGTTCCGCTGATCCCGAACACCAGCAGCACAGTGATGACGTAACTGGCGGTGGCGGCGGCCTTGGCGCCCAACAGACTCAGCCGCGACGTCGATCGCGTGAGCACCGTCTTCAGCGTCATGTTGCTGTCTTCAGCCGCGACGATGTCGCCGGCGACGAGTCCGGCCAGGAGAGGGAGCAGCACCAGTGAGGAGAAGAACAGCGCGATGAACGGCAGCACCAGCCCACTGCTGTTGTAGGCGAGCGCGAGCACGTTCTCCGGATCGAGTGGAGCGCCGGCCGTCGGTGGTTTGGCGGGGCTCACCGCCAGTCCGACGGCGAAGGCAACCGGGATGAGTGCGGCTGCGACGAGGCCGATCAGGGTACGCCGCTGGGCCGCCAACTTGCGCAGCTCCCAGACGTACGCCTTCACGCCGCTACCGGCTCGGCCTGCGTACCTTCGGTGAGGTCGAAGAACAACGCCTCGAGCGAGGGAGCGTTCGGCACCATCGCGTAGATGCCGACGCCTGCGCGTCCCAGTCGCACGGTGACCGAAGCTGCTTCTTCTGCGTCGGCAGCGACGATCAGGTCACCCTCGGCGCTGATCGACACTCGTGCTCCACGCAGGTCGGCACATGCCTTCAGGGCTCGGCCGGCGTCGGTGACCCGTAGTCGGTAGCCGTCGCCGCCGTGTTGACCACGCAGCTCCGGTAACGTGCCCGCGAACCGGATCTGACCGTGCGCGATCACGGCAAGCTCGGTGCACAGCTGCTCCACCTCGACCATCAGATGGCTGGACAGCAGCACGGTCAGCCCGGTCGCTGCCAGGTCCGACACCAGAAGGCGCATGTCCCGCATCCCGGCCGGATCGAGGCCGTTGGTGGGCTCGTCCAGCAGGAGCAGCTTCGGTCGTCGCAGCAAGGCGCCGGCCAGACCGAGCCGCTGCCGCATGCCCTGGGAAGAGCCACCGACCCGGTCGTCGCCGCGCGTGGACAGCTCGACGACGTCGAGGACCTCGTCCACCCGGTCATGTCCGTCCCCGCCATCGAGATCTGCGAGCAGGTGGAGGTTCTTGCGCCCGGAGAGGTAGGGGTAGAACGCGGGAGCCTCGACGAACCCGGCGACCCCTTCCAGTGCGGCGACACCCGCAGTCTCGGGATCGCGGCCGAGCAGCAGCGCGCTGCCGGCCGTCGGACGGATCAGCCCGAGCATGATCCGCAACGAGGTCGTCTTGCCTGCGCCGTTGGGCCCGAGGTAGCCGTAGACCGATCCGATCGGCACGGTGAGATCGATCCCGTCGAGCGCGACGACATGCCCGAACTCCTTGCGCAGTCCGCGCAGCTCGATGGCGGCGGGCTGAGAGGCAGGCTGGTCCATTCCTCGAGTCTGCATCCGCTGGTGGCAGCACACACGATTCCTTCAGCGGCTCTCAGCATCGGTGCTCATGGCGCAGCCTTTCGCACGGCCTCGTTGGTGGTCGAGCGGGCTCCCCGGTGGTCGAGCTTGTCGAGACCCCTCAGCGCGCGGACCCGGTGGTCGAGCGGGCCCGGTGGTCGAGCTTGTCGAGACCCCTGGGCGTGCGGTGATCTCGACAGGCTCGATCAGCGGACGTCGGTGGTCGAGCTGGCTCCTCGGTGGTCGAGCTTGTCGAGACCCCTCGACGTGCGGTGATCTCGACAAGCTCGATCAGCGGACGTCAGCGTTCAG
>JBBSPA010000060.1:0-26442 GCA_038259225.1 Propionibacteriales bacterium
CCGCAGAGTCGTGGATGGCGGCCGAGCACGAGTCGAAGGAGCGAGCCGCAGAGGAGCTGAGCCAGCTGCTGTACCACGCGCAGGTCATGATGCTTGCCTGCGGACTGACCCTCGACGACGTCTACACCCACCTCTAGGAAAGCCCGATGTTGAAGATCGCCGTGCCGAACAAGGGCTCGCTGGCCGAGGCCGCCGCGCAGATCCTGCGCGAGGCGGGGTACCGGCAGCGCCGCGACACCCGCGACCTGGTGATGAGTGACCCGGCCAATGACGTGGAGTTCTTCTACCTGCGCCCGCGAGACATCGCGGTGTACGTCGGTGAGGGAACCCTGGACGTCGGGCTGACCGGCCGTGACCTGGTCCTGGACTCCCGGGCGCCGGTGGTCGAACGCCTCACCCTCGGCTTCGGTGAATCGACGTTCCGCTTCGCCGCCCCGTCCGGGCGTTTCGTCCACCCTGACCACCTCGACGGGATGCGCGTCGCGACGTCGTACTCCGGAGTGCTCGAGGACTGGTTCAAGGCGCGGGCGGTGAATGCGCAGGTGATCCGGCTCGACGGTGCTGTCGAGTCGGCGGTCCGGCTCGGGGTCGCCGACGCCATCGCCGATGTGGTCTCGACCGGCAACACGCTGCGTCAGGCCGGGCTGGAGATCTTCGGCGAACCGATCCTCACGTCCGAGGCGGTTCTGGTGACCCGCGAGAACACCGGGGTGGCGGGTGATCCCACCGGCTTCGAGGTGTTCATCCGACGTATCGAGGGCGTCCTGGTCGCCCGCGGCTACGTGATGATGGACTACGACTGCCGGGTCGAGCAGGTCGAGGATGCCTGCGCGCTGACCCCTGGCATCGAGTCGCCGACGGTGTCGCCGCTGCACCGCGCGGGCTGGGTGGCGGTGCGTTCGATGGTGCCTCGCGATGACGCCCAGCGGGTGATGGACGAGCTGTACGACCTCGGGGCGCGCGGCATCCTCGTCACCGACATCCATGCCTGCCGACTCTGACCCTTCCGCGGACCTGCCCGCGGACGTCGGCGTGCCGCATACCTACCGGCCCTTTGGCGCCCGGATCGCCACCGCAACGGCCGCCGTCACGATCGTGGGGGCGATGACCTTCTTATGGGTGATGCTGCCGGGTGACGTCCAGAACGACTTCACGACGTTCCAGCGGATCACCTTGGTCGGGTTCTTCGTGGCGATCCTGGTGCTGCTCAACGGCATCTTCCGGACCTGCGCCCGTGCGACCGAGCAAGGCCTGGAGGTGGTGAACGGGTATCGCCGCCGGGACCTGGAGTGGGGGCAGATCGTCCGGGTATCGCTGAGCCCGAACCGGCCCTGGGCGCTGATGGACCTCGACGACGGCACCACGATGTCCGTGATGGCGATCCAGACCTCGGACGGTGCTCGGGCGAGGCGCGCGGCCCGGGATCTCGCCGGGGTGATCGCCCGCCACACCCGGACCGACCGCGACTCCTGACCCGCCCCCGCCCTCGCCGCCCCTGCCGCCCTCGCGACAACCGCTCTGCCCCCAGCCCTTGCGACGCCCGCCTCCCGCCCCCAGACCCGCGGATTGCGGGAAAGTTCAGCCCTCGTACGGCGTGTCGTCCTGCGCTTTCCCGCAATTCGCGGAAGTGGGGGGCGTCAGGTGGTCAGCCATCAGACATCAGGCGTCAGGGTCTGACGGCGGCGGCGAGGCCTTCGATGGCGGCGACGAAACACTCCATCGGGGGGCTCACCAGTCCCGCACCGACCTGGCCGGTCCCGGCGACGCGCCCGGCCATCCCGGTGTTGATCTGGGGGAGCTGACCCGAACGCAGTACCGACGTGACGTCGATCCCGGTCGGTGTGCCGCGAAACTCCATGATCGGGATCGCCCAGGCTGGGTTCTCCCCGGCGCACAGGTCGTACATCCGCAGCGTGGTGGCCAACGCGTCGGGGACCGAGCCGCCGACGAAACGGACGATCGCCGGCGCCGTCGCCATCGCGAAACCGCCGATCCCTGCCGTCTCGGTGATCGCGGAGTCCCCGATGTCGGGGTTGGCGTCCTCGGGTCCGTACTGCCCGAGGTAGAGGCCGTCGGCGATCTGGGCCGGGCCGACGTACCACTGGTCACCGGTCCCACTCACCTGGATCCCGAAGTCCGTGCCGTTGCGCGCCATCGTGGTGACCACGCTCGACCCAGGGATCCCGCTCGCGGCAGCCGTCATCAGCTTGCAGGCAGGCATCACCAGGTTGAGGAAGAAGTGGTCGTTGCCGGACACGAAGCGGACCACTTCGGCCACGTCGCCCGGGTCGCGCCCGGACGTGATCAGGTCAGGCAGCCACTCCTTGAGGATCATCAGCGTTCCGGCCCGGTTGCGGTTGTGGCCCTCGTCGCCCATCTGCACCATCTGGGCGATGATCGCGAGTATGTCGATCGGCCCTCGAGCGCGCGTCGCCGCCTGTAGGGCGGGGCCGAGCACCTCCGCCATCCAGCGCAGCCGCTCGATCACGTCGGGGGAGTAGGCGCCGTACCGCAACACCTTGCCGAGTCCCTCGTTCAGTGAGCACCACGAGGTCGCGTCGTGCTCCTCGTCGCGCAGCTCCAGCATCCACATCGACGTCGAGACGACACCGGCCATCGGGCCGACGGCTCCGCGGTGGTGACAGGGTTCCCACGAGCACCCGCCCGCGGCCAGCATCGCCTCGGCCTCCTCCGGTGTCTCGGCCAGGCCCTCGAGCAGCACCGCACCGATCAGCGCACCGCGCATCGGACCCGAGGCACGCTCCCACGACACCGGGGGGCCAGCGTGCAGGAACTCACCGCGTCGCAGCCCGAGCGCCTGCGCGGCCGGTCGTACGTCGACCAGGGTGGCCTTGGCACTGGTCATCCGGCGTACGGCCTCGGCGTTGGCAGCGGCACGGCGACGGTCCAGCATCACCGCCGCCACCGCGTCCTCCGTGCCCGCGATCGGGGGTGACCAGGCAACGGGCTGGGTCGTCACCCCTTGTCCGGTGAGCGTGTCCTCGAACAGTGAAGCCCCCGCGGTCACCACAGTTTGGGCGCTGAGGGCCCGGACCGGACCGTTCATGACGCGACCTCCTCGGTCAGCAGGGAGAGCGCCTCGCGGGTGGCGGCGGCGTTGGAGGCGTGCACGACGGCGCCGGCCTCAGCCAGCGTCTGGGCCTGCGAATCCAGTCCCTGGGGGTCGTCGCGGGTCCCGACAAGGGTGACGATCACGGGCGTCTGGGCGCCCCTGATCACCTCGGCGAGCTCCGCGGCCGGGTCCGGGTGCGCCCCGTGACCGAGAACGACGTCGAGCAGCACCACCGCGCAGTCGGGGGAGTCGAGCTCCTTGACCAGCCGCTCGGTGCGCAAGGCGGGGTCGATCATCGGGTGCGGGCGCCCGGCGGTGAGCCGGTCGTCCCCGAAGTCGATGAACGTGTGTCCCACCGCCGCAAGGTCCGGCGCCAGCTGGGGCTGCCCCGGCAACGCGATGTTGGAGGCCACAGTGCCGACGACGTCGATCGCGAGCAGCATCGCCTCGTCGCACAGCGTGCCGCCGGTGAACAGGCCCCGCAGGAATCCCGGCCGGCCCACCGGTGTGTCGGCTCCCCACCGCGGCGGAGACGTCCACGACATCCCGACGGCTTCGGTGACGCGTTGCGCGGTGCTCGTCAGGTCGGGCTGTCCGGCGCCGAGATAGCCCATCACGACCGGCGTCGAAAGACCCTCCGCGTGGCGGGTGACGATGTCGGCGACCTCGGCGGCCGGCGGCTTGGAGACGACGACGATCGTGGTGACGTCCGGGTCGGAGTCCAGCCGGTCCAGGGCCGCCAGCGTCGATCGTCCGCCGACCTCGCTGGACAGGTCGCGTCCCCCCACACCCAGACAGTGCTTGACCCCGAGACCGACACCGTCGAACAGGGCGAGCAGGTGCTGGGCACCGGTCCCCGAGGCCGCCACGATGCCGATCGGACCGGGACGCACCACGTTCGCGAACCCCAGGCCGACTCCGTCGACGACGGCAGTGCCACAGTCCGGGCCCATCACGAGCAGGTCTGCCGACGCGGCCCACGCCTTCAGCAGCACCTCGTGCTCGACGCTGACGTTGTCGCTGAACACCATCACGTCCAGCCCAGCGGCCAAGGCGTCAGCAGCGTCGATCGCGGCCACTCGCCCGGGGGTACTGACCAGCGCCAGGGTGGCATCTCCGCGTCGGGCCGCGGCGCCGATCGTCGCAGGAGCGGGTACGCCGGTACCGAGTCCAGTGCTCGGCCGAGGCCGGCGCGTCAGCGCCTCGTCCAGCGCCTCGGTGGCCGACGCAACCGCAGCCGCGTCCTCCGCGTCGATCGCGACCACCATGTCGTTGGGTGAGGCGTCGTCGGGGACGTCGAAGCCGAGCTGGGTCAGGATCTCGAGGTTGAGCTCGGTGGCCATGCCGACCTGCACGGTCGAGACGTCCGGGCGGGTGCTCAGCTCGCGGCTGATCTGCATCAGCGTCACCGAGTCCTGGTAGGCGCCGGGTCGCACCTGGATATCACGCGTCATGCCGCGGCCTTTCCGGTCCCGAGACCGGGCACGACCGTGGCCACACCCTGGAGCAGCCCGAGCCCCGAGGACGAGCCGACGCGCGAGAGCGCCTGGCCCGTGGACGTCAGGTCCTCAGACCGAGCCAGAGCACGGAGGTAGTGGGCTAGTTCGTCGATGCACCAACCCTCGCACGCCGCACGCAGCAGCGATGCGGAGGTGGCCGTGGTTGCCGCCTCGAGGTCACTGGTGTTGACCGCGTGCGCGAGCTCGGCGGCGGCCACGTGTCCGGCCGCGTGGAGGGCGACCAGGGCACCGCACAGGACGTCGTCGGCGTACGGCGTCAGCCCGGCCCCTCGCCCTACCAGGTCTCGCCACGTCCGGGTCAGCCGGTGTACGGCGGCGGTGTCGACGGCCTCGCCAAGTCCGGGATGGTCAACCGGAGCGGGTCGGGCCGGCTGCCACCAGCGGGTGGTCCGGTACTGGACCGAGGACGCCTCGTCGTCGCCCCAGGCCAGGACACCGCCCCCGACCGAGAACGACGACGAGGAGCCGGCCCTTGAGGCGACCACGCAGGCATAGGGGAGACGCACGGCCGCGGGAAACATGACGCTGAACGCGACCCGGCCGCTGTCCTCGGCCAGGCTCAGGGACAGCCGGGACCGGTGGACGACGTGCAGCGATCGGGTCGGACCGTCGAGCCAGGGAGCCAGCAGCAGGCTGGCGACCATCGGCTGGGACGTCTGGTTCGTCATCGAGCGCCCTTCCGGTCGGTTCGGCGGCGATCTGCGTCGACAGGTGGCTCAGGGCCGGGCACGCGCGCGCCCGGGACGCGCTCCGGCACGGGCAGCGCGGGCAGACACACGCTAACCGTTACGCTACGGTCACTCGCATGGGCAAAGTTGCCAACGATCGCCGTGGAAAGAACGGTGAGTTGTCAGGCACCGGGCCGGCGTCCATCGCCGAGACGGGTGATCGTGGCGTCGCGGTCGCGGATCTGCTCCAGCTTCCGGCCTTCTCCAACGCCAAGGTGCTGGCCGGTCACGCCGGCCTGGACCGGATGGTCTCGTGCGCCAACATCATGGAAGTCCCCGACATCGAGCCGTGGGTCAAGCCGGCCGAGCTGCTGCTAACCACGGGGTATCCGCTGCGGGAGGTCCCGCAGGGTCTGGCGACGTTGGTCTCCTCTCTCGACCGTGCCGGAGTCTCCGCGCTCGGGGTCAAGCTCCGCCGCTATCTCACCGAGCTGCCCGAGGACATGCTGGTCGAGTGCGATCGTCGGGGCTTCCCCTTGCTGTTGCTCGACGACGACGTGGCCTTCGACGATCTCCTCAACGCAGTTCTCGGCAACGTGCTCAACCGGCAGTCCACGATCCTGGAGCGGATCGAGGGCGCTCACGGGGCGCTGGTGTCGGTGATCCTCGACGGCGGCGGGCTCGACGAGCTGGTCGACGCGCTCGGCCAGATGCTCAGCGGCGACACATTCGTGACGACCCCGGACGGGCGACTGCTCGCGTCGACCCATCACGACGACCTGGCGGGCCTGAGCGACCTGTTCGTCGAGTCTGGTCGCTTCCGCTCCGAACGGTTCGCTCCGGGTGCCCACGACGTCGGTGACGTCAAGCTCGCGGTCGTACCCGTGATGGCGGGCCGGGCCGACCACGGCCGACTCGTGGTTGCCCGCCGCGACGGACCCATCCCGGCGTCCGACCTGTCGCTGCTCGAACGCGCCGCGACGGTGTTCGCCCTGGCGATCACCAAGTCGATCGCCGTGCAGGCCGTCGAGGCCAAGTACCGCGGTGACTTCGTCCGGGACGTGCTGATCGATCGCGCAGGTACGCCGGACAGCGTGCTAGGCCATTTCACCTCGTTGGGCTGGGACGTGGCCCGGCCGCTGGTGGTCGTCGTGGCGGCGCTCGACCCCCCGTCCGACCAGAACCGCCCACGCCATGTCGAGTCAGTCGCGTCGGACCAGCGCACCTCCCAGGACCGGTTCGCCAATGCCTGGGTCACGGTGGTGGGTCGTCATGACCGCACCGCCCCGGTGGTGGGCTTCGCCTCAGAGGTCGTGGCGCTGCTCGGCGTACCCGAGGGGAGTAGTCCGCGGGCAGTTGTCGACCGACTCGTCCACGCCGTCAGCGGGGACGGCGGGGGAGGGCGCCGGTCGTTCGGGACCGGGGTCAGCCGGGTGATCGCCGACCCGTCCGGGATCGCCGCGGGCTACGAGCAGGCGCGCCGCTCAGTGCACGTCGGGCGGCAGCTGCAAGGCACCTCCGCGATCGCGCACTTCGACGACCTCGGCGCGTTCCGGCTGCTGAGCCTGATCGAGGACGCCAACGAGCTGCGCAACTTCGTCCTGGAGGTGCTCAAGGAGCTGGCCCACGAGACCGATCCCGAGGCGGCCGACATGCGGCTCACGCTGCGCGTGCTGCTGGACACCAACTTCAACGTCGCCGAGACCTCGCGTCGGCTGCACTTCCACTACAACACGCTGCGCTACCGGATCACCAAGCTCGAACGGATGGTCGGACCGTTCACGACCGACCCCGATCTCCAGCTCGACCTGTCCCTCGCGCTGCGTGTCATGCAGATGCGTGGCTTGTAACGGTTTTCCGCATGTGCCCGGAAGCCTGGGCAATGTTTGTCGGTTGCCGCCAAGTTCCTTTGGCACAGTTTCTGCCTGCGCGTCGCGGGCGCCGCAAACTAGCGTTCCGGCACAGTGGGAGTGTGACACCCGTCACGTCCGCGGATTGAGTGGGAGTGGATCATGGCGATGGGTTGGAAGGTCGTATACGACGGCAAGACGCCGCCTCCGGGTGAGGCCGTAGCACCGGACGAGAGACTGTCCTGGGGGCGGACCGTGGGTTTCGGTGCCCAGCACGTGGTCGCGATGTTCGGGGCCACCTTCGTCTTCCCGCTGATCATGGGTCTCAACCCCCAGCTGGCGATCATGATGAGTGGCATCGCCACGATCAGCTTCCTGCTCATCGTGCAGGGCAAGGTGCCGAGCTATCTGGGAACCAGCGCTTCCTTCGTGGGTGGCGTCGCCGCGATCCGCAACCAAGGTGGCGACTCCGCGGATGTCACCGGAGCGATTCTCGTGGCAGGACTTGTCCTGCTGCTTGTCGGCGTGATGATCCACTACGCCGGGTCGCACTGGCTGCACTTGATCCTGCCCCCGGCCGTCACAGGCGCGGTCGTGATGTTGATCGGCTTCAACCTCGCGCCGGTCGTCGCCGACATCTACTGGCCCCAGGACCAGTGGATCGCGCTGCTCACCATGTCGTTCGTGATCCTCGTCGCGGTCGGTGTGCGGGGATTCCTGGGCAGGATCGCGATCTTCCTCGGCCTGCTCTTCGGGTATGTCCTGTCCTGGCTGACCGACGTGACGTTCGGGGCCATCACGGCGCAGGACGGCACCGGCGAGGTCTCGACCCATGACCGGATCAACTGGGGCCTGCCGGGCGGCGTGAAGGACGCGGACTGGATCGGTTTCCCCCCGCACACCGACAACGCTGCCGGCGTCGTCGGTTGGCACGCGCCGAGCTTCTCGCTCACGTTCACCCTGCTCGTTCTTCCGGCGGTGATCGCCCTGATCGCCGAGAACACCGGGCACGTCAAAGCCGTTGCCGAGATGACCGGGCGCGATCTCGATCCTGTGATGGGTCGCGCGATCGCGGCAGACGGGTTCGGCACGGTGCTGGCGACCTCGGTAGGAGGATCGCCTACCACGACGTACGCCGAGAACATCGGCGTCATGGCGGCAACCCGGGTGTACTCGACAGCCGCCTACTACGTGGCGGCCGTCGTCGCGATCGTGTTCGGCCTCAGCCCGAAGTTCGGTGCGCTGGTGGCCTCGACGCCCGGTGGGGTGCTGGGCGGCATCACTGTGGTGCTGTACGGCATGATCGGTCTTCTCGGTGCGAAGATCTGGAAGGAGAACGGTGTCGACTTCGGTAACCCGGTCAACCTCGTCCCGTTGGCCGCCGGCATCGTGATCGCGATCGGCGGCACCAGCCTGAAGATCTCCAACGACTTCACCCTCGAGGGCATCGCGCTGGGCACGATCGTTGTCTTGGTGTTCTACCACCTGTCGCGGATGATTGCTCCTGCTCACCTGCGCGAACCCGATCCAGGGACGATGCTTTCGGTGGGTGAGAGCGGAATGTACGAAGTCGAGGACACGCCACCGCACACCCACCGGGGAGACTCAGACACCACCGCTTAGTCAGGATCACCAGGGAGGTTGCGCCGCCAGTGAAACCGGCCTCGTTCGCCTACCATCGGGCGGCCAGCCTCGACGACGCCGTCGATGTGCTGGCCGCGACCGGTGGCAAGGTGCTCGCCGGCGGGCAGAGCCTGGTGCCGATCATGTCGATGCGGCTGGCCGCGCCGACGGCCCTGGTCGATCTGAACCACGTGCCCGGGCTCGACAGGGTGGAGGTCGAGAGCGGTGGCGTGCGGATCGGCGCTCTGGTCCGTCACGCCGCGCTGGAGCACGATCCCGCGGCCTATGCCGCCAACCCGCTGCTTCGCCGGACGCTGGAGCAGGTTGCTCATCCGACGATCCGCAATCGCGGGACTACGGTAGGCAGTCTTGTGCATGCCGACCCGGCTGCGGAGATGCCGGCGGTGCTGGCCCTGTTGGGCGGTCACGTGGACGTGACCAGCCGGGCGCGGGGGAACCGCCGGATCGAGGCCGCCGACTTCTTCGTCGGTCCGCTGGAGTCAGACCTGGCGCCGGACGAGGTCGCCGTCGCCGCGTTCTTTCCCGACCCTCCCCTCGGGTCGGGCTCGGCGTGGGTGGAGCTGGCACGCCGGCACGGTGACTACGCGATGGTCGGGGTCGGTGCCCTGGTCGGGGTCGAGGATGGTGTGGTGACCGCGGCCTCGGTCGCGCTGATCAGCGTCGGGCTCACCCCCGTGGTCGTCGACGTCTCGGACGACCTGCACGGTACGGCGTACGACAACGTGTCGTGGGACGCAGCGCTCGACCGGGTCAGTGCCACGATCGAGCCCGACGACGACATCCATGCGAGTGCGGCTTACCGTGGCCATCTGGCCCGGGTGCTGACCGCCCGCGCCCTGGATGCCGCGGCCGGTGACAGCGTGCGGCGCGGTTCGAGCCGAGAGGGAGGCCGGTGAGCGAGGATCTCCACGACGTCACCCTGGTGGTCAACGACGTCCCGTACCGGATCCGCGTGCCGGCTCGGCGCCTGCTGTCCGACGCGATCCGCCACGAGATCGGTCTGACGGGGACTCACGTCGGGTGCGAGCACGGGGTCTGTGGCGCCTGCACCGTGCTGGTGGACGGGGCCGCGGCCCGAAGCTGCCTGATGTTCGCGGTGGCGGCCGACGGCGTGCGGATCACAACGATCGAGGGCTGTCTGCGCCCCGACGGTGAGCTCGGACCCGTGCAGCAGGCGTTTCGCGAGTGCCATGCCCTGCAGTGCGGCTTCTGCACGCCCGGCTTTATCACGACCATCACGGCGTACCTCGAGCATCATCCGGACCCGACGGAGCAGGAGGCCCGCGAGGCCATCGGCGGCAACCTGTGCCGGTGCACGGGCTACCAGAACATCGTCGCAGCGGTGCTCCGTGCGGCCGAGATCACGCGTGCAGGAGCGCCACAGTGACAACGAAGCTGTTCGGCCAACGGATCGAGCGGACAGAAGATCCCCGTCTGCTGGCCGGACGCGGTCGCTACCTGGACGACCTGGGCCGGGGTGCGCTGGCGGCGGCGTTCGTCCGTAGCCCGCACGCGCACGCCCACATCGTCGACATCGACGTCTCCGCAGCCCTCGACGTCGAGGGCCTGGTGGCGATCTACACCTACGACGACCTGGACGGCCGCACCAGCGAACCCCTGCCGTTGCTGATCCCGCACCCGACCCTGACCCACGGCCGCACCCCGCACGCGCTGGCCAAGGACGAGGTCAACCACGTCGGCGAGGCGATCGCGATGGTCGTCGCCACGGACCGGTACGTCGCGGAGGACGTCGTGGCACTAATCGAGGTCACGTATGACTTCCTGCCCGCGGTGATCGGGATCCAGGGCTCCCGCCAAGCCACACACCTGGTGCACGACGACGTACCCGGCAATGTGGCGGCCACGATGGTGCAGGAGGTGGGCGACGCCACCGCCGCCGTCGAGTCAGCCCCACATCGGGGATCGCTGTCGCTGTCCATCGAGCGCAGTGCGTCGATGCCGATGGAGGGCAAGGGGGTGCATGCCCGGTGGGACGCCGACGACGAGTCTCTGCTGGTGCACACATCCACCCAGTCGTCGACCAGTGTGCGGCAGGCCATCGCGGCCAAGCTCAGCCTCCCGGTGGACCGGGTCGAGGTCGTGACACCCGACGTCGGCGGCGGCTTCGGCGTCAAGATCGTGCACCCGTGGCCGGAGGAGATCTTGGTCCCGTGGGCCGCGATCCGGCTCGGGCGGGCGGTGAAGTGGGCCGAGGACCGGCGAGAGCACTTCGTGTCCTCCGCGCACGAACGCGGCCAGCTGCACGAGGTGGAGTTCGGGTACGACGACGAAGGGCGGCTGCGCGGCCTGGCCGTCCGGTTCTGGCATGACAACGGCGCCTACACGCCGTACGGCCTGATCGTGCCGATCATCACCTCGACCCAGCTGCTCGGGCCCTACAAGCCCGGCGCGTACCGGGTGGAGTTTCAGAGCCTCTACACCAACACCGTCCTGGTCACGCCCTACCGCGGTGCCGGGCGGCCGCAGGGCTGTTTCGTGATGGAACGGGTGATGGACGCGATCGCCAGCGAGCGCGGCCTGGACCGTGCCGAGGTCCGGACGCGGAACTTCATCGCTCCCGAGGAGATGCCGTACGACCAGGGGCTGATCTTCCAGGACGGTCGTCCACTCATCTACGACTCGGGGGACTTCCCGGCCTCGTTGGCCAAGCTGAAGGACCTGGTGGGCTGGGACGACTTCGCGGTGTACCGCGACCGAGCACGCGCCGAGGGTCGTCGGGTCGGCATCGGACTGGCCTGCTACGTCGAAGGCACTGGCGTCGGTCCCTACGAAGGCGGTCACATCAGGGTGGAGACCGACGGCACCGTCGTCGTGTCGACCGGCCTGACCACGCAGGGCCAGGGACACCAGACGATGCTCGCGCAGATCGTGGCCGACGAGCTCGGTGTGGAGATGGACAAGGTGCGGGTGACGACCGGCGACACGCGGCGCTTCAAGTACGCCGTCGGCACCTTCGCCTCGCGCACCGCAGTGATGTCCGGCAGCGCCGTGGCGCTCACCGCACGGAAGGTCCGTGCCAAGGCCTTGCGCATCGCCGCGAACGCGCTCGAGGCGTCCGTGGACGATCTCGACGTGGTGGACGGGCAGGTGCAGGTCAAGGGGAGCCCCGGGTCGCAGATCGACCTCGGTGCCGTGGCGGTGCTGTCCAATCCGTTGCGCTACGCCTTCGACACCGCTGCGGCCCGGGCCACCCAGTTCGCTGGCCCGGCGGATCCCGACCGGCCGCCCGTGGACGAGGACGACGAGCCCGGGCTGGAAGGCACCGACTACTACTCACCGACCCGATCGACGTTCGCCAACGGCATGCACGCCGTCGTGGTCGAGACCGATCCGGACACTGCCGACATCCGGATCCTGCGCTACTGCGTGGTCCACGACTGCGGCAGGATCATCAACCCGATGATCGTCGAGGGCCAGGTGCACGGGGGAGTGGCGCAAGGCGTCGGCGGCGCGTTGTACGAGCGGATGGAGTACGACGCGTCCGGACAGCTTCTCAACGCCTCCTACATGGACTTCCTCATCCCCTACGCCAGCGAGGTCCCGACGATCGAGATCGACCATCTGGAAACACCGTCCCCGCTGAACCCACTAGGTGTGAAGGGCGCGGGCGAGGCCGGTGTCATCCCTGGCTCGGCCGCGATCGCATCGGCGATCGAGGACGCCGAGGGCTTTCCGATCCTCGCGATGCCGATCTCGCCCAGCGAGCTGTTCTCGCTCCGTGCGCAGCATGCCGCGGCTCCGGGCCGGTGACCGGTCGAGCCGGGTTGCCGCGATGAGCCTGGTCTCCGCACACGAGTACGGGACGCGGTATGGCCGAGAAGGTGCCGGTGCGGCCGAACACTTCGCCGACGTGCTGGCACTGGCACCGGACTTCGTGGAGTTCGACGTACGCCGCACCGCCGACGGCGTCTTCGTCGTGCGTCACGACCCGCACGTCCTGGTCGGTGAGCACGCACGGCACATCCGCCGGGTGAGCATCGACCAGCTGCGCGCGACCGGGGAGGAGGTGCTCACCTACGCCGACGCACTCGACGCCATCCAGGGACGCGCCCGTGCGCACATCGACCTCAAGCTCTCCCCGCCCGCGTCCACCTACGAGGGTCACGACGTCGACACCTGGGAGGTGCAGGCAACGTCCATCGCGGTGGACCGGCTGGGGGCCGACCAGCTCGTCGTCACGACCGGACGCGACCAGGGCATCGCAGCAGTACGACGCTGGGCCGCGGTCTCGTGTCCTGGCTTGCTCGTCGGGGTCTCGCTGGGCGGGTCGCGGGCGGGCTACTCGCTGCGAACGCAGCTCACCGGGCGGTACTCCGAGCTCTTCCCGGCGGCCCGGGTCGCTGCCAACGGTGCCAACGTCGTGGCCGCCAACAAGTGGCTGGCGAGGTTCGGGGTCGCGCGCTGGGCGCACCGCAACGGCGTGCTGCTGCTGGTCTGGACCGTCGACGACCGACGCGGGCTCCGGCGCTGGATCAACGACCCGCGCTGCTGGATGGTCACCACCAACCGGGTCCGCGACGCCGTCCGGATCCGCGACGGCTACCGGGACTGAGCTCCGGTAGCCGTCGTCGAATCGGTCAAGGTCAGCCGCGACCGCTGCTGGACCGGGCCCGGCGTGCGATCGAGTCGATCGAGACCGCGAGCAGCAGAACCGCTCCGGTGACGACGTAGCGCACCGAGGAGTCGACGCCGATCCGGTTCAGACCGCTGGTGATCGAGATCAGCACGAGGGCTCCGAGCAGCGCCGAGTACGTCGAGCCGCGGCCGCCGAAGAGACTGGTGCCGCCGATGACGGCGGCGGCGATGGCCGTCAGGTTGACGTCGTTGCTGCCGCTTTGCTGCGAGACGGAGGTGAGCTTGGCCAAGAACATCAGCCCCCCGATCGCGGCGAACGTCCCGGTCAGCATGAATGCCGTGATGTAGGTACGCGTCACCTTGATGCCGGACCTGCGGGCCGCCTCGACGTTGCCGCCGACGGCGAACAGGTGACGGCCCCAGGTGGTCTTGCGCAATACCAGGTCCATCAAGACGACGAGCGCCACGAAGAAGACGAACGCGTAGCCCCAGCCGCGGCCGATGTTGAGGTAGTACGTCAGGTAGCCCAGTCCGACCAGGATCAGACCGGCCTTGAGCGCCACCAACCCGTAGGACGAGGCAGACAGTCCGGCGGCCTGGCGACGGCGGATCCCGGCGATGTGCACGGCGGCGTACACCGCGGCGATCAACACGACGAGGACGTAGGAAGTGGTGTGACCCACGAAGTCGTTGCGGGCGAACCGGGCCAGTGCTGAGTCACGGGAGAAGTTGATCGTGCCCGTCTTCCCGAGCACGACGAACTGCAGGCCGAAGAACGACAGCAGTCCAGCCAGGGTGATGACGAAGCTCGGGACCCCGATCTTGGTGTAGATGAGCCCGTACAGGATGCCGATCGCGGCACCCGTTGCTGCGCCGGCCAGGATGCCGAGGACCAAGGGCTGGTCGTGGTTGACGACCAGCACTGCCGTCACCGACGCCGACAGCCCACTGATCGAGCCGACGGACAGGTCGATCTCGCCGAGCAGGAGCACGATCACGATGCCGAGCGAGATGATGCCGTAGGGCACGGCGGCCAGGGTGATGTTGACGAGGTTGCTGGAGGACAGGAAGGTCGGATCCTGGATGTAGAAGACCACCGCGATGATCACCAGACCGAGGATCACCGGGAGGCTTCCCAGGTCACCCCCGGCGATCCGCTGCCGGAAGCCTGCGATCGAACCCGCGAGGCCGTGAGTCTGCTGAAGACGTTCGTCTTGGCGGTCGGCCGGGAGCGTGGTGGCCGGCTCTTCGACGGCGTCGGTGGGAGGCGTGCTCATCGGTTCGACTCCTTGTCGGCCTCGTTCGCCGCACGCCGGGCGCTGCGGGCGGTGACGACGTTGTCTGACGCTCCGGTGATGGCGGCAACGAGCTCCTCGGTGGAGACGTCCTCGGTCCGGAACTCCGCGGCGTTGCGACCCAGCCGAAGTACGAGGATGCGGTCTGCCACCTGCTGGACGTCGGCCATGTTGTGGCTCACCAGGACGACACCGAGCCCCTGCTCCCGCAGGCGTTCGACCAGGTTCAGCACCTCCGCGGTCTGGGCCACCCCCAAGGCGGCCGTTGGCTCGTCGAGCATCACGACCTTCGGCTTGCCGACCAGGCTGCGGGCGATGGCGACGGTCTGGCGCTGGCCTCCGGACAACCCGGCGATCGGGATCCGCACGGACGGGATCTTGGCCGAGAGCTGGCGTAGCAGCCGCCACGCCTCCTTCTCCATGCCGACCTCGTCGAGCCAGAAGGCGCTGCCGCGCTCTTGTCCCAGGAACAAGTTGGCGACCACGTCGAGGTTGTCGCACAGCGCCAGGTCCTGGAACACGGTGGCGATTCCAAGATTCTGGGCGGCGGTGGGGGAGCCGACGCTGATCACGCGCTGGTCGAACGTCATCGTCCCGCCATTGGGCTGGTAGACGCCGGAGATGATCTTGACGAGAGTCGACTTGCCGGCGCCGTTGTCACCTACGAGCGCGACGACCTCACCGGCATACACGTCGAAGTCCACGTCGGTGAGTGCCTGGACAGCGCCGAAGTGCTTGCCGATCCCACGCAGCGAGAGCACAGCCTGTGCTGAGCGAGCCTCGGTGGGACGGTCCTCGGTGGCGGTGGTCATCGCAGCCTCCTGTGGTGCGGCGAACTCGGGAACGGTCGGGGTATGGCACGGGGTGGTACGCACGTGCTTCGTGCGTACCACCCCGCTGCGGATCAGGAAATACCTGCCTTCGAGCACGCGTCGGCGTACTGCGAGGTGCAGATGTCAGCAACCGTGTAGAGCTTGTCCGCCACGACTGTGTCCATCACCTTGTCCTGCGTCACGACGAGCGGGTCGAAGATGAAGGACTTGACGCCCTGGAAGTCCGTCGTCCCGGTGACGTCGTCGCCGTTGGCGATGGCCACCGCGACCTCGCCGGCCTTGTTGGCCTCGACCGGGTAGGGCTTGTCGATCGTCATGTGCTGCTCGCCCGCGACGATCCGCTGGATCGCTGCGAGCTCCGCGTCCTGCCCCGTCACCGGGGGAAGTGCGTCTGCCTTCAGACCCGCTCCGGTGAGTGCAGCGATGACACCGCCGGCCTGTCCGTCGTTGGCCGCATACACACCGGCCAGTGACTTCGGGTCGATCTTGCCGAGCTGGTCGGTGGTGAACTGCTGGGCGTTGTCGGGGCTCCAGTCGGGGTTGTCGTACTCCGCGACGATCTTCAGCTGGCTGGCGTCGAGGACCTTGTGCGCGCCGGCCTTGAACTGGGCGGCGTTCGGGTCGTCGGGGGCACCGTTGAGCATCAAGATGTCACCGGGACCGCCAATGGCGTCCACGAGCGCCTGGGCCTACAGCTCGCCGACCTTCTCGTTGTCGAAGGACATGTAGTAGTCGGCGCCGTCGATGAACCGGTCGTAGGCGATGACCGGGATGTCCTGCGCCTGGGCGTCGGCCACCTTGGCCGCGGCCGCCTCACCGTTGACCGGGTCGAGCACCATCACGTCGACGCCGGAGGAGATCGCGGAGTCCACCTGGTCGGCCTGCTTGTCGGCGTCCTGGTCGGCGTTGTAGTACTTGACCTCGCAGCTGTCGCAGAGCTCCTTGACCTTGGCCTCGAAGAGCGGCTTGTCGAACGCCTCGTAGCGGGCGGTCGCGGACTCCGGCAGCAGCAGCGCGATCGTCTTGCTGCTGCCGCTGCCCCCGCCCGAGTCGTTCGCGCCGCAGGCGGCCAGCGCGCTGGCTCCTACGGCGATGACGGCAGCCGAGATGGCTACCCGGGTGATAGACCTTGACACGTTTCCCTCCTGAAGGTTCTGAGCAGTCGCCCAGCTGTTACCTGACTCACAAAGGAGTGTGCCGACCAACTCCCCTAGTCGTCAAGACTTGAACGCAAAGAATCCAAGAACTCGCGTTGGGCCTGCCAGACATTCAAGTCTTGACAACTAGGGGGTCGACCTCCACGCTTACCGACATGTCTGCGCACTCGACCGACGCTGCGCCGTCCCAGTCTCCGGGATCGACGTCGTCGCTGCGCGCCGCCAACCAGCGGCGGGTCATCGACATCGTGCAGGACCACGAGAAGCCGGCCGCGCTGACGCAGGCGGAGATCGCTCGCGCCACGCAGCTCGCTCCTGCCACCGTCTCCAACATCGTGCGGGAGCTCAGCGCGGCCGGCCTTCTCGAGACCACAGCAGGGGCGGGCCGTCGTGGTACGACGGTGCGCTTTGCTCGGGGAGCCGGCCTGCTGGTCGGCGTGGACGTGGGCCACAGCCACATCAGCGTCGCCCTCGGCGACCTGCGTGGCCAGGTGTTGGCCGAGGGCCGACACTCGATCAGCCCGGACCAGCCACACGAGGACGGCCTGGCCCTGGCCGACCGCCTGATCGACGACCTGCTCGCCGAGGTGGACAGCCCCCGGAGCCGGGTGATGACGATCGGGATGGGCCTGCCCGCACCGATCGGCAACGACGGTCGGGTGATCTCGGCCTCGATTCTGCCCGGCTGGGTCGGGGTCCACGCGGCCGAGGTGGCTCGCGCTGCCTTCGGCGTCCCGGTCCACATCGAGAACGACGCCAACCTCGGTGCTCTGGCCGAGTACCGGCGTGGGGCTGGAATCGGCCATCCCTGCATGGTGTACGTCAAAGTGTCCTCCGGTGTCGGTGGAGGATTGATCATCGACGGCGAGCTGTTCCGTGGCGGAGCCGGCATCGCCGGCGAGATCGGACATCTGACGATCGACGAGAACGGTCCGGTCTGTCGTTGCGGCAGTCGTGGCTGCCTGGAGGCGTACACCTCCGTCACGATGGTTCAGACCATGCTGAGCGAGCAGCTGCCGCATGCCTCGTTCGCCGAGATCGTCGCGGCGGCCCGCAACGGTGACGTCGCCGCGCTGCGGGTGATCGAGGACGCCGGTCGCCACCTCGGTTGGGGCGTGGCCATGCTGACGAACCTGATCAACCCCACCTGCCTGGTCATCGGCGGCGACATGGCACAGGCCGGGGACCTGCTCACCGGTGCACTGCGCAACCGGCTGCGCCGACATGCCCTGGGCCAGGTGGCCACCGATCTGGTGATCACGACGGCGCGGCTGGGCGAACGCTCGTCGGTGATCGGTGCCTTGCTGCTCGCGCTGGACCGCACCGTGCTGCCCCTTCCCAGCGCCTGAGGCAGAGACGCAGCGTGGCTGCGTTGCCCTCATCCGTTCGGCCAGACCGCCGTGCACGTTCGGATCGAACGTTCGGCATGCGGCATCTGTCCGGTCCCGCCCTGGTTAACGTCGAATCCGTGCGCACACCCCTCGAACGCGGCCCGACGGCCCGCCGTCGCTCCGCGACGACGAGCGGCACCGAGCGCGCCGCGGATCGCGCGACCGAGCGCGGCATCGCGCGCAAGGGGGCGACGCTGATCGGCGTGCTGGCCGTGGTCGTGGCCGAGTTCGCTCTTCTGATGGCGGTCTACCACCGCACCGACACCGTCGAGAAGCAGCAGCTGCTGCTCGCGCAGTCCGGTGCTGCGTGGACCGGATCGGTCGAGGACACCGGGCAGGCGGTCCAGGCGCTCCACGCGTCCGGGATCTCCCCGACCGCACTGCGCGGTCTGGACGCGGCGCAGGCCGAGCTGATGCAGGCGCAGGACGCGAACGCCGTCGACGCCGGACGTGCCGCATTGACCGACTCCGCCGAGGAGCTCCGTGTCGCACTGGACCGACGACATGGCTGGATCGACGGCCAGGCGGCCGCGACGTACATCGTCTTGCTCACCTTGGCCTCGATCGGCTGGTTCGTGTGGTTCCGCCGGGTCATCCGACGCCACCGTGAGCTCCAGCAGAAGCTCACCGAGCGGGAGGCGCAGGCCGCCAGTGACGAACGACTGACCGCGCTGGTCAAGAACAGCGCCGACCTCACGGTCATCCTGGACGTCGATCTCACGGCCACCTTCGTCAGTCCGGCCGCTCATCCTGTGCTCGGCTACCAGCCGGACGACCTGATGGATGCTGGCCTGTTGGCGCATGTCGCGGAGGATGACGTCCCGATGTTCATCCAGGTGATCGCCGGGCTTCGGCACGACGACGACCAGGAGATCAAGATCCAGATGTCGCACGCCGACGGTCGTACCCTGATGATGGAGGGCGTGCTGACGAACCTGCTCGCGCACTCGTCGGTGGCCGGGTTCGTGCTCACCATCCGCGACGTGACCCAGCGCCACACGATCGAGCAGCAGCCGGTCCACCAGGCTTTTCACGACGGGCTGACCGGGTTGGCGAACCGGGAGCTGTTCGCTGACCGTCTGGGTCACGCGCTGGCAACCCGGAACGAGGCCGGCGAGCCGGTGGTCGTGTTGTTCTGCGACCTCGACGACTTCAAGGAAGTCAACGATCGGCTCGGCCACGCGGCGGGTGACGAGGTCCTCGCCGCGGTGGGAAGGCGGCTGGAATCGGTCGTCGGCGGGGTGAACACGGCGGCCAGGATCGGCGGTGACGAGTTCGCTGTGCTGATGCTCGATGCATCCCTCGCGGACGGCGAGGAGATGGCGGAGCAGATCCGCAGCCGACTCGCCGCTCCGGTTGAGGTAGCCGGCATGAGGCTGCAGCTTCGGCTCAGCGTCGGCGTGGCAGCCGCCGAGCGCGGCGACGCCGACCCTGAGCAGGCGCTGCGCAACGCCGACTTCGCGATGCAGTGGGCCAAGGGTCTGGGCAAGTCCCGTCATGAGGTGTACGACGCCAGCCTGCATGCCCGTGCGCTGGACCGGCTGGAGCTGCGTTCGGACCTGCAGCGCGGGCTTCGTCGCGAGGAGCTCGTGCTCCACTACCAGCCGACTGTGTGTCTCGCGACCGGCCAGGTGATCGGCTTCGAGGCGCTGGTGCGCTGGCAGCACCCCACTCGAGGGCTGCTGATGCCTGGCGAGTTCATCCCGCTGGCGGAAGAGACCGGGCTGATTGTCCCGCTCGGCTCGTGGGTGCTCCGCGAAGCCTGCCGGTTCGCGGCCGGGCTGCCGCAGCGTTCCCGCGAGCTCAGCATGTCCGTCAATGTCGCGACTCAGCAGCTCTACCAGGAGGGTTTCGTCGACGAGGTACGCACCGTGCTCGAGGAGACAGGTCTTCGTGCCAGTCGACTCGTCCTGGAGCTGACCGAGACCGCGCTGCTCTCGGAGCTGGACAAGGTCAAGCCGCGCCTGGAGTCGCTGCGGCGTACCGGCGTGCGGCTGGCCATCGACGACTTCGGCACCGGATACAGCTCGTTGGCCTATCTGTCCGAGCTAGCGCTGGACATCCTCAAGGTCGACAAGTCCTTCATCGACCGGGTCACCGAGGACTCGCAGGGCCGCTCGATCACCCAGGCCATTCTCACCATGAGCCGTGAACTCAAGCTGGAGACCGTTGCCGAGGGAGTCGAGCAGGCGGGTCAGGCGGACTGGCTGATCCAGGAGCACTGCGCGATGGCGCAGGGGTACCTGTGGAGCAAGCCGGTCGACGCCGCCGGGGTCCGACGTCTGCTGGAGACCGGGCAGACGCCTCGTCATGTGCAAGACTCGCGCCCCGTCGCAGCCGACGAGCCGAGCGCAGCGCTGGAATCCACGTCCCAGGCCGCCACCGCCTGACACCGGCGTCGATCTCGCGGGACACAGTGCTGACCGAGGGCATACAGGTCCGGGCTGCCGATCGCTCGAGATCGTGTAACAGTGGAAATGGCGCACGACGCACCCCTCACTCCTAGGAGGCGCCATGTCTCACGACCCTGCCCACGTACCTGCCGCCACGACCTCCGCCAGATCAACTTCCGCCAGATCTCCTTCCGCCAGTCGGCGGGCCTTCCTGGCCGGCTCCGGCGCTCTCGCCGCCGGGACAGTCGGATCCGCACTGATCGCCTCTCCGGCGGCGGCTGACGGTCGGGGCGGGCTGCCCGGCGACGACTGGCCGCCCGGGCCCGGCCGTGCGGTCCGCCCGCAGCACCCGAACCGCGAGCTTCGCGCCATCCTCGCAGCGATCAGGCCGGCCCGGATCGAGGCGAACATCCGCAAGCTCGTCTCGTTCGGCACTCGACACACGCTGTCCGAGCAGGACGACCCGACGCGGGGAATCGGCGCGGCCCGGGACTGGATCGCTTCGGAGATGAGGCGGTACGCCGCTGCGTCTGGCGGTCGGATGACCGTGACGGTGCCGTCGTACATCCAAGAACCGGCGTCCCGGATTCCGACGCCGACCCGGATCAGCAACGTCGTCGCGACCTTGAAGGGCGATGTCGACCCGAACCGTACCTATGTGGTCAGCGGTCACTACGACTCACGGGTCACCGACGTGATGAACGCGACCAGCGACGCGCCCGGCGCCGACGACGACGCCTCCGGCGTGGCCGTCGCCATGGAGCTGGCGCGGGTGATGGCCACCCACCACTCGGACGCGACGATCATCTTCGCCGCCGTGGCGGGCGAGGAGCAGGGGCTGTACGGCTCGAACTTCCTGGCCAAGCAGCTCAAGGACGCCGGCGTCGACGTGCAGGGCATGTTCACCAACGACATCGTCGGCAGCAGCCGAGCCGATGACGGCACCCGGGATCCGCGCAGCGTGCGGCTGTTCGCCCAGGGCCCGCCGCCGAGCGAGGACCCGGCAACGGCGAAGCTGCGGCTGACCCTGGGTGGTGAGAACGACTCGCCGGCGCGCGAGCTGGCACGTTTCGTTACCGAGGTCGCGGGACGGAAGACGTCGGGCATGAACGTCCGCATCATCTACCGGCTCGACCGCTACCTGCGCGGCGGTGACCACACCGGCTTCCTGGCCCAGGGCTTCCCGGCCGCTCGCTTCACCGAGCCCAACGAGAACTTCGCCCACCAACATCAAGACGTGCGCGTCGAGAACGGCATCCAGTACGGCGACCTGATCGAGTTCCTGGACTTCGACTACATCGCGCGGGTGGCGCGGGTGAACGGGGCCGCCTTGTGGTCACTGGCACAAGCGCCCGGTCTTCCGCAGGACGTCGTCATCGACACCTCGGTGCTGACCAATGACACGACACTGAGATGGACGCACGGCAGCGACCCCGAGCTGGCCGGGTACGAAGTCGTCTGGCGGCCGACGATCAACCCGTACTGGACGCACGTGATCGACGTGGGTGAGGTCGACACCGCCACCATCGACCTGTCCAAGGACAACGTGATCTTCGGGGTCCGGTCGGTCAGCGACGACGGCTTCCGTAGCCCGGCGGTGTTCCCCTTCCCGGCCACCTGAGGGGCTGCGGTCGATCGGAGCGTCCTGCAGCGCAGGCTGGCTCGGCGAGACCACGCCGAGGTACCTCGACGACGACACTCGCCCAGGGATCGGTTGATCCTTCGGCGAGTGTCGCCGTAGGGCTGCCCTAGGGTTGTTCGTAGGGTCGCCAGACAGCCCGTGAGGGGTGGTGGCGACGTACTGCGTGAGCGGAGGGACTCCAACGATGATGGTTTCCGGCTCGGCCAGCCTGCACGCCCCGCCGGACGCGGTCTGGAACGCGCTGAACGACCCGGCGGTGCTGGTGCGCACCATCCCGGGCTGTCAGCGGCTGGAGGCGATCGGCGACGACGCCTACACGATGACGATCAGTGCTGGCGTCGCGTCGATCAAGGGCGTCTACAACGGGCAGGTGCGGCTTACCGACCAGAACCCACCGGACACGTTCGTGCTGAAGGCGTCCGGTGCCGGCGGCCCCGGCACGGTGAGTGCCGACGTGCTCGTCAAGCTTGCCGACGCCGGCGATGGCACGACCACGCTCACCTACGACGCCGATGCGGTCATCGGCGGGATGATCGGCGGGGTCGGACAGCGGATGCTGACCGGAGTCGCGAAGAAGACAGCCGGAGAGTTCTTCTCCGCCGTCGACGACGCCATCAACGGCCGGACCGCCGCATCTGCGGCTTCCGCGGCGGCCGTCGGGGTGAGCGATCAGACCCATCCGCCCACAGTCTTCGAGGCCCCTGGCGCGGCGGCCGCGGGTCCGTCCGGAGGCTTCCTCCAGGGTGCCCTGGTCGGCGCCGGTGCGGCGCTGTTCGGGGTGATCGTCGGAGGCTGGCTCACCGGCCGCCGCCGGCGCGGCTGATGCGCCCGTTCATCGCGGCCGCCGTCCAGGTCCAGCCCCGACCCGGGCCGCTGACCAGCGCGTCGATCGCGCTGAACGTCGAGCACTGCGTGACGTGGGTCCGTGACTGCGTCAACGCGAGTGGCGCTGAGCTCGTCGTGCTTCCCGAGACCTGCACGACGGGCTTCACCCCAGGCATCGGACCGGACGCTCTGTGGGATCTCGTCGACGCCGTACCCGGTGAACAGAACCAGCCGTTGCACGACGTCGCGGCCGAGCTGGGCATCCACCTGGTCTACGGCGCCTACGAGCGCGGACCAACCCCCGCCCTGGTCTTCAACTCCGCTGCCCTGGTCGGCCCGAACGGGTCGACGCTCGGCGTCTACCGCAAGACGCATCCCTTCTGCACCGAGATCGTCACCGGTGGGGGATGGGTCACTCCTGGCGACGACAGCTGCGTCGTGGAGACAGAGCTCGGTGCCATCGGGCTGATCATCTGCTTCGACGGCGACTATCCGGAGCTGTCGCGGATCACGGCCCTGCAAGGCGCGGAGGTGATCGCCCGGCCGTCGGCGTTGCTGCGCAGCGCCGACATCTGGGAGCTGACCAACCGGGCTCGGGCCTACGACAACCATGTCTACGTGATCGGCACGAACGCGACCGGGACCGATCCGGCCGGGGTGCTCTACTTCGGCAACTCGATGATCGTCACGCCGGTCGCCGAGGTGGTCGCGCGCGGCTCGACGTACGAGCAGTGGGTGAGCGCACGGCTCGACCCCGAGCAGGCACTGCGTTCGTTGACCCCCGGCAGCAGCGTCCGGCAGGGGTTCGACCACCTCGCCGACCGCAACCTGGACCTGATCGGCAAGCATCTCCAGACGTTGGCCGCACCCGGTGCGACCCGGTTCGCGTACCGGCGGGCCGGCGCGCCTACAGCTGCGGACGCGTCCAGCGGCCACCCTGACCAGGAGATCCAGTGACCCGACGGATCCGGATCGGCATCGACACCGGTGGCACGTTCACCGACGTGGTGGCCGTCGACGAGGAGACCGGGGAGCTCGTCACGACCAAGACACCGTCGACTCCGGCCGACCCCGCGATCGGGTTCATGGCGGGGGTAGAGAAGGTCCTCGATGCGCTCGGCCTTGGCGGCGAGGCGGTGACAGCGGTGTCACACGGCACCACTGTGGCGACCAACAAGCTGCTCGAGGGCAAGGTCGAGAATCTCGGCTTCGTCACCACCGAGGGCTACGAGCACGTCCTCGAGATCGCGCGACAGTCGGTGCCCGACGGCTACGGCAACTCCTACTTCTGGGTGAAGCCGGCGCGGATCGTGCCCGCAGACCGCGTCAAGGCGGTGGGCGGTCGGCTTGCGGTGGACGGCTCCGAGATCCGTCCCTTCGACACGGACTCAGCGCGGCGTGCGGCGCGCTTCTTCCGGGACCGCGGGATCGGCACGATCGGGGTCTGCTTCCTGCATGCGTACGCCGATCCGGCCCACGAGCGGGCGATGCGCGAGGTGATCGCGCACGAGCACCCGGCCGCCGTCGTCTCGATCTCGTCGGACGTCCTGCGCGAGTACCGCGAGTACGAACGCTCGGTCACCACGCTCGTGGACGCCGCGGTGAAGCCCGACATCCGGCGCTACGTCGCCAACATCACCGACCGGCTCGGGTCCTTGGTCGAGCGGCACCCGGTGGTTGAGCGGCACCCGGTGGTTGAGCCTGTCGAAACCACCAAGGCGCAGCGGGCGATCCCGTTCTACGTGATGAAGTCCAACGGTGGCGTGCTGTCGGCCGAGGAAGTGGTTCACCAGCCGATCACCACGGTGCTGTCCGGCCCGGCGGCCGGGGCGCTCGGTGCTGCAGTGGTGGCCGCGACCGCGGGGTTCGACCGGGTCGTGACGTGCGACGGGGGCGGAACCTCGACCGACGTGACGGTCGTGATCGACGGGCACCCGGCGCTGACCACCGAGGGGACCATCGGTGCCTACCCGAGCAAGATCCCGATGATCGACGTCGTCACGGTCGGTGCCGGCGGCGGTTCGGTTGCCTGGATCAGCCCAGAAGGCACGCTCAAGGTCGGCCCGCACTCGGCCGGTGCCGATCCCGGTCCGATGTGCTACGGCCGCGGCGGCAACCAGACGACCATCACCGACGCCCACGTGCTGCTCGGTCGCATTCCACCCCATCTGCTGGGCGGGGAGGTCCCCTTGGACGTCGACCTGTCGCGGGCCGGAGTCGAGGACCTGGCGGGCAAACTGTCGCTGTCGTGGGAGCGCGCCGCAACCGGGGTGCTCGAGATCTCCGCCTGGAACCAGGCGAACGCGCTGCGCCAGATCACGGTCAAACGCGGTCTGGACGTCCGGGACTTCCATCTCGTCACATTCGGTGGCTCGGGCTCACTGCTGGCGTGCCGGCTCGTTGACATCCTCGGACTCGAAGGAGTGGTCGTGCCGCTGAATCCGGGCAACCTGTCGGCGTACGGCTTGCTGACCGTCGACGTCCGCAACGACTACGTCCAGACCGCCGTCACCTTGCACGAACGCCTGGACCTTGAGGCGTTCCAGGCCATCGTCGACGGCCTGACCGACGATGCGGCCGGCGCCCTCGGGCGTGAGGGCTTCCCCGACGCCGAGCGGCAGTTCGAGCGCTCGGCGGACCTGCGGTACTTCGGGCAGGCCTACGAGGTCCGGATCCCGATGGGCGTGGGTGCCCTGACGGCGGAGGTCGTCGAGGCAGTCGTGAGCACCTTCCACGACGAGCATCGTCGGCTGTACGGCTATGACTTTCGCGACGACCGGCGTCAGCAGGTCGAGTGGGTGAACCTCCGGGTCACCGGCATCGGTCCGATCCGCAAGCCCGAGGTCACCGAGGTCGGCGCGGGTGCGGGCGCGCGGAGCGCCGTCACCGGCACACGGCGGGTGTTCTTCGACGACTGGGTGGAGGCGAGCGTCGTGGACCGCGCCCGGCTCGGTCATGGCGACGTGGTCGAGGGGCCGGCGGTGCTCGAGGAGTTCTCCTCGACCGTGCCGCTGCACCCGGCCTTTCGCGCCGAGGTCGACCGCTACGGCAACCTGGTGATCACCCATGCCTGAGTTGTCAGACGCTGAGGTCGCTATGACGACCCCCGCGTCGGACACGTCGGGGGCGGTGGACCCGATCCTGGTCGAGATCGTCGAGGGCTACCTGGCGTCGGTCGAGATGGAGGTCGAGACCGCCATCGGCAGGACGTCGCGCTCCCCGATGATCCGGGACGCCCACGACTACCGGGCCGGCATCCACGACCGGCGACTGCGCAAGCTGACCGGCCGTTCGTACTCCGCCTTGGTCCACCCGGTCGCCCGGGACTACCCGATTGAGGAGATGAAGCCCGGCGACGTGTTCTTCCACAACGACGTCTACCTGTCAGAAGGCGGCATCGGTCACCTGCCCGACCTCTGTGTCACCGCGCCAGTGTTCGCGAGGCGGAGCCGAGCGAACGATGGGGACGGTGCGAGGCGGAGCCGAGCGAACGATGGGGACGGTGCGAGGCGGAGCCGAGCGAACGATGGGGACGGTGCGAGGCGGAGCCGAGCG